>CACISX010000021.1 GCA_902589455.1 uncultured Pelagibacteraceae bacterium | reverse complement strand
ATCCACTTACGAGAACAAATTGGACAAAAAAGGGAGAGTATCTGTGCCTGCTAGTTTCAGATCATATTTGTCAAATTTAGGTTACAACGGTGTTATTTGTTATCCATCATTTAATAATTCCTCAATAGAAGCATGTTCTCAAGACAGAATTGAAAAAATTTCTTCAGCAATAGATTCTTTAAATCCCTTTGAGGAAAAAAGAGATTATTTTGCAACTTCAATTTTAGCTGAAAGTACAAATTTACAATTTGATAGCGAAGGTAGAATTTCACTTTCATCAAAATTATTAAAACATGCAAAAATTAAAAATAGCATGTTGTTTGTTGGTCAAGGTCAAACATTTCAAATATGGGAACCAACAGCTTTTGAAAAATTTAAGATGTCTGCAAGAAAAAAAGCAAATTTAAATCGAGCAAGTCTTAAATGGGAAAAACATTTAAACAACAACGAGGGGAAATAAGATGACAATTAACTTTAAAGCACCAGAAATAAAAGAGTTACAACCACGACTTTTAGTTTTAGGAGTTGGTGGAGCAGGTGGAAATGCAATTAATGAAATGATTGAAAATAATATGCAGGGAGTAGAATTTATTGCAGTAAATACGGATGCTCAAGATTTAAAGTTAAGTAAGGCAAAATCAAGAATTCAAATAGGTTTAAATTTAACAAAAGGTTTGGGAGCTGGTGCAAAACTTGATATTGGTCAAGCAGCTGCTGATGAATCTTTAAATGAAATTGTAAATACACTTCAAGGTGCAAACATGGTTTTTATTGCAGCTGGTATGGGTGGTGGAACAGGAACTGGTGCTGCTCATGTTATTGCAAGAGCTGCTAAAGAATTAAATATCTTAACTGTAGGCGTTGTGACTCTTCCATTTTTATATGAAGGACCCTCTAGAATGAGAAGAGCACAACAAGGTTTAGAAGAGTTAAGAAAACATGTTGATACAATAATTGTTATTCCAAATCAAAACCTATTTAAAATAGCTAATGAACAAACAACTTTTGAAGAGTCTTTTAACCTCTCAAATAACGTTTTAATGCATGGCGTACAAAGCATAACTGACTTAATGGTAAGACCAGGATTGATAAATTTAGATTTTGCTGATGTTGAAACTGTGATGGCATCTATGGGTAAAGCTATGATGGGAACTGGAGAAGCTGAGGGAGAAGGTAGAGCTCTTAAAGCAGCTGAGATGGCAATTAGCAATCCTTTAATAGACGATTATACATTGAAAGGTGCTAAAGGTTTGTTAGTAAATATTACAGGCGGCAAAGATCTTAAACTTTTTGAAGTTGATGAAGCTGTAAATAAAGTTAGAGCAGAAGTTGACCCTGAGGCAGAATTAATTATTGGAGCAATTACCGACTCCGAACTTGATGGTAAAATGAGAGTTTCTATAGTTGCAACTTCATTAGATGGTCAGCAACCAGAGTCGAAATCAGTTGTTAATATGGTTCATCGAATTCAAAACCGTAATCCTGGTTATTCTGATTTTTCAAATATGGGATCTTCTGGATCTTTCAATTTTTCAAATACAACAACATCCAACCCAATGTATCATGGTGCTAATGCTCTAAAATTTGAAAATGAGGTTATCCAAGAGCAGCAAACTGATAATTCGCAGAATCAAATGATAAATGATGATTTTGTTCAAAATACTAATATTGAAAGTGAAAGTATCGTTGAGGATGACTCTGTAAACGAAATGGAAAAATCCTTTGCACAAGAGGCTATGGAAACAAATCATGAAGAAATCCAAGAGAGTAAAAGTCAGGAAGAAGTTTCTAATGATTTAAAAGAATTTGGTGTTGACTCTGATTCGCCAGATTTATTTAGCTCAGAAAATGAGAATTCAAGTCCCGAAGATTTACTATCTTCAAATGAAGAGGAAGAAGATGATCTTGAGATACCAGCATTCTTAAGAAGACAAAAAAATTAATGGTCTTCCAAGAAATAAATGGACGCCACCATAGTACCGAAAATGCAAAAGCATTATCCGGTACTGCTAAAAGAAATTATTAGCGTTATTTCCCCTCAACATGGTGGCACATTTATTGATTGTACTTTCGGTCAAGGCGGTTATTCCAAAAAAATTTTAGATTTCGAAAATACAAATGTAATTGCTCTAGATAGAGATATAGAGAGCTCAAAAATTGCTAATCAATTAAAAGAAAACTTTGAAGATAGATTTATTTTTAAAAACATTAAGTTTAGTCAATTAAATAATCTAAAGCTCAAAAACGAAAACATAAGAGGGGTAATTTTTGATCTTGGTTATTCTTACACTCAAATAAAAGATCCATTAAAAGGATTGTCATTTGAAGCAGATTGCAAACTAAATATGCAGTTGGGTTTAAATAGTTATTCGGCAGAAGATGCAATCAATAAACTTGATGAAAAAGAATTAGAAAAGATTTTTAAATTTTTTGGTGATGAAAAGGAGGGAAAATATATTGCTAG
>CACISX010000020.1 GCA_902589455.1 uncultured Pelagibacteraceae bacterium | reverse complement strand
TAAGATTAAATCTTTAAGCTAAATTAATCTCAATTGGTGTGTGATCAGAAGGCTTTTCTCTTCCACGTGGATCTTTATTAATATTAATATCTTTAATTTGATCAATTATAGAATTTGAAACTAAAAAATGATCAATTCTCATACCGTTATTTTTTTGCCATGCACCTCTCATATAATCCCAAAATGTATATCCTTCTTTATCTTCATAAAAATGTCTGTAGACGTCATTAAAACCAAGATTAATCATTTCTCTAAATTTTTTTCTTATTTCAAGTCGGTATAATGCGTCATCTTCAAAACTTTTAACATTATAAACATCTTCTGCTGAAGGGATTATATTAAAATCACCAGCTAAAATAATATTAGAATTTTTTTTAGATAAACTTTTTAATTGTTTTATTAATTGATCAAGCCAATTTTTTTTATAATCATATTTTTCAGTATCTACAGGATTTCCGTTTGGAGTATAAATATTAATTAATTGAATATTTTTTTTCTTATATTCAAATTCAGCTGAAATTATTCTTGATTGTTTTAACTTATCCTTAATTAAATCTGTTTTGACATTTTTTAATTTATTTTTTGAGATGATCGCTACACCATTATAACTTTTTTGACCAAATACATGACTTTCATAGTCCATTGATGAAAAATCATCATATGGAAAATTAACATCTTCAGTTTTGATTTCCTGCATCATTAAAATATCAGGTTTATATTTTAATAAATAGCTTTTGATATTTTCAATTCTTGCTCTTACCGAGTTTACATTCCAAGATGAAATGAGCATTAAAGAGAGAAAGAAACACCACAACCACATGAAGATTTGGTTTGTGGATTAGATATTTTGAATTGTTCACCAATTAGTTCAGAAACATAATCAATTTCAGACCCTTTAAGTAAATCAGCAGAAGTTTTATCAATTAGAATATTTTGATAATTTAAATCGTCATCTTGTTTTGATTTATCAAATGTAAATTCATATTGAAAACCAGAGCACCCTCCACCTTTAATAGCGATTCTAAAGAATGATCCTTTATCTTTTTTCGATAACAAATTATCTATTTGTTTTAACGCTTTATCCGTAAATTTAATTTCTTTTATCATGTCTGAACACTGATATTACTAATATAATACTTAATTATTTAAATTAAAGGATGAAAAAAGACACTTTGTTAGGCGTATTTAAAAGTAAGGGTAGACTTAATAAAGAAGCTAATTCTAAATACAGATCTCCTTTTCAACGCGACAGAGATCGTATAATTCACAGCGCATCATTTAGAAGATTAAAGCATAAAACCCAAGTATTTGTTAACACAGAAGGGGATCATTTTAGAACAAGGATTACTCATTCAATTGAAGTTGCTCAAATAGCAAGATCAATTGCAAAATATCTAAAATTAAATGAAGATTTAGCTGAAACCTTAAGTCTTGCGCATGATTTAGGTCACACTCCATTTGGCCATGCAGGAGAGGATGCTCTAGATGAATGTATGCAAAATTATGGTGGTTTTGATCACAATCTACAGACACTAAGAATAGTTATGTTTTTAGAGAATAAATATTTTAAATTTGCTGGACTAAACTTAACTCTTGAAACTTTAGAAGGACTTTTAAAACATAATGGACCAGTAGATGATCTAAGCATGATCAATAAACTAATTGGTTTAAAAGTTTTCAAGAATAAAATTAAATTTAATACTTATCCATCATTAGAAGCTCAAATATCAGCCATATCAGATGACATTGCATATAATAATCATGATATTCAAGATGGAATTAAAGCAAACCTATTTAAACTTGAGGAATTAGTTGAATTAGATTTTTTTAAAGACATTTATCATAAATATAAAAACAAAATTAATAAAAAAAATTATAAAATTGCTATTTATCAAATCATCAGAGATTCAATAGATATTATGATTAGAGATTTACTAAGTAATACAGAAAAAAACATTAAAAAATTTAAAATTAAGTCATTAAAGGATGTGTCAAAATCAAATCAATTAATAGTTTCTTTTTCAGATAAAATAGAAAATTCAGAAAAAGAAATCAGATCATTTTTAAGACATAGAATGTATGACAATAAATCAGTGCTTAATAAGAATCAAAGAGGTAAAATGATAATTAAGAAATTATTTAAAATAATTAAATCAAATCCTAGAAAATTTCTTACTAAAGAGCAATTGACTAAAGACAAATATAGAGCTATTTCAGATTTTATATCTGGTATGACAGATAGATATGCAATTAACCTTTATAACGATAATAAATGAATATTTTTGAATTATATTTAGATAAAATTAAATCTATTGTTGTTAATCTAGGTAAAAAAAATCAACTTATCGTTCCAGAAAGTTTCAATGGTATTAATGCGGAAATACCACCTCCGAAATTTGATTGTGATATTTCAACTAATGTTGCAATGGTTTTATCTAAGCTAAATAAAATCTCTCCAATAGAATTGGCAGAAAAACTTGCACCTCAAATTAAAAATAGTGATAATCAAATAGAAAACATATCCATTGCTAAACCTGGTTTCATAAATATTAAATTTAAGCCATCATTTTGGTCAAACTTTATTAAAGAAATAATTGATAACTCTGAAAAATTTGGAATTAATGAAAAAGAGAAAAAAAATAATTATTTAGTTGAATTCGTATCAGCTAACCCCACGGGACCCTTGCATGTAGGCCACTGTAGAGGAGCTATTTTAGGCGACGTTATATCTAATGTTTTAATATTTAATAAACACAAGGTTACGAAAGAATATTATGTAAACGATTATGGTAACCAGATTATAAATTTT
>CACISX010000019.1 GCA_902589455.1 uncultured Pelagibacteraceae bacterium | reverse complement strand
CTTATAAGAAAGAAAATTAATGTTGATACTGATGTTGGTCTTTTAATAGAGAGTTTATTTATATTACCATTTGCAATTTTAGCTTTTTATTTAATCTCAAAACAAGGGTATAACGATTTTCGAATCTCTGATCCTCCAATGATGTTATTTATTTTTCTTGCTGGACCAATGACAGTTATACCTTTGTTTTTATATGTAAGAGGTGTTGAGTTATGCGGTTTAGGACCTGCAGGAATGATTTTTTATATAACTCCTACCTTTCAATTTTTATTGGGATATTTTTATTACAATGAGCCTTTTTCAATCATTAAATTAGTTAGTTTTATTTTTATTTGGATTGCTGTAATTATATATTTAAGAGATTTACATGAAACAAATTAATTTTTTTTTATTTTTTGCAATAATTTTTATTAACAGTTCATTTGCCGATATAAATAAAGATTTTGAAAATTGGAAAGTGAATTTTAAAGAAATTGCTTTAAAAAATAATATTTCAGAAAAAACATTCAATTTAGTTATGTCTGAAACAAAGTTTTTATCTGATGTAATAAAATACGATAGATATCAGCCTGAATTTTATGAAGATACAATAACTTATATTTCTAAAAGAACTTCATCTCAAAAGGTTTCTATAGGTACAAAATTTTATCTAAATAATAAAAAACTTATTAATTCTATCGAAAGTAAATTTGATATTGAAAAAGAATTGTTGTTATCATTAATGGGAATAGAAACAAATTTCGGAAATTACGTTGGTAAGATGGATATTCTATCTTCTTTAGCAACATTAAGCTTTGATAAAAGGAGATCAGAATTTTTTACTAATGAATTATTAACATTATTAAAATTAATTGATAATAAGAAAATTGACTATAAAACGCTTTACGGATCATGGGCTGGTGCATTTGGGTTTTTTCAATTCATGCCAACTACGATGAAAAATTATGCGATAGATTTTGATAATAACAACTATATAGATCTTAAAAGTAATAAAGACGCTTATGCTTCTGCTGCAAATTATTTGAAACAAATTGGTTGGAAAAATAATCAGCCATGTTTCCTAAAAGTTGATTTATCTGATCAAATACCAAATAAATATTTGAATATTTCTGCAAAAAAACTTCATGATAAAAAAAAATTAAATTATTTTAGAAAATATTTAAAAAATAGTGATCAAATCAATCATAAATATGATAATTTAAATATTGCTATAATTACGCCAGATAAAGATATCATACCAGACGCAGAAACTTTAAATCCTGCTTATATTGCATTTGATAATTATGAAATTATATTAAAATGGAATAGGTCTTTAAGATTTGCTTTAGCTGTCTGTACATTAAAAAATAAGTTTAAAAATGAATTTTAAGATTATATTAATAATATCAATTTTTTTTTTAACTGCATGCCAAAATACCAATAATAAAAAAGATCTTCCCAATACAAAACAAACAACTACAGATATATTTAAAAAAACACCTAAATTAGAAGAAGTGGTCAAGGAAGAAGAAAGTAACCAGGGTTTTATAACAGATCAAAAATATAGAAATATAGGTTTTGCTTTAATATATGATGAAGGATTAATTGAGGAAAATCAAATAAATAAAAAGATTGATAATACAGTACTAGGAATTTTTCATAAAAAAATTTTAAAAAATTCTTTTGTAAAAATTACAAATCCTGAAAATAATAAATCTATAATTGCTAAGGTTATCTCTAATGAGGTGGTATTTTCTGATTTTTATAATTCCGTTATAACAACACGTATTGCAGATGAATTGTCTCTTAATCTAAACAATCCTTATATTGAGCTTATTTTATTTTCTAAAAAATCTACATTTGTTGCTAAAAAAGCAAAAACTTTTGATGAAGAAAAGCATGTTGCTGATAAAGCGCCAGTCGAGGGAATTGAAATTAATAATCTAGGCTCAACAAATACTAAAAAAAACAAAATTCCACCACAAAAATTTACATTCTCAATAAAGATAGCTGATTTTTATTTCAAAGATTCGGCTGAAAACATGATTAAAAGAATTAAAGATGAAACAAATATTAAAACTTCAATAATAAAAAAATTATCTAATACTAAATATAGGGTATTAATAGGTCCATTTAATGATATAAAAAACCTAGAAAAATCATTTAATGAACTTAAACCATTAGAATTTGAAAATATTGAAATATTAAAAAATGTTTAAAAAAATATTAATAGTAATAATTTTTAGTATTTTTATTATTACAGTTTCAAAAGCTAATTTTGATATAAATGTGAGAACTGCGATATTGCAAGACTATCATTCAGGTGAAATTCTTTACGAAAAAGATGCTGATAGAAAAATTTTTCCAGCGTCAATGACAAAAATTATGACATCAATTATTGCTTTTGATTTAATCAAAAATGGAGAATTAAGTCTTAGTGACAAATTTATTGTTTCAGAAAATGCTTGGAGATTGTCTCAAGCTGGGTATTCATCAATGTTTATTATGATTGGTGATCAAATATCAGTTGAAAATCTTTTAAAAGGGATAATCATTTCATCAGGTAATGATGCTTGTATCGCTTTAGCTGAAGGTATAGCTGGTACTGAAGAAGAGTTTGCAATTTTAATGACAGAGAAAGCAAAGGAAATTGGAATGGAAAATACAAACTTCTCTAATTCTTCAGGAATAAATGCTCCAGATAATTTATCAACTGTCAGGGATATTATGATTATGTCTAGATATTTAATAAAAAATTATCCTGAATATTATAAGTATTTTAAAGAAACAGAATTTACTTGGGACCGAACGGGAGGTGATCCAATCAAACAAGGTAATAGAAACCCCCTTCTTTATAAAAATCTAGGCGCAGATGGAATTAAAACAGGTTTTTTATCGTACGAAAAATATTCTTTAGCTTCATCAATTAATAGAAATGGTAGAAGACTTATTGCAGTAGGAAGTGGATTTAAATCAAAAAATTCAAGATCTAAAGAAAGTATTAAACTCTTAACATATGGATTAACAAAATTTTGATTTAGTAAAAATCACTGAAGCCAACAAACCCTTTCATAAAATTGATGTATGGCTCGGTAAAGAAAAATCTGTAGATGCATATACAAAAAACGATATATACAAGACAATTAAAAAAGCTAAAAAAAAACTTTTAAAAGTTGTTGTTAAATATAATGGGCCAATTGCTGCACCAATTAAAAAAGATCAAAAATTAGGCACTTTAAGAGTTGTATACAATCAAGAATTGATTGGTGAGTATGATTTACTTGCGTCAAAAGATGTTAAAAAAGTTAACTTTATAACAAGATTGCTTAAGTCAATAAATTATCTAATTTGGGGTGATGTCTAAAAAACCAATTATTGTCTTCGAAGGAATTGAAGGCTGTGGAAAAAGTCACCATTTAACTAAAGTTGCTAAATATTTAAAGAGTAAGAAAATTAGTTATATTAAAATCAGGGAACCAGGTGGTAGTTTAAATTCTGAAAAAATCAGGAAATTGATTTTAAATAAGAAATCAAAATTTAATATAAATACAGATTTGCTGCTTTATTTAGCTGCTAGAAGTGAAAATGTAAATTTAATTAAAAAATTTTATAAAAAGAGAATTATACTTTTAGATAGATTTACAGACTCCACAATTGCCTATCAACATTATGGTATGGGTATTGATTTAAAAATTATAAATTTTATGAATAAATTTCTATTAAAAAATATTAAAGTTAACTTTACTTTTCTAAATTTAGTAAATAAAAAAAACCTTTTTCTTAGGTTAAAAAAGAGAAAATCTTTAAATAGGTATGATCAGTTTAATATGAATTTTTATAATAAAGTACAAAAAGGTTTTTTAAAATTAGCTAAATCAAATAAAAAATCTTATCAAATAATTGACTCAAATTTAGATATAAAGATTAATGAGGGTTTAATAATAAATCAAATTAAAAAAATAATTAAATGAATTTAAACCCTTCAACACAAACTAATTTATTTGAACATAAAGAGATTTTTAATCATTTATCTCAATTATATAAAAATAATAATTTACCTAATAAAATTCTTTTATCTGGCGAAGAGGGTATTGGCAAATCAACGTTAGCTTATCATTTAATTAATTTTGTATTATCTGAAAACGAAAAACATTCTTATGATTATAACTATAATACTATTAATCCTAATAATAAATCTTATAAATTAATTCAAAATAAATCTCACCCAAATTTTTATCTTATTGATGTTTTAGA
>CACISX010000018.1 GCA_902589455.1 uncultured Pelagibacteraceae bacterium | reverse complement strand
AAAAATATTTAATAAAGCAAGAATTAAAAAATATCTATATAAGTTGCTTAATTTAAAAAATTTAAGAAAAAATTTCATAATTTATTTTAATGAATAACAAAAAATTTACCTATAAAAAAAGTGGGGTTAATATTGATGCAGCTGACAACTTTGTAAATTTCATTTCTAAAATTTCATCAAAAAAAAAAGGCAAAAAAAAGTTTTCTAATATTGGAGCATTTGGTTCAATAAATAGTATCCCAAATAATATAAATCACCCACAAATAGTTGCATGTACAGATGGTGTTGGAACTAAAATAGAAATAGCAAACAGTTTAAACAAATTTGATACAATAGGCATTGATCTAGTTGCTATGAGCGTAAATGATTTGATTGTTCAAGGAGCTAAACCCCTTCTTTTCTTAGATTATATTTCTATAAATAAAATTAATTTATCTAAACTTAAATCAATTATCAAAGGGATTGTAGAGGGTTGCAATCTTTCAGGATGTAATCTAGTTGGCGGGGAAACTGCTGAGATGCCTGGCACTTACGAAAAAGGTAAATTTGATATAGCAGGTTTTGCTGTCGGTATAGTTGATAGAAATAAAATTCTAAATAAAGAAAAAATTAAAAAAAATAATCTTATTCTAGCTGTGCCATCTAGTGGACTACACTCTAATGGGTATTCTCTTGTAAGACATCTGTTAAAGCAAAAAAGAATTAATATCAAGAAAGATAAATTTTTAAAATCTAAATTACTCACTCCAACAAAAATATATGTAAAAGAAATAATAAGTTTAAATGACAAAAACCTAATTAATGGATGTGCAAATATTACTGGTGGTGGATTATCTGATAATTTAAAAAGAATAATACCAAAGAATTATTCAGCAGAAATAAATTTAAATAAAATTAAAACTAAAGAAATATTTAAATGGCTAAAAAAAAATGGAATTTCCGATATAGAGATGCTTAAGACCTTTAATTGTGGTGTTGGTTTTTGCTTAATAATAGAAGAAAAAAATCTAAAAAGAGTTCTAAAATATTTTACTAAAGATTATAAACCATATGTAATTGGGAAAATTACTAAAGGAAAAAATAAAGTCAAATTAAATGGTTGTATCAACTGGTTCAAATAAGTTTAAAGCAGCAGTATTTATTTCTGGTACAGGAAGTAATTTAAAATACTTAATTAAATTTTCAAAAACAAAAAAATCACCCATTTCTATATCTCTTATAGTAACCAATAATTCAAAAGCAAAAGGTTTAAAATTTGCAAATATTTATAAAATAAAAAAAAAAATTTTAAATTTTAGAGACAAAAAATTAGCTGAAAAAAAAATACTTTTAGAATTAAAAAAAAATAAGATTGATATAGTCTGCCTCGCGGGATTTATGAAAATTTTATCAAAATCATTTATTAAAAATTTTAAAGGAAAGATATTAAATATTCATCCTTCTTTACTTCCTAAATATAAAGGTCTGAATACACATCAAAGAGTATTAGATAAAAAAGAAAAATACTCTGGTTGTACAGTTCATTACGTTACATCAAAATTGGATTCTGGGAAAATTATTATTCAAACACAAGTTAAAATTAACAAAAAAGATAATGCTAAAACTCTTGCTAAAAAAATTTTAAAACAAGAACATAAGCTTTATCCTAAAGCTTTGTTAAAAATATTTAGTCTTTAAAAAAAAAATCAATCTCAATTTTAGCATTTTCAACGCTATCAGATCCATGAACAGAATTTTTATCTATTGAGATACCATATTTCTTTCTGATAGTTCCTTCTGATGCTTCTTGAGGATTTGTTGCGCCCATTAGCTCTCTATTACCTAATACTGCATTTTCTTTTTCTAATATCATTACAACAATTGGTCCAGATGAAAGATATGCGCATAAATCGTTATAAAATGGCTTTGTTTCATGTACTTTATAAAATTTTTCTGCTTCAGATTTTTCTATCTGAATTTTTTTTTCTTTCAAAACTGAAAAACCATTATTTTTAAACATTTCTTTTATTTCGTTTTCAAGGTTTCTCTCAACTGCATCTGGTTTTATAATTGATAAAGTTTGTTCAATATTACTCATAATTGTCCTCTATTAGTTTATTTAATAATCTTACTCCATAACCCGTAGCACCGCCTGAATTTAAAGCTCCGCCATATTTTGAAAACGCCATTCCAGCAATATCTAAATGTGCCCATGGTGTTTTATTTAATATAAATCTTTGCAAAAATTGTGCTGCAGTTGTAGATCCTGCGCCACCAACATAATTTATATTTTGCATATCTGCATTTTTTGAGTTTATTAATTTATCAAAATTTTTGTTTAAAGGCATTCTCCATACTTTTTCCTCAACTTTTTCTCCAGTATCTATTAACTGCTTGGATAATTTATCATCATTGGAAAATAATCCAGCATACTCAGATCCTAATGAAACTATAATGGCACCAGTTAAAGTTGCTAAATCAACTATAAATTTTGGTTTAAATTTTTCTTCTGTATACGTTAATGCGTCAGCTAAAACTAATCTACCCTCTGCGTCTGTATTTAAAATTTCAATAGTCTTTCCACTATAAGACTTAACAATATCCCCTGGTCTTTGCGCGTTTCCTCCAGGCATATTTTCTACTAGACCAACTACACCAACAGCATTTATTTTTGCTTTTCTTTGTGCTAAACTTTTCATTAACCCGACTACAACAGCCGAACCGGCCATATCATAAGTCATATCCTCCATAAACTTTGCGGGCTTTAAGGATATGCCTCCAGTGTCGAAACAAACACCCTTTCCTACAAAAGCTAAAGGTTTAGATTTTTTATTCAATCCGTTCCATTCTAAAGTAACAAGGTAAGAGCCTCTAATACTTCCTTGCCCAACTCCAAGTAAAGCATTCATTCCTAATTTCTTTAATTTTTTTTGATCATAAATATTTACTTTTAAACCATCTTTTCTCAATAAGTTTAATCTTCTTGCATATTCATCTGGATGTAAAACATTTCCAGGTTCAGAAACTAAATCCCTTGTAAGAAAAGCTCCATCTTCAATTGCTTTAAATTTCAATTGTTCTTTAGCAGATGGTTTCTTATTACCAGATATATATAAAGTAATATTATTTTTACTTTTTTTAGTTAAATACTTTTCAAATGCATAAGATTTTAATTTTAGACCATGCAAAAAGTGTCCAACAGCGTTATTTGATTTTAAAGGTATTGTTTCTGAATTCAAAATATAATCTTTTATTTTAAAATTTTTAAAATTATCATAAAATTTTGCTCCTAAATTTTCTAGATCAGCACCTTGAGAATCTTTTTTTAATGAAATTATAATAATTCTTTTTTTTGAGCTAATATCAAAGCTTATTATTCTTTTCTTTAAATCTTTAGATTTTAACAAGTCTGAAATAAAGGAATATTCTTTTGGAGAAACGTATTTTTTTAGTTTCAAGAAATTAAATTTTTCATCAACAAATAAGACTAAATTTGTGGAATTTTTTGTAGTTTTTATATTTTTATAACTTATTTGAACGCTCATAAATTTTACTTACTATATGTTAGAGATGGATGCTATATATGAATAAAAATACCAGATTTCAATGAAAAAAATAATATATAGAAAACTACTTACAGATTGTTTGTTTTTTTCACTTATAGTTTTGTTTGGATTGAGCTCAATAATTTGGGTTTTTCAAGCAGTAAATTTTTTGGATATTATGATTGAAGATGGAAGAAATTATAACATTTATCTTTTTTATACATTATTAAACTTTCCTAAAATTATTAGCAAAGTATTACCTTTCTGTATTTTTTTTGGTTTTTCATATGTTTTTATTAAATATGAGATGCGTAACGAATTAATAATTTATTGGAACCATGGAATAGAAAAAACGTCACTTGTAAATTTTTTTGTTTCATTTTCTATAATTATTTTATTTTTTCAATTAATCCTATTAACAATAATAGTTCCTAAATCTCAAGAAATTTCTCGAAACCTTTTAAGAACTTCTGATGTTGATTATTTCGAAGGATTAATAAAACCAAAAAAGTTTAATGATAATATAAAGGACCTAACAATATTTGCTGATGATAAAAATTTAAATGAGGAATTTATAAATATATACATAAAAAAAAAGACAGCACCTAATCGTTTTCAAATTACTTTTGCAAAAAAAGGCGTCTTTGAACAAAAAGGTGAAAAAAAAATTTTAGTTTTATATGACGGACAAAATTTAAATAACAATAACAATAATTATACAAATTTTAGTTTTTCTAAATCTGACTTTGATTTAGGAAATATGGAGTCACATTTTCTTGTAAATAAAAAACTTCAAGAACAATCTACTGGTGAGTTAGTTGAATGTATTAAGAAAGTATATTTAAAAATTAATGAACGCCTTTTAAATTGTAACTTAAGTAATCCTAAGGATGTTTATAAAGAATTATTTAAAAGATTTATAATACCATTGTACTTGCCATTATTGATTTTAATCTCGACTGTAATTTTGCTAGTTTCAAAAGAGAATGTTAATTAT
>CACISX010000017.1 GCA_902589455.1 uncultured Pelagibacteraceae bacterium | reverse complement strand
TGCTAAAGACATACCTGCTGACAGTCAGAAACCATTGATTTACTTATGGCAACCATTTGTAATAGGTTATAACTCTGAAACATACGGAGATAGCTGTCCAATAAAAACTTTGTGGCAATTAACTGAAAAAGATTGGTCAGGAAGATTTCATATGTGGGATCCACGTATAGCTTCTTCTATGCTTCAAATGTTTTCAGCAATGGAAGATAGATCTGACGAATTAGCAGCTTCATATAAAAAACATTATGGAAAAGATCTTAAAGTTTCAGAAGCAAACGCTGGATTAGAATTTGTTAAAAGATTAGCTCAAAATAATCCAGTTTTGTATAATGAAGATTACGAAATTGCTGTTGCTGTTGGAACAAAAGGGCAAAGTAAAGCTCCTATAGGTATTTATTCCTTAGGAAGACATAGAGAAAATGCTAAAAAAAATCTAGCATTAGCTTTGTGTGAAGTTGATCCATTTAAGGGTTTAAATCAACCAACATATATGCAAATTGTTAAAGGTGCTCCTCATCCAAATGCAGCAAGATTACTTGCTTATTATGTCCTTACTCAGGAAGGTGCAAATCCTTGGGTTGGTGTAGTTGGAGCATATTCTTCAAATTCTTCTCTCGGATCTAGTCCAGATAATCCGTATCCTACTGCAGAGGCATGGAAAGATACTTTATTAGTTTCTAATAATACCAATGTTGCTAATCGTAGAGCGGATCTAATGGATTTTTGGATAAAACATAGTAAATAATTAGTTAACTATAAATTAAGGCGGTGTATTTTACATCGCCTTAAAAAAAAGAGGTTAAATTGTTTACTTCAAATTCAACTAGTCAGAATTCCTTTCTTGTAAGTCTTAAGATTAAATTATCAAAATTATTGCTCCAACCTACATTTTTAATTGGAGTTGTCCTTGTAATAATATTGTCTTACCTAGTTATTGCTCCAATAGTTTCAATTTTTTCAAATTCAGTATCTTTAACAATGATGGATGCAATGCTTTCGGGTGGAAAAGATGGTGAATTTACATACAAATATGTTGATAGAGTTTTTACTTCTTCTATTAGCGAAAAGATTTTTTGGATACCTTTAAAGAATTCTATAACAGTTTCATTTTTTGCAACATTAATTGCATTAACCTTAGGTCTAATTTTAGCATCTCTAGTTACTAGCACCAATATCTTAGGAAGAAAATATTTAGGATTTCTTTTAATAATTCCTTACATGTTGCCATCTCAAGCTATGGCAACTGCATGGCTAACAATGTTTAAAAATAGAAAAATTAGCGGACCCCAGGGAATGCTTGAGTCATTTGGAATTACACCTCCAGACTGGCTAGCTTACGGTCCATTACCAATTTCAATATGTATGGCTTTAAGCTATTTTCCATTCGCATTTCTTCTTTTTTCAAGCGCACTTAGTAAAATTGATATCCAATTAGAGGAAGTTGCCTCAACATTTGGAGCTAAAACCAAAGCAATATGGTCAAAAATTATTTTACCACTTTTGATACCTACTACGATGTCAGTTTTATTGTTAACAGTTGCAAGGACTCTAGGAACTTTTGCAACTCCATATATCCTAGGCACACCAGCTAAATATACTTTACTTTCAACTTCATTGTATTCAAGTGTAAGGTCAAATGACTCAGGTGTTGTTGCTGTCATAGCAATTGTATTAAGTCTAATTGGTCTGATGTTACTTTTAGTTGATATTTGGGTTGTGAGAAAATGGCAGAGATTTGTTACAGTAGGAGGCAAGGGAATTAAACGACAACCATCTAAATTAGGTGTCTTTAGAATGCCAACTACTATTTTTGCTTGGATAATTTTTTTAATAGCTGCATTAGGACCATTTATAGTTTTAGCCTTATCCACATTGATGAGAGAACCGGGTAATTTTTCTTTTTCAAATTTTGGTTTAGCATATTGGACAGGCGTTAACGTTCCTGGAATGGATCAACCAGGTATTTTTACTAGCCCAGAAGTAATAACTGCACTTAAAAATAGTTTTTTAATTGCTGGATCTGCCTCAATAATATGTGGAGTACTAGGTTTATTAATTGGTTATGCAGTCGTTAGATTACCAGGTACTTTGATTTCTGGGTTTTTAAGACAGATTTCTTTTTTACCTTATCTAATGCCGGGTCTAGCATTTGCTGCAGCATATTTATCTTTATTTGCAGTCGCAAGAGGTCCAATACCAGCATTATATGGATCAATTAGTTTATTGATTCTTGTAATGGTAGTCACTTACTTACCTTATGCTTCTAGGTCAGGTATCTCTGCTATGATGCAAGTTGGTCCTGAACCTGAAGAAGCAGGTATGGTTTTGGGTGCTGGTTTTTGGAGAAGAATAACAACAATACTGGCTCCATTACAAAAATCTGCATTAATCATTGCTATAATTCTTCCTTTTATAACTGGAATGAAAGAATTAAGTTTAGTTGTAATGCTCGTTACACCTGGAACAGAATTACTAACAACTCAATCAATAAGATTTTTAGATTTTGGCTACACACAACTTGCAAACGCAACTATATTAATTATTGGAGTGGTAGTAATGATTTCTGTTTTTATTTTAAATAGAGTAACAAAAACAAATCTTGCTTCAGGTCTAGGAGGATAAATGTCTGAAATAAAACTAAAATCGATTATTAAAAATTTTGGTGGAAACTCAATTGCTGTAGATAATCTATCGGAAACTTTTCCAGCCGGAGAATTCGTTTGTTTACTAGGTCCTTCTGGATGTGGAAAAACAACTACTTTAAGAATGATTGCAGGTTTAGAAACACCTGATAGTGGCGAAATATTTTATGGAGACAAAACTTTCTTTTCTTCAAAAACTGGGGAATTGATTAAAACTGAAAACAGAAACCTTGGACTAATGTTTCAAAGTTATGCCTTATGGCCACATATGACTGTTTATAAAAATATTGTTTTTGGGTTAGAAATGCAGAAAAAATCTCTAGAAGAAAAAGATAAAAGATATTTAGAGTTGGAAAAACTGTTTCATCTTGAAAATTTTAGAGATCGTTATCCATCAGAACTATCTGGAGGACAACAACAGCGTGTTGCGTTAGCAAGAATGCTAGCAGTAAAACCAAGTTTATTATTACTGGATGAACCTTTGTCAAATCTTGATTCAAATTTACGTCTTGAAATGAGATCAGAACTTAAAAGGCTTCATCATAGCTTAGGATGTACTATAATTTTTGTTACTCACGATCAAATGGAGGCTATGACTTTAGCAACATCAATTGCAGTAATGAATGAAGGTAAAATAGAACAAATTGATAAACCAATGGAGATTTACAATAATCCAAAATCTTTATTTGTTGCAAAATTTGTTGGAAGCCCACAAATGAATATTGTTAATTCAAAGAAAGATGAAAAATTAGCTACCTGTCTTTCAAAAAAAATTAATATTGAAAAAGAAAAGGTAAAAAATTTTGGCATAAGACCTGAAACAATGAAAATGGTCAAACAGGATGACGGTGATATTAATGGAACTATTGAAACTATTCAACCAACGGGTGCAGATTGGATAGTTGGGGTAAATGTTAATGGCAAATCTTTATTTTTAATTAGTTCAGACCCACCTATAGGCAAAGAGAACGATACAGTGGGAATTTTTTTTAAACCTGAGGACTGTCATTCTTTCGATGATAATGATTTAAGAATTCTAAAAAATTAAATTAAATTTATAACTGTTTTAATTATTGCTTTTACTGTTGATTTTTGAATAGAATTTCGGTTTTTTGATTTAAATTTATTTTCTTTAATAAGTAAAGTTTTACCTTTTTTAACTCCAATATAAACAAGACCAACTGGTTTCTTTTTTGATCCACCACCTGGGCCAGCTATTCCAGTTATTGACACATTGATTTTACTCTTTGAAATTTTAGATAAATTTTGGACCATTGCTTTACAACATTCTTTGCTAACAGCACCATATTTTTCAATAATATTTTTATTTATTTTTAATATCTTAATTTTTGCTTGGTTAGAGTAGGTTATTAGACCCATTTGAAAGTACTTCGATGAATTAGCCAATTTAGTTAAATTATGAGCTAATAATCCACCCGTACAAGACTCAGCTACAGATATAGTTAATTTTTTTTTTATTAAATTTTTATGAAGTGATTGAATGCTCATTAGAATTTAAGACTTATTAAGTAAATTAATATCATTGAATATAATCCAGCCATTATATCATCCATAATTATTCCAAAATAGTTTTTATGATTTTTGTCAAAGTAACTTACTGGAAATGGTTTTAAAATGTCAAAAAATCTAAAAAATAAAAAAGACAAAATATAGTAAATCTCGATAGATATATTTATTTGATTAGTTTGATTTAAATACAATAATAATATTAATGGCATAGATTGTCCCAAAACTTCATCTATTACAATTTGTCTTGGATCTTTATTTTCAAATTCAGACTCTGAATCTTTTACAGCATAAAAAGAGTAAAAGAGCAGAAGCGTAAAAAAAATTATTGAAAATTTAAGATCTGTATACCCTAGAAATTCATAAGCTATATAAATAAAAATAGCTGTTACAGCTGAAGCAACTGTACCAGGAATCTTGGTTAAATATCCATATCCAAAGAAAGTAGATAACAACACATTTATTTTTTTCATTCAGTTATTGAGCAAATAACTTCACAAGCTATCGCTTTTTCCTTTCCGATTAATCCAAGTTTTTCCACAGTTTTACCTTTTAGGTTGATTAATTCTTCATCTATATTTAATAAATTTGATAAAGATTTAATTATTTTATCTCTATATTTAGAAACTTTAGGCTGTTCACAAATTAAATTTATATCCAAATTGTTTATTTGAAAGTTGTTGTTATTAAGTATTTTAATAATTGGTTTAAGCATTTTTGTTGATCTTATATTTCTGTATTTTTTTTGATTATCAGGAAAGAAAGTACCAATATCTTTTTTTTTCATTGCCCCTAGAAGAGAATCTATTATTGAATGGATGATTACATCTCCATCTGAATGACCTTTAAGA
>CACISX010000016.1 GCA_902589455.1 uncultured Pelagibacteraceae bacterium | reverse complement strand
GAACTGAGTGATTATCTAAAAGAATTTAATCTTACCGAAATAGAAATAACAGAAAAAGATACAAAAATTAAAGTATCAAAAAATAATGTTTCGATTAGTAATCAGCCACAAGTGGTTTCATCTACTTCAGAGACAACGAACATGACCTCTGCACAAACTCAAAAAATTAAATCAGGCACTGAGATAACTTCACCAATAATAGGAACGGCTTATCATTCACCAGAACCTGGTGCAAAAAAATTTGTCGAGGTAGGGAAAAAAATTAAAAAAGGTGATACAATAATGATTGTTGAAGCTATGAAAACGATGAATCATGTTCCTTCTACATCAGACGGTATAGTAAAAGAAATTTGTGTTGAAGATGGACAACCAGTCGAATTCGGTCAAACTATTATTATCCTTGAATAAATAATGTTTAAAAAAATTTTAATTGCAAACCGTGGGGAAATTGCGGTTAGAATTATTAGAGCATGTAAAGAATGGGGAATACCTACCGTAGCTGTTCACTCCGATGTAGATAGAGAAAGTATGCATGTAAGAATGGCAGATGAAAGTGTTTGTATTGGCTCCCATCAACCTACTAATAGTTATTTAAATATTCCAGCTCTAATGTCAGCAATTGAGCTTACCAATGCTGATGCAGTTCATCCTGGATATGGTTTCCTCTCTGAAAATGCAAATTTTGCGAGAATATTAGAAGAAAACAAAATTAATTTTATTGGAGCTTCATCAAAACATATAGAAATGATGGGAGATAAAATCCAAGCAAAAAGAATTGCAAAAGAAAATGGATTACCTGTTATTGAGGGGTCTGAGAGTGGTGTTAAAAATATTTTAGAGGCAAAAGAACTTTGTAAAAAAATTGGTTTTCCAATCTTAATTAAAGCTTCGGGTGGTGGCGGTGGTAAAGGTATGAAAATAGTCTATAAAGAAGAAGAGTTTGAAACGCTATTTTCAACTGCTAAATCTGAGGCACAAAAATATTTTGGAAATGATGAGGTTTATATTGAAAAATTTTTTCAAAATCCTAGACATATAGAGGTTCAAATATTAGCTGGAAAAAATAGAGTAGTTCATCTACACGAGAGAGATTGCTCAGTACAAAGAAGGCATCAAAAATTAATTGAAGAAACCCCAAGTCCAGTTCTGACCGATCCAATAAGAAAAGATCTTTTTAAAAAAACGGTTAATATGGTGACAAAAATTGGATATATGGGAGCTGGAACCGTTGAATTCATATATGAGGATGGCAAATTTTACTTCCTAGAAATGAACACAAGAGTGCAAGTAGAACACCCGGTAACTGAAATGGTAACTGGTGTTGATATTATAAAAGAACAAATTTGGATTGCTTTTTCTGGTGAAACTGCCTTACATCAAAGTGATATTAACCCTAGAGGACATGCAATAGAGTGTCGAATAAATGCTGAAGATGCAAGTAAAAATTTTCAACCTTCACCAGGAACAATTACTATGTGTCATCAGCCTTCTGGATTTAGAACAAGAGTAGATGGGGCGATATTTCAAGGTTATAAAGTTACTCCATACTATGACAGTATGGTTTGTAAATTGATTTGTCACGGCAGGAATAGAACTGAAGCGATTCAAAGAATGAATAGATCATTAGAAGAATTTGTTATTGAAGGAATAACAACTACAATTCCTCTTCATAAAAAATTATTAAATCATAAAAAATTTATCAATTCAAATTTTAATGTCAGTTGGCTTGATAAAGATAATATTGTTTAATAACATTGTACTAGCCAGATATCATAAACTGGATGATCAAAGGGTGTTAATGATGGACTTGACGAGAACATCCAACCGTTGAATACAAAGACTTCATTATTTTTTTTATCTGTTAAATCTGTTACCTGTAAATAAGCAGTAATTTCAGGATTATCATCAAATTCAGAGTTTTTACACTTTAGACTTTTAATTAACAAATCATTAAATTTTTTTGATTCGCCATTTTTTAATTTAATTAGAGTATTTTTTGAGCTTATTTTATCTAAAATTTTAATATCAGTAAAAGAAACTTTTAAAATATTCTCTGAATAAGAATTATTAATTAAGTTAAAATAAAAAATACAAATTAACAAAATTATTTTAAAATTATTCTTTCCAACTTGAGTATTTTTTTTTTGCAGCATTTTTATTTTTATTTGGATAATACGCTTTATCTGTACCTGTTAAATTTGGTTGATGAGGTTTTTGCCACTCATATTTTTCTAAGTTGTGTTTTTTTTCTATTCTATTAGGAGTAAAATGTATCCAAGAATACCATTCTACTGGAATTTTTGATGCATCAATTGTATCTGAATAAATAACCCATCTTTTTCCACTTTTACTCTCATAATATTTATTACCAAACTCATCTGAACCAACGAGTTTTCCAAAAAAAATAGTTTTTAATCTAGTCCCAAAAGTATCTTGATTCCACCAAGTGAAAATTTTTTTAAAAAATGTCAACATAATTTTTTTATCTTTTTTCAATTAAAAATTGTAAAATTTAAATTAGACTAAAATTTGAATAAGTATATAAATTAAATGATTCAATATTCAAATTAAAATTTAAATCGAGGAGTAATGGCGAAATATCTAGTTGAAACTTATTACACATGTACATTTAAAGTAAATCATTATTTAGATGATATTAATGAAACAGAGTTAAAAAATTTAGAAAAAAGGGATGATGGAACATTTGAGGTTATGGACGTAAAGTTAGATAATAGAAAAACAAAAAATCTTGATCCCAATAATAAAGTTATTGAAAATAAAAAAGTTGAAATAATTTCTGAAAAAAACAACAATAACGCAATTAGCAAAGAAAATATTGTAACAAACCTTAATAAATCAACTGATAAAAACAGTAAAAGGTTTAGCATGCCAGATAGAAGAAAAGGTTATATTCAAAAAGCTACAATAGGTGATCACAAGGTTTATCTTCATACTGGAGAATATGAAGATGGAAAAATTGGAGAAATTTTTATAGATACAAGTAAAGAAGGTGAGCTTGTTAAAGCTTTAATGAACAATTTTGCTATAGCAGTTTCACTAGGATTACAATACGGTGTTCCTTTAGATGAATTTATTAGTGCTTTTGTAGGAACAAAATTTGAACCTTCTGGGAAAGTTTTTGGAAATGATAGAATTTTAAGTGCAACATCAATTTTAGATTACATTTTTAGAGAATTAGCAATTTCTTATCAAAACAGAGAAGATCTTGCTCACACACCAGCAATTGGTGGAACTGAAAATACTTTAGATGAAAATAACGCTGAAGATCAAAGCCAATTATTAAAAATTGTAAAAGACATAACTAGCAAAGGTTTTGTAAGAAATAATTATAAAAAAAATCTTGTTGATCTTTCAGATGTTAAAATAAATTTAAAAGGCAAGAAATAAATTTTAATTTTTATTTTTAATAGAAAGATTTAGTTCTTTCAATTGATCAGAATTTATTTCTGATGGAGCGTTCATCATTAAGTCTTGAGCATTCTGATTCATAGGAAACATTGTTACTTCTCTTATGTTCTTTTCATTAGCAAGTAACATAACTATTCTATCAATTCCTGGGGCAATACCACCATGTGGTGGTGCTCCGTAGCTTAAAGCATTAATCATTCCACTAAATTTTTGATCAACTTGACTCTTGTCATAACCGGCAATAGAGAAAAGCTTGTACATAAGATCGGGTTTATGGTTTCTTATTGCTCCAGAAGAAAGTTCTATTCCATTACAAACGATATCGTATTGATAGGCAAGTATATCTAAAGGCTTTTCAAAATTCTCTTCTGTTAGATCTCCTTGAGGCATAGAAAAAGGATTATGGCTAAATTTAATCTTATTTGATATCTCATCTCTTTCAAACATTGGGTAATCTACTATCCAGCAAAAAGCAAAAATATTATCATTAATAAGATCTAATTCTTTCCCAATTTTATCTCTAGCCAACGCTGTAATTTTTTCTAGTTCACTTTGCTTGCCACATGCCATAAAAATGCTATCTCCTACTTCACATTTAGTAATTTTCATAATTTCCATTAATGCCTCTTCTGAAAAAAATTTACCTATCGGTCCTTTTGCTGAAATATTTTTATCTTGACCCAAGGTAAAATAAGCTAAACCAGAAGCTCCTTCTCCCTTTGCCCACTTATCAATATTATCAAAAAAACTTCTTGGTTTATCTTTTGTATTTTTCGTCACAATACATCTGACCATAGAACCTGACTTTACTAATTTTTTAAATATTTCAAAAGATACATCTTCTCTATTAAATATTTCAGTAATATCATTTATAACCAAAGGGTTTCTCAAGTCTGGTTTATCACTTCCATACTTTAGCATTGCCTCATTATATGAAATCTTTGGAAATTTATCGTATAAAAGTTTTTTGTTAGAAAAATTTTTAAATGTGTTTACCATCAATTTTTCAACAACACTAAAAACATCTTCCTGTTCAACAAAAGACATCTCCAAATCTAACTGATAAAACTCTCCTGGACTTCTATCAGCTCTTGCATCTTCATCTCTAAAACAAGGTGCTATTTGAAAATACTTATCGAAACCTGAAACCATAATTAATTGTTTAAATTGCTGAGGAGCTTGTGGTAAAGCATAAAACTTACCTGGATTTAGTCTGCTAGGAACTAAAAAATCTCTTGCACCCTCGGGGCTTGATGAAGTTAAAATGGGTGTTTGAAATTCCAAAAAACCTAATTTTGTCATTTCATTTCTTATGAATGAAATTACCTTTGATCTTAAAATAATATTTTCATGAATTTTTTTCCTTCTTAGATCTAAAAATCTATATTTAAGTCTAATTTCTTCAGCATATTCTTGATCACTAAAAACAGGCATAGGGAGTTCTTTACAAGTCCCTAAAATTTCAAATGTATCTATAGCTACTTCAATCTCTCCTGTTTCTATATCTTTATTTATTGTTTCATCAGATCGTTTTACAACTTTGCCTTCAACTTTAATTACTGTTTCAAGTTGAGACTTTTCTATTTCTAAAAAATATTTATTATCTTTATCAATAATGCATTGAGTAATTCCATAATTATCTCTGAGATCTATAAATAATAAATTACCATGGTCTCTTTTTTTATTTATCCATCCCGACAAAGAAACTATTTTTTCCACATCTTCTTTTCTTAATTCACTACATTTATGTGTTCTATATTTGCTCAATTAATCTCCTAAAGCTTCTTTTATAATTTTAAAGTCGATTGGTTTCTTTCTTTTTAAACTAATTTCGTCAATTTTATATATGAAATCAGATATTTTACCATAAGATCTATCTATTCTATTAATAATAAAATCAATTAGTTTTTTTTCTATAGATATTTGGCGATCAGAAAGATTCTTTAAAATCAATGCATACATTAAATCATCCTCAGGTTTTTTAATAAAAGAAAGTAAAAAATTTTTTGATCTAGAATTAAGATCTTCTAGTTTAAAGTTAAAATCAACAATAGGTTTTGTGGATGTTGCTATTAAATATTTATTATCCTGTTCAATGATATTTAGCAAAGTAAAAAACAAATTTTCACTTACTTCTGTAGTCAAATCTTCAATGATTATATTCTCATATATTTTGATTTGTTTTAAAAACTGATTGTCTATTTTATTACAATTAATTTTAATTCCTTTAAACTTTTTTTGAAATATATTTATTAAATGAGTTTTGCCCGAAAAATTTTCTCCAATTATATTTATAAAATTTTTTTCCCATTTAGGCCATTTATTCAAAAGTAAAAATGAATTTTCATTACTTTTTGAAACATAAAAATCTTGGTCTTTAAAATTTTGATCATAATCAAAATTTAATATTAGTTGAT
>CACISX010000015.1 GCA_902589455.1 uncultured Pelagibacteraceae bacterium | reverse complement strand
AGTAAAAAAAAGAATTAAGGCAAAAAAAGAAAATGGAAATACACCTCCAGAAGTCGTTATTAAAACAAAACCAGAATGGATCAAAAGTAGCTTAGCAAATAAAAGTAAGTACCAACAAAAATATTCACAATCTATAAAGAGTAATGATGAATTTTGGAGAAAAGAGGGAAAAAGAATTACTTGGATAAAACCATATAAAAAAATCAAAGATGTAAAATACAGTACAAAAGAGGTTAAAATTAAGTGGTTTGAGGATGGAACTTTAAATGCTTCAGCAAATTGTATTGATAGACATTTAAAAGACAAAAAAGATAAAACTGCCATTATTTGGGTAGGAGATGATCCAAAAGATAATCAAAAAATATCTTACAAACAACTTCACCAAAAAGTTTCTAAAGCAGCAAATGGTTTAAAAAAATTAGGAATTAAAAAAGGCGACCGTGTGACAATTTATTTAACGATGATACCAGAGTTAGCTATTTTAATGCTAGCTTGTGTAAGAATCGGTGCAGTTCATTCGATTATTTTTGGAGGTTTTTCAGCTGATTCTATTTCTGGAAGAGTAAATGATTGCGAATCTGAATACATAATTACTGCAGATGAAGGAGTACGAGGTGGAAAAACTATACCACTTAAATATACAGTCGATGAAGCTTTAATGAGTTGTCCAAATGTGAAGAAATGTATTGTTGTGAAACGAACAGGAAATTATATTAACTGGGATCAAAATAGAGATGTTTGGTATCATGATTTAATTAAAGACGTTCCCAATCATTGTGAGCCTGAAGAAATGAATGCAGAGGATCCTTTATTTATTTTATATACTTCGGGTTCAACAGGTAAACCCAAAGGAGTTCTTCACACTACTGGTGGTTATATGGTTTATGCATCAATGACACATCAATATATTTTCAACTACAAACCAAAAGATATTTATTGGTGTACTGCTGATATTGGTTGGGTAACTGGACATAGTTATATTATTTATGGGCCACTTTCGAATGGTGCAACTACAATTATGTTTGAAGGAATTCCAAATTATCCTGATAATTCAAGATGGTGGCAAATAGTTGATAAATATAAAGTTAATACTTTCTATACAGCTCCAACTGCAATAAGAGCTTTGATGCGTGAAGGAGATAAACCAGTTAAAAAAACTTCTAGAAAATCTCTTAAACTATTAGGAACTGTAGGTGAACCAATAAATCCAGAGGCTTGGATGTGGTATTATAAAACTGTAGGTAATTCTAAATGCCCAATAGTAGATACTTGGTGGCAAACAGAAACTGGAGGCATAATGATTGCTCCTCAAACTGGTGCTATTCCTCTTAAACCTGGATCTGCAACAAAACCTTTCTATGGGATTAAGCCGGTACTTGTTGATAAAAACGGTAAAGAAATTAAAGGAGCTGGTGAAGGAAGGTTATGCATAGCTCAATCATGGCCTGGACAAATGAGAACAGTATATGGAGATCATCAAAGATTTATTGATACATATTTTTCTCAATTTAACGGAAAATATTTCACAGGTGATGGATGCCGAAGAGACAAAGATGGTTATTACTGGATCACAGGTCGAGTAGATGATGTCATTATAGTTTCAGGACACAATCTGGGAACTGCTGAAATTGAAAGTGCATTTGTAGCTCATCCGAAAGTAGCTGAAGCTGCTGTAGTTGGTTATCCTCATGATATTAAAGGTAATGGGTTATATTGTTATGTAACTTTGAATGCAGGAGAAACCGAAACTGGCGAACTTGAGAGAGATCTTAAACTTTGGGTAAGAAAACAAATTGGACCTTTGGCAACACCAGACCTAATTCATTTTACTCCTGGTCTTCCTAAGACTAGATCAGGAAAAATAATGAGAAGAATTTTGAGAAAAATTGCTGCTAATGAGCATGGACAACTAGGAGACACTACCACTTTAGCAGATCCAAGTGTTGTTGATAGTTTAGTTGATAATAGAAAAAATATTTAAAACTGAATTAAATCTTTAAACTCTTGCTTAATAACATCCCATTTTAAAATCATCGAATTTAAAACGATCTTTCGATCTAAGGTTTTTAATTCATCTGCAATCGGAGCCCATTTGTATAAAGAAAGCGCGCTAGAGTTAAAAGGTAAGTCTTGATAATAAATATCCCAATTTATTTTTTCTAATCTTTCTTCAAAGCTTTTTCTAGCTAAATCAATAATATCTAATGGCATCTTATTAGAAATTTCATCATCTAAAATTTTATTAAAAATTTCGTTTGCTTTATGAATATCTTGATAATTAAAATTAACTTTCAAATATGAAAAAGTAAAAAAAGTTAAATCTTGTAATGCAACCGAATAAATATTCCATTTAGCAAGATTGACTGATGACATAAATTCATCATTATCAAAATGAAGAACATATCTTGTTCCCATTCGAGTTTTTAAATAATTATATAAAGTAACTTGGGTGGCCCATGCAGATTTCGTTTGAATAAAATGTTCTAGTTCATCTAAATTTTTAATTTTTTTTTTAGGAATAAACGCCTTAAGCATAGCGAACAAATACGTTTTAAAATCTTCAAGTTTTAGATCTTTCCAAGTTAATCTATATTTTCCCATGTTTATTCCAAAGAGTGCTGATTATATCTTAAAAAAGTAAGTAAATAAGTAGCAAATATGGTTAATTTTTAGCCTTTTCAAAGCTCTCATAATGGTTATGGTTTTATCCAGTTATAACTAAAAAAAGAGGTATAAATGTCAAATCAACAAAAACACTGGGAAAAAACCAGGTCATTGTTATTTATAACACTGGCGATTTGGTTTGTTTTCTCAATTGGCATCTTTCTCTTTGGAGCTGAAATGAACGAGGTCACAGGACCATTCGGTTACCCGTGGACATATTGGTTTACGTGTCAGGGATCTCTTGGTGCTTTCGTAATATTAATTTTCTGGTTTGCGAATAGACAAGAAAAGATCGATGAAGAGTTCGGCTTTAGCGAAAGAGAGGACGAATGATAAAAGGTAATTTTATAGACAACTTGCCTAAGGTTTATGGAATATATACAGGAGGTTTTCTTGCATTCATAATAATTATGGCAATTGGAGAGCAGATGGGTATGACAAAATATGCAATCGGAGTTTGCTTCGTTGCATTTACCATATTCATCTATGCACTAATCGGTTGGCTATCAAGAACAGCTCAAGCAGACGCATATTATGTGGCTGGTAGACAAGTACCAACAGTCTTCAACGGAATGGCGACTGCAGCAGACTGGATGTCTGGTGCTTCATTCGTTGCAATGGCAGGAGGTATTTACTTTAAAGGTTACGGCTATATGGCTCTACTTGTAGGTTGGACTGGTGGTTATGTGCTTGTTGCATCTTTATTAGCACCATACTTAAGAAAATTTGGCTGTTATACAGTTCCAGATTTCATTGGTACAAGATACGGTGGTAATTTAGCTAGATTTAGCGCAGTGGTAGTTTTAACTGTTGCTTCATTTACTTATGTGACTGCTCAAATTAACGCCACAGGTACTATTGCGTCTGTTGCCCTAGATATTGATTTTCAATACGCAGTTTATATTGGACTAATAAGTATTTTATTATGTTCTATGTTAGGTGGTATGAGAGGGGTAACTTGGACACAGGTTGCACAATATATCGTACTAATTATAGCTTACTTACTTCCAGTATTCTGGATCAGTAACAAAATGGGTGCAGGTTTCTTCCCTCACTTCATGTTAGCTGATGAAGTAGCTAGAATTGGTGAGTTAGAACAACAGTTTGGTTTTGTTAAAAACGCTGCTGCTGATCTAAAAACTGTACCTAAAGGCTTGGCAGGAATAACTAAAGCTCACTCTGCGGTTAACGCTACACCTTGGGCATTTATTTCATTAGCATTAGCGATGATGATGGGAACAGCTTCGTTACCACACGTGATGATGAGATACTTTACTACTCCAAGTGTAAAAGCAGCTAGAAAATCGGTAGGTTGGTCATTATTCTTTATCTTCCTACTTTATTCTTCTGCTCCAATGTTAGCTACACTATCTAAGTTATCATTGATCGATCCGAATTTACCAACCGGTATTATCGGTAAGACATTTGCAGAAGTGGAAGCAATAGATTGGTACCAAAACTGGAACCAAGCAAACCTAATGTTTATCAGCGACTTTAACGGAAATGGAACTCTAGAATTAAATGAGTTCTTTATGGGTGGTAAAGCCGTTGTATTAGCAACACCAGAGATAGCTGGATTACCTTATGTAATTTCAGGTCTTGTTGCTGCTGGAGGTATGGCGGCTGCCATGTCAACAGCCGATGGATTGATTCTAGCAATTGCAAACGCTATATCACATGATGTTTACTATAAGATCATTGATCCAAAAGCGGAAACTGCAAAACGACTAGTTGTTGCAAGGGTATTACTTGTAGTAATTGGTTTTGCTGGAGCAACTATTGCAGCAATGGAGATTCAGGGAATCTTGGGTTCAGTGATCTGGGCTTTTGATTTTGCGATGTCTGGATTGTTCTTCCCACTTGTACTAGGTGTATGGTGGAAAAGAGCTAATAGACAAGGTGCGATTGCTGGTATGCTAGGTGGTCTTGCCGCTGGTACTTGGTATTTAGTTTGGGTACGAACAGGCGGAAGTGGATTCCTAGGTATTACACAGTTAACATTTGGTATCTTTGGATCAGCTGTTAGTTTAGTTTTAATGGTTTTAGTTAGTTTAATGACTGCAGAACCAGACAAAGCTACTCAAAAAATGGTTGACGACGTACGTGTGCCAAGTGGTAAATCAATTCTTGGTAAATCACACTAAATAATCTTTTAAAGGGGCGATTAATTTCGCCCCTTTTATTTAAATTCATTTTCCAATATAAATTTTGAATGTCAGCAAATTTTCATCCATTAATATATTTTATAGATTATTTACTTGGAATTATAATGTGGACTCTCATTGGAAGAGTAGCAATGAATATTTTTCAAAGGGAAGACTCACAATTTTTTTTTATGAAAGTATTTGTTAAATACACCAATCCTTTAATTAAATTATTTAAACCAATAACACCTTCATTTATAATTGGACCATTAGTACCTCTTTATGTCGCTTGGTTCTTCTATATGATTAGATTTTATCTAATGCCTTGGATCTTAGGGTATTCAGTGATGGGAATGTTATCATTTCCTCTTGAGAGTGAAATTTCTAGACAAATTTATCAATTTTTTAATTCATTTAAATTTTAAAAATTGATACTAGTAAATCTAGCAATCAATGAAAAATATACAAATTTCACCTTCAATTTTATCAGCTGACTTCAGTCAGTTGGGTTTAGAAATAAAAAGACTTGAACAAGGTGGGGCTGACATGATTCACGTGGATGTGATGGATGGTCATTTTGTTCCTAATTTAACAATAGGGCCACCTGTAATTAAAGCTCTTCGAAAACATTGTTCATTAAAATTTGATGTTCATTTAATGATTTCACCAGTCCATAAGTACATAGAAGATTATGCTGATGCGGGGGCAGATATTATTACTATTCACCCTGAGGCAACTGATAATTTAGAAATTTCAATTAAAAAAATAAAAGAGAAAAATAAAAAAGTTGGAGTTTCACTTAATCCAGAGTCTAAAATTGATTTAATAATAGATTTATTAGATCAAATAGATTTAGTTTTAATTATGAGTGTAAATCCTGGGTTTGGTGGTCAAAAATTTATGCCAGAAGTTTTAAATAAAATTAAGAGTCTTAAAAAGATAAAAGAACAAAAAAAATTAAATTTTGATATAGAAATTGATGGTGGCATAAATTTTGATAACTGTAAAAGTGCAATTGAGGCTGGTGCAAATATTCTTGTCTCAGGTACAACAGTATTCAAAAGTAATGATGGAGATATAAAGAAAAATATTAATTTATTAAAATTAAAATAAGTTAATGATTAATAAAAATTCCTTAGGCATTTTAGGTCAATTTTATTTAAATATAAAAAAGAGCTTTAAAACAATTTATCAAAATTCAAACTTTTACGAAAAAAAAATATCAAAAACTTTTGAAAATAATTTTGAATATAAGCCAAGTCCTCATTTACTTTCATCTATAATTAACTACCAAAATAAAAAATATAAAATTGAAGATTTCACGATTGAATCTATTTGGCAAAATAATTTAAGTTCAAAAGATTATGAAAAATTAAATAATTTTTTTTGGTTTTTCAGCTTAGATTTAAAATCTTCAAAAAAAGCCACACAAGCAGTTGTAAAGAACTGGATTTCAAATAATAGCAAATATCAAAAAAAAAGTTGGGAATTCGATTTAACTGCAAAAAGAATTATTTCATGGTTATCTAACCATCAACTTACTTATGAAGAGAGTGATCAAAAATATAGATCTTCTTTTGATCATATGGTCCAGAAACAAACCAACCATTTGTTAAATGAGATAAAAAATCCAAAACAAGTGGAAAATAAAATGATTGGATGTGCTGCAATAATTTTGTCAGGATTAGCTTACAAAAATGAAAAAACATATCTAGAAAATGGATTAAATTTATTAAAAAATATTATTAAATCTTCAATAGATAACCAGGGTTTTCCAAAATCAAGAAATATCAGACAATTAATATTTTATTTAAAATATTTTATTATTATTAGAGAGTGGTTTAAAGAATCACAAAATTTGATACCAGAATATGTTGATGAAACTATTTATTATTTAGGATCAAGTTACGCTTTCACCTGGCAAAATATAAAACAAGATATTTTTTTTAACGGTAATTTTTTATCTGAAAATAAAGAATTCGATCAATATTTAAAAAGATTTGGCTATACTTTTAAAAATGAAACTAATGAACTCGGTGGATATACAATACTTAAAAATAAAAAAATAATTCTTGCTGCAGATATTGGTTCAAGCCCTAACAAAATTTTTTCTAATGACTATCAAGCAGGTGCTTTATCATTTGAGATATTTTCGAATGGTAAAAAATTAATTTCAAATGCTGGATACTATTCAGATAAAAATAGTAAACTTAATAAATTATCAAAAAGTACTGCTCTTCACAATGCTTTGATAATTGAAGATTATTCGTCCTGCAATTTTAAAAAAGGTCAAACTAATTTAGTGATTGATAAAGGGTTAAAAGTTTTAAAAAAAAATATAGTTTTTGAAAATGATTATTGGAAAATATCTGGTGCACATGATGGATATTTAATTAAATTTGGTGCAAGCTATGAGAGAGAAGTTGAGTTTTTTCCAGAACAAATGAAATTTATTGGATATGATAAATTATTTAGAAAAGTACCCACTAAGGAAATTAAATTTGATATAAGATTTCATCTTGAACCAGATACAAAAGTGATGAAAACACAAGATAACAAATCTATACTAATTGAAATTGATGAAGAAGGCTGGAAATTTAGTTGTGATAACTTTGATATAAACATTGATAATGGATTGTATTTCGGTAATAAAAATTCCTACAAAGAAAACCAAAATATTTTTATCTCGGGCATGAACAATAAAAAAGAACAAGTTATAAAATGGGAAATCAGTAAATTATAATGAAAAAAAAAATTAAAACAGCTCTTATTTCAGTTTCAGATAAAAAAAACCTAAGACCATTGTTAAAAATTTTAAAAAGAAATAAAATAAAAATAATCTCGTCAGGTGGTACCTATAAAAAAATTAAAAGACTCAAATTTAAATGTGTAGAGGTATCTGAATTTACAAATTCTCCTGAAATCTTAGATGGTAGAGTTAAAACTCTTCATCCCAAAATACACGCAGGAATTTTAAATAAAAGAGAAAAAAAATCTCACTTAAAAGATCTAAAAAATCATAATTTTGAAAATATTGATTTGGTAATTGTAAATTTTTATCCATTTGAGAACACTCTTAAAAAAACAAAAAACCATAAAAAAATTATAGAAAATATAGATGTAGGTGGTCCTACAATGGTAAGATCTGCAGCTAAAAACTATAAAGATGTAACTGTAATAACATCTTCAGACCAGTACGAGGAATTAATTCGAGAACTCAAAAAAAACAAAGGATCTACTTCTATTAATTTTAGAGAAAGACTTTCAAGGAAAGCTTTTGCTGAAACAGCTTATTATGATTCTGTTATTTCAAACTATTTTAATAAAAAAACAAATACTATTTTTCCTAGAAAAAAAGTTTTTCATGGAAATCTAATAGAGCAACTCAGATATGGAGAAAATCCTCATCAACTAAGTGCAATTTATTCAGCAAGTTCAAATAGGAATTTAAAACAAATTCATGGAAAGCAGCTTAGTTATAACAATTATAATGACATATTTAATGCGCTTACTATTTCTAAATCTTTGCCAAAAAATAAAGGTACTGTAATAATAAAACATGCAAACCCTTGTGGTGTTTCTGCTAAAAGCAATCACTTAGAAAGTTATAAATCTGCTCTATCATGTGATCCTGTAAGCGCTTTTGGAGGAATAGTTTCTTGTAATTTTAAAGTTAATAAAAATTTAGCAAATGAATTTAATAAATTATTTTTAGAAGTAATTATTGCAAATGGATTTGATAACAGTGCTATCAAAATTTTAAAAGCTAAAAAAAACTTAAGATTAATTGATGGAACAAATTATTCCTTAGAAGAAATTTTAAAGTTTATATCTTTTAACCAAGACATATTAGTTCAATCAGAAGACTTAAATATATTTACAAACAAAAATTTTAAAGTTGTGTCAAAAAGAAAACCAACATCAAAACAACTTAAAGATCTTATTTTTGCCTTTAATATATGTAGATATGTTAAATCAAATGCAATAGTGCTAGCAAGTAACCAAACAACTGTTGGTATTGGTTCTGGTCAACCAAGTAGATTAGATAGTTGTAAAATAGCAATTGATAAAATGAAAAAATTTAATTTAAATGATGATAATTTAGTTGCTGCATCTGATGCATTTTTTCCATTTGTAGATGGTTTTGAAAAATTAGTACAATCAGGGGTAAAAGCAGTTATTCAACCATCTGGATCAATAAGAGATAAAGAAATAATTAATTTTGCAAATGAAACTGATACGGTGCTACTTTTTTCAAAAACAAGGCACTTTAAACATTAATAATCTTATCTATTTTTGCTGCAAGAATAAAATCACTCTCTGCCAACCCTTTAATTGCATGTGTAAATATTTTAATTCTTGCATAACCCCATCCAAACCATAAATCGGGGTGATGATTTTCTTCTTCTGCAATTATTCCAACTTTATTAACAAATTCCTGACTTTTTAAAAAATTATCAAATTTAAAACTTTTTATTAAATGAAATCCATCAATTTTATCTTCAAGAACTTCCCATCCATCTACTTTTTTTAAATACTTTTGAATTTCATCTAAATTAAAGGCTGGAATATTACCTTC
>CACISX010000014.1 GCA_902589455.1 uncultured Pelagibacteraceae bacterium | reverse complement strand
GATTTATATTTTTTCCAGCGTGAAATACCAGAATGCCAAGCAATATATAAATCTGGAACCAAGCTTAATATTTCTCCATTATTTTTTATGAAATAATGACAACTTACTTTTGATTCTGAGTTGGTAAGCTTATTGATTGCTTCTTTTTCACTTTTCATGCCAGTGTAATGAAAAATAATAAATTTTATCTGCTTTGCTTTTCTTTTTTTAATCTCAAAATTTGGTGAATAATTTAAAGTTGTATCCATTCTTATCTTATATGTTAATAATTCTGACCATTTATAAACACTTTATAGACATTTTTTAAAATTAAATATTATTTAAAAAATTAAACATTTATAATATATTTAAGCATGTTTAGAAAATTAGTATTTATTCTACTTTCTTTAATTATTTTATCACTTAATGCAAATGCAGGTTCTGATGGTGAATTGGTATTGAAAAAGAATTTAAATCAAAAAAATGTAGATAAAACTAAAGATTGTTTTGAAAAAATAAATAGAGCAACATTTGCGTTCAATCAAGGTTTAGATAAAGCAATTATCAAGCCGATTGCTAAAGGATACAGAAATTTACCAGATCCAATTCAAAAAGGTACCAGTAATGCAGTTAAAAACCTAACTAATCTAATAACAATTCCTAATAATATTTTACAGGGAGATATAAAATTAGCTTTTATAAATACTGGTAGACTAGTTGTAAATTCAACAGTTGGATTGTTAGGTACCATTGATGTTGCCAACAAAATGGGTTTTCCAAAATATGAGAGAGAGGATTATGGTCAAACTCTAGGAGCGTGGGGATTTGGGCCAGGTTGTTACATTGTATTACCTGTTTTAGGACCTTCAACTATTAGAGATACTGCTGGATCTTTTGCAAATGTACTAGGTGGAGATCCTTGGTACAACGCATCTATACATGGAAATAATCAATATTTAAATGAAAGTCTATTTATAACCTCTAAAGCTTTAAGTGGTATTAATTTTAGATCAGACAATATTGAATCTTTTGATAATCTTGAAAAAAATTCTTTAGATTTTTATGCTTCAGTTAGAAGCTTGTATTTACAAGATAGAGAAAATAAAATTAAAAACAATAAACGAGGAAATATTGATATTCTTTATAAAGATGAACAAGACTGGGAAGAAATAAATAATTAAATATTATCTAAAATCATGAAAATGAAAAAAATTTTTCTATTTTTATTATTTTATAATTTGAATATATCTTATGTTTATTCAGTAACTCCTGATGTTTTTATACAGTCAACAGTAAATGGAGCATCAGAAATTTTATCAAAAAATATCTCAAAAGAAGATAAAATAACCCAATTAAAAGTTATTGCGAAAGATACAGTTGATATTAAAGCTGTTGGATATTATTCGTTAGGCTCTATTAGAAAAAATTTAGATAATAATCAATTAATTAAATATTTAAATTTATTTGAAGAATATTTTTTAAAAAGTTTTTCAAGTAGATTATCTGAATATACAAATCCTAAAATTGAAGTATATGGAAAAAAGGTTTTAAACGAAAATTATACAATGGTTAACAGTATGTTGATTGCTACATCGGATAGACCTGAAGTTAAAATTGATTGGAGAGTTTATACAAAAAATCCTAACAATCCTTTAATAAGAGATTTAATTATTGAAGGGCTTAGCTTGGCGAGAACTCAGAAAGAAGAATTTGCATCAATTTTGAATTCTAATGATAATGATATTAATGTTTTATTTAAAACATTAGAGAAATTTTCTAAAAATTAGTTTTTGGTGGGCCCGCCAGGACTCGAACCTGGGACCAATACATTATGAGTGTACTGCTCTAACCAACTGAGCTACAGGCCCTTGATAATTTTGTTGGTTTTACTTCCTTTTTAAATTTCATTCAAGGCAAGAATAAGGTTAATGTTCTAATGATGTTGTTCTTGTGTTCCGTATGTTTAGAAAAGCGTTGGTAATACGTTGGTAAAAAAATATGACCTGGGAGTTGTATTTCTCCCAGATCTATCTCTTTAAATAACACATAGTTACTTTCTAAATCCACCAGCAACTAAGTTCCAAACAGCAGTTAATGCAAAAAAGCTAAACCACCATCCAGTAGCTGGTAAAATCACTCCTAGAACGATAGCTTGCTCTATTACACCAGCTATTAAATATTGTTTCAAAGTCATTTTTTATCCTTTCTGTAAGACTTTTTTGCCTTACAGGATAAATATAATTACTGACTGATTAAATTTCCTGTGAAATAGATTATTTACAATTGGACAAAAGTTTATTTTAGAAATTAATTTAATTTGGACCTTTTAAAAAAGTTGCTACTCCTTCTAAGTTATAAAAATAAATTAATAATATAAACAAAAGGCCAAAGTAACTTATTGGGCCAACAAATTGAGCGTATTTATCTACTATACTTAAATTTCTACCTGATTTTAATTTTCTAACGAATGAATAAACACATAGAATAGTAGCAATTCCTGTATAGAAATATGAGAGAAGTATAAAACAATCTAAAAAGGTTAAATAAGCTAACTTAGGAAGATCTTCATCTATTATAAAGTTATATGCAATAAGTGATAATAAACACACTATTGTTACATTAACTTTTGCCTCTAATTGTGAACCTCTAACCCAAAAAACTGACCAAGATATAGCAAGAATAAATATAATTGGTAAAATTATTTTAAACAGATAGTAAGAAGATTGTCTTTGTACAGTTAAATAAAGCATAAAACCTGTATAGGGATATCCATCATTCTCAACATAAGAATAATTTTCGTAATCTACTTTTGTAAGATCCCAACCGGGAATAATTATTCCATCTTCTTGATCACCAAATGCGTATAATGTTTCTTTATAATCATTCATTGCAGGTTCATCAGGAATTATTTCAACCATAAATGCAGGAAATTCTGACCATAATTCAAATGACAATTCTTGGCTATCAAATGGAAATCTTCTAAAATCAAAATTAGCTTTAAATTTTGTTTTATCTCTTAACCTTGACTGAACTGTTCCATCACTAAAAACTTCAATCCAATCTTGCATTCCATATTGAAAATTAGGTTTTCCTTTCCTATTAAAAAACTCAACTACAGGATCAAATATTTTTCTTGTTTCTCCTATTACTTTAGTTGGAGAATAATCACATAAATACAAGGGCTTACCCTCAGAAGTATACGCACCCATATTTTTTAATGTGTTTGCCACTCTTTCATCTTTCCAATGAGCCCATAAAGTAAAAGATGATTCAAAATCTAAATCTTTTCCGTTAATTGAATGAATATCTTCAATTAACAAATCTGCTTTAACAGTAATTGGATCTTCACTTGAATACGGAAAATTTGGTTCATTCAAATTTTCATATAATTTAACGCAGAAATCTCCCCCTAAATTTTTTTGAGGATATTTATAAAAATTTAATGAGTAAGATTTACATTGAAAAATAATTAATATTAAAAAGATTTTAAAAATTAATTTCATTTAAATTATACTTTTAGCAACAATTTTTCCACTATCATAGGCTCCAGCGACAGTACCCCATTCTTTAGCTGTTGCTTCACCCGCAAAATAAATTCTATCTCCAACTGAACTTCTTAAAATTTCTCTATATTTAAAAGCACCAGGTTCAGCAGATGCCCAAGCACCTAAAAATAGAGGGTTTGATGACCAATCAACTGCATGAGATTTAATCAAATCTTTATCGACCTTATTACCAAAAATTTTCTTCAATTCACTCATTCCAAAATCAATGGAAGCTTCTTCACCTGATTTTAACAATTCTTTTCCAAAGTCTCCTCCTGGATCGCACATACATAATTTTGAATCAGATGGGTTTATTGTGACACCAAAACCCTCGGGTGATTTAGCATTTTGACTATCAATTCTATAATATAAATATGTATCTTTAGCTTTTTTCTTAAATAATTTCTTAAATTTAAAAGTAAGTCGATTGTAATGACCCATAGAAATTTTAGAAAATGACTCTTGTTTTTCAGTAGGTAAATTAGGGGTAAATTTAATTTGATCAGAAGCTAGTACTCCAGTTGAAACAGTTAAAATACATTTATTAGCTTTAATTTCTCCTTTATCAGTTAAAACCTTTACCCCAATCTCACTCCAATCAATTTTACTAACTTTTGTATTTAGTTGAACTGGAATGTTTTTAAACATATCAGCTACCAACGAACCAAAACCTTCTTTGCAATGCCAAGGTGCACTCATAGGTATTTCATAATCATAATTAAAATCTTTACATGAGTAATCAGTAAAATCTTTTCCCATTTCCCATGCTCCAATTATCATGTGCATAGTATCAAACCATCTATGATCTTGATAAGGAACTACTTCTGATGGTGATACATCTTTTCTAGTTTTTGCAATTCCAGCCTCTATACCATCAAAGACTTTCCAAATTTCATCATCTTTAGAGATTTGTTTTTTACCGCTATACAAGGCGTACATTTCTTCAGATCTTTCTTTATATAAATTGAAATTAGAATTTTTTTCACCAAATAACTTAAAGGGGTTTGTATCTCCATTATCTAACCATAGTGCACCCAGATCATAAGGTTCGCCAAAGATTTGATTATCAGTAAAAGCCCTGCCTCCAATTCTATTGGATGCCTCTAGACATATAACTTTCTTTCCTTCTTTAAGAAGTTCTTCAGTTGCTGCAAGTCCTGCGGCTCCTGCTCCAATGATTACTACATCATAATCCTGATCAGCATTTACTTTAATTATGTTAGGAAAAGATATGGCAGTTAATCCTAACAAAGAAGATTTAATAAATTTTCTTCTACTTGTGAGATTTTTTTTCATTAATTAATAGATTTAATAATACTAACAGCAACTTTTTCCATGTAATTACAATTTTTAGGCTCACAACCAATTGTTAAGGTTAGCAACTTTCTTCTTTGATCTAGCTGGTATTGTATCATTAGTTGCCCACTCACACTTCCATCGTGTTTGGTTCTAAGCACATCTCGATACTTTGGTTTAAAATTATTATTATATTTACATTCGTATTGTCTAATTCCTTTTTTAAAGAGCTCTATAAACATTTGTTGATAGGCTTGGCATATTTCGTTTAAACCAAAATCATCTCTAATTTCTCTTAAAGTTACGCCACTTTGTAAATTTATATTTATACTATTAAGCTCTGCATTTAGTTTTTTCGGATAATAAAACTCAATATTCATATCTTGTTTTGATGAACCTGCTACCATCTCATTAAAAAACTCTTTATTTATAGAGCTATCACTATCTTTTAATAGTTCATCTACATTTTGATTTTGAATAGCTACAAAGTCTTTAGGCAAATCAATATAAAAACCAAAACGGGTTCTTATTTCTTTTGCAATAGAAAAATTAGTAAATAAAAAACTTAAAAATAATAATAAAAAAAATTTTCTTAAATTTACCATCATCTAAAATCCAGTCATCCAAGAAATAAATGCAGTAGAGTTTTCTACATTTAAATTTGCATTCACTAATATTATAACAAAGATAATTAAAAGATATGATAAAGCACCATATCTCGTGCCTATTGTTTCGATTTTATCACTTAATAATTTGTTATTTTTTTGAATTCTAAAAGAAACAACGCTCAAGATGTTTGGTATAACTGCATAAACGTACGAGGTTAAAATTATCCAGTCTAAAACAGTTAGATATTCTAACTTTGGTAATTCTGAGTCAATTACAAAATTATAAGCTATTAATGATAGTAAACAAACTATTGTAACGGTTAATCTTGCCTCAAGTTCTTTAGGATCAATCCAAACAACTAACCAACAAACAGAAAGAATTAAAATAATAGGAAGAATAACTTTATATAAATAGTAACTATGTTTTCTCTCAATGACTAAAGATAATTCTATGCCATCTGCAAAATCACCTTTCATTGAATATGGATCTTTATATTGAAAATTATTAAATTCAAAGGAGTCTATATTCCAACCTGGAATATCATTACTTTTAATAATCTGGTCCATTGCAATATATGTTAAACCAGACTCAAGTATTATCTTGTTTGGTATCCTCTGAAAATCGTCAATTATTTTGATGCTAATTGTTTGTCTATCAAAAGGAAAAGTTTTTAAATTAAATTTATTTTTAATTGAATAATATCCACCTATAATTTCTTCTACCATTAAAGATTCATAATCATTATCTAATACTTTTGCATAAGGTGTAAGTTTAAAAGATTTATCCAACGCAAGATTTTTATCATTCTTCGATAAATTTAAAATTTTGAAACCATGAAAGGGTTTTGGGATTTTAAGCTCAGAAAATTCTTCTTCAGAATAGTCACACACATAATAAGAATAATCACCATCTTCTTTTTTAAATATCAAGCTGCCCTGTAAAGCATTCCATAGTTCCTCATGATATTCAGCTGTATAATTTGAGCTAACATCAAATTCTATGTTAAATTCTACATTTCCATTTTTTGTATCAATTTTATTAAAATTTATACTTTCAATATCTATTATAGGAGTATGAGTATAATAATCGTATCTACTCAGGTTTTTAGTAATAATTTCTCCTTGATTTGATTGGAATTGAAACTCAGCAGTTTCTGCTTCTAAAATTATATTTTTTTGATCTTCATTTAATTCAAATTTTTTACCATTTAATTTTATGATTTTATCTCCAGATTTAATTTCTTCTGCCAAACTGGGTTCAAGAATTTTTCCAACAACGAAGTGATTATCAATTTTTTTATAAGTCCATTCTTTTTTTGAAGCATCAAATTTTTCACCTAAAATAAAACCAAAATTATCGTATAAATCTTGAGGTAAAACTTCATATTTAATCTGTTTTAATTTCTTTGCCACCAATTCACACCCTGGCTGATCATTTGCAATAGAATTGGTTACTAGTATAAAATAAAAAAGAATATTTAATGTTATTCTTATAATTAAATTATATTTTTTTTTCATATTCTCTTCTTTTTTTCTTTTGAGTTTTTTTAAGTCTTGCAAACATTCTAAGTGCAATTACCCAAGAGATTATGATTAAAGCTAGAGATATTATAAAATTAGAGCCTGCAAACAAATTATAGCATCCGTGTAAAACAAATGGCACAATGAACGCAAAAAATAAATTGTCTCCTTTTTTGATAAAAGTATATTTCATAAAAAAGTATCCCATAAAAACCCCAAATACAGCGTGAGCAGGAACTGCAGAAAATGATCTAAGAATTGCTAAAGCCATTGAAGTGGTTTCAAAATAATCAGCTAATAAATAAACGTAATAAATATTTTCTAAAGTAGCAAAACCAAGTGAAACTGTTACACCATAAACAATTCCATCCATTGGTTCATTGAAGTCTTTCATTTTGTAAACTAAATAATAAAGAACACTTAATTTTAGTCCCTCTTCAACAGGTGCTGCAGTTAAAAATGAAGAAATTAAATTTTCACTTACTCTCGTATTGGCATAAAAAAAATCACCGATATATGTGTTTAGAAAATAAGCTGGAATAGTAATTAAAATTCCATATAAAAATACTTTAATTATTTCGCCTCTGGGTTCTTTAAATTTGTCTGAATAAACAAAAAATAAGATTATTAAGATGGATGGGAGGATAGTTGCTAAAAGTAATGCCATTAGTTTTTCTCAATTGTAGTTTTTATTTTCAATATTTTATTCTCGAGAGCGTGAAAAGCATCAAAAATTTCTTTTTTCTCAGCAGCAGAAATGTCCTCTCCCTTATCTCCTCCCTCACTTCTTGCTTTATTAATTGCGCTCATTAATTCACCACAAAGAATTGAGAATTTTACTAACAATTCATTTATGTCATGATTTTGAGCTTTTGAATTCTCAAGTTCTTTTAAAATTATATATTCATGAGCTCTTAAAAGAAAAGGAGTAAGCCCATTCTCTACACAAGCTTTATCGATTTTTACAGCATCTCTATGATCTAACTGTTGATCTAAATCTGGATCACTACATTTTCTAATAAACGACTCACTCTTCCCAGTCGCTTTTTCTATTAATTCTGCTTTGAGATTTTTTATAGCTTCAGCTAAACCGTGTTCTATCGATGATATTTCTCTTATCTTAGCCATAAGTTTATGAATGAAATTCTATTACAAATATTGGACAAATAAAATCTAATTAAATCTCGATTTGTCCAAAATTCTCAAGTCCATTTCACATACTTTTATTTCAAATCATCATTATCTTTTTCTTATAACGAAAGGAGAAAAAATGAAAAAAATAGGAATAATTTTAGCAGTATTAGCTCTACTTGGAGGTACTGCTAATGCAGGAACAACAAGTTGTTATTCATCTTGTTATGGTAACAGTTGTTATGTGACTTGTTACGATTACTAAATATAAAAGCCTCCCAGTTAAACTGGGAGGCTAAAACTCAAAAATAGGGAAAAAATGAAAAAATTAATTTGTAAAAAATGTGGACATAAAGAGACTTTGGAAGACATCAATTTAAGCATTAATACAAAGATATTAATTGCTCAAATTCCAAGAGTTAGAGAAAAAGATGGATTGCATATTTATCCTCTGTACTGTTTAAAATGTAATTACATTACAGAATGGGCATCAGATCCAAATAACAATTCTGGAAAAGCAATTGGTGGTGTTGAATATTTTAAAACATTTAAAATAAATAAAAAATTCAAACAATATTTTGAATTTATTGAGAATGATTTAGTAAATAGAGGTTATACAAAATCTCAAACCATTAAATATTCAATTGGTTGGATTGCTATAATTGTTGGATTGATTGCTGTTTTTAATTAAACACCAGCAATCATTGAAAATAGATTTGATACTATTCCAAATACTACAGCAACTTTTGCAAGTATTGCCCAAAATTTAGCACCTTTATATTTATCTGCAGATCTCCAAATTCCAACTACAGTATAAATTTGAAAAGGTATAAAAAATCCCCACATAGCATCTTCACTCATTCCTACAGAAATAGTAAAGGCTCCAACTAAGAAACCAAAAATTATACCTATACCAACGCCAACTCCCCAATAAGACATTGGAAGAGACAAATCTCCATTCCAAAATCTTACAAAAAAATTTTCATTTTGAGATTTTTTTCTTTTGGCCATTAATTACCTTAACAACTTTCTTTTGGTTGGTAAATAGTTGGTAAAAATTTCTAAAATTTTAATTAAAAAATCTTAGTGAATAAGCATTGATTATGTTAGCTTATATTAAGTTTGAAATCGGTTTTTAGAGATAATTAAATTATGAGTGTACTGCTCTAACTAACTGAGCTACAAGCCCTTGATAATTTTGGTGGTTTTACTTCCTTTTTAAATTTCATTCAAGGCAAGAATAAGGTTATAGCATACCTAGATCATTCATTTATTTTTGTATTATCAAAAGCAGAATTTCCTTGCTTAATTGCTGATTTGAAGTTGAACTTCCTTCTTATTGCATTGTCAATTCCTATAATCTTCTTTAAATAATTTGGTAACAAAGATTTTGACATAAAATACTGTTTCATTGGATAACCAGCAATACGCCCTATTCCAGATTTTGATACTATTCTATCTACACCATGTATAAGATTTCCATTATAAAATATAACTGAGCATGGTGACATTAATTCATCAATATCAATCTTTTGATCATTGATTAACAAGTATAGACCACCCTCTTCAAAATCTATGTTTTTAAAAGTTATATTAAACATACAGCTTAATAATATTTCCTTTTTCTTTGTATCTCTATGGGGAAACATTTTTCCTTCCATACTAGGATAGTTATTTATTTGAGAAAAAAATACTTCAAGATCATTATTAAATAATAATCCATGATTTTCATTTAGTCCTAAAGCTAAATTTCTAATTTTATTTAATTCAAAAATTAAATTTTTTGTAGTATCGTTAATAGGCTTATTCCAAGGAAATTCACTTCTTCGATACATAACTACTTGTTTTTCATTACGAAAACTATTGTAATTATCATCCCCTATACTTCTTGTGGCGCCATATAAATCATTGCTTTTAAATTTATCTTTTTTTGCAAAATAATCTATCCAAAATAATTTTATTTCTTTTAAAATTTCATGATTAAAAACATTTTCATAAATCACAAAATTATTTTCTTTGACTTCTTTAAATATTATTTTTGGATCAGGTAAATTATTTAACATTTTTATTTATTAAAAATACAATCTTCTTAAAAAATTAAAACTATAAAACTTTTTTGATAAGGTTAAAGAAATTAATATATTTATTAATTGATTTAAAAAAATAACATTAGAATACTCAAATTCACCTGTATAATTTTTTTCTTTAGCGCCTGTGCCTATTTTAAAGGCATTTATACCATTTGGTTTTGCAGTTAGAGCTCCTAAATTATATTCTTTTACAGATATATTAATTAGCTTCTTAAATATTTCATACATAATCCCAAATCCTGCAAAAAGCTTTCTACCTCTAAAACTTGTGGCAGCCGCCACATCCCATGCCTTATCGTTCAAAATCAAAATTGCTCTATAAGCTAGGGGAATATTATCTTCATCATATGCTATTACAAAATGAATATTCTTCCCTAAAGTTTTTTTGAAATTTTCAAAATCATTATATTCCATCATCTTGATTTTTTTCTTCTTGTACATACTGATACTTATTTCAGCTAAATGATCAGAATTTGGACTGTGAGTATGAGTGTAATTCAGTTTTTTTTTCATACAGCTTTTAACACTTGATCTAAAATCTCTAGTTCCATCTTCAAATATATTATTTTCATCAACACCTGGTAAAAATTGAAAAAGTGCAAATCTAGAGTCATTCATTCTATATAAAGGTCTTTTCCATAAGTCTGAATTTTGAAAAAAATCTAAATTTACTTTATCGGTGCTACCATCATCAATTCTTATGTAGTACATTTTTGAATTTGTATATTTGGAAATAAATTCAATGAAGGACTTGTCCAAGTTGTTTACAGATCCAATTGGCCCTCCTGCACAATAAAAAAAAGTAATAAAAAAATATTTTTTATAAAATATTTGAATAAATGTTTTTTTTTTATTTTGATTTATTAGTCTTAAAGTTTTCCAACTTTTTCTTTTTTTAAGATTTGCCCAAATTGTTGATTGCCTATAATGTGCGTTGTAATTATACACATTTTGATCCCACTCACTATCAGAACCTTTATAAATTTCCCAAAATGACATTTAATTTTTAAATAATTTATATATTAAATAATAAGATAATTTTTATTTTTTTTTAAATATAATTTCTTAATAAATATTAAATTTGTTATTTTTTGTAAAACAGAATTAATATAGAAGATGATAATGCTGCCAAAATAAGACCTGACGTATTAATAATTCTAAAGCTAATACCAAATATGATCATATTATTCAGATCTGGACTTATAATTGCTGCGACGTTTAATAATATTAATTCAA
>CACISX010000013.1 GCA_902589455.1 uncultured Pelagibacteraceae bacterium | reverse complement strand
AAAGCGGTAACTAACATTAATGAGTTATCCAAATGCTCTTGAATTTTCTTTTTATTAGCTTTTATTCCTTTTACACAATAAAGAGCAAAATTTTTTGTGCTGTCAGCAATTAAATCAATTGATTGTAAAATATTATGAGCAATTAAGGGTTTAAAAACATTTAGTTCAAAATGACCATGAGATCCTGCCATTGTAATTCCATTATGATTGCCTATAACTTTAACGCAAACCATTGTTACAGCCTCACATTGGGTTGGATTTACTTTACCAGGCATAATTGAAGATCCGGGTTCGTTTTCTGGTAGAATTAATTCTCCATAACCAGCTCTAGGGCCAGAACCTAGGAAACGGATATCATTAGATATTTTCATTAGAGCAACAGCGCAAGTATTTAAAGTTCCAGAAAAATTTACTATTGCATCATGAGCAGCAAGTTCAGCAAATTTATTTGTAGCCGGCTTAAATTTGATTTTTGTAAAATTAGCAATTTCTTTAACAATTTTTTTATCAAAATTTTTCTTTGAATTTATTCCAGTACCTACTGCTGTACCACCTTGGGCAAGAAACAATATTTCATTTAAAGCATATTCTATTCTTTCAATACTTTTTTTGACTTGAGTATGATATCCGGAAAATTCCTGTCCAAGAGATAGAGGGGTAGCATCTTGAAGATGAGTTCTTCCAATTTTAACTATATTTTTAAATTCATTAGATTTTCTTTTAAGTTCTTTTTCTAAAATTTTTAAGTTAGGTAAAATTTTAGAAATACTTTCTTTAGCTATGGAAATATGCATTGCAGTTGGAAAAACATCGTTTGTAGATTGAGATTTATTTACGTGATCATTTGGATGAACAGGTTTTTTAGTTCCCTTTTTTCCACCTAAAATTTCTATAGCTCTATTAGCAATCACCTCATTTACATTCATATTTGTTTGTGTGCCCGAACCTGTTTGCCAGACTTTTAAAGGAAAATTTTCATCTAATTTACCTTTGATCACTTCATCTGATGCTTTGATAATTGCTTTTGCAATCCTGCCATCAATTACTTTATCCTTAGCATGAACTATTGCAGCAGCTCTCTTAATAATTGCAATTGATTTAATAATTGAAATATTAACTAAAATTTTTCCTATATTAAAAAACTTATTGGATCTTTGAGTAGATGCTCCCCAATATTTATCATTAGGTACATTTATGCTCCCAATACTGTCAAATTCTTTTCTTAATTTCATTGATTAATTTCTAAGTAATAAATAATTATTAACATACAATAAATTTTTAAAAACATATAGGAGCATTATGTCGAATTTTAGCAAAGTAGGCACTTTCATGAAAACTTTTGGTCAAGAAGTTAAAACTAAGCCATCATTTAGTACTGATAAAATAAATAAATTAAGACTAGATTTAATTAAAGAGGAATTAGAAGAGCTTACAGAAGCTTTGAATAATAAGGACTTATTGGAAGTAGCTGATGCACTCACAGATATATTATATGTTACTTACGGAGCAGGGCATGCATTTGGAATAGATTTAGACAAATGCTTCGATGAGGTTCAAAATTCAAACATGAGCAAGTTAGATGAAAATGGAAAACCTATTTATAACGATTCTGGAAAAGTCATGAAAGGTCCTAATTATTTTAAACCAGACTTATCTAAGTTTGTGAATTAAATCTCCAATTTAAAGTCAACAGCAGGTACACTATGAGTAATGCTTCCAACAGAAATTCTATTAACTCCAGTAGATGCTATTGATTTAACAGTTTTTAAAGTGACATTGCCTGAGGCTTCAGTTTCATAATAATTTTTAGCAATTTTCACGCTATATTTTAAATTTTTAATAGTCATGTTGTCTAGTAGAATAGTATTAAATTTTAGACCCAAAATTGATTTTAGTTGTTTAATTGTATCAACCTCAACAGTAATTTTTTTTCCTTTATTATTTTTAATAGCTCTTAAAACCAAACTCTTTAAATCTGAACTCGCAATATGATTATCTTTAATTAAATATTCATCACTTAAATTAAATCTATGATTTGTACCGCCTCCTAAATTAACAGCATATTTTTGAATAACTCTTAAATTTGGAATTGTTTTTCGAGTACAACAAATTTTAGTTTTTTTTCCGGCTTGTCTAACAAATTCATTTGTTTTAGTTGCTATTCCAGAAATATGAGACAAAAAATTTAAAGCAACTCTTTCAGCAATTAAAATATTTTTTGCTTTGCCTTTAATTATTGCAACTAAGTTTCCTTTTTGAATACTTGAGCCGTCTTTTTTCCTAATAATAAATTTTATTTTATTATCAATTAATGCAAAAGTTTGTTTAGCAAATAATAACCCTCCAATAATTGCTTTTTGATTTGAAATTAATTTAGCGTTTACAACTTTATTGTTATTAATTAGACTTGAAGTGATATCTCCAGAAGGGTAAAGATCTTCGTTTAATGCTAGCTTAACAGTGCTTTTAATAAATTCTTTACTTAATTTAATTTTTGACACTTAATTATCTGCCAATAGCTGCCATTTTCTCTACAGATATTCTGGCTTTCTCAATTGTTTCTTCGTCCATAATAATTTCACCAGTCTCATTTTCTAAACAATCTAATATTTTTGGAAGTGTAATCTTTTTCATATGAGGACACATGTTACATGGTTTAATAAAATCCACATTTGGATTTTCTATTTGGATATTGTCACTCATTGAGCATTCAGTAACCATCATTACTTTTTTCGGTTGATTATCTTTCACATATTTAATCATTCCTGATGTGGATCCAGCAAAATCACTTGCTTCAATAACATCTGGTGGGCACTCTGGGTGAGCTATAATTTTAATTCCAGGATTATTTTTTCTTACTTCATCAATTTCTTTTTTATTAAATTGATCATGGACAATACAAATTCCTTTCCAAGAAATAATCTCAACATCTGTTTGAGAAGCTACATATTTTGCTAAATAATCATCAGGTAAAAATATTACTCTTTTTACTCCAAGTGATTTAACTATTTTAACTGCATTAGCAGAAGTACAACAAACGTCTGTTTCTGCCTTAACTTCTGCTGAAGTATTGACATAAGATACAACAGGAACTCCAGGATATTTCTCTTTTAATAGTCTCACATCTTTACCTGTAATTGATGATGATAAAGAACAACCAGCATCCATATCGGGAAGAATAACTTTTTTACCAGGGCTCATTAATTTTGCAGTTTCTGCCATAAAATGAACTCCAGCCATTAAAATAATATCAGCCGAAGTTTTTGAAGCTTCAATTGCTAAAGCTAGAGAGTCCGCAGAAAAATCTGCAACACCATGATAGATTTCTGGTGTTTGATAGTTGTGAGCTAGAATTACCGCATTTTTTTCTTTTTTTAATTTATTGATTTTATGAATATATGGGGCGTGCACTGACCACTCAATTTCAGGCATTACCTTAGAAATTTTTTGGTAAATAGGATCTGTTGCTTTACGTACTTCTTGTGTAAATTCCATGATGTTTTTTACCAATTTGAAACATACTTGTCATTCATTTATTATGGGACATATCGCGGTCGTGCTGAAATTGGTAGACAGGCACGGTTGAGGGCCGTGTGGACTTAGTCCATGAGAGTTCGAGTCTCTCCGACCGCACCAAAATGAATTTAATATAGGAGTTTTTGATGGATAAATTACTTTCAGTAATATTTATGGTTGGGGTTTTGCTTTTAGTTCTACCAAGTTTTTTACAATCAAATTCTCAATTAAAGCAATTTCTTAAAAATCTTAGTATTTGGATTATTGTAGTTTTTATAATTTTAATGATTGTTTATTTTTTTAAATAAGAAAATTAGTTTTTTATCCAATGAGGTTTATTGATATTTATTGAAGCTTCTTTAGTTTTAAAATTTGCTTTTTCATCAAAGTTATCAATTAAAACCTTACCTATTTCAATTTCATTATTATAAATACTTTCGCCTTCGTGTAGTTTTCCATTAATTACATTTATTGGAAACAATCTTTTTGAAAGCTTGTTCTTTAATTTAATTCGCGCTGTATTTTCTTGACCAATATAACAGCCTTTTTTGAAATCAATTCCATTTAATTCTTCAAAATTACATTCAATACCAAACAATTTTTCTTTCAATTTATTTAAATCTTTTGGAACTATTCCAAGGCTATGACTTAATGAATAATATTCTTTCAGGTTTGCATCGTGAAGATCTAGTTTTTTTAAAGATAAATAAAGTTTTTCTAAATTAATAATTAATCTAGCGCCCAGATCCTTATTTCTTGGATCTAAAAAAATTGGATCCTCTCTATATTTAATTGTGCATCCAGGTTGATCTTTTGCTTCATCAAAAGTTAAGAATTTTTCATGAGAAAATGCTGCTACAACAAATTCATTACTTAAATTGAGAATTTCAACTTTTGATCTTAGCTTATATAGAGACAATTGTTTGAATAACTCCTCTGCCTGAGGTTTTTCACAATCTAAAAGATATCCAGACTTATGTTTTACGATTATAAATTCATATAAAAATTTACCTTGGGGTGTAAGTAATGAACTAAAACAACTATTTACATCACTTACTTTGTTTATATCGTTACTGATAAGATTTTGAAGAAACTCTTTTGCATCTTCTCCGTTAATATAAAGAATTGCTCTGCCATCTAAAATGTAAACGTTTTTAATATTCATAATTGATTAATTATAGAATGTAATATAATAACAATTTCTCAAAATGTTAGATCTTATAATTAAAAACGGACAATGTTATATCGATGGTGAGTTAAAAGATGTTGACGTTGCTATAAAAGATGGCAAAATCCAACAGATTGGACAAATTTCAGAGGAATCTAAAGAGACAATTAATGCAGAAGGCCATACTGTATTACCTGGTTGTATAGATACCCAAACACATTTTAGAGAACCAGGATCAACGGATACTGAAGATCTTCATTCAGGGAGTAGAGCAGCAATAGCTGGAGGAATAACCAGTGTCTTTGAGATGCCTAACACTAATCCGCCAACTTCAAATATGAAAGAGTTTCAAAGAAAACTAGATCTCGCTAAAAATAGAATGTATTGCAACTATGCATTTTATTTTGGGGCAACAGCAGACAATGCAGATGACCTAGCAAGCCTAGAGGGTTTAGAAGGGTGCTGTGGAATTAAACTTTTTGCAGGATCCTCAACTGGAAATTTATTAGTTGCTGAAGAAAATGATATAGATAAGGTTTTTCAAAATGCCTCAAAAGTGGTGGCTGTTCATTCTGAAGACGAGGAAATTTTAAATGTAAATAAGAAATTAATAAAAGAGGGCGATGTTCATACGCATCCTATATGGAGAAGTGTAGAATGTGCAATTGCATCTACAAGAAGAATTGTTCGAATTGCTGAAAAGCACAATAAAAAAGCTCATGTACTTCATATTACAACAAAAGAAGAAATTGATTTTCTTTCACAACACAAAGGAAACATTACATTTGAGATTACTCCCCAGCATTTAACTCTTTATGCACCAGATTGTTATGACAAGCTTGGAACATATGCTCAGATGAACCCACCATTAAGAGACAAATCTCATTATGACAGATTATGGTATGGGGTTAGAAATAACTTTAATGATACGATTGGATCTGATCATGCCCCACATTTAAAAGAGAATAAAGACAAGGTGTATCCAAACACACCTTCTGGGATGCCAGGAGTTCAAACTTTAATGCCTGTGATGTTAAATCATATTAATGATGGAAAATTATCTCTTAATCAATTAATCAATTTTGTTTGTGAAAATCCAGTAAAGATTTTTGGAATTAAAAACAAAGGGTTTATTAAAGAAAGTTATGATGCTGACTTTACAATTGTTGATATGAACAAAATTCTAGAGATTAAAAATGAAAATATTGAGAGTAAATGCAAATGGTCACCTTTTAATGGATTCAAATTTAAAGGAACACCTACCCATACGATTATTGCAGGAAAAATCAAAATGCAGGATGGGAAAATTTTAGGTGATCCTGATGGAACACCTTTACAGTTTAGCTAAGCTTTCCAGTAAAACTATTAACTAAAATTACACCTATCACGATTAAGAATAATCCCAATATTGCTTGCCAAGTCAAAGTTTGTTTAAAGAATATATAGCCGAGAATTGCAATTGTAAAAATTCCTAGACCACTCCATGTTGCATACATAATAGCGATAGGAATCTTATCTGCTACAAAAGTTAACAAATAGAAAGCGCAAAGATAAAAGAATGCAAGAGCAGTTGTTGGGATTAGTTTTGTAAAATTTTGAGTTACAGGTAATAACATTGTACCAGCAACTTCAAAAAATACTGCACCTGCAAGAAATAAATATGTTTTAACCATTGTTTAAAATTTTATGTTTAATTAAGTCTTCTTTTATTTCTGTTAATATTGCTGGATCATCAATTGTAGGAGGCACTTTATATTCCACATTATCTGCAATTTTTCTTATTGTACCTCTTAAAATTTTCCCTGATCTTGTTTTTGGTAATCTTTTAATAACAATTACAACTTTAAATGCAGCAACTGGACCTATTTTATCTCTTACCATTTGTACACATTCTTTAGATATAGTGTCATTATCTTTATCAACACCAGATTTTAAAACTACTAGACCAATAGGTAATTGACCTTTTAATTTATCTGCTATTCCAAGCACTGCACATTCTGCAACAGATTGATGTTCGGATAATACTTCCTCAATAGCACCAGTTGATAACCTATGACCTGCTACATTTATTATGTCATCAGTTCTAGACATAATCCAAATATAACCATCATCATCGATGTGACCTGCATCATATGTTTGATAATATCCGTCATAATTAGACATATAGTTTTCTTTATATCTTTGATCTGCATTCCATAATGTTGGGAATGTTCCTGGTGGCAATGGGAGCTTTACAACAATATCTCCCATTTCATTTGGTTTTGCCAAAGATTGATCTGGTTTGATGATTTTTACGTCATATCCAGGTACAGCTTTACATGCTGATCCATATTTTGTTTCCATCATTTCAATGCCAGTACAATTTGAGCTTATTGCCCAACTAGTCTCTGTCTGCCACCAATGGTCAATTACTGGAACTTTAAGTAAGTTCTCAGCCCATTTAATAGTATCTGGATCAGCTCTTTCTCCCGCAAGAAATAGACTTTCAAAACTGCTCAAATCATATTTTGAGAAAAATTTCCCTTCAGGATCCTCTTTTTTAATAGCTCTAAAAGCTGTTGGAGCTGTAAAAAGAGATTTTACTTTATATTCAGAAATTATTTTCCAAAATGCTCCTGCATCTGGGGTTCCAACTGGCTTACCTTCAAACAAAACTGTTGTGCATCCTTTGAATAATGGAGCATAGACAATATAAGAGTGACCGACAATCCAACCAATATCACTTGCTGACCACCAAATATCATCAGTGTCAATGTTGTAGATGTTTTTCATAGTCCATTTGAGAGCAACAATGTGTCCCCCAATATCTCTAACAATACCTTTTGGGGTTCCAGTTGTGCCTGATGTATATAAAATATAGGTAAATTCATTTGAGCTCATCTCAACACAGTCAGCATCATTAGCATTAGAGATAACTTCTTCCCAACTGACCTCATTTGGAGAATTTAATTTGACTTCATGACCCGGTCTTTGAAATAAAATCATCTTTTCAATTTTATGACTGGCTATTTTTATAGCTTCATCTACAAGTGGCTTATACTCAACTGTTCTTCCTGGCTCAAAACCACACGAGGCAGTCACTAATAATTTTGCTTTACTATCATCTATTCTGCTTGCTAGCTCCTTAGAAGCAAAACCACCAAAGACCACCGAGTGTATAGCCCCAATTCTAGCACAAGCAAGCATAGCTACCACTGCTTCAGGGATCATTGGCATATAAATTATCACTCTATCTCCCTTATTAGCTCCTTGAGATTTTAATGCTCCAGCAAATTTAGAAACTTTTGACCTTAATTCTTCATAAGTAAATTGATTTTTGTTACCAGTAATAGGGCTATCGTAGATTAATGCAGTTTTTTTACCTCTACCCTGATCTATATGAATATCTAAAGCGTTGTAACAAGTGTTTGTCACTCCATCTTCGAACCATTTATAGAAAGGCGGGTTAGATTTATTTAAAATTTTTTTTGGTTTTTTAAACCAAAAAATATCTTCAGAAGCTTGTTCCCAGAATTTTTCAGGATTTTTTATAGAATTCTCGTAAATCTCTTGAAATTTTTTTTGCATGAAATTTGATTCGATTTCCTTATTTTTTTTGATTTTTAACTTATAAATTGTATTTAATTTTAAAAATTAAGTAAAATCAATGAGAATTAGTCGCAATTAAGTCTTCATTTATCTAATTTAATTTGCTATTAACCGCGACATTGGCTTAGGGTAACTTAAGTCTAGTTTATATAAACTAAAATAAAAACTAACGAAGAGGGAGTTTTTTATGAAAAAACTTAAATTGTTTGCTTTAGCAGCTATGGCCTTGATAGGTTTTTCAGGTATAGCTATTGCAGCAGACGCAACGATGTTGATGCAAGATGACTTCGTAGGAATTTCATTCTGGGTTATCTCTATGGGAATGTTAGCAGCTACTGCTTTCTTTTTCATGGAAGCAGGCAATGTCGCATCAGGCTGGAGAACATCAGTTATTGTTGCTGGTCTAGTAACTGGTATTGCATTCATACACTACATGTATATGAGAGAAGTATGGGTTGCTACTGGAGACTCGCCAACTGTTTACAGATATATTGACTGGTTAATCACTGTGCCTTTACAAATGGTAGAATTTTACTTAATTCTAGCAGCTATCGGTAAAGCAAACTCTGGAATGTTCTGGAGATTGTTAATCGGTTCATTAGTAATGCTAATCGGTGGATACTTAGGTGAAGCAGGATATATTAATTCTACACTAGGTTTCATCATCGGAATGGCAGGTTGGGTATACATTCTTTATGAAGTATTCTCAGGTGAAGCTGGTAAAGCTGCATCGAAGAGTGGTAATAAAGCTCTTGTAACTGCATTCGGAGCAATGAGAATGATCGTTACAGTAGGTTGGGCAATTTACCCATTAGGTTATGTATTTGGTTACTTAACTGGTGGTGTAGACGCAGCTTCACTTAACGTTGTTTACAACTTAGCTGACTTCATTAACAAAATTGCATTTGGTCTAGTAATCTGGGCTGCTGCAACTAGTTCAAGCGGAAGAAGAGCTAAGTAATTAGTTAAAATTTAAATTAAGGGCAGGTACAATTTTGTACTTGCCCTTTTTTTTTGCTTTATTAAAATTATGTATAATAATTATACATAATTTTAATTCATGGATGTTAAATTAGAAAAATGGCATAAATGCCAGGTTGATAAAGAGGTCCTTAAGGAACTTTCAAAGAAATCTGATTTTAAAGGACTTCAACATGTTTCTGTTTTTTTTGGCCTGTTACTGGTAACAGGAATCTTTGCATACATAACCTGGGGAACTTGGTGGTCAGTATTTTGGTTTTTAGTTTATGGAAATATCTATTCGTTCTCTAATCCATTATGGCACGAGACTGGTCATAAAACTGCTTTTCAATCAAAATTTTTAAATGAATTTTTTTATTATGTCTCTTCTTATATGGCTAACTTTGAACCTACTAGATGGAGATACACTCACTTTGTTCATCATGGAAATACTTATTCAACTGAAAATCCTTTTGATCACGAAATAGAATATGGAAATAATTTAAAAGAAACACCAAAGAGACTAATTATAAATATTATTCCATTTTTAGATTTAATATTTTTTAAAAAACATATTTCATTTGAAATAATTCAACATGCAATTGGAATAAAAACAAAAGTTATGAAAGATAGTATTCCCGAAAATGCACAGACTAAAGCAATTTTTAACTCAAGAATTTATGTTGTAATTTGGTTATTAATTATTTTATGGTCAATACTTGTTTCTTCTTGGATGCCAATGCTATATTTTTTATTACCACAATATTATGGAAAAACTTTGCATAAACTTGTAGCTTTTACGCAGCATGCAGGTCTTGCGAGAAATATTAAGGATCATAGACTTACATCTCGTGAAATGTATTTAAATCCAATATTGAGTTTTTTATATTGGAAAATGGAATATCATTTAACTCACCATATGTTTCCAACAGTCCCATCATATAATTTAGATAAATTACATCATCATATTAAAGATCAGTTGCCACGACCTAATGATGGGTTAATAGATGCTTATAAAGAAATTATTCCTGCTTTAATGAGACAAAAAGACGATCATAGTTATTTTATAAAAAAAGAGCTACCACAACCTCAAATTATTTAAAAAAATATAAAGTATGATTTTACATACTTGCTCAATTTAGATAAGAACCTATATATAACGCATGGCAAAAATCACTTTTAATACTCATGACAATAATACCTATACTGTTGATGTCCAAAACGGATTAACAGTAATGGAGGGCGCAGTACAAAATGATATTCCAGGCATTGATGCAGATTGTGGTGGTGGAATGGCGTGTGCCACATGCCATGTTTATGTCAAAGAAGAATGGCTAGATAAGCTTCCAGCTAAAGAGGATGGCGAAGAGGATATGTTAGATATGGCTTTTGAACCAAAAAGTAATAGTCGGTTAAGTTGTCAACTAACAGTTTCAGATAATTTAGATGGATTAATAGTGAATATTCCATCAAAGCAGGGTTAAATGAATAAAACAGATGTATTAATTATTGGAGCAGGACCTACAGGTTTGTTTTGCGCTCACCAACTTGGAATTATAGGATTAAGTTGTGAGATAGTGGATAATCTTGATAAAGCTGGGGGGCAATGTATTGAACTTTATCCAGATAAACCTATTTATGATATTCCAGCAGTGCCTGAGTGTACAGGAGAGGAGTTAACGAATAATCTTTTACAACAAATTAAACCTTTCAATGTCAAATTTCATTCAAATGAAAGAGTTGAAAAACTCAAAAAAGTTGAAAATAGATGGCATGTTAAAACTTCTGGTGGAGTAGAGTTCGATGTTGCGGCGATAGTTATAGCTGGTGGTGTGGGTTCTTTTGAACCAAGAAAATTCCCTGTGAAAGATTGTGAAAAATTTGAGGGAAATTCTTTATTTTATTCAATTAAAGATAAATCAATATTTAACGATAAAACTATATCGATATTTGGCGGAGGAGATTCGGCTTTAGATTGGGCAATTGAACTCTCAAATTCATCAAAAGTAAATTTAATACATAGAAGAGATGGTTTTAGTGGGGCAGAATCTAGTGTTCAAAAAGTGAAAGAACTTAATGAGCAAGGAAAATTAAATTTGTTTACAAAGTATCAGATGGAGACCATCGTTGGAGATAACAAAATTGATTGTGTTAAAATAAAACATGATGAGGGAGAGATTAAAGAGATTAAGTCTGATTATGTTTTAGGTTTTTTTGGTCTAATTATGCAACTTGGTCCAATTTTAGACTGGGGTTTAAATATAAATAAAAAAACAATTGAAGTTAATACCGAAAGTTTTGAAACTAATATTAATGGTATATTTGCAATTGGAGATATCTGTTCTTACCCGGGTAAATTAAAATTAATTCTTTCAGGTTTTCACGAAGGTGCATTAGCTGCAAGAGGTTGTTTTAAATATGCTAAACCAGATGAAAAATTAAGGTTTGAATTTACAACAACATCTAAAGCTGCACAAGAAAGACTTGGAATTAAAAAATGATAGAGTTATTTTCTGCAAATACTCCCAATGGATGGAAAATTAGTATTATGCTAGAGGAAATTGCTTATGAGTACAAAGTAACCAAAGTTGATTTGAGTAAAGAAGAACAATTTAAGCCAGAATTTGTAAAGATTAGTCCTTTCGGAAAAATTCCTGTAATTGTTGATCATGATGATAATAAAAGTGTATTTGAGTCAGGTGCAATACTAATGTATTTGGCAAATAAAAGTGGAAAGTTTTATGATCAAAAAGATAGACTACTTGTCAACCAATGGTTAATGGCTCAGATGGGAACCGTTGGTCCTATGATTGGCCAACATCATCAGTTTCATCACTATAACCCTGGAAAGAGTGAGTTTGGGGAAGAGAGATATTTTAAAATCACTAGAAGAATTTATGGAGAATTGGATGCAAGACTTAAAGAATCTAAATTTCTTGCAGGTCCTGAATATACAATTGCTGATATTGCAACTTGGCCATGGATGGCGAGACACGAATGGCATGATATTGGTTTAAAAAATTATAAAAACTTATCAAGATGGTATTTAGAAATAGCTGAACGAGAAGCAGTTTTTAAAGGCTATAGTTTTATGGATGGAGATGCCAAAATTCCTAAACCTTAAAAAATTTATCCAAATAGCCTATAAAGAGTACTAAGAATTCCATAACCTGAAAATTCAATAGCAACAATTACAATAATTATTAAAATTAATTTTTTGTTCATTTCAAAAATAAATATAACAACAGGATAATCCAGAAGAAAGGGTAGTAAAAATAAATATACTTCTTAGCAAATAAAAATGATATTGAGTTTTGTTTAGAAGATTTCTTTCTCATTTTTAATCGTCCGCATGAACTTTTTCGTCTTTTTCATGCTTTTCTTGAGCTGCAATTGTGTACTTGGCAACAGGTCTTGCCATTAATCTTTTTAAACCAATTGGTTCAGCTGTATCTAAGCAATAACCGTAGGTATCTTCTCTAATTCTTCTCAAAGCTTTATCAATTTCTGATATTAATTTGAATTGTCGATTGATTGCTTTCATCTCTACATTGCTGTCAATATAAGAGTTTGCTTGATCAACAATATCAGCAGAAATATTATTGTCATCCATACCACCATTATAAAGAGCTTCATTATTAGCTCTGATTAATTCTTTTTTCCATTCTGTTAGTCTCATTCTGAAATATACTTTATGTTTTTCACACATATATTTTTCTGTATCTTTTGGAACATAAGTTTTTGAAATTTTTATAGGTGCTTTAGCAACAACTTTAGCTACAGCTGGTTTTTTTTTTACAATAACTTTTGTTTTTGACTTAGTTACTTTTTTCTTTGCTTTAGCAGTCTTTGGCATAGCTTAATTTTAATCGATCGAAGTATATTCAGCAAATTAGGGGTGTCAAGCAAGCTTAATTGATATAAATATTTACAAATGACCATTAATAACAAAAATATTGATAATGTTTTTTATATTTTTGTTACGGCTCATTTAATTTTCTGGACTTTGATTCCATCACTTACAAATAACAATTTACCCCTAGATACAATTGAAGCTTTAGCATGGGGAAGTAATTTGGATTGGGGTTTTAACAAACATCCTCCAATGAGTGCTTTTTTTTTAGAAATTTTTTTTCAAATTTTTGGTTCTAGAGATTGGGCTTATTATCTTTTAAGTCAAATTTTTGTAATTATTTCTTTTTATTATGTTTTTAAACTTTCAAAAGAAATTTTTAATAATGATCTGTTAGGTTTAATTTCAGTACTTTTAATTGAATCTATTTATTTTTATAATTTTACCACACCAGAATTT
>CACISX010000012.1 GCA_902589455.1 uncultured Pelagibacteraceae bacterium | reverse complement strand
TTAAAACCAGCTCCAGTTGCCTCTCTAAGTTTTTTAACTTTTTCAATATCACTCATTAATTTAATTTCTCCTTATCTTCTTTAGAAAATTTTTTCTCTAATTTTTGTCTATCTAATTCCTGAATAGTTTTTGTTTTATTCTCGTCTTTAACATCTTTAGCTTCATCTTTTTTAGGCTCAGCTGCTGATGTAGAACTTTTAGCACTATTAATTGTTTCCTTGATTAAATTACAATAAAGATCAATAGCTCTTCTAGCATCATCATTTCCAGGTATTGGATAATCAATTTTATCAGGATTGGAGTTACTATCCAATATAGCAATAATTGGTATTCCTAATTTAGCAGCCTCGGCTATAGCCAATGACTCATAATTAGTGTCTATAACAAATACTAAATCAGGAACTTTTTTCATTTCAGCTATACCACCTAATGATCTCTGAAGTTTATCCTTTTTAACACTCATTTTTAAAAGTTCTTTTTTAGTAAAACCCCTGTTCTCTGCTGTTAAATCTATTTCTAACTTTTTTAATTTTTTGATTGAGTTTGAAATTGTTCCCCAATTAGTTAACATACCACCCAGCCATCTATAATTAACAAAATATTGATCGGTCTCTTTTGCAACTTCTGCTATAGCCTCTGAAGCTTGTTTCTTTGTAGATACAAATAAGATTTTTCCACTATTTGCTATTGTGTTATAAATTTTTTCAAGAGCCACTTTTGTTAACTCAAGTGTTTGGGTTAGATCAATAATGTGAATTGAATCTCTTTTTCCAAAAATATATTTTTTCATTTTTGGATTCCACCTTAAAGTTTTATGTCCAAGATGAACGCCTGCTTCTAATAATTGTTGTATTGTTAAGTTAGGTATTTTCATATTTATTCCCGGTTAAGCCACCACAGTAATTTCCAATTAAGGACCGGAGGTATAAAACCAATAACTGTGTGCGTGTTAATTTAATTTAAGAAGTATTTACAAATATTTATTAAAATTAACAAGTAATTATTTAGTTAATAATTGCTTGGATTTCCTGATTTCTTATGAGGTTTAGAGATTTTCTGTCTAATTTTCGTGTATTTTTTAATCTAAATTTAAAGTTATTACCTCTAGTAATTACATTGATATTTATAATTGTTTTACCATCGTCTTTCAAAATTTTGTATATTTCTTCAATTTGCTTATCAGAATTAACATCAAACAAAACTTCATCAATAGGGCTATTAAATAAACCTTTTAATGAAGCTATTTTTTGTACATTTATTCTGGTTAGTCTATTTTCATCATTCGAAACATTTTTGAATAAAGTCAAAATTAGCGAACTACCCTCTTTTAATAATTCTCTATTCAATTCCAATACATCAGAAAAAATAAAAAGTTCGAATACACTTGATAAATCGGTTAATTTCAAAACAGCATAAGAATTACCTTTTGCAGTTTTTCTTTCTTGTACCTTCAATAGTGTTGCAGCAATATTAGATTCTTTTAGGTCTTCTGTGGAAATAAAACTAGAATAATCCTTTATTTTATAATCATTAAATATCTCTTTAAATTGATTTAGAGGATGGTCTGAAATAAAAAATCCTATTGCTTCAAATTCCTTTGATAGTCTTTCCTCAAATTTCCAATCATCAGATTTAATTATTAAGTCATCTTTAATAATCTCGTCCTCTGAAAATAAATCAATTTGATTAGCAGATTTATTTTCAAATATATTTTTACTTTTAGCAATCATGCTAGGAATTGAGTCAAATAAAGCTTTTCTATTTAAATTAAGTTTATCAAAAGCACCAGCTTTAACTAAACCTTCTAATTGAAGTTTGTTTATATCCTTTGGGTTTACTCTATTAATAAAATCATTAATCGAAACAAATTTTCCATTTAAATTTCTTTCTTTTACTATATTTGATATTGCCTCATACCCAACAGCTTTAATGCCACCTAAAGCATAATAAAATTTATCGTTAATTGTTCTAAAATCTGCAAAACACTGATTTATATCAGGACGAACAATTTCAACTTTTAATCTTTTTAATTCTTCATAAAACTCACTTAGTTTATTTTGATTTGAAATATCCATTGACATTGAAGCTGCGATAAATTCTTTTGGATAATATGTTTTTAAAAACGCAGTTTGATAAGAAATAATTGCATATGCAGCAGCATGACTTTTATTAAATCCGTATTCAGCAAATGGTTCAATTTTTAAAAAAATTCCAGCAGCAACATCTTTTGGTATACCATTTTTTACAGCTCCTGCGATAAAGCCCTGTTTTTGTTTTTCAAGCTCTGCTCTTTTCTTTTTACCCATTGCTCTTCTCAATAGGTCAGCTTGTCCTGGTGTAAATCCTGATAATTTTTGAGCAATTTGCATTACTTGCTCTTGATATATAATTACTCCATACGTAGGTTTTAAAATATTTTCTAAAAGCGGGTGTAAATAATCTGGTGATTGTTTTCCATGTTTGCAATCATTATAAGTAGGAATGTTGCTCATAGGTCCTGGCCTATATAGAGCCACTAATGCTATAATGTCTTCAATATGATTAGGCTTCATTTGAATTAAAGCCTCGCGCATTCCAGCACTTTCAATTTGAAACAATCCAACAGTTTTACCTGATGATAATAATTCAAAAACTTTTGGATCTTCATAACTAACTTTTTCTATATCAAAATCTTTAATTTTTTTTCTAATATGTTTTTGAGTGTTACTAATAACTGTAAGTGTCTTTAACCCTAGGAAATCAAATTTTACCAAGCCTGCATTTTCTGCTGAGTACATATCAAATTGAGTAGATGGTAATAAAAGGTCTGCTGATTTATCTTTATATAACGGGACAACCTCAGTGAGTTTTTTGTCAGCAATTACAACTCCAGCAGCATGTGTTGCTACATTTCTGTTAAGTCCCTCTAATTTTAATGATAAATCTGTTAATTTTTTTACTCTAGGATCATCTTTAATAAGTTTCTGTAATCTAGGCTCGCTAGCAATACATTGAATTAAATTTTGAGGTCTAGATGGATCAAATGGTATCATTTTTGAAATACTATCTACAAAGCCGTAGGCTAAACCAAGCACACGGCCTACATCTCTTATAACCATTCGAGCTTTCAATTTACCAAAAGTAATAATATGAGCTACACTATCTTTGTATTTTTTTGTTAAATAATCAAAAACTTGATCTCTTTTTTCCTCACAAAAATCTATATCAAAATCGGGCATGGAAATTCTATCTGGGTTTAAGAATCTTTCAAAAATTAAATTAAATTTAATTGGATCAACATCTGTAATAGACAAACACCAAGCAACTAATGAACCAGCTCCAGATCCTCTACCAGGTCCCACAGGTATATCGTTATCTTTAGCCCACTTAATGTAATCTGATACAATTAAGAAATAACTTGAATATTTCATTTCAATAATTATTGAAAGTTCGTGATTAAGTCTTTCTCTATATTCTAAATAAGCAGAATTACATTCTAAATCATCTATTTTAATTTTAAATATAGAATTAAATTTTAGTTTTAATCCCTCTAGAGACTCTTTTTTTAAAATTTCATCTGCATTTCCATCCTCGTTGCTACTGATATTTGGTAAATTAGGATCTGAAAACATTGGCCTAAAATTACATCTTAAAGGAAAATTATAATTATTTTCTAAAGCTTCTGGAAGATCTTCAAATAATTCTGACATTTCAGAATTAGTTTTTAAATAATGTTGATCTGTAAACCTTAATCTATTCTTTTCATTTACATAAGTTTTGTTTCCTATACATATTAATGCATCATGAGCCTCATGCATATCTTTGTTCAAATAAAATACTTCATTTGTTGCAATAATTGGTATTTCTAAATCTAAAGATTTTTTTAAATTAAATTTTTCAAACCCAAATTCATTTAGATCATTATGCCGTTGAATTTCTATATAAAACCTATCACCGAATTTTTTTTTAATTTGGTTATAAAGATCATGTATTTCTGTAAATTTTCCTTTATCAAATAATTTACCAAATAAACCAAAGACAGTTCCTGAAAAAATTGCAACACCCTTTGAGTTTCTTAATAAATCATCAAACCCAACGTGAGGTTCAGATAATTCATCATTTTTAAGATAAGATGATGATGAAAGATCAATTATATTTTTATATCCAACTTCATTTAAGGCAAACAGAGGAAGCAATCCTATTGTGTCGCTGATTTTAAAATTTATTTGTGTTCCAATAATAGGTTGAGTGCCAGATTTAGAAATTTTTTCAGCAAACTCTAATGCACCACATAAATTGGAGGTATCACATAAACCTAATGATTTTAACTTATTTGTCTTAGAAAATTCTTGAAGGTCATCAATCTTAGCTGCTCCTTCGCAAATTGAATATTGGGTATGAATCTTTAAGTGGTTAAAATTTTGAGATGAAAACTCAGGCATTATATGATTTTACACTACCATCTCTCATCTCCAATAGACAATCTGACTTATTTGCAAAAAATCTATTATGAGTTGCAAATATAATTAGTCTATCTGATCTTTTTTGTTTATTTAAAAGTTCAAAAATATCTTTTGCAGTTTCCATATCTAAACTTCCAGTAGGTTCGTCAGCTAGTATAATTTCTGGATCATTCACAATCGCTCGCGCTATTGCGACTCTTTGAGCTTCTCCTCCAGATAATTGTGATGGAAAATGATCAGATCTTTTTGATAGACCGATTTTATGAAGTAATTTTTTAGAATTTGTAACAGCTAATTCTTTATTATTATTAACTGCTAATGAGGCAAGGTAAATGTTTTCTAAAGCGGTAAAATCTGGAAGAAGATTATTTTGCTGGTAAACAATACCTATTTTTTTAGATCTAAAAACATCATTTTCCTTTGTTTTATTAAAATTAACTTGATTTTCATTAAACTTAATTACACCTGAAGTTGGTCTATCTATTAAAGATATCAAATTCAAAAGTGTCGATTTGCCTGATCCAGATGGTCCCATTAATGAATACATTTTTCCTTTGTCAAAATTGTAAGATAAATTTTTCAAAACTTTAATTGTTTTTTCAGTCTTAAAACTTTTGGATATATTTTGTACTTTTAAAAAATTATTCATACTTTAAAGATTTTATAGGATCTAATTTGGCTGCTTTGAAAGCTGGAAAAATTGAAACTATAACTGTTATTATTATTGAACAAATTGATATTAAAATGATAGAAATTGGATTTATTTCATATGGCATTTTACTTAAAAAATATATTTCTTCTGGAAATAAAGAAATATTAAAAGTTGAGCTTAAAAAATGTCTAAAATCTTCAATATAAATTGAGAAAGTTACTCCTAAGAATATTCCAAAAATAGTTGCTGAAGTTCCTATAATTACCCCAACTAAAAAAAATATTTTAACAATTGATTTATTTAAAACACCAATAGATTTTAAAATTGCAATATCTCTAGTTTTGTTCTTAACTAGAATGGTTAAACCTGAAATTATATTAAAAGCAGCAACTATAATTATTAATGATAATATAATAAACATGACATTCCTCTCTACTTTCAACGCTGAAAATAAAGATCTATTCATATCAGCCCAACTTACTACAAACTCCTGATCAAATATTTCTTCAACAATATTTTTCTGAAATTCAATATTTTGAGGATTGATTAAGTAAATTTCTAAATTTCTATCTGTAGAATTATAGCCAAAAAAATCTTCTAATGTGCTTAAATTAATAAAGACGACATTATTATCAAATTCAGACAATCCACTGTCAAATATTGAGTTTACAGTAAAGGTTTTCTGTTTTGGCATACTACCAATAATAGTTTGTATACCTGAGGGTGACATTAAAGTAATTTCATCTCCAATTTTAAGATTTAAAGAAAAACTTAATTCACTACCTATAGAAATAAAATCATTAATTAACTCTAAATTTTTACTTTTGAATTTTTGATTTTTTGTAATTTCTAAAGATGAAAAATCTTTATCAGTATATCCACGTAAAACTATACCCTTTGTTAAGTTATTACTTAGAATAACAGCTTCACCAGAATTACTAAAAATAATATTATTTGAAATTTGTTTTAAATTGTTATTTATTTTACTCTTATAAATTGGATCTCCATAAGATTGAACAGTAATATGAGAATTAAAACCAACAATTTTATTTATTAACTCTGTTCTAAATCCATTCATTACTGACATAACAATAATTAGAACCGCAACACCAAGGCTAATGCCTATAAATGAAAAAATAGATATAACATTTAAAAAGCCATCTTTTTTTCTAGCTTTTAAAAATCTAAAAGTAATTTCTTTTTCTAAAGTAGAAATCAAATTGAATTTTTTTGTTTTGTTATAATTTCAATAATTTTATTTAATGGTAAATTTTGAGTTTCTCCACCAATTTCTTTAAACTCTAATAAATCACCATCACTTTTTTTACCAAGAATAATTTGATATGGAGACCCAATTAAATTCATTTTTTTAATTTTAGATGAGAAATTTTCATCTGTATCATCAATAATTGCGTCGATATTTTTTTTTATTAATTCTTTATTAATATTGTTTGCCTTATCTAAAGCAGAGTTGTCATTCTTATTTATCATTGGTATCAAAGCAATATCATAAGGAGCAACAGACAATGGCCATTTCATGATTTCATTTTTTTCATCATATTTAGCCTCAATTATAGCCCCCACAAGCCTTGATACACCAATTCCATAAGAACCCATTTTAACAAAATCCTTTTTTCCACCAGGTAAATCAACTGATGCCCCCATAGGTTTAGAATACTTGTCTCCAAAATAAAAAATATGACCCACCTCAATACCTTTTGTTATCAATTGATTTTCCTTAGAAACACTTTTTTCAAATTCCTCTTCATTAAACTTTTCATCAGTTACAGCGTAAAACTGTTCATATTTTTTTCTCATACTTTCTAATGATGATTTTTCTAATTGTGTATCATTACTATTAAGATCAAATATTCTTTTATCTGTAAAAATTTTACTTTCACCTGTATCTGCGAGAATAATAAATTCATGAGATAAATTTCCACCAATAGGTCCTGTATCTGCGGCCATAGGTATTGCTGTTAAAGACAATCTTTTAAATGTTCTTAAATATGAAAGAAAAAATTTATTATATGAATAAAATGCTTCTTCGTCTGAAACATCGAATGAGTAAGCATCTTTCATATAAAATTCTCGACCACGCATAATTCCAAATCTTGGTCTAATTTCATCTCTAAATTTCCATTGGATATGATATAAGAGTTGGGGTAACGATTTATATGATTTTATTGAAGATCTAAAAATTTCTGTAACTTGTTCTTCATTAGTTGGTCCATATAGCATTTCTCTATTTTGACGATCAGTTATTCTGAGCATCTCTTCACCATAATCTTCGTAACGACCACTTTCTTTCCAAATTTCACTTGATTGAATTGTTGGCATTAATATTTCTTGAGCTCCAATTTTGTTTTGTTCTTTTCTGACAATATTTTCTATTTTTTTCATTACCTTAAAACCTAAAGGTAACCATGAGTAAATACCTGCAGAAGCTTGCTTTATCATGCCGACTCTCAACATTAATTGATGAGATTTAATTTTTGCCTCTGAAGGATTGTTTTTTAATATTGGTATAAATGAATTTGATAAAAGCATCTTAATTGATCATATTTCTTAAATTTAAATATTCAAATTTAATTAATAAGTAAATTATCAAGAAAATGACAGTAGTAATTCCAGTACAATATAAGAATTTTTTCAACATTTTTGGATTTTCAGGGGATCCAGGATCCTCACCATCAATTTTTACAGTCTTTGTTCGATTTACATCAATAGGTAAAATAGCAAAAAAAACTATCCACCATATAATTATATAGATAATAGCTAATCCAGTTACACTCATTAAATTCTTACTAAATTTATGTTGGTAAAAGGTTTTTTTCCAGTTCTCTCTTTAGAAAATTTTCTACAGGCAATTTTCAATGCATCTATCAAATTATGTTCTTGTTGTTTACTTCCTATTTTAAAAGTTCTAGAAGTCTTCTCTATTTCTTCCTCTAGACCATATACAAAATCATCTCTATCATCTACGGGCAAACCACGAAATGAAAGTATAGGGTTATTGTGTATATTCCCTTTAGGTGTAATCATGATTGTTACTTCAAGATAACCATTAGCACTTAAATTTTTCCTATCTTTTATAGATTGGGAGTCAGGATCAACACTTACAATACCATCCAAATAAAGTCTGCCACTAGGAGCCTTGTCATACACCTCTGGTTTTTCACCTGGATATAATTTAACTATATCGCCGTTTTCTACTTGAACAGGATGTGGTACTTGCATTTCTTTAGCAAAATTAATGTGTTCTATCATATGTCTATGTTCACCGTGCACAGGTATTACACATCTAGGTTTTACCCATTGATACATCTCTTTAAGATCTTCTCTATTTGGATGTCCAGAGACATGAACAAATTCAGTTTCTTCTGATATTACTTCTATTCCATCCTTAACAAGTTGATTATGAAGTTTATAAAGTTTTTTTTCATTACCAGGTATAATTTTTGATGAGAAAATTACAGCATCACCTTTTTCAATAAATACATCTGGATGAACATAGCTAGAAATTCTCATCATTGCACCCATAGGTTCACCTTGACTTCCAGTACATAAATATACAATTTTTTCTCTTGAGAAATTTTTAGCTTCTCGTGGATCAATTGGTTCAATTGTATTTTTTAAGTATCCACATTGACGGGCAGCTTTGTAAATCCGATGCATAGATCTTCCAACTAATGAAATTTGTCTTCCTGTTTGCTCTGCACAATAAAAAGCTGTTTCCATTCTAGCCACATTTGAAGCAAAAGATGTTATGATAACCCTTTTTTTCAACCTGGACATAACGTTCAACATATTTTTTCTAACATCTAATTCTGAACCTGATCTACCAGCACTAAAAACATTTGTTGAGTCACAAATCATTGCTAGAACACCTTCTTCTCCAATTTCCTTTAATCTTTTTTCGTTTATATTGTCTCCAATCAAAGGATTTGGGTCTACTTTCCAATCTCCTGTGTGTAAAATAGCACCAGCTGGAGTTTTTATTCTAAGACCATTAGGTTCTAATATAGAATGTGTTAAAGTAATGTATTCAATTTCAAATGGATCCAAAGTAACTTTTCCATTTAACTCAACAATCTGCAAATCATTAGTAATGTCAATTTGTTTTTCTTTAAATTTTTCCCTAATTAATACAGCAGTGAAAGGCGTTGCAAAAATTTTACATTTTAATTTTGGCCACAAATGAGCAATAGCACCGATGTGATCTTCATGAGCATGAGTTAAAACTATTCCTAACAAGTTATCTTTTCTCTCAACTATAAATCCAGGATCAGGATATATTAAATCAACACCTGGAATAGTATCATCTGCAAAGGTTACACCGATATCAACCATAATCCATTTATGATCGCTTGGTTGACCATATCCAAATAAATTCATGTTCATGCCTATTTCACCTGATCCACCTAAGGGACAAAATAAGAGTTCGTCTTTCATATTATTTAATTAATTTTGAAATCTTTATAAGACCTTTAATTGTAATATCTTGGTTATGACTTACTTTCGTTTTAATTGAGTTTTTAAATAAATTTGAAAATCCACCAGTAATAATTACTTTGAAAGATTTTCTAGTCTCTTTCTTAATTAAATTAATAATATTGTCAATTAAACCAGCATAACCCCAAAAAAAACCTGATCTAACAGCTGTGATTGTATTTTTACCAATGACTTTATTGATTTTTTTTAAATCTATTTTCGGAATTAAGGTTGCTTTATCAAATAAGCTGTTTAGTGATAATTTTACTCCAGGAGCAATAATACCCCCATAATATGCATTTTTAATTATAACATCAAAAGTTGTTGCTGTACCAAAATCTAAAATAATAAAGTTATTTCTATTATTCATTAAACTAATAGCATTAGCAATTCTATCTGAACCTACTTGCTTATAGTCTACTTTTATTTTTATAATTGATTTTAAATTTAGATTTTTAACCTCATAACATTTTGATTTAACTTTTTTTGATAAAAATTTTCTAATTATACTAAATGTTTTTGGTACAACACTACAAAACAAAACTTTTTCTATTTGATTTAAATGAATTTTATTTTTTTTAAATAAATTGTTTAACTTATTGTTGTTTACTGATTTAGATAAAAAAGTAATTTTTTTTAAAATTTTATTTTTTTTTGAAACTAAACATAATTTTGTTTCAGTATTACCAATATCACCTAGAATATACATTATTTAGTTTTATACAGTTTTGATAAGTTTGTTTGAAAAAGTTGTTTTAATTTATTTTCAACATTTGATTTACTCATACTTTTTTTTGTTACTTCATGCAAGTTTGTAGCAGGATAATTTTTGATATTTGGGTTTTTTTTAATATTTATACCTATTCCTGTGATTAAAAATTTTTTACCTTTTGCAAATATAACTTCTTGTAAAATACCACTTATTTTTTTTTTATCTATAATTAAGTCATTTGGTTTTTTAAATATAATTTTTTTTCTTGTATATTTGGAAAGTAATTTTTTAACTAAATGACAATTAATTTTAGTTATATCTTGTATCGATAAATTTGATTTATTTAATTCATTGAAAAATGAGACAAACAAATTTCCTTTTGATGAAATCCATTTTCTCCCGTACTGACCTCTTCCCTTTACTTGAGTTTCCGCAACAACCATGCCTATGTTATAATTAGTTTTCCTAATAATCCTTATGGCAGTATTATTTGTGCTTTTAACTCTATTAAATTTGAATTTTTTTATTTTCATTAAATAATATTAATTCTTGATACAACTTCTATTAACTGACTTGGAAATATGAAGTATAAAAGAATTAATATAGTCGAAACTGTCAGTGAAAATTTTAGCCATAGGCTATGGTCAGTATCGTATTTGTCTTTTTCTTTGTCAAAATACATTATTTTTATAATTCTTAGATAATAAAAGGCTGCAATCACAGTTGATAATAAACCTACTATAGCCAAGAAATACATTGATTGTTCTAATACTGCTTTAAAAACATAAAATTTTGCAAAGAAACCTGCTAGAGGAGGTATACCTGCTAAAGAAAATAGTATTAATAACAAACATAAAGACAATAATGGATGATTTTTTGATAACCCAGAAAGATCGTCAATTTCCTCATAATATTGATCTTTTCTTCTTAACATTAATAGACAAGAAAAGAGAGCTAAATTCATAACAACATATATGGATATGTAGATTATTGAACTTTGAATTCCCTCATTTGATGTAGTAGCTAATCCAGCTAATGTATAGCCTATGTGCCCAATTGAACTGTAAGCTACCAGCCTTTTAATATTAGTTTGCCCTATAGCAGCGACTGCTCCAAAGACCATAGAAGCTATAGATAAGAAAACTATTATCATTTGCCATTGATCAATTAAATTTAAAAAGGGAACATATAAAAATCTAATAAATACAGTCAAAGCAGCTATCTTTGGTACTATTGTAAAAAATAAAGTTACAGTCGTTGGAGATCCCTCGTAAACATCAGGTGCCCACATATGAAATGGAACAGCAGAAATTTTGAATGCTAAACCAACTAAGATGAAGACAATTCCAAATGTTAAAACATACTCCTCAGAATTTAGTTGATTAGATATTATATCAAAATTTGTTGAACCTGAAAAACCATATACCAAAGAACAACCGTATAATAATAGTCCTGATGATAATGCGCTTAAAACAAAATATTTTAAACCAGCTTCTGATGATTTTAATTGGTCCCTGTTATACGTCGCTAACACGTAAAGAGCTAATGACTGTAATTCTAAGCCCATATAAAAAACAATTAAATCATTTGAGCTAATCATTACCATCATACCAAGAATAGAACTCAAAATAAGAACTGGGTATTCTATATTATATATTTTAAATGTTTTTAAATAAGTTGATGAAATAACTAAAACTAAAAAACCTCCAATTAAAGTTATAATTTTCATTAGCGAGGACATACTGTCAATGACGATACTTTCATTAAACAAAGTTTCTCTAGTTACAGAGAAAGTTTCATTTATTGTTATTATTAATGTAATTAAAATTGCAAACAAAGATAAATTGAAAGTAATTTTAGAACTGTCATTTTTAAACACACCCAAAATAAGTAAAAACATAATTGATAGAGAAATAAAAATTTCAGGTAATATTAAATTTAAATTTTCCATATTATTTACTAGCTATATTAGAGTTATGCATATTAATTAAATCCGTCACAGAAACCTCTATAGTATTTATTAATGGATCTGGATAAAAACCAAAAAATAAAGTTGGAACAGCTAAACAAGATAAAATTAAATATTCAGATCTATTTAGATCAAACATTTTTTTAAGGTCCTCGTTAACTAACTTTCCAAAAACAACTCTTTTATATAACCAAAGCATATATGCAGCTCCAAGGATTACCCCAAAACTAGCAATAACAGCTACTAGGAAATTATCCTTAAAAGCACCCATTAAAATTAAAAACTCTCCAATAAATCCACTCGTTCCAGGTAATCCCAATGCAGCCAAAGTAAACAGCATAAATAAGATCGAATATTTGGGTATTATTGCAACTATTCCTCCATAAGAATTGATCATTCTTGAATGCATTCGATCATAAACAACTCCAACACATAAGAAAAGTGCAGCAGAAACTAGGCCGTGACTAATCATTTGAATTATACTTCCTTCAATTCCTTGTTGTTGAAGAGTGAATATTCCTAATGTTACAAACCCCATATGAGCAACAGAGGAATAAGCAATTAGCTTTTTCATATCCTCCTGCATTAGAGCAATAAAAGAGGTGAATATAATTGCTATAACACTCAAAGTATAAATTAATGGTGTGAAAACTTCTGATGCAATAGGAAATAAACCTAAAGAAAATCTAATAAAACCATAACCTGCCATCTTTAATAAAATTGCAGCTAACAATACAGATCCTGCTGTTGGAGCTTCAACGTGAGCATCTGGCAACCAAGTATGAACTGGCCACATAGGTGTTTTAACTGCAAAAGAGCTAAAAAATGCTAGCCATAAAAGATTTTGATACTTTGCATCTATACCAAGTTCGTAAAGTTGAATAACATCTGTTGTGCCTGTAATCCAATAAATAGAAATTATTGCAACTAGCATCAAAACTGAACCAAGTAATGTGTATAAAAAGAATTTAAAAGCCGAATAAACTCTTTTTGGTCCACCCCAAATTCCTATAATTAAAAACATTGGAATTAACCCAGCTTCAAAAAATAAATAAAATACAACTAAATCAAGTGCACAGAACACACCAATCATGAAACTTTCCATAATTAGAATTGCAATTAAAAAATCTCTTAATCTATTTTTGACAGAATTATTTACAGATATAATGCACAGAGGAGTTATGAACGTAGTCAAAATAATAAATAAAATTGAAATACCGTCTACTCCAACTTTATAATTAATAAATCCATCAATCCATGTTCTATCTTCTATAAATTGAAAGCTAGATATAGATTGGTCAAATGAAATCCACAAATATATCGAGATTAAAAAATTAACAACTGTTGCAAATAAAGCTACATATTTAGGAGTTAAATTATTTCCTTCTTTATCT
>CACISX010000011.1 GCA_902589455.1 uncultured Pelagibacteraceae bacterium | reverse complement strand
TCGGGACCAAAACCATCAATTATAGTTCCATCACAAAATTTCCATAAAAATAAACCTAGTTTTTTTGAAGATTTAATAAACAGTGCTTCATACAACTCATCAAAGTACCATTTGTTCACTAAAAAATTGTACAAAGGTTTGTTCATTGAAGCTATTGAATTAGGTAATTCTTTGTTCTTAACGAATAAGTAATAAGCAATTGGAATAGATAATAAAACCAAACACGGTGTTAAAAGTAAAAACCATAAGGGTGGGTGCTCAGTACTCAAAGGCTCTAAAAACTTAATTGACTCTGCCCAGAATAAATTATCACCATAACCAATAAATAGCCCTTTAAATAAAAAACCAGCAAAAACAGCTCCTATTGAAAGAATAAATAATGGAACAAGCATAACTAATGGAGACTCGTGTGTTTCCTCTATTTTGATCTCTTTATTGTTATATTCTCCATGAAAAGTTTTAAATATCAATCTCCATGAATAAATAGATGTTAAAAATGCTGTAATTATTCCAATCCCAGCTGCATAATAACCAGTGGTATTACCTTTTAAATAAGCAAATTCTATAATTGCATCTTTAGAATAAAATCCTGATAAAAATGGAAAACCTGTTAAAGCAAGCGTTCCTATTATCATTAAAACATAGGTATATGGTAACTTTTTCCATACACCTCCCATGTTATTTATATTTTGCTCATCTTTAAATGCATGGATTACTGAACCAGATCCTAAAAATAATAAAGCTTTAAAAAATGCGTGAGTAAATAAGTGAAACATAGCAACATTGTATGCTCCTACTCCAGCTGCAAAAAACATATAACCAAGTTGGCTACATGTAGAGTAAGCAATAATTTTTTTTATATCTGTTTGAACTAGAGCGACAGTTGCTGCAAAGAATGCAGTAGTCATTCCAACGATAGTTATAAAATTTAATATTAATGGAGAATATTCGTAAATTGGAGAACATCTTACAACTAAGAAAACACCAGCTGTTACCATTGTTGCTGCATGAATTAATGCAGAAACAGGTGTTGGACCTTCCATGGCATCAGGTAACCATGTATGAAGTAATATCTGTGCAGATTTACCCATTGCTCCAATAAATAAAAGTAAACAAACTAAGTCTATTGCTTTAACTTCAAAACCTAAAAATGATAAATTTTGATCTACAACTGTTGGAATTTGTTGAAAAACTTCCGAGTAATTAACAGTTCCAAATAAGTAAAATATTAAAAAAATTCCTAAAGCAAAACCAAAGTCACCTACTCTGTTTACAACAAATGCTTTTATGGCCGCAGCATTTGCACTTTCTTTTTTAAACCAAAAACCAATTAGAAAGTAAGAACAAAGACCGACACCTTCCCAACCAAAAAATAGTTGAATGAAATTGTCTGATGTTACGAGCATCAACATTGCAAAAGTGAATAATGATAAATAAGCCATAAATCTTGGCTTATGAGGATCATGAGACATGTAACCAATTGAATAAATATGCACTAAAGCAGATACAGAAGTTACAACCACTAACATCACTGATGATAAAGGATCAATTAACATTGACCAATTTACATTAAGTGACCCCGAGCTTATCCAGGTAGCTATAACAATATTTTCTTCGTATTGATTTACAATTACTTGATAAAGAACATGAATTGATAAAAGTGCAGAAATTGAAACTAGAGCACTTGTTAATATTTCAGAGTTTCTGTCACCGATATATCTCCCAAAAAAACCTGAAATAATTGAAGCAATAAGTGGAAGGAATATAATTGATAGTTCCATGATTATCCTTTTAACTTATCTATTTCTTCAACTCTTATAGTTCCGGAGTTTCTGAAATATACAACGATAATTGCTAATCCTATTGCTGCTTCTGCAGCTGCAACAGTAAGAATAAATAAAGTAAATACTTGTCCAGCTAAATCACCTAAATAAATAGAAAAAGCAACTAAGTTGATATTTACAGCTAGTAATATCAATTCAATACTCATTAAAATGACAATTATATTCTTTCTATTTAAAAAAATACCAATTACTCCAATTGAGAAAATAACAGCTCCTAAAGTTAAATAATGGCCTAAACCTATCTCAATCATCTATTTTAACTCCTTTATTACTTTGAACTTCCAAAATCTCAACAGCTTCGGCTCTTTCTCTAGATATTTGCTTGATATAACTTTGTCTTTTAACACCTGATCTATGTCTAAATGTTAAAACAATAGCACCAACCATTGCCACCAGAAGGATCATGCCACTTATTTGAAACACATGAATATAATCAGTATATAAAATCTGACCTAGCGAATGAGTATTGCTAATACTTGTTTGAGCAATTGCATTATTAATGTCAAAAATTTCGGGTTTATATTTCCAGCCACCAATTACTATGATAATTTCAAAGAATATAAGTGTGCTTATTATTAATCCCACTGGAATATGTTTTGAGCTATCTTTAGCTGCAAACCATTGGTTTTTTTGTTGAGCCACATTTAACATCATAACAACAAATAAAAATAAAACTGCTACAGCTCCAACATATACAATTAGCATTATCATTCCCAAAAATTCAGCACCAATCATAATGAAAAGACATGATATACTTATGAAATCAAGAATTAAAAAAAATACTGAGTGAACAGTATTTTTAGAAGCAGTTACCATTATAGCTGAAACAACAGCAATTATAGAAAATGTATAAAAGAAAATAGCATGTGCAATCATTTTTATCTATGAATATTGTCAGCTTTGATATTAGCCTCCAAAACATTCTCCCATCGATCTCCATTATCTAATAATTTTTCTTTTGTGTAATAAAGTTCTTCTCTTGTCTCTGTTGAAAATTCAAAATTTGGACCTTGTACAATTGCATCTACTGGACAAGATTCTTCACATAATCCACAATAAATACACTTCATCATGTCAATATCATAACGTGTTGTTTTTCTACTTCCGTCTTTTCTTTCAGCAGATTCTATTGTTATTGCTTGTGCTGGACATACTGCTTCACATAATTTGCAAGCTATACATCTTTCTTCACCATTAGGATATCTTCTCAAAGCATGCTCACCTCTAAAACGAGGACTAATTTTACCTTTTTCAAAAGGATAATTGATCGTTTTTTTTGGTTTAAATAATTCCTTAATAGCAATAAATAAACCACCAATGAAGTCGGTCATAAATATTGTTTTAAAAAATCTCGAAATATTCATAATTAATTCACTGGTAAAAGGTTAAAATAAAATAAATAGCTAGCTGTTAACACTACCCAAATTAAAGAAAGAGGAAGAAACACTTTCCAACCAAGTCTCATTAACTGATCATATCTATATCTAGGTACTATCGCCTTAACTAAAGCAAAAAGGATAAATAAAAGAAGAATTTTTAATATTAACCATATCGCACCTGGCACTAAAGTAAATGGATAAACATCAATTGGAGACAACCATCCACCTAAAAATAATATTGCTCCCATTGCACACATCAATAAAATATTTGCATACTCGCCTAACCAAAACATTGCATACATCATTCCTGAATATTCTGTTTGATAACCAGCAACCAATTCAGCTTCGGCTTCCGGTAAATCAAAAGGAGGTCTGTTAGTTTCAGCTAAAGCAGAAATGAAGAATATTACAAACATTGGAAATAATGGGATTACAAACCACATATTTTGTTGAGCAATCACAATGTCGTTTAAATTCAATGAACCAACACAAAGTAAAACATTGATGATTATTACACCAATTGAAACTTCATAAGATACCATTTGAGCTGCAGAACGAATTGCTCCTAGAAAAGGATATTTAGAATTTGATGCCCAGCCACCCATTATTATTCCGTAAACACCTAGTGATGAGACAGCAAATAAGTACAGAATTCCAACATTAATATCAGCCAAAACCTGAGTTGCACTAAATGGGATTACAGCCCAAGCGATTAAAGCTAAAGTCATAGTAACTATAGGAGCTAATATAAAAATTACTTTATTTGAGCTTGATGGAATAATGATTTCTTTGAATATGTATTTTAAAGCATCGGCTAAAGATTGTAATAAGCCAAACGGACCAACAACATTAGGTCCTTGTCTTTTTTGAACAAAAGCCCAAACTCTTCTATCTAGCCAAACAATCATTGCTACAGAAACAAGGACAGGAACTAATAAGAATAAAATCTTATAAACTTCTTGAAAAACTATACTCAAGTATTCCATATTAACCTTCTGTGCCTGTTGATTTTAAATTTAATTTAGAATTATTACATTCAACCATTGTTTTTGATGATCTAGCAATAACATTTGAAAAATAATAATCTTTTACTTTAATTGTTAAATTTTCATTTTGAAATTCTTTAATAGAATTATTTTTGTCATCTATTTGTTTTTCTTTTTGCAAATTTAAATAATTAAACATGCTGCTATTTAATTCATCTTTATCATTAAATAATTTTCTATTATTTATAAATTCAGCAAGTTCGTTGATTATTTGCCAATCTTCTTTAGCATCACCTGGTGGATATGATGCTTTGAAGGCTTTTTGAATTTTTCCCTCTAAATTAGTGAAGTATCCGTCTTGTTCAGTATAAGCAGCGCCTGGTAAAATAATATCAGCAGACTCAGCACCTTTATCACCATGGCTACCTTGGTAAATTATGAATTCATCTTTTTTATCAAATTTTAAATTGTCTTGACCTACAAGATAAACAATATCGAATTTATGTTCTTTTAAATCACTTATTAAGTTATTTTCATTATTAATTATTCCAAGATCAATATTTCCTACAGTTGCTGCATCAGTTGATAAAATATTTAAAGAGTTCCATTCATCTGAAATTTTATTATTTTTTGATAAAAAATCTTTTGTTTTATTAAACAAAAATTCTGAAGACTTTAATCTAAGTAGAGACTCTCCAATAATAATTATTGGTTTTTTTGAATTTATAATTTCTTTAGATACGTCATGATTTCCTTCAAGAATATTATTTAAAGTTTGCGTTTGACCATCTAAACTTTGATAAGGATAAGTTAAATCACCAACATCATTAAGTGAAATAATTTTTGTATTATTGTTTAAATAAGCTTTTCTAATTCTAGCATTTAAAATAGTTGCTTCATATCTTGGGTTTGCACCTACTATCAAAATTAAATCTGCTTCTTCAATGCCATTTATAGAAGAATTAAATAAATAGTTTTCTCTTTTTGAAGTATTTATAAATCTGTTATCAGATCTTGAGTCGTAATTTTTAGTATCAATTGTTCTATCAAAAAATTCTTTAAAAATATAACTAGTCTCCATATTGGTTAAATCACCAACAAAACCACATATTTTTTCTTTTGATGTGTTTTCAAATTTAGATTTAATTATTTTATACACTTCATCCCATGAGGCCTTTTCAAATTTGCTGTTGTATTTGATAAATGGAGTATCTAATCTTTGATGTAGAAGACCATCACAAGCATATCTTGTTTTGTCTGAGATCCATTCCTCATTTATATCTTCATTAATTATTGGAAGTACTCTTTTGACTTCCCAATCATATGTATCTACTCTTACATTTGATCCAATTGCATCCATTACATCAATTGTTTCAGTTTTCTTTAGTTCCCATGGTCTAGCTTCAAATACATAAGGTTTTGATGTTAAGGCTCCTACTGGACATAAATCTACAACGTTTGCAGACAATTCAGATTGCATTGATTGCTCTAGGTAAGTTGTAATTTGCATATCTTCACCTCTTCCAATAGCACCGAGCTCTGGAACCCCCGCAACTTCCGTTGCAAATCTTACACATCTCGTACAGTGAATACATCTTGTCATTTGAGTTTTAATCAATGGTCCCATATTTTTTTCAGGAACTGCTCTTTTGTTTTCTTTAAATCTTGATTTGTCTACACCGTAGTACATTGATTGATCTTGAAGATCACATTCACCTCCTTGATCACATACTGGACAATCTAAGGGATGGTTAGCTAACAAAAATTCCATTACACCCTTCCGAGCTTTTTCAACAAGAGTAGTATTTGTTTTAATATTCATACCTTCAGCAGCTGGCATAGCACATGAAGCAATTGGTTTAGGAGATTTTTCCATTTCAACTAAACACATTCTGCAATTACCTGCTATCGATAATTTTTCATGGTAACAAAATCTTGGAATTTCTACTCCAGCTTTTTCGCAAGCTTGAAGAACAGTTAAACCCTCTTCAACTTCAACCTCGATTTCATTTACTTTTAATTTAAGCATTTTTTTTATCCAATAAATGTTGATCTACTAAATATGGAATATTGTTTTTCTTTTGAACAATAGGATTCAAATTGTTTCTTTTCTCAATTTCTTTTTTAAAGTGTCTAAGCAATCCCTGGACTGGCCAAGACGAACCTTCACCAAAAGCACAAATAGTATGTCCTGCAATTTGATTTGTAACATCACCTAGCATATCTACTTCATCCTTAGTAGCATCACCTTTTGCCATTCTCTCAAGCATTCTCCACATCCAACCAGAACCTTCTCTACAAGGTGTACATTGACCACAACTCTCGTGTTTGTAAAATCTTGCAATCCTTGCCATGCATTTAATTATATCTTGGTCTTTATTGATAACCACAATACCCGCAGTACCAAGTCCACTTTTTTCTTCTACACATGCATCAAAATCCATTTTTAGAGTTTCACATCTTTCTTTAGGTATTAATGGCATTGAGGAACCTCCAGGAATAACAGCCTGTAAATTTTCCCAACCACCAATTACACCGCCAGCATGAACTTCTATTAATTCTTTTAAAGGAATACTCATTTCTTCCTCAACATTACAAGGATTGTTTACATTTCCAGAAATACAAAAAATTTTAGTTCCAGTATTTTTTTCTCTACCTAAAGAAGCAAACCATTTGGCTCCTCTTCTTAAAATAGTTGGAACAACTGCAATTGTTTCAACATTATTAATTATTGTAGGACATCCATATAGACCTATCAAAGCTGGGAAAGGTGGTTTTAATCTAGGTTGTCCTTTTTTACCCTCTAAACTTTCAAGCAGTGCTGTCTCTTCACCACAAATATAAGCTCCAGCACCATAGTGAATGTAAATATCTAAATCCCAACCAGTACCAGCTGCATTTTTACCTAACAATTTTTTTTCATAAGCTTCGTCTATTGCTGCTTGAAGTTTTTGACCATCAACAAAATATTCTCCCCTTATGTAAATATAACAAACATGTGCTTGCACTGCATAAGATGCTATTAAACAACCTTCTATTAACTTATGAGGTTCAAATCTTAAAATATCTCTGTCTTTACAAGTTCCTGGTTCAGACTCATCGCCATTAATAACTAGGTAATGTGGTCTAGATCCAACTTCTTTTGGCGCAAATGACCATTTTAAACCTGTTGGAAATCCAGCCCCACCTCGACCTCTTAACTGAGACTCTTTAATTTCATTAATTATCCAGTCTCTTCCTTTGTCTGTAATTTCTTTTGTATTTACCCAATCACCTCTCTCTTTTGATGAAACTACATCTGAGCCTTTATCATTATATAAATTTTGAAAAATTCTATCTTGATCTTTAAGCATTTTTTAAATCCATTAAGGTTTTTCTGTTATTTTCTGGTTCATTATTTACTCTTCCTCTGTAAGAACCAGGTTTTGGAGTTTCTCCATTTAAAATTTTATCTAAAATATCTAAAGTTTTTTCTTTATCTAAATCTTCATAATAGTCATCATTAATTTGCATCATTGGAGCATTGACACATGCTCCTAAACATTCAACTTCCATCCAAGAACAGCTTTTGTCATTAGATAATTCACATTCTTTTTCTGAAATTTTTTCCTTACAAGCATCAACTAATTGATTTGCACCTCTTATCATGCATGGTGTTGTGGTGCATACTTGAACAAAGTATTTACCTACAGGGGCTAAATTATACATTGTATAAAAAGTAGCCACCTCATAAACTTTAATATAAGGCATATCTAAAAACTTAGCGATGTACTTCATTGCAGCTAATGGTATCCAATTATTATTTTGTTTTTGAGCAATATAAAGTAAGGCCATTACAGCACTTTGCTGTTTACCGTCAGGATATTTTGCAACAATAACATTTGCTGCTTCTAATGATGAAGCATTAAATTCAAAAGTTTCTGGCTGATCTTTAGCAGGTCTTCTTAAACTCATCTGTCTACCTCACCGAAAACAATATCTAAAGAACCTAATACCGCCGGAACATCAGCTAACATATGACCTTTAATTAAATAATCCATTGACTGTAAATGTGAAAACCCTGGTGCTCTTATTTTACATTTGTAAGGTTTACTTGATCCATCAGATATTAAGTAAACACCAAATTCTCCTTTTGGTGCCTCAACAGCTGTATAAATTTCATCTTTTGGAACTCTGTATCCCTCTGTAAAGAGTTTAAAATGATGTATTAAAGCTTCCATTGATTGTTTAATTTCTGCCTTAGATGGTGGACTAATTTTTCCATCTGATGATTTAACTGGACCTACTTCCATTTTATAGAGGCATTGTTTAATTATAGAAACGCTCTCTTTCATTTCCTCAATTCTGCATAAATACCTGTCGTAACAATCTCCGTTTTTTCCAACTGGTATTTTAAAATCTAAATCTTCATAACAATCGTAAGGTTGAGACTTTCTTAAATCCCAGGGAATACCTGAGCCTCTTATCATTACTCCAGAAAAAGAATAATCTAAAGCATCTTCTTTTGTAACAACTCCAATCTCAACATTTCTTTGTTTAAAAATTCTATTATCAGTCAATAAACTTTCAAGATCATTTATTACTTTTGGAAAAGTTTCACAAAATTTAGCAATATCTTCATCTAAACCTTTTGGTAAATCTTGATGAACACCACCAGCTCTAAAATAATTTGCATGAAGTCTAGATCCTGAGGCTCTCTCATAAAATGTCATTAAAGTCTCTCTTTCTTCAAAACCCCAAAGAGAAGGCGTTAGTGCACCTACATCGAGTGCTTGTGTTGTAACATTCAAAATATGGCTTAGAATTCTTCCTATTTCACAAAATATAACTCTTATGTATTGAGCTCTAATTGGTACATCTATTTTGAGTATTTTTTCAATTGCTAAAGCAAAAGCATGTTCTTGATTCATTGGAGCTACATAATCTAGACGATCAAAATAAGGAACTGCCTGCATATAAGTTTTATTTTCTATAAGTTTTTCTGTACCTCTATGTAGCAAACCAATATGTGGATCTGCTTTCTCAACTACTTCACCATCAAGCTCTAAAATTAATCTAAGAACACCATGAGCTGCAGGATGCTGGGGTCCGAAGTTTAAATTTAAATTCTTAATTTTTTTTGTCATTATTCTCAATTTCTTCTTTTATATATTTTGTTCCTTCCCAAGGGCTCTCGTAATCAAAATTACGATAGTTCTGTTCTAGTTTAACTGGCTCACTAATTACTTTTTTTTGATCCTCGCTATATCTAACTTCAGAGTGACCAGTTAATGGAAAATCTTTTCTTAATGGATGACCTTCAAATCCATAATCAGTCAAAATTCTTCTTAAATCAGGATGGTCTTTAAAAGACACACCATACATATCAAAAACTTCTCTTTCCATCCAATTTGCTGAAGGAAAAATACTGGTTAAAGATGGAATAACCTCATGTTCAGCAATTGAATACTTTACAATCAACCTTTGGTTAAATTCATGACTTAAAAATAAGTATACTACTTCAAATCTTTGGTTGATTTCTGGATAGTCTACTACTGTGATATCTATGAGTTGTCTAAATTTTGTATCTGGATTTGTTTTTAAAAATAAAGCTACATCAATAATATCTTCCTTATCTGTAATAATATAAATTTGATTATGCTTGATTTCTGTATTGTTAATTTTAGTTGTTAACTCAGAATTAATTTTTTTTTCTAGATCTTCTAAACTTTTCATAATTATCTAATAAAAGATCCTTTTTTTCTAATTTTGTTTTGTAATTGAAGAATTCCATAGAGTAATGCCTCTGCTGATGGAGGGCATCCTGGTACATATACATCTACAGGAACAATACGATCACAACCTCTAACAACTGAATATGAGTAATGGTAATAACCTCCTCCGTTTGCACAACTACCCATAGAAATTACATATCTTGGTTCGGGCATTTGATCATAAACTTTTCTAAGTGCTGGAGCCATTTTATTTGTTAAAGTTCCTGCAACTATCATAACATCTGATTGTCTTGGAGAACCTCTAGGAGCAGCTCCAAATCTTTCTAAATCATATCGAGGCATTGCAGTTTGCATCATTTCTACTGCACAACAAGCTAGACCAAAAGTCATCCAATGTAATGATCCAGATCTAGACCAATTAATTAAATTATCAAGTGAAGTAGTTATAAAGCCATTCTTGCTAAAGTCTTCTGCAAGTTGTTTAAATTCCTCAGGAACTTGATCTATTTTATTATTCATTTTGGTTTATATTTTTATTCCCAGTCTAAAGCACCTTTTTTCCATTCATAAATAAAACCTATTGTAAGTATGAACAAAAAAATCATCATTGATGAAAAACCTAATAATCCAATATTCCCAAGTGATATCGCCCATGGAAATAAAAATGCTATCTCTAAATCAAAAATAATAAATAAAATTGCAACTAAATAAAACCTTACATCAAATTCCATTCTTGAATCTTGAAAAGGTTCGAAACCACATTCATATGCTGAAAGTTTTTCAGGATCAGGTTTTTTTGGTGATAAAATAAAGTTTAATAGTACGAAAGCACAACTCAACCCTAGAGCTAATACTAAAAATATTATTATCGGTAAGTAGTCTTTTAAAAATTCAGATAACATGGAAATCTATATATCAGTTTTTAACTGATGTTGAAGGGGAGATAAGTCACATTTTATTGATATTAACATAGGAAATTATAGAAAAAGTGGCGGGAGTGAAGGGACTCGAACCCTCGACCTATCGCGTGACAGGCGATCGCTCTAACCAACTGAGCTACACCCCCACTTTGTTGTTTTGGTGGGCAGTAAAGGACTCGAACCTTTGACCCCCTCGGTGTAAACGAGATGCTCTACCAACTGAGCTAACCGCCCAAAACAGAGCTACTTATTACATCAACACTGAAATAAAGTAAATTAATTATTATTGAATACTAGCTTGAGATTTGTCATCTTTTTTAGCTAAATCAACCTCAACCCATTCTGTAGGTTTAAGTTCTTTCGTTAATGCTATTTTTATTACTTGGTCGGCATGTTCAACTGGAGTAATTTTAATATCATCAACAATCTTTTTAGGCATATCAACTAAATCTTTTTCATTTTCTTTTGGTATTAATACCTCTTTTATTCCAGCTCTATGTGCTGCTAACAACTTCTCTTTTAATCCTCCAATTGGTAAAACTTGACCTGTCAAAGTTACCTCTCCAGTCATTGCCACATCTCGTCTAATAGGTATATTTGTAATTGAAGATACAATTGATGTTACCATTCCAATACCAGCTGATGGACCGTCTTTTGGTGTTGCGCCCTCAGGTACATGAATATGAAAATCTTTTTTTTCAAACAAAGGAGGTATAATTCCATACTCTAAACATTTTGATCTAACAAATGATTTTGCTGCTTTTACAGACTCTTGCATTACATCACCAAGCTTACCTGTGATTTGCATTCTTCCTTTACCTGGCATTGTTACGGTCTCAATTTTTAAAATTTCCCCACCATACTCTGTCCAAGCAAGTCCTGTTACTATACCGACTCTATTTTCAGACTCTAACTCACCAAATTTAAATTTAGGTACTCCAAGGAAATCAGATAAGTTTTTATTATTAATACCAACTTCTTTTTCTTCACCTGCAACTATTTTTTTAACAACTTTTCTTGCAAGTTTTGATATTTCTCTTTCAAGATTTCTCACTCCAGACTCTTTAGTATAGCTTCTTATAACTTCTTTAATAATATGATCATCTAATTTCATTTCGTTGTCTTTAACACCATTATCTTTAATTTGTTTTGGTAATAAATATTTATTTGCGATACTAATTTTTTCATCTTCAGTATATCCAGCTAGTCTAATCACTTCCATTCTATCTAATAATGGAGGTAAAATGTTTAACGTATTAGCTGTAGTAACAAACATTACATCAGATAAATCATAATCAACTTCAAGGTAATGGTCGTTAAATGATGCATTTTGCTCAGGATCCAACGCTTCTAATAATGCCGAAGATGGATCTCCTCTGTAATCATTTCCAATTTTATCAATTTCATCTAATAAAATTAAAGGATTTTTAGTTCCGGCTTTTTTCATCATTTGAATAATTTTACCTGGCAAAGATCCAATATAGGTTCTTCTATGACCTCTAATTTCGGCCTCATCTCTCATTCCTCCAACCGACATTCTTACAAACTCTCTATTAGTAGCTTTAGCAATTGACTTACCTAAGGATGTTTTTCCAACACCAGGAGGACCTACCAGGCACAAAATTGGTCCCTTTATTTTTTCCATTCTTTTTTGAACAGCTAAAAATTCTATAATTCTCTCTTTAACTTTTTCTAAACCAAAATGATCTTTATCAAGTATTTCCAAAGCTTTCTTTAAATCTATATCAACTTCACTTTTTTTATTCCATGGAAGTTCCGTCATCCAATCTAGATAGTTTCTAACTACTGTTGCTTCAGCAGACATTGGACTCATATTTTTTAATTTCTTAAGCTCTTGAAGACATTTTTTTTCCACTTCTTTAGGCATTTTAGCTTTAGTGATAGCTTTATTTAAACTTGTGGTTTCATCTTTACCATCTTCAATCTCTCCTAATTCTTTTTGGATAGCCTTTAACTGTTCATTTAAATAATATTCTCTTTGAGTTTTCTCCATTTGAGTTTTGACTCTTCCTCTAATTCTTTTTTCAACACCTATAATGCTAGTTTCATTTTCCATTATTTTAATTATTGCATTCAATCTCTTTTTGACATCTACTGTTTCAAAGATTTGTTGTTTCTCTGAAATAGATGCTGTTATATGAGATGCTATGTTGTCAGCTATCTGTGAAGGGTCTTTTAATTGTTTAATAGCATTTATTGTTTCAGTTGAGATTTTTTTATTTATAGAAGTAAGTTTCTCTAATCTTCTTAAAGCTGTTGCCGCCAAAGGAAATATATCTTCGTCTTTTGGTATAACATTATTATAATATGTATATTCGCAAGTAATAAATTTATCGTTATCTTTAAAATCTAAAAGTTTAACTCTTTTTATTCCTTCAACTAACACTTTAACAGTTCCATCTGGTAATTTTAATAACTGCAAAATACTTCCTTCACAACCGTACATAAATACATCTGTCTTTTTAGGATCATCTATTTCAGAATTTTTCTGAGTTACTAATATAATTTTTTTTTCTTTTTTCATTACCTCATTTAATGCTGATATTGATTTATCTCTTCCAACAAATAGTGGAATCACCATGCTTGGGAACACAACAATGTCCCTTAATGGTAATAGTGGCAATGACATTTTAACGTCCATATCAATAATATGGATATTATATTTTATATTGCAATAGATTTTTATTAGTTATTTAGGATATTAAGCCGCTGTAGTTTTATTTTGTTTGGATTTACCATCACCTTTTGCATGCACTAAAATCGGCTGCGATTGTCCTTTTGCAGCACTAGCATCAACTATAACTTCTTCAATGTTTTCTTGACTTGGCAAATCATACATTGTTTTCAATAAAATATTTTCCAAAATTGATCTCAACCCTCGTGCACCTGTTTTCTTTTTAATTGCCTTTTGGGCTATTTCTTTTAAAGCGTTTTCTTTAAAAATTAATTTAGCTCCCTCTAATTTAAAAAGCTCTTGATACTGTTTTGTTAAAGAGTTTTTTGGTTCCTGTAAGATTTTTATTAAAGATTTTTCATCTAAATCATCAAGAGTTGCAATCATAGGAAGTCTCCCAATAAATTCTGGTATCAATCCAAATTTTAATAGATCCTCAGGTTCAAGTCCTTTCATCCATTCTCCAGTCTTTTTATCTTGAGTATTTTTTACATCTGCTCCAAAACCAATTGACGTTCCTTTATCTCTTTGAGAGATAATTTTATCAAGTCCAGCAAAAGCTCCTCCACATATAAATAATATATTTGTTGTGTCTACTTGTAAAAATTCTTGTTGAGGATGTTTTCTACCTCCCTGTGGTGGAACACTAGCAACTGTTCCTTCCATAATTTTTAGAAGAGCTTGTTGAACTCCTTCTCCAGACACGTCTCTTGTTATAGAGGGGTTTTCAGATTTTCTGCTTATTTTATCTACTTCATCAATATAGACAATTCCTCTTTGAGCTTTTTCAACATTGTAGTCTGAGGCTTGTAACAATTTTAATATTATATTTTCTACGTCTTCACCTACATAACCTGCTTCAGTTAGAGTGGTTGCGTCTGCCATAGTAAATGGAACATCTAAAATTCTAGCAAGGGTTTGTGCCAGCAAAGTTTTACCACAACCTGTAGGGCCCACTAAAAGTATATTAGATTTCGATAATTCAACATTTTTACTTGTTTTGCTTTCATAATTTAATCTTTTGTAATGATTGTGAACAGCAACAGATAAAACTTTTTTTGCGTGAGTTTGTCCAATTACATAGTCATCTAAGACTGAACAAATTTCTTTAGGTGAAGGAAGACCATCTTGATGTTTGACAAATGTATCTTTACTCTCTTCTTTTATAATATCCATGCACAACTCAACACATTCATCGCAGATGAAAACAGTTGGACCAGCAATCAACTTTCTTACCTCATGTTGGCTCTTGCCACAAAAAGAACAGTAAAGAATATTTTTATTATTTGTTGTCATTTTAATTTTTATAACGAATCAGTTTAATTACTTTATTATAGAAGACTCATACTAATCAAGTTTCGAATAATAATGACTCAATATATTGTGTATTAAGATCTTTTTTCTACTACTTCGTCAATAAGACCAAAAGATTGTGCGACATCTGCTGTCATAAAATTATCTCTCTCAAGAGCAGATTTTATTTCATCAACACTTTTTCCTGTGTGTCTAGAATAAATTTCATTAAGTCTTTTCTTTAAAGATAAGACCTCATTAGCATGAATTTCAATATCAGTTGCCTGACCTTGAAAACCTGCTGATGGTTGGTGAACCATTATTCTTGAATTAGGTAATGAAAATCTTTTTCCTTTAGTACCTGCAGCAAGTAAAAAAGAACCCATAGAAGCTGCCTGACCAATACATAAAGTAGAAATGTCTGGTTTTACATATTGCATTGTATCATAAATACCAAGGCCAGCTGTAACCAAACCTCCTGGACTGTTTATGTACAAATAAATTTCTTTCTTAGGATCTTCTGCCTCTAAAAATAATAATTGGGCAGTCACTAATGAAGCAACATTGTCATTAATCTGACCAGTTAAAAAAATAATCCTCTCTTTTAGAAGTCTAGAATAAATATCATAAGCTCTCTCACCTTTGCTTGATTGTTCAACAACCATTGGTACGAGATTACTCATATGCTCAGATAATTTTGTTGTCATAAGTTGATTCGTATTACTTATACAACTTGAGATTACTTTTTGCTAACTTTTTTTGTCTTTTTAACTACTGGCTTTGATTTTGCCTTTTTAGTTGCTGGTTTTTTTTCTTTCGTAGATGTTGTAGATGATTTTTTCTTAGTTTCCTTTTTTTCGTCTCCTTGGCTATGATCATGTTTGTGAGCGTCTTTTAAAATTTTTTCAGCTTCATCTTTTGAGATTTCTTTTTTATTCGCTTTACCTTTTTCTTTAATTAAATTTAAAATTTTTTCCTCATAAACTGTTCCTCTGAGGCTAGCTAATGCAGAAGGATTTTTTTGATAAAAATCCATAACCATTTTTTCTTGTCCAGGCATCATTCTTAGTTGTTTTTGTACTTCAGCTTGAACTTCTTGTTCTGTTACTTTAATTTGATTTTTTTCACCAAACTCATTTAAAATTAATCCAGTTTTAATTCTTGTTTTTGCTTTTTCCTCAAAGTTTTTTTTATTTTTCTTTGCTTCTTCTTCAGACATACCTTGGGATAAAATTTTTACTTCTTCTTCAACTAAATTTTCAGGAACTTCATCTATTTTAATTTTCTCTATTTCTTTTAAAATTTGATTTTTAGATAATTGATCTAAAGAATTTTTATATTCATCATTAATTTGTTTTGAAATGAGTGTTTTTAAATCTTTTAAATCTTTTGCTCCTAAATTTTTAGCAAAATCATCATCGATTTTTACTTCCTCTGATTGTTTAACGCTTAAAATTTTACAACTAAATTTAGCTTTTTTATTTACTAATTCTTTTTCAGGGAAATTTTCTGGCAAAGTTGCCTCTACAATTTTTTCATCGTCCTTCTTAACTCCGATTAATTGTTCATCGAAACCTTTTAAAAATAAGTCTTTACCTAAAGTTAACTGAGTATTCTTTCCTTCACTGCCTTTAAAATCCTTACCATCAACTGTTGCTTTATAATCCAAAGAAACTAAATCACCCTTTTTAGCTTTTGTATCAGCGCTAACTTCTTTAAAATTTGGTTGGTTTTTAGCTATTTCTTTAATCCTTTTATCTGTTTCACTATCATCAATTTTTACTTTGTATTCATCAAATTTAATATTTTCTAAAGATTTAATTTCTACTTTTGGTAATTCGGTTACTGATAAAACATATTCTAAATCTTTATCTTCACCGTATGTCTTTAAATCAAGCTTTGGTTGACCGGCTGGTTTTATCTTATTTTCTTCTAATGCTTTTGTAGATGTTTCTTTTAAAACTTTATCTAAAACTTCCCCAAAAACTGCTTTACCAAATTGTCTTTTTAAAATCTCTTTTGGAACTTTACCTGGTCTAAATCCTTTAAGATTTACACTACTTTTTATCTCATCATATTTTTCATCCATATAAGAGTTCATTGTCTCTTTATCGATAAAAATTTTAAGATCTTTATTTAAACCTTTTTTGTTTTCTACTGTAACTTTCATAATATCTTAATGGTAGGGCGAAAAGGACTCGAACCTTCACATGTTGCCATATTGGTTCCTAAGACCAACGCGTCTACCAATTCCGCCATCGCCCCACAAATTACGAGGTTTTATATATTATTGAAACTATTTGTCCAATGACAATTGTTAAAAAATTATCTATTTATCTAATAAAATTTATACTAATTTATAAAAAATGATTATTTCACCTTGTATAAGTATTTGCAAAACTGATCCATCAACAGGCTATTGTTATGGTTGTGGAAGAAGTAATGAGGAAAAACGACTTTGGAAGCTTGAAGAAACAACTAATGATTGGAAAAAAGAAAATATAATTCAAATTGAAAAAAGGCTTACTGGATGGCAGCTTGAGAGTTTTAAGGAATCTTATTCTTATAAAATCAAGAATGGTATGTCTCTTTTCAAGAAAAATTTAATCAAAGAGTAATATAAACTATGAGTAAAGTTAAAATTGTAAGTATTATCTATGCTATAGGTATAATTATTGGTGCTTTATTCTTTGATGTTTGGGGAGCAGATACCACTCCTTTAAAAACATTGTCTATATTTGCGTGGACTGTAATATTTATTATAGCATTATTTTTTGTAGATAAGAATGAGAGAAAATAAGTTTTTAATATTTTTTTTATCATTTTTTTTTATATCCTTTAGTTCTCACTCAGAAATAATTGTTTTGAGCAAATGTGATCATAAAGAGGACAGTTTTTTAAAAAATGAATATATTTTAAATCTTAATGAACTAATTATGACACGTAATTACGTTTATAATGAAAAAACTTATCAGAAATATAAGATCACCGATTTA
>CACISX010000010.1 GCA_902589455.1 uncultured Pelagibacteraceae bacterium | reverse complement strand
GTAAATTCAGAAATAAGAAAAAAAATAAGGAAAATTAAAAAAAAAAATAAGGTAATTAATTTAAATAGACAAAAATCAATAATAAATAAATTAGATTTTTCACTTACAAATGATCAAATTAAATCACTTGATGAAATAAACAAAGATTTAAGTTCTACAAATAAAATGTTTAGACTTTTGCAAGGTGATGTGGGAAGTGGAAAAACAATAGTATCTCTTTTAGGAGCAATAAATACCATAAACTCTGGTTTTCAAGTTGCATTTATGGCACCTACTGAAATTCTTGCAAGACAACATTATAAATTAGCAAAAAAAATATTTTCTAACAATATTAATATAGAGTTAATTTTAGGAAAATCTGAATACAAGGTAAAAAAAGAAATACTTAAAAAATTAGAAAATCATAAAATTGATATTATTTTTGGAACGCATGCAATATTTCAAAAAAAAGTAATTTTTAAAAAATTAGGATTAATAATCATAGATGAACAACATAAATTTGGTGTAAATCAAAGAAAGAAATTGTCTGATAAAGGTGGAGTAGATTGCGATGTCCTTTTAATGACAGCAACACCTATACCAAGAACTTTAACCATGACGATTTATGGTGATATGGATATTTCTATAATTCGTGAAAAACCCAAAAATAGAAAACCAATTAAAACTTACAGTAAATTGGAGGCTAAAATTCAAGATGTCTTAAAATTTATAAAAAAAGAAATTGAATCTAATAATCAGATTTTTTGGGTATGCCCATTAATCGAAGAATCAAAAAAGTTAGATCACGCTTCAGCAGTAAAAAAATTTGAATATCTAAAAAAAAAATTTCCTAATCAAGTATGTTTGCTTCATGGTAAAACAGATTTAGAAGAAAAAAATATAATCCTTAATAATTTTTTAAAAAATAAATTTAAAATTTTAGTTTCAACAACAATAATTGAGGTAGGAATTGATTTTCCAAATGCAAATGTAATTGTGATCGAAAATGCAAATAAATTTGGTCTATCTCAACTTCATCAATTAAGAGGTAGAGTTGGCCGTGGTAACAAAGACTCTACGTGCATATTAATGTTTAAATCAAATTTAAGTGATAATGCAAAAAAAAGAATTAAAATTTTAAAGGATACAAATGATGGTTTTTTAATTTCAGAAGAAGATATGAAATTAAGAGGTTTTGGTGATATTTTGGGTTTTAAACAAAGTGGAATTAAAAATTTCAAATTAGCTGATCCTCTTCAAAATGCAGATCTTTTCTTACTTGCAGAAATGGAAATTATACGACAGAGCAGATATAATTAACGATATAGCTTAAGATTTTTTAGTAGATGTACCTGCTGAAACTATAAATTTAGACGCTTCTTCAAAAGACATATTTAAAAATATAACGTCTTCTATTGGAAACATTAATAAAAAACCGCTAGTAGGATTTGGAGTTGTTGGTACAAAAACATTAATTAAATTTTTACCCGTTTTTTGAGCCATTTCACCTTTATTTTCTTTTGTGGCGAAACCAACTGCCCAAACTCCTTTTCTTGGATATTCTATTAAAACTACGCTTCTTTTTCCATCATCTGTTTTTGAAAAAGTTTCAGTCATTTGAACAATTGCGGAATAAACTGTTCTTAAAAATGGAATTCTTTTAAACAAATCATCAATTAATTTCAAAATTCTTCTTCCAAAGAAAGATAATGAGAGGCCTCCAACTATAGTTATAAGTAAAATAGAAATAACAATTTCAACTCCAGGAATGTTAAAAGGTAAATAACTATTTGGATTAATATTTTTTGGAATTAAATTAGATGAAATACCAATTAAAATTTTAGTAAGATATAAGGTAAAACCAATTGGTATTAAAACAACAACACCAGTAATAAAATAGTTTCTTAAAGCTAATGAAAATGATTTTTTTGAGCTTTTTTTTGCCATATTTAAAATTAATTATAACTAGCGTATACAACAAAAACAATTGCAATGATAAATAATACAATTAAAATTTTGTTATTGAGATTCATATTAAATTTATAATATCAATTTTTATAGTTATGGATAGAAGAAAATTTTTGACATATGTTGGATGTGGATGCGGAAGTCTTCTTTTGCACTCCTGTTCTAGTGCACCTATAACTGATAGGAAGCAATTAAAAATTATTCCTGAAGCAAAATTAAATGCTCAAGCTGCCCAAATTTATGAAAAAGTAAAAGAAAAAGAGAAGATGAGTAATGATGTAAAAAAATTAAATGAAATAAAAGAAATTGGAAAAAAAATGGAAGACTCTATAAGTGAATACTTTCATAGAGCTAATTTAAATGATCCAACAGCTAATTTTGATTGGGAGTATATTTTAATTGACAACAAAAAAATAAGGAATGCTTGGTGTATGCCTGGTGGAAAAATTGCTGTTTATACGGGAATATTAGATGTTACCAAAAATACAAATGGTTTAGCAGCTGTAATGGGACATGAAGTTGCTCATGCTGTAGCGAAACATTCAGTAGAAAGAGCAAGTAGAGGTGTGTTGTTAAATACCGGTGCAAAAATTATAGATATTGCAAGTGGTGGTGTTCTATCTGATATTAATCGGACTACTGGTATGGATACAGTTGGTTTATTAGCTCAATTAGGGATCATGAATCCTTTCAACAGAAAACAAGAAAGTGAAGCAGATTATTTAGGAATGATTTTTTCATCATTGTCTGGATACGATATTAGAGAAACAGTAAAAATATGGGAACGAATGAAAGAATTTAACAAGGGTAAAGAGCCACCTCAATTTATGAGCACTCATCCTTCCTCTGACACACGTATTAAACAGATAAATGAATGGATAAATGAAGTCATTTTAGATTATCCACCAATTGCTTTAAGTTAATAGAATAAATGGTGAGCCCTGATGGACTCGAACCATCGACCCATTCCTTAAAAGGGAATTGCTCTACCAACTGAGCTAAGGGCCCCCAAATTATTCAAATTGAATAATTGTTATATATAGAATTATTATTTTTTTTCAAATGTCAATTTTAACTAAATCTCTATACCTTCTACAACTTATCAATGTATTTATCATGAAATTGATCAAAAGTACCCTCAATAATATTTTTTCTGATCAAGGCCATTAATTCTTGATAAAAATTAATATTATGTAGAGTGAGTAGCATTGAAGCTAGAATTTCATTTGTGTTAAATAAGTGATTTAAATAGTTCTTTGAATATTTGTTTAAATTAAGATTTTCACAATCTGGATCTAGAGGGGTATTGTCATTTTGATATTTATTATTTTTAATATTGATTCTGCCCTGCCAAGTAAAAGCCAAACCTGTTCGTCCAGATCTAGTTGGTAAAACACAATCAAACATGTCTATTCCTCTTTTGACAGCACCTAAAATATCAGATGGTGTTCCAACACCCATTAAATAATGCGGTTTATCTTTTGGTAAATATTCTTTAATATAGTCTAAAACATTAAACATTTCATTTTGCGTTTCTCCTACAGCTAATCCTCCTACAGCATAACCATCAAAACCAATTTTAATAAGTTCTTGAAGAGATTTTAATCTCAAATCTTTAAAAAGTCCTCCTTGAATAATGCCAAACAAAGCTTTATGAGGATTATCGCCAAATGCTATTTTAGATCTTTCACCCCAGTAAAGTGAGAGATCCATTGATTTTTTTATAACATCATAATCATTGGTTTTTTTGGGACATTCGTCCATAATCATCACTATGTCTGAATTTAATCCTAATTGTATCCTAATACTTTCTTCTGGACTTAGATAAAATTTTTTTCCATCAACATGAGAATTAAAAATTGCACCCTTCTCTCGATCAATTTTATTTAATTTTGACAAAGACATTACTTGAAAACCACCAGAGTCTGTCAATATAGGGATATCACAATTCATAAAATTATGAAGTCCTCCTGCAGATTGAATTCTATCTACACCAGGACGTATCATTAGATGATAAGTATTTGAAAGTATAATTTCTGATCCTGTTTTTTTTATATCATCTATTGTGCAAGCTTTAACTGTAGCCTGCGTTCCTACTGGCATAAAAGCTGGTGTCTGTATGTTGCCCCTATGTGTTTGAATTAAACCACACCGCGCAAATTTATCATTACTAATTACATCAAAGGCAAATTTGTTTAATGCCATTCAAAAAAAATTATTGTGATTTAAAACTGATAATCTTATCTGGATCAGCAACAGACCCATTGTTGTTTTGATCTCCTCTTTTAATGTTATCTACAAACTCCATACCTTCAATAACTTTGCCAAAAACTGTGTATTGTCTGTCTAGAAAAGGTGCGGGTTTAAAACAAATAAAAAATTGACTATTAGCACTATTTGGATCTGAAGACCTCGCCATCGATACTGTGCCTCGATCATGGGGTAAACTATTAAACTCTTGATCTAAATCAGGTAAATCAGATCCTCCCATTCCTGCTCTTCTTAAATCAAAATCTTTATTCTCTGAATTTCCAAATTTAACATCTCCTGTTTGTGCCATAAAACCATCGATAACTCTGTGAAAAACAACATTGTCATATTTTCCACTATCAGCTAATTCTTTAATTCTTTTAGCATGATTTGGTGCCACATCGTCATATAACTCAATTTTTACATCTCCATCTTTAAGTTTTAAAATCATTATATTCTCCTTAGCTATTAATTGATTGGTAATAATAAAAAACAAAATAAGTATTTTAAAAAAAATTTTATTCATATTTTTCTTTTAAAGACTTAATGGTACTTTTGGTAGCAAATTTTTTGATATCTCCATTTAATTTAACTATTTCTTTAACAAAACGTGACGAGATTATCTGATTTTCAATGTCAGACATTAAAAAAATCGTTTCTATATTTTGATTTAATTTTCTATTCATGCCTGCTAGTTGAAACTCATATTCAAAATCTGATACCGCTCTTAATCCTCTTAAAATTATATTTGATTTATATTTTTTACATAAATCAGTTGTTAATGAATCAAATGAAACAACTAAGATTTTCTTTTTGTTTAATTTTAGATCTTTAAATAAAGCTTTATTAACAATTTCAATTCTTTCTTTAGAGCTAAAAAGATATTTTTTATTTCCCTCATCTGAAATGGCAACAACTATTTTATCAAATAATTTTAGAGATTTTTTTATTACGTCTATATGTCCAAATGTAATTGGGTCAAAAGTTCCTGGATATATAGCTATTTTACTCATTAAATTAAATTATCATCAATTTTTATTGCTGAAACAACTTTTTCTTCACCTGATAATTTAATAATTCTAACACCCTGTGTATTTCTTCCAGCAGTCCTAATTTCTTTAACAGCAACCCTAATTACTCTACCTTTATTCGTAGATATTAAAATTTCATCTCCCTCAAAAACTGGAAATGATGAAGTGATATTTCCATTCCTTGGAGAATTAACTATTCCTATTATTCCTTTTCCACCTCTGTTAGTTACTCTGTAATCCATGTGAGAGGTTTTTTTTCCATATCCATTTTCACTTATTGATAAAACAAATTTTTCTTTTGCTTTTATTTCTGATTTTTGATCTTTTGATTTTTTTTCATTTTTATTTAATTTATCATTATGAATTACTGATAACGATACTATTTGATCATTCGATGCTAACTCTATGCCTTTAATTCCTTTTGATGATCTACCTTTAAAAACTCTTAACTTTTTAGCCTCAAATCTAATACATTTTCCAAATTTTGTACTTAAAATTACATCCTGATCATCTTTACAAATTTTAACACCTACGATTTTATCATTATTATCTAGTTTCATTGCAATTTTTCCAGAAGTATTAATTGATGAAAAATCTTCTAAACTATTTTTTCTTACTTTTCCCTGAGCTGTGGCGAAAATTATTTGATAATTTTTTAAATCAGTTTCTTCCTCTGGCATAGGCATAATTGAGCTTATTGCTTGATGACTTTTCAATGGTAAAATATTAAACAAAGACTTTCCTTTAGATGAGGATGATCCCTCTGGAATTTTCCATGCTTTTAATTTGTAAACTAAACCCTCTGTGGAAAAGAAGAGAACTGAAGTATGGGTATTTACAGATAAAGTTTGAACAACAGAGTCTTGATCTCTAGTTGTAATTCCTGATTTACCTTTGCCACCTCTTTTTTGTTTTTTAACACCATCTAACGAACCTCTTTTTATATATCCTTGCAATGTAACCGTAATAATTACAGATTGTTTTTGAATAGTTTCTTCAATATCATAATTTAAAACAGCATCTATAATTTTAGTTCTTCTTGGTATGGCAAATTTCTCTTTAATATTTTTTAATTCTTCACTGATTACTTTTAAAAGTTCTTTTTTTGATGATATAATCTTTTTATATTTTGTGATTAGCTCAGCTAATTTTTTAATTTCAACCTCAATCTCATTTATTCCTAATGCAGTTAATTTTTGAAGTCTTAGGTCTAAAATAGCTAAAACTTGTGGTTCAGATAAAGAATAGAGGTTTTTACCTTTTTTTCCCTCTACTAAAGAAATTAATTTTTGAGACTTGTTTATTTTCCATTTAGTTTTTAGAATTAATATTTTAGCATCATCAGGTGTTTTAGATGATCGAATAATTTTTATTATTTTATCTAAATTTTCAACTGAAACAGATAATCCAATTAATATATGGGCACGTTCTTCTGCTTTTTGAAGATCAAACTTAGTTTTCTTAATAACCACATCTTCTCTAAAAGATAAAAAATTAGATAAAAAATCTTTTAATGTGCAAGTTTGAGGCTTTCCTTCAACAATAGCCAAAGTATTAAATCCAAAAGAACTTTCAATTTGAGTATTTTTATATAATTGTCTCTTTATAGTTTCTGGCTCAATACCGTTTCTTAAATCTATAGAAACTCTTATACCTTCCCTATTTGACTCATCTCTTATATCTCTTATTCCTTCAATTTTCTTTTCTCTAACTAATTGAGCAATTCTTTCGTTTAAAACAGATTTGTTAACTTGATACGGTATAGAGGTTATTACAAGTCTTTCACGTCCATTTTTTTGTTGTTCAATTGAGATTTCACCTCTAATCTTGAAGGACCCTCTTCCATTGTTGTATCCTTGTTTAATTATATCTTTACCTATAATTACACCACCAGTTGGAAAATCTGGACCAGGTATATGTTTCATTAATTCTTTAATTTTAATATCTTTGTTATCAATTAAGGCCAATGTACCGTCTATAATTTCACCCAAATTATGAGGAGGTATACTTGTTGCCATACCAACAGCGATACCGCCAGCTCCATTTACTAATAAATTTGGAAACTGTGCTGGTAAAACAGTAGGTTCTTTCTCAGTTTCATCATAATTACTTTTGAAAGTAATTGTATTTTTTTCAATATCATCAATCAAATATTGAGAAACTTTCGACAAACGAGTTTCAGTATATCTCATTGCAGCAGCAGGATCACCATCTATAGATCCAAAATTTCCTTGACCTTGAATTAACGGCAGGCTCATAGAGAAATCTTGCACCATTCTAACTAAAGCATCATAAACAGACTGATCACCATGAGGGTGATATTTACCAATAACATCTCCAACTATTCTTGCAGATTTTCTAAATTGTTTAGACCAATCATATCCACCTTTGTGCATTGCATATAAAATTCTTCTATGAACTGGTTTTAAACCGTCTCGTACATCAGGAAGTGCACGACTTACAATTACACTCATTGCATAAGAAAGATATGATGAGCTCATCTCATCATGCATTGAGATTAATTTTATATTTTTATCTTTAAACTCTTCATTATTTTTCATAGAAATTAAAATGGAATTTCATCATCCATATCTGAAACTTGTGAAGAATCCTCAATATTATTTTGTTGAGATGTATCATTTTGAATTCCACCACCAGAATTGCCTCCACCTAGCATTGTGAGAGAAGAATTATATCCTTGTATTACTATTTCAGTTGAGTATTTATCTTGTCCAGATTGTTCATCTTTCCATTTTCTTGTCGTGAGTTGTCCTTCAACATAAACTTGAGCACCTTTTTTTAAATATTGTTGAACAACATTTACTAAACCTTCGTTAAATACAACTACACGGTGCCATTCAGTTTTTTCTTTTCTTTCACCAGTGTTTTTATCTTTCCAGGATTGACTTGTTGCAAGGCTTAATCTGGCTACACTTTTACCATTTACCATTTGCTTAATTTCAGGGTCTGCGCCCAAACGACCAATTAATAATACTTTATTTAAACTTCCAGCCATAATATTTAATATTTGTTAAATTAGTTAATTAGAATTATATCACAATTCTTCTGAATATTAATTTTATTAACTCAAAGCAACTAAAATTATGATGAAAAATATAGTTATTAAGGGCGCTAAAGAACATAATTTGAAGAATGTTACTGTAGAGATTCCAAAAGACAAATTTGTGGTCATAACGGGTCTATCAGGGTCCGGAAAATCATCTTTAGCTTTTGATACTATCTACGCTGAAGGTCAGAGAAGGTATGTAGAGAGTTTATCTGCCTATGCTCGTCAATTTTTAGATAAAATGAAAAAACCAAATGTTGATTTAATTGAAGGATTAAGTCCAGCTATTGCAATAGAACAAAAAAATACTTCAAAAAATCCTAGATCTACTGTTGCAACTGTAACTGAAATTTATGATTACATGAGGGTATTATATGCTAGAGCGGGAGTCCCCTATTCTCCTTTTACAGGTAAACCAATAACCTCTCAAACAATTACACAAATAGTAGATTTAGTTAAAAAATTACCAAAAAAATCAACAATATATATTTATGCCCCTGTAGTAAGGGGTCGTAAAGGTGAATATAAAAAAGATATTTTAAGCTACAAAAGAAGAGGATTTAGAAAAATCAAAATTGACAATGTTTTATATGATATAGAAAAATCACCCAATCTAGATAAAAAACTTAAACATGATATTTCAATCTTAGTTGATAGAATAGTTTTAAATTCAAAACTTGGAAACAGATTAGCTGAAAGTATTGAAACAGCTGTAAATTTAGCTAACGGTTTAGTTTTTGTTGAATATGAGGATGAAACACTTCCTCAAAAATTTAGAAAAATTGAAAAGTTAATTTACTCTACAAAATTTGCTTGCCCTGAGAGTGGTTTTACAATTGAGGAAATTGAGCCAAGACTTTTTTCATTTAATAGTCCCTATGGAGCTTGTGAAGAGTGTGAGGGAATTGGAATGAAATTAAATGTTGATCCAAATTTAGTTGTTCCTGATGAAAGAAAAAGTTTAGCTGATGGAGCAATTGAACCTTGGTCAAAATCAACTACATTATATTATGCTCAAACTTTAGCATCTTTAGCAAAACATTATGGTTTTTCTTTAAATGAAAAATGGAAAAAATTACCCAAAAAAATTAAAGATATTATTCTTTACGGTTCAGATGAAGATGAGATTAAATTTAATTATGATGATGGATATGAGAAATATTCTTACAAAAAAACCTTTGAAGGTGTAATTAATAATCTTGAAAGAAGATTTTTAGAGTCAGATAGTGAATGGAAAAGAGAAGCTATTGCTGAATATCAATCGGACACAGCATGTGAAGCATGTAATGGTGACAGATTAAAAGTGGAAGCTTTATGTGTAAAAATCAATGATCTAAATATTAGTGAAGTAACAAGAAAATCTATTTTAGATGCAGCAGAATGGTTTAAAAATTTAGAAAATAATCTTGATAAAAGACAATTTAAAATCGCAGAGCATGTATTAAAGGAAATTAATGAAAGATTAAATTTCCTACTTAATGTTGGATTAGACTATTTAACACTATCAAGAGAATCTGGAACATTATCAGGTGGAGAAGCACAAAGAATAAGACTAGCTTCACAGATTGGATCTGGTTTAACAGGTGTATTATACGTTTTGGATGAGCCCTCGATCGGATTGCATCAAAAAGATAATGTTAAACTTATTAATGCATTAAAAAGATTACGAGATCTAGGTAATACTGTTATTGTAGTAGAGCATGACACCGAGACAATGGAAAATGCAGATCATATTATTGATCTAGGTCCAGAAGCTGGGAGCAACGGTGGTCAAATCACAGCTCAAGGTTCATATGAAGAAATTAAAAAAGATAAAAATAGTATTACTGGTCAATATCTTGCTAATAAAAAAACAATTGAAATACCAAAAACTAGACGTCTAGCTAAAAATGGAAGATTTGTTGAAATCAATGGAGCAAGTGGAAATAACCTTAATAATGTAAATCTTAAAATTCCAACTGGAACTTTTACCTGCGTTACTGGTGTATCGGGTAGTGGTAAATCTACTTTAATATTACAAACATTGTTTCATGCTTTAAATTTAACTTTAAATAATAAAGCACGAAAAGCACCTAAATCATTTAAAGGTTATAAGGGAGTAGAGTTAATTGATAAAATAATTGATATTGATCAATCTCCAATTGGAAGAACCCCTAGATCAAATCCAGCAACATATACGGGAGCCTTTGGGCCTATCAGGGATTGGTTTACAAGCCTGCCAGAATCCAAAACAAGAGGATATAAACCAGGAAGATTTTCTTTCAATGTTAAAGGAGGTAGATGTGAAGCTTGCGAGGGTGATGGTGTAATTACATATGAAATGCATTTTTTACCTGATGTTTATATACAGTGTGATGAATGTAAAGGAACGAGATACAATAGAGAAACTTTAGAAATCAAATTTAAAGGTAAAAGTATTGCAGATGTTTTGGATATGTCGGTTGATGAAGGCTGTGAGTATTTTGAAAATATATCTAATATAAAAACTAAATTGTTAACTTTAAAAAAAGTTGGATTGGGTTATATAAAAATTGGTCAGCAAGCAACTACGCTATCAGGAGGTGAGGCGCAACGAATTAAACTTGCCAAGGAACTTTCAAAAAGATCAACTGGAAGAACAATGTACATATTGGATGAACCAACTACAGGTTTACATCAACATGATATTAAAAAACTCTTAGAGATACTTCATACATTTGTTAAACTTGGAAATACAGTAATTGTCATTGAACATAATTTAGATGTAATTAAAACAGCAGATTACATTGTTGATATGGGTCCTGAAGGTGGTGTAAAAGGTGGTAATATTGTCGCCGAAGGAAAACCTGAAGAAGTATGCAAAGTTAGGGAGAGTTATACTGGTCAATTTTTAAAACCTCTTTTGACCTAGATTTAACAACTTAAAAATATTTAAAAATTAGTGTATAATTATGGAGAATCATGTCTAATTTATTATCATCTTTATCAAGAACAGTTCACGCATCTCTTGCGTTAGCAATAGTATTGTTTTTAGGATTGTTTTATTTAAATGATGGAATAGCTTTTGATACATTATTCTGGAGCTGGTTGTTTAGATACATACATGTAATTGTTGCAATTATGTGGATTGGATTACTTTGGTATTTCAATTTTGTTCAAATTCCAAATATGGGAAAAATTCCAGATGAACAAAAACCAGCTATTGGTAAAGTAATAGCACCTGCTGCATTATTTTACTTTAGATGGGCTGCTGCATTAACTGTTCTTTCAGGTTTAATTCTAGCTCTTCTTAATGGATACCTTCATGATGCAATGACTTTAAGTATTGGTTCAGGCGTACCAAAACATACTACAATTGGAATTGGCATGTGGCTAGGAATTATAATGGCGTTTAATGTATGGTTTGTAATTTGGCCAAATCAGAAAAGAGCTTTGGGAATTGTTGAAACTGATACAGACACAAAAGCTAAATCTGCTAAAACGGCAATGCTATTTTCAAGAACAAATACTTTGTTATCCTTACCAATGCTGCTTTCTATGGTTGCCGCACAAAATATATTTTAAAAAATTAATTTTGTAGCTCTTTAATATTCTTAAATTGATTTAATGATTCAGGGTTAGCTAATGCCTCTTTGTTTTTTATTTCATTTCCCTCAATTATATTTTTAACTGCTAATTCAACAATTTTACCACTTTTAGTTCTTGGTATATCATTTATTTGGATTATTTTTCTTGGCACATGTCTGGGTGATGCATTTTTTTTAATTTGTAATTTTAATTTTTTTAATAAATTATCATCAAGTTGATATTTTGAATTTAAAATTACAAATAAAATTATACGAACATCATTATCCCAAGATTGTCCAACAACTAAAGACTCTTTAATTTCTTTAAACCGCTCTACCTCAGAGTAAATTTCAGCAGTGCCAAGTCTTACACCACCAGGATTTAAAGTTGTATCAGATCTACCTGATATTATTAATCCATTATTATTTGTTATTTGTGCATAATCACCATGGTGCCATATATTTCTATATCTGTTAAAATAAGCTTTTTTAAATTTAGTATCTTTATGATCATTCCAAAATTTTGAAGGCATTGATGGAAAAGGATTAACACAAACCAATTCACCTTTCTGATTTAAAATAGACTTTCCATTTTCATTAAATACACGTACATCCATACCTAAACCTTTGCTTTGGATTTCTCCAGCATAAACAGGTTGGTATAAATTGCCCAAAACAAAACAAGAAACAATATCTGTCCCTCCAGAAATAGATGCTAAATGGAGATCTTTTTTAATATTTTTATATACATATTTAAAACAATCTGATGATAATGGAGACCCAGTAGAGCAAATAGTTCTAAGTTTTTTTAACTTATAAATTTTCTTAAAATTTTTTTTTGTTTTTCTTAAAGCATCGATATATTTAGCACTAACTCCAAATAAGGTTATATTTTCTTTGTTGGCAATTTTTATAAGAAGATCATCGCGTTTATACATTGGAAAACCATCGAATAATACAATTGATGCTTTTGTGGCTAGAACTGAAATTAGCCAATTCCACATCATCCATCCACATGTTGTAAAATAAAAAACATTGTCATTTTCTTTAATATCACAATGCAATTGATGTTCTTTTAAATGTTGAATTAATACGCCACCACTTTTATGACAAATACATTTAGGTTTACCTGTTGTACCACTAGAATAAAGAATTGCTAAATCATGTTCAAAATCAAATTTAGGAAATTTAAATTTTGAAACACTTTCCTTAATAAAATTCTTCCAATAATGTGTTTTGATATTTTTGTATTTTGGAAGTTTTTTTAAAATAGGCTGACCTGGATAAATAGATATAATTACATGTTTTATTGAAGGAATTTTTTTTATTATTTCAGGAATTCTTTCTAAAACATTAATTTTTTTTCCATTGTAAAAATATTGATTAGTAACAATTAAAATTTTCGGTTTAATTTGAGAAAATCTCTCTATAACACCATTAATTCCAAAATCAGGTGAACAAGATGACCATATAGCTCCAATAGCAATAGAACCTAAAAATGCCTCTACTGTTTCAGGTATATTTGGCATATAAGCTGCTATTCTGTCATTTGATTTGATATTTAATTTTTTTAAATTATTTGAAATATTTTTTACATTTTTATTTAATTCATTCCAATTTCGTATTTCACGATAACCATTTTCACTAATAAAAGTAATCGCTTTTTCTTTGGTATTTTTTGAAAGTAAATTTTCACTAAAATTTAATCTTGAATTTGGTAAAAAAGTATTTTTAAAAAATTTTTTTGTTTTTTTCACTTTAGTGTTACTTTTAATACCTTTAACTTTTGAAAAATCCCACACACTACTCCAAAAATCACCTTGATTTTTAACTGACCAATCATGAATTTTTTTAAAATTTTCATTAAAATTTTTATTAAATCTTTTAGATATAAATTTCTCAAATTTAAATAAATTTGAATTTTTTTTTGTTTTAGCAGATGGTTTCCAAAGTCTTATAGTCATAAAATAATTATAATACTTCAAAGTATTATAATGAAATTTAAAAAATTTTAATTATTAATTTAATTTATTTTGATCGTCTTCTCTCAAAACTGTTTTTTGAGAAACTCTTAATCTTACTAGAACAGTATTTGCTATATAAATAGAGGAATAAGTTCCAAAAATGACACCTAATATCATTGCAAGTGAAAATCCTTTAAGTATCTCTCCACCAAAAAAATATATAGCTAATAAAGCTAGTAAAGTAGTTGCAGATGTTATGATTGTTCTTGATAAAGTTTCATTAATTGAAATATTTGTTAATTCAAAAATTTTTACATCAGAATATTTTCTTAAATTTTCTCTGACTCGATCGAAAATGACCACTGTATCATTCATAGAATATCCTACTATTGTTAATACAGCTGCTATAATTGATAAGTTTATTTCCAAGCTAAATAAAGAAAAAACTCCAAGAGTTACAATAACATCATGAAACAAAGCTAAAATTGCACCTAGACTAAACTGCCATTCAAATCTAATCCAAATGTAAATCAGCATTAATGCTAACGACAAAGATATAGCTATTACCCCTGATTTTAATAATTCTGCACTAACTTTTGGACCAACATTTTCAACTCTTCTAAAATCATAGTTGTTTCCAAAAGATTTATCTAAGTTAGCTTTAATTTCTTCAATAATGTTCTTCTTATTGTCTTTATTTTCAAATTTTACTAAAAAATCAGTATCATTACCAAATTTCTTAACTGAAACATCTCCTAAGTCCATTTGATTAAATCTATCTCTTAATGAACTAACATTTATTTTTGAGTCTGAGGCTCTTAATTCAATTAATGTACCACCTTTGAAGTCAATGCCAAAATTAAGCCCTTTAAATATTAACAATAATAATGAAACAACAATCAAAACTGATGATAGTAAATTAAAATGATTATAATATTTATTAAAAGCAATCATTAAATTAATTTTTCCTTATTTTTATTTCTCGATACGTAAATACTAGTGAATAATCTTGCTATAAAATAAACTGAAAATAGTGTTGTAAATATTCCAACTCCTAAGGTTACAGCAAAACCCTTTACTGGTCCTGAGCCCATAAAAAATAAAATAATTGCAGCTAATAATGTTGTAATATTAGCATCTAATATTGCTGTTCTTGATTTGGTATAACCACCGTCAAAAGCCAAAATATTATTAGTCTCATCTTTTAATTCTTCTTTAATCCTCTCAAAAATTAAAACATTTGCATCAACTGCCATACCTACAGTCAGAATAATCCCTGCAATACCTGGCAATGTTAAAGTAGCTTCAAATAAAGTTAAAACACCTAAAAGAATAAACAAATTAACTATTAGTGTTACATTAGTAATTAATCCAAAAATTTTATATTTTACGAACATAAAAATTATCACCAACATAAAACCTATCGCTAAGGCAATCATTCCTGCATTAATTGAATCTTGTCCAAGATCTGGGCCTACTGTTCTTTCTTCAATAATTTCTAATGGCGCTGGTAATGCTCCTGATCTTAATAATAAAGCTAAATCAGTTGCAGTTTGAAAAGTAAAACCTCCACTTATCTGACCAGATCCACTGGCAATAGTATCTCTGACAACAGGCGCACTAATAATTTTACCATCTAAAACAATTGCCAATTGTTTTCCAATGCCAGTTGAAGTTGCCTTACCAAACCTTTTTGCGCCTACTCTATCTAAAGTAAATGAAACAATTGTTTGGTTAGTTTGAGTATCCATTTTTGGTTGAGCATCAAGTAAATTCTCACCACTTATTATTATTCTTTTGCTAACTGTGGCTTCTTCTAGTTCATTTTCAAATTTTAACTTTTCTACACCAAAACGATCATTTTCATCATTTGTTACAAATCTAAAAGTAAGGTTTGCAGTTTTACCAAGTAATGATTTAATTCTCATTGGATCATCTAATCCAGGAAGCTCAACTAAGATACGGTTATTTCCTCTTTTAAGTATGTTAGGCTCATTAGTTCCAACCTCATCAACTCTTCTTCTAACTATTTCTATAGCTTGGTCTTGAGAGGAAGTTTTAAGTTTAATTAAACCCTGTCTTGAAAAATTAACTTTAAAATTTAACCCTATGTCTTCAATTTCTAACTGATGTGATTTAAATCTTGGGTAATAAGGATTAAGATCACTATTTTCATCCTGAAAAATATCTAAGACAGATTGCTTATCATTATCTGATACATTAAAAAAAATATTTTGATTATCTATTTTTATATTGTTTATTTTAATATTTTTTTCTTTGAAGTAATTTCTGATTGTTGTTGTTAAGTTTTGTAATTTTTGTTCAATTACAGGTTCATTATCAATTTCAAGTAATAGATACGATCCACCCTGAAGATCTAATCCTAGGTTAATTTTTTTATCAAAAAAATTATCATCAAATTTAAAAAGATTTGATGAAGCAATTAAAATAAATAAAACTGAAAAAAGAGTTATAAATACAATTCTTAACTTAGAGAAATAAAGCACTTAACTAAAAATAATTATTTTTTAACTTCTTGAGTATTTGTATTAACAAGACTTTGAATACCAGTAGATTTAACTATCTCAACTTTCACATTTTCAGCAATTTCTACTTCAACTTTATCATTATCAATTAGTCTCTCAACTGTTCCTGTAATACCACCAGAAGTGACAACCTTGTCACCTCTTTTAAGGCTTTCAACCATAGCTTTATGCTCTTTAACTTTTTTTTGCTGTGGTCTGATTAAGAAAAAATAAAAAATAACAAAAATTAAAATTAACGGTATAAATTGTCCTATTCCTGAGCCTTCCATAAATCTCCTTATAAATTATGTGAATATTTATACTATCTATGTAATTAAAACAACTTTATTTAGCTGAAATCAATTCCAAATTATTCATATACGGTCGCAGTACCTTAGGAACAACAATCGAACCATCTTTTTGTTGATAGTTTTCGAGTACAGCAATTAAAGTTCTACCCACAGCTAAACCGCTTCCATTTAATGTTCCAACAAAAACAGTTTCCTTGTTTTTATTTTTATATCTTGATTTCATTCTTTGTGCCTGAAATGTTGAACAGGAAGAACATGAGGATATTTCACGATACTTGTTTTCTGATGGTAACCACACTTCTATATCATAGGTTTTTTCTGCACTGAAACCCATATCACCTGAACACAAAATTACTTTTCTATAAGGTAATTCTAACTTATCCAGTATATCTGTTGCACAGTTTGTCATTCGCTCTAATTCTACTAGGCAATTTTCTTTTTCTACAATACTAACCATCTCAACTTTATAAAATTGATGTTGCCTAATCATTCCTTTGGTATCTTTGCCATAACTACCAGCTTCTTTTCTAAAACAAGGAGTTGAAGCAACAAATCTCATAGGTAAATCTTTTTGGTCAACAATTTTATCTTTAACGATGTTTGTTAAAATTACTTCGGCAGTTGGAATTAAAAATTTTCGATCAGATCCTTCATCAAATTTTATTTCAAATTGATCGTTATCAAATTTTGGTAATTGCCCTGTTCCATACATCGTATTATCAGAAGCAATCAATGGAGGAGAAATTTCTTGATAGCCGTTTTGGATAATATGAGTATCCAGCATAAAGTTAGATAAAGCTCGTTCCAATAATGCTAACTCTTTTTTAACAAATACAAACCTTGACCCGGTTGTTTTTGTTGCAAGATCAAAATCAAGCATGCCTAAATTTTCACCAAGTTCATAATGTGATTTGGGATTAAAGTCAAATTCAGGAACTTTCCCAGCTTTTAAAACTTCTACATTATCATTTTCATCTTTCCCATTTGGAACATCTTGATGAGGTATGTTTGGTATATTTGATAAAATATTATCTAATTCAGTTTTAGTATTTTTTTGCTGCTCAGTAATCTTTTCTAATTCTATAGATATTTCTTTAGATTTTTTGAATAAGCTTTCATCTTTAGATTTTGAAATATCTTTTTTTTCTTTTTCTAAGTTTTCTTTCTTTTGAATTAAATCTCTATTTAACTCATCAAGATTTTTTAAAACATTAAAATCAATTTTAACTGAACGTTTTTCAAGCTCTTTTTCAAATTTTGAAAAATCCTTTCTAATTTCTTTTAAATTATGCATCAGTTTTTTCTAAATTTTTGTTTTCTATAAATTTTACTGAAAATATTGATAATTCATATAAAATTAATAATGGAATTGCTAAACCTATTTGAGTAATTGGATCTGGTGGTGTAAGTAATGCAGCAGCGGCAAATATAATTACTACTACATACTTTCTTCTTTCTTTTAAAAATTGACTGTCAACAACACCTATTCTTGCTAATAAACTTAAGACTATAGGTAGTTGAAAACTTATTCCAAATGCAAAAATCAACTTCATAACAAGTGATAAATATTCATTTACCTTAGCCTCTAATTGAATTGGAAGACTTGTAGACATACCTGTACTTTCAAAAGATAAAAAGAACTTGATAGCTAGAGGCATTATCAAATAGTAAACAAGCATGCCGCCTAAAAAGAAAAGGATGGGTGTTAATACAAGATAAGGGAGTATCGCAACCTTTTCATGTTTATATAAACCCGGTGCAATAAATTTCCATATTTGCATTAGAATAAATGGACAAGTCACAAAAAAAGCGGTGAAAAAAGATACTTTAATATACGTTAAAAAAGTTTCTTGTAAGGCTGTAAAAATAAGCCTTCGATCAGATCCATCATCTTTTACAGCTTGAGCAAATGGATCAACTAAAAAACCGTAAATATGTTCTGCAAATATATAACAAATAACAAAAAAGATTATTAAAAATATAAAACTATGTATTAATCTTTTTCTTAGTTCTGTTAGATGGCTAACAAATCCACCTTCATTTTCTTCATTGCTCATCTTTTTTAGTTTCTTTTTTTATTTCTTTATCAATTTTTTCTTCATCAATTTCTAAATTAGAAACTTCATTTTGAATATTGCTTACATATCTTTTAGCAGTTCCTATCCAAGAACCAGCTTTCTTTAACATGATTGGAAAATCTTTTGGGCCTAGAACAACAATTGCAATACCAACAACAATTAATATCTCAAACCAACCAATAGTAGGCATGTGATTTAATCTTTGTTTTCTGAGTCTTTATTTTCGTCGGAAATATTTTTTGGCTCTGTATCGTCAGTAACATCTGACGCCATTCCTTTTTTAAAACTTTTAATTCCCTTAGCTACATCACCCATCAGACTAGAAATTTTACCTCGTCCAAATAATAAGACTACTAATATAACTACGATTGCAATTTGCCAAATTCCTATGCTCATAAAAACTTATAACCTTTTTATGATTAATTTAAAAGTTACTTTTTTGTTAATCTTTCTCTTCTGTATCAAGAGTACTATTTAACATCTCGTCAATATTAGAATAAATATCTTCTTTTTTTTCTTCTTGTTTTTCTTTATAGAATTTTCCTGTTCCAAAAATTGCATTATCAATGCTTGAACTATCAATTAAACCAGCTGCACCTAATTCATCAATTGTTGGTAAATCAGATAATTTTTGGAGATTAAAATGACTTAAAAATTCATCAGTTGTAACATACTGAATTGGCCTACCTGGTATATCTTTACGACCACCTGGCTTCACCCAATTAAGCTCCATCAATATTTCAAGAGTATTTGTACCAAAGGCAACACCTCTTATTTCTTCAATCTCTGCTCTAGTAACAGGCTGATGATATACAATTATAGCCAAAGTCTCCACTGCAGCTCTAGAAAGTTTTTTTTCAACCGTTCTTTCTTTTGACATGATGTTTGACAAGTTAGGAGAGGTTCTGAAGGACCACTTTTCTTTTATACAAACCAGATTAATTCCACGTTTAGAGTATTCTTGCTGCAACTTTTCTAATGATTTAGAGACGCTACCTTTTTTAGTAACTTTACTTTCAATTGTATCAACATCTAATGGTTCAGCAGCAGCAAAAATAACTGCTTCAATTTCTTTTTCTAATTCAGATAACTTAGATGGAAATTTAACAATATTATCTTTTGTAATTTTTTCTTTTTTAATCATTATTTTCCTTCACATAAATATCATCAAACAACTTATCCTGTTTTATTGTTAGATTTCCCTCTTTAACCAATTCTAAAGAACCAGCAAATATTCCTGCTTTTCCAGTACGTTTATATTTTGAACCACTTTTAAAATTTTTGGGAATTAAATCATCTAATTTTTTCCAATCAATCAATTTACCAAAAAATTCTCTTATTGTTTTAATTCCATCCTCAGCAGTAAATACTGGTAATTTAGGAATGTTCATTTTTTGAAAGTCCTTGGTCATTATAATTGTTGAATATGACTTAAGAAGTTCAAATAAACTTAAATTATACTCAGTACTATAAATAGATCTTATATTTCCCTTCATTCCTCTTGATCGAATTTCTCTTCCTAATCTTTTTCTTTTGAGCATTTGTTCTGAGAGCAATCTAATTAACTCTAATTTTTTGAGTTGTAATTTTAATTTTTCAGCTACTTCTTGAACTTTAAATTCTTCTTCTGGTGTTCCTGGAAGTAACAATTTAGATTTTAAATATGCTAACCAAGTTGCCATCAATAAATATTCAGAAGCAATTTCTAAATTTAAATCTTTTTCTTTTGTAATATAATCGTGAAATTGATCTGCTAATTTTGTTATTGAAATCTCTTCAAGATCTACCTTTTGAGCTTTAGCTAAATCTAAAAGTACATCTAGAGGACCATTATAGTTATTAATATCAACATTAAATAATGCAGAATCAGAAATAGTCATGCTCAGATATTAACTTAAAATTTTATAAAATAACGATGTTTTTTTTATAATAAAATTACTTACCTTTGGTGAATTATCACCAACTACCTTCATTTCAGACAATTTGCCATTACAATGAAGAGCAAGATTACAACCTGCACTAAATGTTTTAATCGTATTAGTTTTTAAATCATCTTTTAAACTTTTCATTGATAAATCATCTGAAATTAAAATGTTTTTAAAGCCAATTTTATTTCTAATTAAATTTATAATTTTTTTAGAGTGTGTAGCTGTATTTAACCTATCTATACTTCGATAAATTACATGCGCTGTCATTGCAAAATAGCTTTGTTTTTTCTTGAATGGAAAAAAATCATTTTTATTCAAATAATTTAAGTTTTTTGTAACCACAGGAGTAAATTTATGACTATCTACCTTAGCTAATCCATGCCCTGGTATGTGTTTCATCACAGTTCCAATGGAATTTTCATGAAAATAATCAATACAAATATCTCCAATTTTAGAGATATTTTTTTTATTTTTTGAAAAAGATCTATCACCAATAATATTGCTAGCTCCTTTAACTCGGATATCTAAAATAGGAACTGTGTTTATATTAACACCAATTGATTTAAGCAAATACGAAGTTTTATCGATAAATAATTTATAAATAATATTAAATTTTTTCTTATCTTTTGTGAATAAATTACCAAAATATTCAGAAGTCAAATTATCAAATGAAATAATTTTACTTAATCGATTTACTCGCCCACCTTCTTGATCAATTAATATTGGGTATTTTTTGTCTTTAAATATCTTTTTTATTTTATCAGTTAATTTTTTAGCTTGTTCAATTGAACTTATGTTTCTTGAAAATAAAATTATACCCCACGGTCTATATTTCTTTAAAAAAATTATTTCTTTCTTTGATAATGTGGATGATTTTAAACCAACAATAAAGGCTCTTCTATTCTTAATCATTCTCTAAAAGTTTCCAAAAATTAAACTTTTTTTTCTTTTTTTTGTTTGTTTGCTTAACGTATTCTATTACATTCTGCGTGTCGTTATCCAAAACGGGTAAATTTTTTGAATATAATTTAATTTTTTCATCGTTATTTTTATAAGATCTGTAGGATTTCTTCTTATTTTCATCTGAAAAATAATATTTTCCTGTTAAAAAAATAAATAAAACAATTACAACAATAAAGATTAAATACTTAATTTCCTTTAGCATTACATTTTATCTGGTGTATCTACGCCGACTATATCCATTCCACATTTCACAACGTTAGATATTGCTTTTAAAAAAATTAATTTATCTGGTGAAACTGTTTTTTGATCATTAATAAATCTTTTTTCTGGGTTTTGTTTACCAAGATTCCAATATGAGTGAAATTCTGATGCAAGATCATATAAATAAACAGGTATTCTATGTGGTTCTAATTTTGAACTAGCTGCATCGATACATTTAGGCCATTCTGAAATCTTTTTTAAAATTTTGATCTCATCATTTGAATATTCAAAACTAAAATCATCTAATTCAATATTTGAATTTAAATCTTTACCAATATGTCTAAAGACAGATGAAATTCTAGCATAACAATATTGAACGTAATATAATGGATTATCTTTTGATTTTTCTTTTACCGAATCAAAATCAAAATCTAATTCTACATCACTACTTCTGTTGAGCATGATAAACCTAGTTGCATCTTTTCCAACTTCTTCAATTAAATCATCAACCGTAACGTAGTCACCTTTTCTCTTAGACATCTTAAATGGTTTGTTATCTTTAATTAATTTTACAAGCTGACTAATTTTACAAATCAGTTTATCTTTTTTTCCTGATAAAGCTTCAACAGAGGATGAAATTCTTTTGATATAGCCAGCATGGTCTGCTCCAAGAATATTTATTAAATAATCAAATTTACGATCAACTTTGTTTTTATGATAAGCAACATCACTAGCAAAATAAGTCCAAGCTCCATCTGATTTTTGTAATGCTCTATCTTTATCATCACCAAAATCAGTAGATTTAAAAAGTAACTGTTCTCTTTCTACCCAGTTTTTATCATCTTCTCCAGCTGGAGCTTTAATTTTTCCTTTGTATACAAATTTATTCTTTTCTAAAAATTTTATTACACTCTCTACTTCGTTGTTTGAAACAATACTTTTTTCACTAACAAAATTATCGTGGTTAATTCCTAAACTCTTAAGGTTCTTTTTAATT
>CACISX010000009.1 GCA_902589455.1 uncultured Pelagibacteraceae bacterium | reverse complement strand
ATTGGTTTAAAGCTAATGTTAAAGGTGGAAAAGAAATTTTTTAATGCTTTAACAAAAGCTGTAGCGAGTGCAGAGAAAAGAGCATCGAGCGCATACAAAAAAGATTTGTAATTTCAAATTAATATAATGGGGCGGATTTTAGTTCGCCTCATTATCTAAAAGGATATATCCAAGATTTATAATCTTTTATGAGAATATGAGCTTTTTCAATTTGTTCAGGAGTCATTTTTTTAATAACTTCTTCCTGAGAAATTGCAGCGTCAGGATCTCCACCAATAGCAGACAAACCGTACCACATATAAGCTCTAACAAGATCGGGAGCAGGAAGTCCTCTGCCAATTTCGTAATACCACCCAACACCAGATTGAGCACCAGGATGACCTTTCATAGAGGATCTGAGATACCATTCAAAAGCTCTAACATCATCTCTTTCAACACCAAGACCCATAGCGTACATAATACCAATAAGCTCTTCAGCATCAGCATTACCAGATCTAGCCGCTGGCATAAGTTCTTCCATAGCTTCTTTAAATTTTCCTTGCTCCATCAAATCTCGAGCATTTTCTATTTCTGCAAAAACTATAGACGGAAGAAACAAAAGTATAAAAAGATATTTAATCATTTAAAAATAATAATATTTATAATTCCATTTTTAATTTCAGTAAATAAAACTTACGCAACAGAATTACCAAAACCATTAAAGAACGAAGATTTTCATAAAGTTGATATAGAAAAAGTTAAAATTGGAAGACTTTTATTCCATGACAAAATTTTATCTGCAAACCGAAATATAGCCTGCGCAACATGTCATAGTCATGACCTAGGTGGTTCAGATGGACTTTCTTTGGGCATTGGTGAAGGAGGTCAGGGAATAGGGTTAGAGAGAACCGCAGGCAAGGATGATGATAAAATAAAAAAACGAATTCCAAGAAATGCTTTAGCTTTATGGAATTTAGGATTTAAAGATATCACAACTTTGTTACACGATGGAAGAGTTACCAAATCAAATATATTTGGTAACGGTTTTAATACACCTGCTCAAGAAGCTCTTCCTAAAGGGCTTGATAATATAGTTGCAGTTCAAGCTTTATTTCCAATGACAAGACAGTTTGAGATGGCAGGAAATCCAGGTGAAAATGAAATTATAGGTTTGGTCTCAAAAGTTGGAAAAGATAGTATGAGAATCGATAGAGTTTGGCCTGTAATTACCCACAGGATTAGAGGAATTCCAGAATATGTTCAATTATTTAAAAATGCTTTTGATGATGTAAACAGTCCTTTAGATATTAACATTACACATATTGTTAACTCGATTGCTGCATTTGAAATTCATGAATGGAAATCTTTCGACTCTCCTTTTGACGAATATTTAAATGGAGATAAACAAGCTTTAACTTTAGAGCAAATAAATGGGATGAATTTATTTTATGGAAAAGCAAACTGTAGTTCTTGTCATTCAGGATCTTTGTTGTCAGATCAAAAATTTCATTCAATAGGAATTCCCCAATTTGGTCCTGGAAGGACAAGACCTTTTGATCCTTATGCACGTGATGTTGGACGAATGGTCGAAACGGATAATATAAACGATATGTATAAATTTAAAACGCCAGCATTAAGAAACGTTTCTTTAACAGCTCCCTACGGTCATAATGGTGCTTATCCAACTTTAAAATCAATAATTAAGCATCATTTAAATCCAATAAAAATGAATAAGAATTGGAAACCTGAATATGCAAATTTACCTAAGGCACCTTGGTTAGAAGAAATTGATTTCGTAACTTTTTCAGACAAAAGGGAACAAGACAGAATTCTCTCAAGCATTGACATACAGCCTATAGAATTGAATGATAAAGAAATTGATGAACTTGTTTCTTTTCTCGAATCTTTAACTGGCAGAAGTGGAAATCAGAGACCGCTAGGTAAACCAGATAAAGTGCCAAGCGGGCTAAGTATTGATTAAGTTTTTAAATTAAACTGATACAAACAGAATATGAAAAAAATAAAATATGGAATTATTGGAGCAGGGACAATGGCTCGAGAACATATTTTAAATATATCATTAATTGATAATACTGAAGTAGTTGCACTTGCTGATCCTAATGAAGATTCATTAAATCAGTGTAAAGAAATTCTAAAAACAAAAGTTTATTGTTTTAAAAATCATTTAGAAATGATTGAAAAAAATATTGTTGACGTATACTTAATTTCATCTCCTAACTTTACTCATATAGAAATCTTGAAAGATGTAATCAAAACTAAAAAACACATATTAGTAGAAAAACCATTATGTACTAATACAAAAGATTGTTTAGAAATAAAAAAACTTACAAAAGATTATCCTTCAGTATTTTGGACTGCGATGGAGTATAGATATATGCCGCCAGTTTCAAAGTTTATTAATGAAATTCATAATAACAAAATTGGCGATTTAAAAACTTTAACCATAAGGGAACATAGATTTCCTTTTTTAAAAAAAGTAAATGACTGGAATCGTTTTGAAGAAAATACTGGTGGTACACTTGTTGAAAAATGCTGTCATTTCTTTGATTTAATGAGATTGATTATACAAAGTAAGCCACTCAGTGTTTATGCAAGTGGTGGTCAAGACGTTAACCATTTAGATGAAGTGTATAATGGAAAAAAGCCAGACATAATTGATAATGCCTATGTAATAGTAAATTTTGAAAATGGAGCAAGAAGTTTGCTTGAGCTTTGTATGTTTGCAGAAAATTCTGACATGCAAGAAGAGCTTGTAGCCACAGGTAATAAAGGAAAAATTGAAACTTCAGTGCCCTCCGATGACTCAGGTAAAACCTCATCAAATATAAGAATTGGAATGAGAGATGGTAAAACACATACCGAAAATATTGAAGTAGATAAAAAAATTCTTGAGGCCGGCCACCATCATGGATCTACTTACTACGAACACTTAGCTTTTTTGAAAGCTATTGAAAATAATTCAGATCCAGAGGTTTCATTAGAAGATGGTTTAATTGCTGTTGCTGTGGGAGAGGCTGCAGAACAATCAATAAAACAAGGTCGATTAATAAATCTAGAAGAAATAATTAGTTAAAAAAATCTGTAATTTTTTTAACTATAAAGTCACTTACTCTGATGTTTGACTCTGTTGTTACACCAGAAATATGAGGTGTTAATATACAATTCATACCTGGTTTTATTTTGTTATAAAATTCACTCTCTATTGGTTCTTTTTCAAACACGTCTAGAGCAAAGCCAGAAATAATATTTTTATGGTAAGCTTCAATTAAATCACTTTCATTTATGATGCTTCCTCTAGAAGTATTTATTATAATCGGTTTATTTTTCATTTGAGAAAATGATGATTTATTTATCATATTTTTGGTTTCATCTGTTAAAGGTAGGTGTATGGAAATGATATCTGATTTTTCATATATCTCATTTAAACTTGATAATTTAGCATCAATTTCTTTATCATTTAATTTCTTAATATAAGGATCGTAGGCCAAAATTTTTAAACCGTTTTTAAAAGAATTCTCAGCAACTTTTTTTCCAATTGTGCCAAATCCAATTATTCCTAAATTCTTTTGTTTTATTTCTGTCGACTTAATTGTTGTTCTTGGCCATTCACCTTTAATAGTTCCATTGTGAAACATTGGGATTTTTTTTATAAGAAACATTGATGAAGAAACAACATATTCAGCAACAGAGTCTGCATTCATTCCTGTAGCTGGCTGAACATGAATGTTTTTATTTTTACAATATTCTGTATCAATATTGTCCAAACCAACACCCAACCTTCCAATAAATTTTAATTTAAATGCATCTTTTAAAATATCTGCATTTACTTGAGTTTTATTTCTTACAATTAGACCATCATAGTCTCTAATTATTTTTATTATTTCATTTTCATTTTCACATAATTTTTCATCGTAGTTAACATCAAATTTTTTATTTAAATTTTCTAAACTATTTTGGTTAATAAATTCAGTAATTAAAATTTTAGTCATTAATTATTTATAAATATTAAACTAAATTAGATAAGTCTCTTTTATTATTTTTATACGTTGGAAGTGGATATTTAAAGGCATATTTTCTTGGAATACATTTTTCTTTTGCCTTTTCCCATAGAGATAACCATTGTTTAAAGTTTTGAATTTTGAGATTTTTTTTATTTTTGCTTCTTACATAAAAATTTGGAAGTGGTTCTCTACCTGATGGTTGTCCAGCAACATTATATCTAAGATCAGCACTTATCCTAAAATCATTTGATCTGTTTGGTAAAGAGCAATGTATAGAATGTTTATGCAATAATATTACATCTCCAACATTTGCTTCTAAATAAATATGCTCCATGTCATCAAGTAATTTACTATTTTTTAATTCTACTTGCCCTCTGTATCCTGATACATGATTTAATAATCCCATTTTATTTATTTTTTTTACTGTAATCATGCATCCATTTTTCTTATTTGTTTTAGTAAAAGGGATCCATACAGTAACCATTTCAGTTAATTTTTGTCCTCTTGAATTTAAAACAGCAGCATCTTGATGCCATGGTGTTCTGCCGCTTAAACCATCATGAATTGAACCTTCTGGTAATTTTTTTTCAGGTTGTTTAATTCTAGTATTTTGAACAGGGTTAGACATTATTTCTTTACCTAAAATTTTTTCTACAACATCCAAAATTTTTTTATTAGTAATTAAATTCCATAATGATTGAGTAGCAAAATAATCACTATCTTTTTTTACATGGTCTCTTGGTAATCGAGTATTAAAATACTGATCCAAATCATAAATATTTAGCTTTGAGATATAAGAATATTTTTTTTTAAAATCGAAATTAAGAACTTTTTTTATATCTCTTTTTTTTGCATACTTTTGGATGAGACAATCCATAACAAATTCCATATCATTTAGAATTGGTTTTAAGTCTCTTCTAAAGTTAAGTACATTTTTAACAATCAAGTACCCATTCTCATATAATTTTTTTTGAAGACTATTTGTCATCATTAAAATTTATTTTATCATTAACAATATTTCAATGTTTTGGTGCTGTGGTTAAATAGTTCGCATCATGAAAAGAGGTTAACATTCTTTTTTTGGTGCTAATTATGTGTGGATAATATGAAATCGCTTTGTAATTCCATATAACCGGTTTATTTAAGGCATAACTTCCATAAATAAAAAAACGCTTTGGACAATTTTTTTCTACAAACCGCTTCACTCCATGATAGGAATTTGGAGTAGATTGGAAAAAAACAACTGTTCCTTTTTTTGGTGTAAATGATTTGACTATTTCAAGTTCACTCATTTTTGGAAATCTTCTGAAACTTTTCCTTAAATTTTTTTTAGATTTTTTTCTATAAATTGTAAGTGAGCCTCCATTTTTTTTTGGAATATCTGTTAAATAAATTAAGAAATTATATAATCTAGTTATATCGTCTCGATGAGGTCTTAATCTATACCCTCCCTTTGATACCGAAAAGTCTATATCTAAATTTACTTTAGGACTAGTATAATTGTTACCCAACATTTTTTTTAATTCACTAGAATTTAATTTTTTTTTAATAGTGAACTTTTTAGGATTAAATGATTTTGGTTTGTGTAAATTTATCCATGATCCATCCTTAAAATTTTTTGTGAAAAGATTTTCAATTTTTTTATAAAAAGATTTACTATTAAAAAGCTTAAAAAGTTTTGCAGAGTTAACTGAATTTTTAATATATAAATTAAAATTTTTAGAACCTTTATTAATCCTGCTTCTACCCCCCATAATCATATCATCAAATGATTTTGAGTTGCTTATTTCTTTAATTAATAAATTACAGATTTTTTTCGAAACAACGTTGTCTCCAACTAAAACAGGGAAGTTACTTTTGATTTTTTTTAATTTATTTGTACTGAGCATTTAGCTGTACATACCTTCTTTCACTTTAATCATTTTATACATAAGATCATTTAAAGGTGTTTTTACACCATGTTTTTCACCTATTTTTGAAACTGCACCACTAATAAAATCTATTTCGGTTTTTCTCTTGTATTGAACGTCAAAAGCCATAGATGACTTGTTAGTTTGCATTGAATCTACAATTTTATTGAACATAAATAAGCATTCATCTTCAGACACATTTACACCATCAGCAAGTGCCACTTCTCTTGTCTCTAAAATGATTTCTTTACCAAGTCCTCTTGAAACATCATTAGCCTTATTATTTACATAAAGATCAGTGTGATGTAGATCAAATATAGCAGAAAGAGGACCTATTGCTGTTAAAGCAAAAAGCTTCATCCATTTTCTTTTTTTTACATCTTCAGCTGCAATCATTTCAAGATTATGTGCAGTAAAAGTATCAGCAATTTCCGTAATTCTCTCTGTTATTCCTCCTTCATATTCACCAATCCATGAAGGTAATGCGCCGTGGTTCATTATATGACCTGGTCCTAAAATATTTGAAGCTTGCGTTGTTGTTCCACCGATTACCTTTTCATTTCCAACGATACTTTGAATTATTGCTTCATGGCCAATCCCATTTTGAAATGACATGAAGACTGTTTTTTCACCAATAATATTTTTAATACTGTTTAATGCTGGTTCCAATGCAGTTGCTTTACACATAACAATAACTGCATCCATTTTATCCAAAGACGATGGACTCGAAGTAGCATTAACTTTAATTATACGATCTCCACCATGACCATCCATTTTCAAACCATCTTTGTTAATTGCATCTACATGTTCTTTCCAAACGTCAATTAAAGTTACATTCAAACCTTTTTCAGCTAGCAGTCCTCCAAATAGACATCCCATAGCACCTGCACCTAAAACAGCTACTTTTAAATCTTTATTTATCATCGTTACCTTTTTTAAAATTATTTATGTATAGAAATTATATATATTATCTATAGACAATATGCAAAATAAATTATAGCTTATTAACATTATGCAATTAAAAATAGAAAAAGGAACTTTCACAAATCATTCACTTAAAGACATAGCGAGTGCATTAAAAAAAGGGCTTTCTGGAAATTTTAAAAATGTTGAAGTAGAAGTTGTTGATTGTCCTAATCTTCGTGAATGGGATTGTCCATCTGAAGGAATAAGTGGTAACCAAAAAATCATAGATGTTGGTGGAGAGCCATACATGCATGATCCTAATTTTATTGGTGCAGAATTTGATTACGAAGAAATTTCAAAAATGATTGGATCAGAAAAATCTTATGCTTTAGGTGCAGGATCTGGTGCAATGTCGTGTTTGGATGGTCACTGTGGTGAATTAGTAATTAATGAAAATTTAATTACTGATGAGTCCAGATCTATAATTGCAAGAGTAAGTCCTGATAAAAAATGTATTGTTGAAAAATATAGCGCAAGAAAACATGGTGGACTTGGAAACATTTATTATACTGATGGTAAACAAGGAAAAATCATTAAAATAAAAATCAAAGGAAGATCAGGAGATCAAGGTTCATTGCCACAAGCAATGAGGTCCTCATTGTCAAATAATTTAAATCTAAAAGCAAATGAACAGATTGCTCTTGCAGGTGTATTTAGAATTCTAGAGGGAAAAGTAAGATCTCATGTTCAACCAGATTATAAAGACATCAAACATGAATACTATGATCCAAAACAAATGAAGTGTGTAAAAGATTTTCTTCAATTTTATGAACCTGTTGGTCCAAAGTTACAGTGTTATACAGTTCTTTGGACTGGAGATCCTACAGGAGGGGAATTAAATTTAAGAGAGTCTGGTGAACATACTCACTTTCATTCTTATGAACATGATAAAGACGCTGGACATTATCATTTTGATGTCACACCTGAAGAAATAGAATATGAAGGTTATTTTAATACTGCTACAGAAGTATATAGAGTAAATAACATTTATAAAGAACTATTGAGTAAAAATAGTATTGAATAGAAAACTCAATGAGTTTAAATTTATTTAAATGAAAAGACAGTTCAAGTATCCTAAGCACTTCGAAGAACAAAAAAAAATTCCAAAACTTACTCAAAAAAGAATTCAATTAGCAGAAATATCACTTGGAGATTTTGAAGGAAGATTAGCTAACGAGTTATTGAATTGGTTTTCTTTAACCCCACAACATTGGATAATGTTGCATATGGTTATGCTTGCTTATTACAAAAATAAATCAATTACAAAAAATCAATTACTTAAAGTAATCGAGAAATCATATTTAACCTCAAATGTTTATATCGATACAGCAATAAAAAAAGGTTATTTTAGAATTATAAGAAACGAGCGAGATAAAAGATCTATATTTATTTTACCTTCAGTAATTACAATTAAAACTTTTGAGGAATTTATTGATAGGAGAGATATTCTTTATAAAGGTATAAGATGAAGAATATCTATACTTGGGCTGCTAAACCAGCAAAACGAACTTTGACTGTTGGGGATTTAAAAGCAGCAAAAGGAAAAAGAAAATTTACACAAGTTACAGCGAATAGTGTTGAAGAAGCCGAGGCAGCTGAAAAGGCAGGATTTGATATGATTATATCAAATGCAAAAAATGTAATTCCTGTAAGAGAAGGTTCAAAAAATTTATTTTTAACAGCTGCTTTGGTATTAAATGAGTTTGTAACTGCAGAGGATATTATGCGTGGAGCCTTTAAAGCATTAGAGAATGGTGCGGATGCAGTTATGACACCAAGAAGTATGGACATAGTTGAAATGCTGGCTAAGGAAGATGTTCCAGTAATGGGGCATTTAGGTTTAGTTCCAAGAAAATCTACTTGGATAGGTGGACTAAGAGCAGTTGGTAAAACTGCTGATGAAGCTTACGAACTTTTTAAAAAATTTAAAAGGCTAGAAGATGCAGGAGCTTTTTCTGCTGAGTGTGAAGTAATACCTGAAAATGTAATGAGTGAAATATCCAGGCGCACAGATATAGTTACTGTTTCATTAGGCTCAGGTAAAAATGCTGATGTAATGTATTTATTTATGGAAGATATCTGTGGCGATACAGAAAATCCCCCAAGACATTCAAAAGCATATGGAAATTTATTGAGACTTAGAAATGAAATAAAACTAGAAAGAGTAAAAGCTCTCAAGGCTTTTAAAAAAGATTCAATGAATGGAAAATTTCCAGGAAAAAAACAATCGTCTAATCTAGAAAAAAAACAATTTGAGGAATTTTTAGACCAACTTGATTAGTAAGTAGAGTTGTCGTCTTTTTTTGATAAAGAACCTTTCATTTTATCTACTGTGGCTTTAGCGCCAGCACTTAAAGCTCTTAAATCAGATGCTATAGTTACAAAATCAAAACCTTTTTCGATCATCTTAGTAGCATATTCTGTAGTACCGTTATGAATTCCTGCGAAAATATTATTTTTTTTAGCATGTTCTAAAATTCTTAAAATTTCTGAATAAGCTTTTGTAGACTCTGATCTATCAAAACCAGGTTTTTCACCTATTGCTAAACTTAAATCTGCTGGACCAATATAAATACCATCGACACCTGGTGTAGACATTATCTCATCAAGATTTTCTAAAGACTCTTTTGTTTCTATCATTGCTAATTTTAGTATTTCTTCATTAGCGTGATCTGCATAATCAGCTCCACCATAAATTAAACCTCTAATAGGACCAAAACTTCTGTAACCATCAGGTGGATACATGCATGCTTGAACAAAATTTTCTGCCTCTTTTTTATTACTTACCATTGGACAAACAATTCCATAACAACCAGCATCTAAGATTTTCATAATTTGACCTGGTTCATTCCAGTTAACTCTAGCTAAAGGAGTTACATCTGTTGTTGATATTGTCTGAAGCATTGGAAGCGCATTACTGTAGTCAACTAAACCATGCTGCATATCAATAGTTAAAGAGTCCCAACCTTGATGAGCCATAGCTTCAACAGACGCTGTACTTGGTATTGCACACCAACCATTTATCACAGGTTTCCCTGCTTTCATCATTTCTTTTATTTTATTTTTTCTCACAATTAGATTTTTAAACCCATGTGTGTGTATTTTACATTTAGGTAATCTTTGATTGCACCAGAACCACCTTCACGTCCGTAACCAGTTTGTTTTATTCCTCCAAATGGTGCTTCAGCTATTGCAACCACTCCAGTATTAACTGCAACACATCCAGTTTCTAGCTTTTCAGATCCTATATGAGCTTTATCCATAGAATTGGTATATAAATAACTACATAATCCTAAATCATTATCATTTGCTCTTTCAATCACTTCGTCAAATGTTTTAAAAGTTAAAATTGGAACTAGTGGTCCAAAAGGTTCTTCCTTCATAATAGTAAAGTTATCTTTTACATTATCAAATACAGTTGGCTCATAATAATATCCTTTATTAAAACCAGGTGGCCTTTGTCCACCCATCAATACTTCAGCACCTTCTTTTTTTGTTGTTTCAACAAGTTTTTCTATTTCCTCTAATCTCTTTGCTGTTGTCATAGGACCTAGATCAACACCTTCATCCATACCATTACCAATTTTTAATTTTTTTGCTCTTTCTATAAAAGCATTAACAAAGTCGTCTTTTCTATTTTCTTGGATATAAAATCTATTTGGAGAAATACATACTTGTCCATTATTTCTAAATTTACCGGTAATAGCTATATCGGCAACTTTATTCATATCCACATCTTCACAAACTATAAAAGGAGAATGTCCACTGAGTTCCATTGTAACTCTTTGAACCTTATCTGCAGCTTTTTTTAAAATTATTTACCAACTCTTGTAGATCCAGTAACCGAAACTTTTTTAATTATATCAGACTCCATTAATTCATTTGAAATTTCTGCAGGATCACCTGATAAAAGATTGACAACTCCATCTGGAACTCCTGCTTCTTTACAAATATTAACCAATTCCATTACTGCACCAGGAGTAATAACATCTGGTTTACAAATTACTGAACATCCTGCGGCTAAAGAAGTTGAAATTTTTCTTGAAGCTAAAGTTATAGGGAAATTCCATGGGACCAAAGCAGCAACAACTCCTACTGGTTGATAATATACATGAACTCTAGTATCTGGAAATCTGCTTTCAACAGTTTGACCATAGATTCTTTTTGTCTCTTCGGCATTCCATTCAAAAATATCTGCACTTCCACCAACTTCACCAATTGCTTCTGCTAGTGGCTTACCAACTTCAAGAGTTAACCATTTTGCAAGAACCTCTTTTTTTTCTCTCATTAGATCAGCAATTTTTCTAAGTATGTATGCTCTTTGCCATGGAGGAGTATTTTTCCAAACCTGCAAACCTTTTTCTGCTGACTTTAATGCTTTCTGAACTTCAATGGATGAAGCTTTCGATGCCTTACCAATAACTTCTTCAGTTGCAGGATTGATTACGTCATAAGTTTCTTTTTTCTCAGCTTGTTGCCATTTTCCATCAATGAATTGTCCAAATTTCTCGTACATAGGTTTTTTTTAAGTTTACTTAATTAGGTTTTTTAATTTATAAATAGAATTATATATAAATACTATACATATTAAAAGATAAACATATTTATGAAAAAAATTAACCTCACGTGTGCCCATGCAATAGTTAAATATTTAATTGCTCAGAAAATATTAATTAATGGCAAAAAAGAACCTTTATTTCCTGGTGTCTTTGGAATTTTTGGACATGGAAATGTAGCTTGCTTAGGTCAAGCACTAGAGGAAAATCAAAAAGAACTTCCAACATATAGAGGGCACCATGAACAAAATATGGCTCTTACAGGAATTGGTTATGCTAGAGCAAAAAGAAGACAGCAAATTTTTGTAGCAACATCCTCTGTTGGACCTGGTGCAACAAATATGGTTACAGCTGCAGCAGTCGCTATGAGTAACAGATTACCTATTTTATTTTTACCTGGGGATACTTATGCGAACAGACTACCAGATCCAGTGTTGCAACAAGTTGAGCATTTTAATAACCCTGGAATAACAGCTAATGATGCATTTAAACCTGTAACAAGATATTTTGATCGAATAACCAGACCAGAACAGATTATTCAATCATTCCCAGCAGCAGTTCAAACAATGCTAGATCCTGCAGACTGTGGTCCAGCATGTATTGCTTTAAGTCAAGATATACAAGGTCAAACATTTGATTACCCAGAGGAATTTTTTAAAGAAAGAGTACACGCGATTAGAAGACCAAGACCTGATGAGTTTCAAATTAAAGAAGCTGCTGAAAAAATAAAATCATCAAAAAATCCAATAATTATTTCTGGAGGTGGTGTTTTTTATTCAGATGCTATGGATGAACTGAGTAAATTTGCAATCAAACATAATATACCGGTTACTCAGACTGTAATGGGATACTCTACAATGAAAAGAGATCATTCACATTACGCTGGTCAAATAGGTGGTTTAGGAGGAAAAAATACTAATTCACTCGCAAAACAAACTGATCTTGCAATCGCTATTGGAACTAAACTTGCAGACTTTACCACAGGATCTTGGGCAAATTTTGAAAATGAAAATTTTAAACTTGTATCAATTAATGTTTCTAGATTTGATGCAAATAAACATTTGGCTCAAGCAGTAGTAGGTGATGCAAAAGTTTCATTAGATGAACTATCGTTAGCATTAGGTGATTGGAAAGCTGAGGAAGCTTGGAATAAAAAATCTCAAGCAGAATTAAAATCATGGAATGAACATGTAGATAAAGAGAGCGCTCCTTCTAATCAAGAAATACCAAGTTATATTCAAGTAATAGGTGCTATTTATAAAAACTCAGATCCATCAGATATTGCTGTTACTGCTGCAGGAGGTTTAGTTGGAGAAGTTATTCAAGTTTGGAGACCAAGAGAATTAAACACCCACGAAACAGAATGGGGTTTTAGTTGTATGAGTTATGAAATATCAGGAGCCTTAGGAATTAAAATGGCCAACCCAGATAAAGAGGTAATTTCTTTTGTAGGAGACGGATCTTATCTTTTAAATAATTCAGATATTTATTCTTCAGTAATAACAAACAATAAATTAATTATAATCGTATGTGATAATGGTGGTTTTGCTGTAATTAATAGATTGCAATTATTCAAAGGTGGAAAGGAATATAATAACTTATTAAAAAGTTCTAATACACCAGGTCTAGTCGATGTAGATTTTGCAAAACATGCAGAGAGTATGGGAGCCAAGTCTGAACACGTAAGCTCAATTTCAGATCTTGAAGAAGCTTTTAAAAGAGCAAAAAAATCAGATGTTACTTATGTAATTTCTATAAAGACACATGCTTATCAATGGCTAGAAGGTTCAGCTTTTTGGGATAGTCCAACATTAGAAATTCCAACAACTAAAGAAAATGAAGAGGCTTTAAAATTATATAAAGAAGGAAAAAGTAAACAAAGACAAGGCGTATAATTCTTTATGAATAAAATTTTTAAAGTAGGCCTTATTGGCTGTGGTCATATTTCTGAAACTTACTTTAGAGCTCAAGAGTATTTTAATAATATTAGAATAGTCAAATGTGCAGATATAAACATGGAAGCAGCTAAAAGGTGTGCAATTCATTATAATATTGAAGCTGTTACAGTTGAAGAACTTTTAAAAGATAAAGAAATTGAAATAATTCTTAATCTGACAATTCCAGGAGCGCATTACGAAGTTTCCAAAATGGCTCTTAAAAATGGAAAACATTCTTATGCTGAAAAACCAATGGCAGTAAATTTTGAGGATGGAAAAAAATTAGTTGAATTAGCAAAAGAAAAAAATCTTTATATAGGAAATGCTCCAGATACATTTTTAGGAGGAGGAATTCAAAAAACTAGAGAGTTAATTGATAATGGTGTGATTGGTGACATTAAATTAGGTAATGCTATATTTGCATTTCCAGGAGTTCAATCCTACCACCCAAATCCAGAAAGTTGGTTTGCAGAAAATGAAGGAGGACCTGTTATTGATATGGGGCCATACTATTTAACTGCATTAGTAAATTTAATTGGACCGGCAAAACAAGTACAAGGAAGATGTATAAAAGTTTTTGAAGAAAGAGAAATAGGAATTGGTCCAAAAAAAGGTCAAAAATTTAAAGTTGAAACACCAACAACCTACCTAGCAACAATACAATTTGAAAATAATTGTATAATTCAAATAACTTTATCATTTGATGTTGTTGCACATCAGAGAAATCATATTGAGCTTTATGGAAACAAAGGATCAATAATTGTTCCAGATCCAAACATGTTTGGTGGATCTGCATTTGTCTCAGTTACGGCTGGAGGTAATTGGGGTGAACACAAAACAGACATGATGCCTTTAGGAAAGATTAATATAAAAAGTCAAAGCTCAAGAGCTAATGAATCTCCCACTAATGCAAATTATAGAGGTGCTGGTTTATCGGAAATGGCCTATGCAATTGAGAATAATTTAGAGCATAGATGTAGTGGAGAATTGTCTCTTCATGTATTAGATATAATAGATTCTACTATGAGAGCTTCTCAAAGTGGAATTCCCCAAGAAATAAAGACAACCTGCAAAAAACCAAAACCTTTTACTTTAGAAGAAATTAAAAAAATACTAAACTAATCTTGAAGATTTATATTTATGAAAGTTGAATATTTTGATTTAAGTGGGAAGCGTGCATTAGTTTCTGGCGGAGCTTCGGGAATAGGATCATCAATTGTTGAACATCTTTGTGAGCAAGGAGTTGAAGTTTATTTTTTTGATATTAATAAAAATGAAGCAAAAAAAACTATAAATAAAATTAAAAAGAAAAAATTTAAAACTCCTTCATTTGTAGAATGTAATATAAAAAATATTAAAAAATATAAATTATCAATTTTGAACATTATAAAAAAACATGGTCCTATTGATATTTTAGTTAATAATGCTTCTAACGATCAAAGACATAGTTTAGAGAAAATTACAGAAAAATATTGGGATGATAGAATGGCGATTAATTTAAAACATTATTTGTTTGCGATACAGGCAGTAAAAAAAAGTATGATAAAAAACAAAGGTGGATCTATAATTAACTTAGGGTCAGTTAGTTGGATTAGAGGCGCAGTGATGTTTCCAGCCTACAGTACTGCAAAGGCAGGAATTCATGGTTTAACAAGATCTTTAGCAAGGGATTTGGGTAAATATAATATAAGAATTAATTCAATCGCTCCTGGTTCTATTGCTACAGATAGACAATCAAAATTATGGCTTAATCCAAAGTTTAAAAAAGAAATATTAAAAAATCAGGCTTTAAAAAAACAACTTTTGCCGGAGGATGTTTCGAAAATGGTTTTATATTTAGCATCAGATGTTTCATCAGGATCTACAAAACAAAATTTTACAGTTGATGCTGGATTAATATAATTACTAAATTAATTCTTTTTATTCTCAGCCATCGATAATGCAATTTTAAAAGAATTTAAAATTGGATCTAGATTAGCCTCATTTTTTCCTGCAATAGCAAATGCTGATCCATGAGCAGTAGTTGTTACTGGTACAGTTAATCCACCTTGAACTGTAACACCTCTATCAAAACCAAATGCTTTAAGACCAGATTGTAGTGCATCGTGATACATGCCAACCATGCAATCATGATTTTTATTTTTGTAAGCTACTACAAAAGAAGTATCGCATGGCAATGGACCATCAACATTGTAGCCAAGTTTTTTTGCCTCTTCAATCGCAGGAATGATTTCATCTTTTTCCTCTGTCCCAAACTCTGCGTGTGGATTTAGAGCTTGAATGGCAATTCTAGGATTCTTTACACCATTTAACTCCATAACCTCATTTATTAATTTTATAGGCTTCATGATATTTTCTTTAGTAATGTGTTGAGCAACCTCTTTTATTGGAATATGAGATGTTACTCTTGCTGTCCAAAAATTATCTATTACATTAAACTCACAACAAAAACTATTTACTTCAAGTTTTTCAGCCATTAACTGTAATTCATCTGAATGTTTATTCCCTCCAAGTTTTAAACTTGTCTTATTCATTGGCGCAAAATTAATTGCATCTATTTTTTTTTCTTTAGCTAGAGTTAAGGCTAAATCTAAAGCCTCTAATACGCTTTCCCCAGATTCTTTTGATGGTTCAGCTAATTTATACTTATGATTTTTTCCTTTAGAAATATCTAATAAAAATCTATTTGCTTTATCAAAATTTACCTCATCAAAATTTTCTACAATATCTATATTATGTGAAATTCCTGTAATACTATTTCCACTTTCAAATACTTGCTTTTCACCAATTATTACAATGTTTGCTTTTTTTGTCATGTCATCACTTAAAAGCTTTGAAATTAATTCTGGTCCAATCCCAGCTGGATCACCAAGTAGAAGAGCAATGTTAGATTTATTTTCAGTCATTTTTTTCTTTACGTCTTGTAGCAGATTATGTTTAAATTATTAAATATAAATTAACTAAAGAGGGAAATAATGAAAAAAAGCTTTAAACTATTTTTAGCAGCTGCTTTTCTAGTAACTGAATTTTTTGTTGTAGCTCTTCCATTAATGATCACATCAGCAAAAGCTGATGGTCATCCAATACAAGCAATTACTCACGCTGGTTTTGGTGGTGGAACTGACGTTACTACTAGAATGATGTTATTAAGAGCAAGAAGAGTTCTTAAGCAGGATATGCAATTAGTAAACAAAAAAGGTGGTGGAGGAGCAACATCTATGGATTATATGATGTCTTTACCAGCTGATGGGAATCACACTTTAACTTGGACTACAGGTCATGCTGTATCTATGGCTTTAGGTAAAACTAAAGTTAAGTTAAGTGACATGCAACCACTTGCTAGAGGAACTGATGATCCTCAATTGTTTGTTGTTAATTGTAAAGCAGACATCAAAGATGCTAAAAAGTTTATTAGCACACAAAAATCAAAATCACTAAAATACGGAACTACTCATACTGGTGGTATTGATGATGTTAGTGCAATCGCATTTACAAAAAAAGGTGGATTAAAAGATCCAACTATCGTTGCATACAAAGGTGTTGCACCAATTAAAACTAACCTTATCAAAGGAGATATTGATGTGGGTGTTTTAAACTTAGGTGAAGCATTAACTGAAATTAATGAAGGCAAACTTTGTGTATCAGTTGTATTAGCAAATGAAAGAATGGCTAAAATTGGAGATTCTCCAACAGCTAAAGAATTAGGAATACCTGTTTCTTTATCTACTGTTAGAGGATTTGTAACTAAAAAAGGTGCTCCAGCAGACAGAGTAAAACAATTAGAAGCTGGAATGATGAAAGCTATGAGCCACAATTACTACAAAAATTTCTTAACAGAAATTGGTCTTGATGAGACAAGTGTAGTTGGTGCTGACGAGTGGGGTAAGCAAATGGAAGAAATGCTTACAGAAATGACAGCTCAGCTTAAAGCTTTAGGTTACATTAACTAATCTAATTAAAAGTACATTTAAATATGAAAAATGTACAAAAATCAAAAAGGGCAAACAAAAGTTTGCCCTTTTTTTTTAAGGATGAATTTAAAGTTTCATTTGTAATTATTTTTGTATCAGTAGTTTTACTTATAACCACTTTTACATTCGATATAGTTCCTCCAATTTTAAATAGAGGAATTCAGCCAGCAACATTTCCAAAAGCATTATTAATTTTGATAATTGCTATGACATTAATTGTTTATTATTTAGCAACTAAAAATCCTTGGAAAATTGAAAAAAAATTACCTAGATCATTTTTTTTAACAGTGTTTAGTTTTGTTTTATTTGTAATAGTTTCCAAAACTTTAGATTTCTTTTTAGCTATATCAGCCCTATCAATTTTTGTAGCTTATTATTGGGGTGAAAAAAGATTATTTTATTTATTATTGGTTGGGATTATTTTTCCGATCATTGTCTTTGTTTTTTTTGAAACAATCTTGGGTTTAAGATTTCCTCCGGGAATAATTACTAATATTTATTATAGTTAAATGGATAATTTATTATTAATGTTGGCACCACTTTTTAGTTCTAAACTATTGTTAGTTTTATTTTTTGGAACATTATTCGGTTTGATATTAGGAGTGCTACCTGGTTTAGGACCAACAACAGGTGGAGCATTAATCTTGCCTTTTACAATGACACTTGATCCATTATCTGCAATTGTTTTATTAACTTCTATCTATTGTGCTGGAACTTATGGTGGAGCAATAACAGCTGTATTAATTAACACACCAGGAACTCCAGCGGCTGCTGCAACTTGTTTAGATGGCTATCCTTTAGCACAAAAAGGTGAAGCAGGAAGAGCTTTGGGTATGGCAACAGTATCAAGTACAGTTGGAGGTATTTTTAGTGTCGTTATATTAGTTTTTTTTGCTCCCATATTGGCACAACTTGCTTATGAGTTTGGTCAGCCAGAATATTTTGCATTAGCAATATTTGGTCTAACGATGCTTGCTTCAATAGGTGAAGGTAGTCCAATTAAAAATTTAATCGCAGGTGCATTTGGAATATTGATTTCTACAGTTGGTAAAGATTTTATGACTTCAATTGATCGTTTTACTTTTGGGATTAATGAATTAACTGAAGGAATAGGATTTATACCAGTAGTGGTTGGACTTTTCGCTATGAGTGAAATGTTAACCCAATCGACTTTGATAAATCAAATTTTTAATAGGATTGCTTTAAAAGCAATTAAGTTACCAAGCAAAGATGATTATAAAAAAACATGGAAAACAATATTACGATCAAGTGGGATCGGATCATTTATTGGAGTACTGCCTGCAGAAGGTGGAACAGTTGCATCTTTAATTGGTTATTCTGAGGCTAAAAGATTTTCAAAAAATCCAGAAGAATTTGGAAAAGGATCAATAGAAGGAATTGCAGGAGCAGAAGCAGCAAATAATGCAGCAACAGGTGGTGCGATGGTTCCAACTTTAGCGCTAGGTATTCCTGGTAGCGCAACAACAGCGGTAATACTTACGGGATTGATTATTCATGGAGTTAGACCCGGACCAGATTTGTTTAGAGAACAGCCAGATTTCTTATATGGAATTTTTGGCGCTATGTTGATTGCTAATATTCTTTTTTTTATTTTTGGATTTTTTGGAGCAAAAATATTTGCAAGAATAACTTTAGTACCTAACAAAATCTTATGGCCAATGATATTCGCAGTTTCAGTATGTGGAACTTATTCTTTAAATCAATCCATAATAGATGTTTGGATAATGTTATTTTTTGGAGTGCTAGGTTTCTTTATGAGAAGATATGGTTTTTCAGTAGTACCAGTTATTATTGGATTAATTTTGGGTGAGTTAGTTGAAGGAACTCTAAGACAATCTTTGGTTATATTTGATGGTAATTGGCTGATGTTTTTCACAAGACCAATTGCTTTAACATTCTTTATTTTGTCTTTAATTGCTTTAGCTTTTCCTTTAATAAGATCGAGAAAAACTAAAAAGAAATAATGATTAAGTTTGATTTAGATAACAGAGTGGCAGTTGTTACAGGAGGAGCCCAAGGATTTGGTTTAGCTATAACAGAAAGATTTATTGAAGCAGGTGCAAAAGTTATAATTTGGGATATTGATGAAAATGCAGCTAAAAAAGCTGTAGATAAATTAAAATCAAAACATCTAAATTATCAAACAGTAGACGTAACTAATTTTGAAATAGTAAATAAAAATTTAGAGGAAGTAGAAAAAAATCATGGAAAGATAGATATATTCGTTAACAACGCAGGTATTGCAGGCATGAATACTACTTTAGTTGAATATCCTTTAGATGAATGGAAAAAAATAATGGATTTAAATTTAAACTCTGTTTTTTATTGCTGTAAAGCAGTTGTTCCATTTATGTTGAAAAATGATTATGGAAGAATAGTTAATATAGCATCAATTGCTGGTAAAGAGGGTAATCCTAATGCAAGTGCATATAGTACATCTAAGGCAGGTGTTATAGGTTTAACAAAATCTTTAGGTAAAGAGCTGGCACAAAAAAATATAGCTGTAAATTGTGTAACACCAGCAGCAGCAAAAACAAGAATTTTTGATCAAATGTCAGACGAACATATAAATTATATGTTATCAAAAATCCCTAGAAACAAATTCGCAAAAGTTGAAGAATTAGCATCACTAGTAACTTGGTTAGCTAGTGAAGAAAATTCATTTTCAACAGCTGCAGTTTTTGATTTAAGTGGTGGAAGAGCTACATATTAGTTATGCAAATAGGTATTGATGTAGGTGCAACTAAAATTGAGAGCGTTGTACTTGAAGAGAATGGGAACGAAAAACACAGATCAAGAATATCGTGTCCAAAGGAGTATACTCAAATTATAACTGTGATAAGAGATATCCATAGAAAATTAGAACAAGAGTTCAAACAAGAACTTCCAATTGGTGTTTGTCATCCAGGAGTTCATTCTCCTCAAACTGGATTGGTAAAAAATGCTCCAAATATAACTTGGTTAGAAAAAAAACCATTTCAAAGTGATCTACGTAAAGCTCTTGGAAAAGAAGTGTTCTGTGAAAATGATGCAAATTGTTTTGCTTTATCGGAAGCTATAGATGGATCAGGTAAACATTATAAAATCGTATATGGAATTATATTAGGTTCAGGAGTTGGAGGTGGTTTAGTAATAGACAAAAAAATTATTACTGGCTCTAATGGAGTAGCAGGGGAATGGGGACACAATCAAATTCCATATTTTGCAGCTAAGAAAGAAAATTTTGACTCTAGTAATGCTAGAGAAGCAGAGATTGAGAGTTTTTTATCTGGGTTAAGCTTAGCTAAAAGATTTAATAAACTTTATGGAAAAAACTTAAAAACTAATGAAATTTTTGAATTGAATAGAAAACATGATTTAGATGCTGAAAGATTTATAGATGATTTTAAAGTTAATTTAGCAATGTCGCTTTCAAGTATCATAAATATTTTAGATCCTGACGCTTTTGTTTTTGGAGGCGGAGTTTCAAACGAAATTGATTTTTTACACGAAATAGATTCACTAGTTAGAAAATTTGTTATTGGCAGAGAATATGAAGGTGTTTTTTTAAAACCTAGATTTGGAGACGCTAGTGGTGTTAGAGGTGCTGCAAGATTAGGAAGAAGCGCGACATATTAGTAATTCAACTTTAGATTGAGTTATAAAAAAATCTTTTTTTTATAATTAAAAAAAACAAGCAAAATAAATGGAAAAATAAAGTCTCACCTATTAGTTGTATTAAGCTTTTTTAATTATCAATTGCCAAATATTCTACTTATAGTTTCTTTTTTATAAAATAGTTAACTAAATAAAAAGAGGAAGAGAAAATATGAAAAAACTAATGATCGCTTTAATTACATTAGCGTTCACATCTACTTCATCATTAGCAGGACCTAAAATCGAGGTTTTGCACTGGTGGACGTCTGGTGGTGAGGCTGCTGCTCTTAAAGTTTTAAAAGATGATTTCGCTGCTAACGGTGGTGAATGGATGGACATGCCTGTAACAGGTGGTGGTGGAGATGCTGCTAACGTTGCATTAAAAGCAAGAATAGTTGCTGGAGATCCTCCATCAGCATCACAAATCAAAGGTCCTACAATTCAAGAGTATGACCAAGAAGGTGTTGTAGCACCTTACAACATTGACTCAGTTGCACAAGCAGAAGGTTGGGACAATTTATTAGATCCAATGATTGCAGCTATTCATAAGTGTGAAAATAACAGCGGACCTTATTGTGCTGCTCCAGTAAACATTCACAGAATTGATTGGATGTGGGCAAACAAAGCTGTATTTGATGCAAACGGTATTTCAGTTCCAACTACTTGGGATGAATTAAATGCTGCTGCAGAAAAATTACAAGCTGCTGGAATAATTCCATTTGCACATGGTGGTCAAGCTTGGCAAGATGCTACAGTATTTGAAGCAGTTGCTATGGGAATTGGTGGAAACAATTATTACAAAAACTGTTATGTAGATCTTAAAGAAAATTGTTTAAGAAGCGAAACAACAGTTAAAGTATTTGACCAAATGAGAAAACTTCAAAGTTTTACTGATGAAGGTAGCCCAGGAAGAGACTGGAACGTTGCTACCGGTATGGTTATCGAAGGCAAAGCTGGTTTCCAAATTATGGGTGACTGGGCAAAAGGTGAATTTACAGCTGCTGGTAAACAACCAGGTGTAGATTACTACTGTGCTGCCACTCCATCAAATAATGGATATTTATATAACGTAGATAGTTTTATCTTTTACAAATCTGATGATGCAGACAAACAAGCTGGTCAAAAATTATTGGCTAAACTTATGATGGGTAAAAACTTCCAAAAAGTTTTCAACCTTTACAAAGGTTCTATTCCAGCTCGTTTAGATGTATCGATGGATGAGTTTGACCAATGTGCTAAAAAATCAAATGCAGATATTAAAACTGCAGGTGCAGGCGGTGGATTAGTTCCAAGTTTTGCTCATGGTATGGCTCAAGGAAATACTATGAAAGCTGCTTTACAAGATGTTATTACAGAACACTTTAATTCTGATATGTCATCTGTAGATGCTGCAAATGCTTTAGCTGATTCAGTTTTAGACAATATGTAAAAAATCAAAAATTAAGGCCACCTAAAAACTAGGTGGCCTTTTTTTTTAATTAAAATAAAAAATATTTATAATGTTCAAGTGGTTAGAGAAAAACCTGCCTAAAATTGTAATGGCACCAGCTGTTGGTTTAATTGGTTGGTTTGTTTATGGTTTTGTGCTTTGGACTTTATATATATCTTTTACAAATTCTAAAATCTTACCTAAGTATGAACTATGGGGTGTAGGCCAATATGTCAAACTTTGGGGCTCTAGAAAATGGCTTATTGCTGTAGATAATTTACTGATCTTTACAGCATTGTTTTTAATTTTTTGTATCGTTATAGGAATAATCCTTGCAATATTTTTAGACCAAAAAATCAGAGCAGAAGGTATTTTGAGAACGATATATTTATATCCAATGGCACTATCGTTCATTGTAACTGGTACTGCTTGGAAATGGATCTTAAATCCAACTTTAGGCATTCAAAAAATGTTTAGAGATTGGGGTTTTGAGAACTTCACTTTTGATTGGCTGGTTGATAGGGAAATGGCTATTTATACCATAGTTATTGCGGGTGTTTGGCAATCTGCTGGTTTTGTAATGGCACTATTTTTAGCTGGATTAAGGTCGGTAGAGGATGAAATTGTTAAAGCAGCAAAAATAGATGGTGCAAGTTTATTTACCGTATACTGGAAGATTTTACTTCCAATGATGAGACCTGTATTTTTTACAAGTTTTGTAATTTTAGTTCATATATCAATAAAAAGTTATGATCTTATAGTAGCACTGACACAAGGTGGGCCAGGTATATCTACAACGATGCCTGCTTTGTATATGACACAAACTGCATTTCACAAAAGCCAGGTTGGTTTATCTGCAGCGAGTGCGATGATGATGTTTATGGCTGTAGCAGCTGTGATCATCCCATATTTATATTCAGAGTTAAGGAGAGAAAATGCAAGATAGTTTAAAATCCTCTTCTTATCAGCAGTTAGAAAAAAAATCCAAATATACAAATATGTTTTTGAGATGGTTTTTATATTTTATTTTAATTCTTTTTGCTTCTTATTTTATTTTTCCACTTTACGTGATGGTTGTTACATCGTTAAAAACAATGGAAGAGATTCGTCAAGGAACACTTTTAAGTTGGCCAAGCGGATTAAATTTGGAGTCTTGGGCTGTTGCGTGGGGAGGTCGAGGATATGGAGCTGGTGACACTTTTTTAAGACCATATTTTTGGAATTCAATCAAGATGGTTGTGCCAGCAGTATTTTTTTCAACATTCATTGGGGCGATGACAGGCTATGTTTTAACTAAATGGAGATTTAAAGGAGATCAGTGGGTTTTTCTTTTTTTATTATTTGGGTGTTTCATACCTTTTCAAGCAATATTGCTACCAATGGCGAGAACTCTTGGAGTATTAGGAATTTCAAATTCAGTAGTTGGATTAGTTTTAGTCCATACAGTTTATGGAATACCTTTTACCACATTATTTTTTAGAAATTATTATGTTTCTGTACCAACTGAATTAGTTAAAGCTGCTAGGATAGACGGTGCTGGGTTTTTTAAGATATTTTTTAAAATCTTACTTCCAATATCTGCACCGATTATTGTTGTAACCGTAATTTGGCAATTTACACAAATATGGAATGATTTTTTATTTGGATCAACTTTTTCATTTGGCGAAGCAGCACCTATACAAGTCGCTTTAAACAATATGGTTTTATCTAGTACAAGTGTTAAAGAATACAATGTTGATATGGCCTCAGCGATTATAGCAGGTATACCGACACTTATTGTTTATGTATTAGCAGGTAAATATTTTATTAGAGGATTAACTTCAGGAGCAGTGAAAGGATAACAATGAAAACGTTAAAAATTGAAGAATTGTCAAAAAACTTTGGAACAACTGAGGTTTTAAGAAAAATTAATTTAGAGATAGATGAAGGAAACTTTCTAGTTCTTTTAGGACCGTCTGGATGTGGAAAATCAACTTTATTAAATATCATTGCTGGTTTAGAGACTATTAACGAAGGAAATGTTTTTATTGATGATTACAATGTAAGTAAGGTCGAGCCAAAAGACCGTAATATTGCTATGGTTTTTCAATCATACGCTTTATATCCTTCAATGAATGTTAAAGAAAACATGGTTTTTGGTCTTAAACAAGCAAAAACATCTAAAGAAAAAATTGAGGAGCAATTAGAGAAAGTATCTAAATTTTTACAAGTTGATCAATTGTTAGAAAGAAAACCCTCACAATTGTCTGGGGGACAAAGACAAAGAGTTGCTATTGGAAGAGCATTGGTTAGAGAGCCAAGAATATTTTTATTTGATGAACCTTTATCTAACCTGGATGCAAAACTAAGAGTTGAGATGAGAAGAGAAATTAAAAAACTTCACCAACAATTAAAAACAACAGTTGTATATGTAACTCACGATCAAACTGAAGCGATGAGTTTAGGAACAAGAATTGCAATCATGAACCACGGTGTTATTCAACAAAATGATACACCTGAAAATATTTATAATAAACCAAGTAACACATTTGTAGCAGACTTTATTGGATCACCATCTATGAATCTAATTAAGGGAACTTTAAAAGAAACTTCAGGTAAAATATTTTTTACAGCAAGTGGTTCTAATTTTGAAATTCCAATTAAAGATTATGAATTTAAAGATAAATCTAGTTTAAATAATAAAGAAATTTTCTTTGGTTTAAGGCCAGAGCACATTTACTTTAAAAAATCTAATGAAAGTGATTTTGAAGTCAATTTAAGAGCAGATTTAAGTGAGTATATAGGTCATGAACAGATAATGACTTTTGATTATGCTAATCAAGAAATTTTAGCTAAATTTCCTTCAACCATAAAAATTGAATTAGCAAAAGAAACAAAATTATATTTTGATTTAACTCAAACATCATTATTTGATGCTCAAACTGAGGAGAGAATATAAAAATGAAAGTTAAATATTCTGATTTAAAAAATAAAAGAGTATTTATTACTGGTGGTGGCTCGGGGATTGGTGCTTCAATCGTTGAACATTTTTGTGAA
>CACISX010000008.1 GCA_902589455.1 uncultured Pelagibacteraceae bacterium | reverse complement strand
TTTCTAACATGATAAAGGTGGCGTCATTAACTCGTAAGGGATTTATCGCAGGAGATATTTCAACTGTAATGAGCCCTAGAACTGTATTGCATTGGGCCGAAAATTCAGAAATTTTTAAAGATACTGGTTACGCTTTTAGAGTAACTTTTCTTAATAAATGTGATGATATTGAAAAAAATACTATCGCAGAATATTATCAAAGATGTTTTGGAGAAGAATTACCAGAATCTTTGGTTAATATTCAAATTTAAATGAGTTCAAGAGAAACAGATTTAAAAGAAAAATTCAGAGTTGCTCTAAATTCAACAGCAAAAGTAATTTCTGATAATTTTGATTTTAATAAAAAAAACTCGGAAGAAAAAACTAAAGATACTATTTCAATAGAAATTAATAATCTAACAAACCCAAGCGATTTCGTAAGACTACGTGCTGAGACTGATTCAATTGCTCTGAAAAAAAAATTTTCAAATGAATTAATTTACAAAAAAAATTTACCTAGCAATACTTCCTCAAGATCACTTTATAATATTGCAGAAAAAATTAGATATGAAGCATTAGGTGGACAAATGCTTAAAGGCATAGAAAGAAACTTTAATGAAAATTATTCTCTAATAATTAATCGTAAAAGGAAAGAGCAATTAAAAACAAAAGAAGATGTTCCTGTAGCAGAAGCTTTTGAATTATATATGCTTAAAAACTTCCACAAAATAAAGCTAAATCCTTTAACTTCGAGAATGCTTAATTTTTGGGAGAAAGATTTTGAGGAATCTATTCAAAAGCATAAAGAATTTTTAATGAATAATCTAGAAGATCAAAACACTTATGCTTCTAAGTTTTCTCAAATATTAGAAGAAATGGATATTTTTCAAAGTGAAGAAGATAACGAAAAAGAGGAAGAAAATCAGGATCAAGGACAAGATAACCCTTCAAATGATGATCAGAACAATAATAACGAAGATAATAAAGATGAAAACAATGATCAGGAAACTCAAGCCTCTCTAGATACAGATTATAGTATTGATGAATTTAACTTAGATGAACAACTAAACGAAGTTGATTCAGATGAACAAAGTTCAGAACAAATATTAAAAAAAAATATAGATAACATTAATCTTGATTACAAAATATTTACATCACAGTATGATGAAATAGTAAAAGCTGAGAATTTAGAAAATGCTGATGAGGCAACTAAACTTAGAAAAAGTTTAGATCAACAACTGATTGGTTTTCAAGATGTTATAACAAAATTAGCAAATAAACTTCAAAGACAATTACTTGCAAAACAAAATAGAGCATGGGAATTTGATTTAGAAGAAGGCTTACTAGATAGCTCTAAGCTTCCAAGAATTATAATGGACCCTTATAATTCTTTATCTTTTAAAAAAGAAAAAGATTTAGACTTTAAAGATACGGTAGTAACTTTATTGATCGATAATTCAGGATCTATGAGGGGAAGACCAATTACTATTGCGGCTATATGTGCAGATATCTTATCTAGAACCCTAGAAAGATGCTCTGTCAAAGTTGAAATTTTAGGTTTCACAACTAAAAACTGGAAAGGTGGACAAAGTAGAGAGCTATGGACAAAAAATTCAAAACCTAAAACACCAGGTAGATTAAATGATTTAAGACATATTATATATAAAGGTGCTGACACCCATTGGCGGCAGGCAAAAAATAATTTGGGACTAATGCTTAAAGAGGGCTTACTAAAAGAAAATATTGATGGAGAAGCGATATCATGGGCTTACAATAGAATTAAAAAAAGAAAAGAAGAAAGAAAAATTTTGATGGTAATTTCTGATGGAGCTCCTGTAGATGACTCTACTCTTTCTGTAAATTCAGGAGATTTTTTAGAAAAACATTTAAAAAAGATTGTCAAATTTATTGAAAATAAATCAGATATTGAAGTTTTGGCTATAGGAATAGGTCACGATGTTTCGAGATATTATAACAAAGCAATAAAAATTACTGATGTGAATGAATTAGGAGACGTTATGATATCTCAATTAAGTTCATTATTTGAAACAAAGAAAAAATATCACTAAATATTGAATAACTCTTTATTTTTCCACCTAATATTGACTTCAGCACCACTTCGTGTTTTGGAATTTCTACAATTTACTGATGCAAAATTTTTCTCCAATAAAGTTTTTCCAATAAATAACCCTAGACCTAAACCTTCCTTAGACTTATCTTGAGAATAATTTGATTTTAAATAAGGCTCACCGATTTTTGATATAATATCTCTAGGATAACCGTCACCGTCGTCTTCTACTGTTATCTCTGTGATTTCACTGTCACTTTTTAAATTAATAAAAATACTATTTTTGGCAAATTTGTTGGCGTTTCCTATAAAATTTCTTAATCCATAAACTATTTCTATGGATTTGCTGATTTTTTTAGGATTTGAGTCCTGATCAAAATTAAAGACAAAATCTTTTTTACTTATTTCTCTAAATGAAGAAATAATTTCATTTAAATAATTTCTAATATTAATGTCTTTATCGATAAATTCATCTTCTTCCACAGGATTGAGAGTTAAACGTTTTAGAATTTCATTACACCTATCAACTTGACTACTTAATAATTCAATATCTTTTTCAATTTCTTTCTGACCCTTAAATTGCTTCATCAAATCATGAGCAATTATTGTTATTGTTGAAAGTGGAGTACCTAAGGAATGAGCTGCAGCAGCAGCTTGACCGCCTAAAGATAAAAGTTCATGTTCTTTAGCCATAACTTCTTCCATTTTTCCTAACGCCTCTTTTCTCAATCTAGATTGTGTTCCAAATGTCATTGCAAAATAATTTAAAAAGACCAAAGCAATAATCAAAGATGCAGGTATAGAGTAATAAAAATAATGATTATTATGAAAATCACTATTTAAGTTAATTGGTAACTCTCGATAATTAAAGGTTAAAAATAAAATAATAATTATTGTTAAGATTACTAACGAAGAATTAGTTCTCAAACTTAAATTTGATGAAGAAAAAACACTTGGTATTAATATAAAAATCACAAATGGATTAGTTATTCCTCCTGATAAATAAAGAAGAATACCTAATTGCAATATATCTATAAGCAAAAATAAAAATGCGGATCTATCTGATAGTTGTGTTTTTTTATAAATTAAAATTAAATATAAATTACTTAATATACCGAAAAATATAACTAAGTTTGATGTAATAAAATCAAAATCAGAATTTAGAAAAAAATATACAAAATTTACTGCAATTAATTGACCTAGAATTCCGATCCATCTTAATGTTATATAAGTTGATTTTTTAAATGAATGATATTTCGAAGTTTCAAAAAACTTCATTTTTAAATATCAAGATTACGAACATTTATAGCATTAGAAACAATAAAATCTTTTCTTAATGCCACATCATTGCCCATCAAGGTGTGGATTAAACTTTGATCTTTTTTTAAATCTTTGGAATATTGTACTTGCAGCAAATTTCTTGTCTCTGGATCTAATGTAGTACTCCATAGTTCATCGGGATTCATTTCCCCTAACCCTTTAAATCTTTGGATATTCATTTTTGATTTTTCTAAATCTAGTGCTTTTGAGTACTCTTTTGATCCTTTTTTTATTTTTTTTAATTCTTTATTGTTTTTTATGATGTAATCTTCCAACTCCTTTTCATCTTTGATATAAATTCCTTTAGATCCTTTATTAATTTTAAATAATGGTGGTTGTGCCAAATAAACATGGCCATTTTCAATTAATTTATTAAATGGCTTGTTGTTAAAAAATGTTAGTAGAAGAGCTCGAATATGAGAACCATCTACATCAGCATCTGTCATGATTATTATTTTTCCATATCTCAAATCTTTTAAATCAATCTCTTGTGCTTTTGGATCTAAACCTAGTGCGTTAATCAAAGTAACTATTTCATTTGAGGAAATCATTTTAGACAATGCCTTAGTTCTTTGATCGGATCCATTTCCATTACCATTTTTCTTAAGGTTAAAATCCTCTACATATGTATTAAGTATCTTGCCTCTAAGTGGCAAAACTGCTTGATTAGCTCTATTTCTACCTTGTTTTGCTGAACCACCTGCTGAATCACCCTCTACAATAAACAATTCTGTTCCTTCTTGTTTACCAATCTGACAATCAGCTAATTTTCCTGGAAGACCACTTAATTCAAGAGCTCCCTTTCTTCTTACATTTTCCCTTGCTTTTCTAGCAACATCTCTAGCCATAGCTGCTTGAATAACTTTGGCTAAAATAATTTTAGCAACCGATGGATTTTGGTCAAACCAAATAGATAGTTTTTCATTTATTAGTGTTTCTACTATCATCCTCACTTCTGATGAAACAAGTTTATCTTTTGTTTGAGACGAAAACTTTGGATCGGGAATTTTAGTTGATAATACACATGTAAGCCCTTCCTTAATATCATCACCTGAAATTGCTAATTTATTTTTTTTAAGTAAATTATTTTCATTAGCATACTTATTTACCACTCTGGTTAATGCACTTCTAAAACCTAACAAGTGAGTTCCACCATCTTTTTGGTAAATATTGTTTGTATATGCAAAAATATCCTCTGTATACCCAGCATTCCATTTTAAGGAACACTCTAACTCAATATTATTTTTTTTGCCTTCGATATATATTGGTTTTCTAAATAAGTCCTTTCCATTTTTATTTTGTAGTTTTTCTCTTTTCTCATCTAAAAAATCTACGAATTCAAGAACTCCTCCATCAAATTTAAACTCTGAAGTTTTTTCTTTTTTTTGACTGGCATCAGTAAATGTTATTTTAATTCCTTTATTCAAAAATGCTAATTCTCTCATTCTCTTAATAAGAATATTTGCACTAAATTTTATTGAAGAAAAAATTCCTTTAGAAGGTAAAAAAGTTATTTGTGTACCTGTATTTTTAGCTTTACCCACTACCTTCAATGGTAACTTTGCTTCACCATTTTGAAATTCAATGTAATGTTCTTTTCCATCTCTATATATTTCTAACTGTAATTTTTCTGATAGAGCATTAACGACAGAAACACCTACGCCATGTAGACCACCTGAAACTTTATAAGAGTCATGATCAAACTTACCTCCAGCATGCAGTTGAGTCATGATTACTTCCGCAGCTGATTTTTTTTCTCCTTTATGTATATCTACCGGAATACCTCTTCCATCATCATTTACTGTAATTGTTCCATCAGAATTAATTCTTACATTAATATTTTTGCAATATCCTGCTAATGCCTCATCAATCGAATTATCAACTACTTCATAAACCATGTGATGTAAACCAGTACCATCATCAGTATCACCAATATACATCCCAGGTCTTTTTCTAACCGCCTCTAGACCTTTAAGAACTTTGATGGAGTCAGCTTGATATGTATTTTTATTTGTCATTTTTTTAAATTTTGGAAAAGAAAAATTATAACATTTTTTAAAAAAATTGCTGATTTATATTATTAATAAAAAACAAAAATTCTTAAATAACCATTGAAAAATATGGCTTATTTGATGGCGGAGAGAATGGGATTCGAACCCATGAAAGAATCACTCCTTTACACGCTTTCCAAGCGTGCGCCTTAAACCACTCGGCCATCTCTCCTGTATAAGAAATCAGATAATTTTTTCAATACCTTGTCTGTTGTGATTGTATGAATTGATGTTGCTGAACGAACAATATCTTCATCAATATCAATATGATTTATAAGATCTGAATATGACTGTGGTGGACAATCCCCATGAATAATTACTGTTTCAATATCTAAATTTATTGATAAATGTGAAAATCCTGTATCATTTCCTACACAAAATTTACATTTTTTCAAATAGGGAATTATATCTGAAATTTTTTTATTTGAAGTAAAAGTCATCTCTATTTTATCAGAAAACTTTTCCTTAAGTAATAATTCTTCTTTTGATTGATCTATTCCACTAATGATTAAAAATTTTTTAAAATTTTTATCTATTAAATAATTTATAACTTTAATATAATTTTTAATCGACCATCTTTTTTCATTCCCTGAAGCAGCAATAATTATACCTACTGTATCTCTGAAATCTACCATTGTACTTTGCAAAGGTTTAAAATTTATATTTTTTAAAGATGTAATTTTTTTTACAAATTCTAAAGCTTCATTGTCATCTTGAATAGTTTTTGAAAAAAAACTTAGATAAAGTTTTTTATCTTTTTTTAAAAAAAAGTTTTGAAACCTTAAGCCTAATCCCCATATACTTTTAGCTTTAGAAAATTTTGCAATTAACAAATATCTTATTGAAGGATGAAATACAAAACATCTTTCAAAATTTAATTTATTAATATTGCAAATGTTATTAAAGAAAGACTTGATATTTTTAAAAATATTTTTTAGTCCCCTTTCAGGCTCATCTAAATATATTACTTCTTCACAAAAAGATGATAGCTTTAAATAATGTTTAGCCTGAGTAGATTTCTTTGTTAAAAAAATTATTTTGGAGTTTAAACTTTCCGCTAATTTTTGATAACAATACATTTTTGATACAAAATGGCCCCAACCTTTTCCAGGATCAATAATCAAAATTTTACTCATTTTTATAATAAACTAAAGATGTACCCCTTATACTATATAATTTCTTTTCCGTTGAAATTTCATGAATATATTTCACAACATCTTGAGCTGATCTTTTGCCAGGAACATAATCATGCCAAAGAATAATTCCATTTGAATTGAGCATTTCAAAAGATTTTTCAGAATCATTTTTAACAACAGAATAGGTATGGCCTCCATCAATAAAAATTAAATCCATCTTTCCTAAAAAATTTTTATGATCAAAGTTTAATGAGTTTTGAAAAATAACTTTTATTTTCTCTTCAACACTTTCACCTGAAAACAAAAATTTATTATAAATACTTTCATTTTTTATATTTCTGAAAGAAACCTTATTGTCTTGTTCTTTTTTTGAGAGTTCAATCACATCTTTCGGATCAAGAGTGATCGATGTTATTTTTGCATCTTTATTTGCATTAAGCGCCATGATAAAGGTTGTTTTTCCACTACATGTACCAAATTCAAAAATATTTTTACTAATTTTACTTAACGAAGCAATGATCCATGCTTCTTTATCTGATGTCATTCCAACTATGTTATTACTATCAGAAATGCTAAAGCTTTTAATTATAACATCGTTTTTAGGGCCTTTTAGATTTTTGGAAATTTCTTTCAGCTTAAATATTTCGTGTGCTTCGGTAATATCAATTTTTTTAATTTTTGGTTTATGAAAATAATTTTTTATTTTTTTTTTATTTAATATGAAAATTAAAAAAATATTTAATACAATTAAAATAAAAATTATTATTTTATATATCATTTATCTTTATTTATTTTTAATACACCAATAAAAGCTTCTTGTGGTATTTCGACTCTTCCAAATTGTTTTGATCTTGCTTTACCCTTTTTTTGTTTTTCTAAAAGCTTTCTTTTTCTATCCGTTGCTCCACCACCATGAATTTTTGTCAAAACATCTTTTTTAAATCCTTTAATAGTTTCTCTTGCAATAATTTTACCTCCAATTGCTGCTTGAACAGGTATCATAAAATTATGTCTTGGTATTAAATCTTTTAATTTTTCACACACTTCTCTTCCTGTTTTTTGTGCAAAATCTTTATGTATCATTATAGCTAAAGCATCTACAGTTTCGCCATTTACTAAAATACCCAATTTAACTAAATCACCTTCCCTATGTTCAATAATTTCATAATCAAAACTAGCATACCCACTTGTCATTGATTTTAATCTATCATTAAAATCAAAAACAACTTCATTTAAAGGTAGTTCATAATTTACTACAGCTCTATTTCCTGAATAACTTAAATTACTTTGAACTCCTCTTTTATCTTGGCACATTTTTATTATTGATCCCAAATATTGATCTGGCGTAATAATTGTAGCTTTTATCCAAGGTTCCTCTATTAATTTAATTGTAGTGGGGTCAGGTAAACTTGATGGATTTTGTAAATCTATTACGGTACCATTATTCAAATGGACTTTATAAACAACTCCAGGAGTTGTGGTTAATAAATTAACATCAAATTCTCTTTCCAGTCTTTCTGTTACTATTTCTAAATGCAACAAGCCTAAAAATCCACATCTAAAACCTAAACCTAAAGCAGATGATGATTCGGGTTCAAACGAAAAACTTGCATCATTTAGTTGTAATTTTGCTAAACCATCTTTTAATTTTTGAAACTCCGAACTGTCTACTGGAAACAATCCACAAAAAACTACAGGTTTACTTGGTTTAAACCCAGGTAAAGCTTCGTTTAATGGTTTAGAAGCATCACAAATTGTATCCCCAACTTTTGTTTCTGACAATACCTTAATACCAGTGGTAATAAATCCAATTTCACCTGTTTTTAACTCGTTAATATTGACAGGCTTTGGAGTAAAAACTCCTACTTTCTCAACAATATATTCTTGATTAGTAGACATCATTTTTATTTTCATATGTTTTGAAAGTTTACCATCTATAACTCTCACTAGTATCACTACACCTAGATAAGTGTCATACCAACTATCAACCAATAAACATTTTAGATTTGATGAACTTTCTCCTTTTGGAGCGGGCAATGTTGTAATTATTTGTTCTAAAATATTTTCTATTCCTTCCCCAGTTTTACCTGAACATGGAATTGCATTTTCGGTATCAATTCCTATTACTTCCTCAATTTGTTTTTTTGTTCTATCTAAATCTGATGCAGGCAAGTCAACTTTGTTTAAAACTGGTACTATCTCATGGTTAGTATCTAAAGCTTGATAAACATTCGCTAAAGTTTGAGCTTCTACTCCCTGGGTGCTATCTACGATTAGAATTGAACCTTCGCACGCATATAAAGATCTACTAACCTCATAACTGAAATCTACATGGCCTGGTGTATCAATAATATTTAAAATATAATTTTTTCCATTTTTAGCTTTGTAGTTTAATTTTACAGTTTGAGCTTTAATTGTAATCCCTCTTTCTCTTTCAATATCCATAGAGTCTAAAACTTGAGCTTTCATCTCCCTTTCGGTTAATCCTCCACAACTATGAATAATCCTATCAGCAATAGTTGATTTTCCATGATCAATATGCGCAATTATTGCAAAATTTCTAATATTATCAATTGAACTCATTAATTATTTTAGGAACGAATTTTAGCACCAGTTTTATTTTGAACTGTTTCTATTATCAAATTATTAATTTTTTCTAAATCATTATCCGTCAAAGTTTTTTCTAAAGATTGAATTGTTACACTTATAGCAATTGATTTTTGATTTTCAGGAATATTATCTCCAACATAGACGTCAAATACTTTAATGTTTGAAATTAAATTTTTATCAATATTTGATATTACACTTACTAAATCTTGTACATTTATTTTTTTATCAACAACGAATGCAAAATCCCTTTCGGATTTTTGAAATTCAGATACAGAATACTTAGTTTTCTGATCTTTTAAGGATTTTTTTGGTAATTTTAAGTTATCCAAAAATATTTCAAAACCTACGAGAGACTCTGTTTTAATATCTAAAATTTTGATAATATTCGGATGAATTTCGCCAAAATAAGCTGCTACTTTATCTTTTCCTTTGTTTAAAAATATTCTTCCTGATTTTCCTGGATTATAATAATTAGGGCCTTCATCATCAATATAGAATTTTTCCGAGTCATAACCGGCCTCTACTAAAGTTTGTATAACATCTCTTTTAATATCAAAAACATCTACATTTCTTTCTTTTTCAACCCAAGAAAGTCTAGATTTTTTTCCAGCTGACAAGCCACAAACAACAGTATTCTGCTCTCCAGGTTGATAACCATAAAATATTGGACCTATTTCAAATATTGATAGATCTTTAATTCCTCTATCTAAGTTTTTACTTATGTACATTGCTAAATTTGAAAAAATTGAATTTCTTAATACCCCAAGCTCAGAGCTAATTGGATTTACAATTTTTATTTCATTATTAGTGTCTTTAAATTGATCGTTATATTTTGAATCTGTAAAAGACCAAGTAATTGCCTCTAAATACCCTTTAGATGCTACTGCCCTTTGAAGGAAGTGAAACAATTTTTGAGTTTGATTTAAAGTATTTTTTAATCTTTCTTTAATAGGATTTTCTATTTTTATCTTTTCATATCCACTAATTCTTACTAGTTCTTCAACTATATCAATTTCTTGTAGAATATCTGGTCTCCAAGATGGAACTGATAATTTCAAGAATTTTTTTTCTTTTTTTAATTTAAAGCCAAGCTTCTCTAAAATGTTTATCATTTCTTTAGTTGAAATTTTAAAACCAGTAATTTTTTCAAATGTTTTTGGTTCAAATTTTATGATTTTATTTTTATAAGTTTCAATTTTTTGAATATCTATTTTACTAATTTCACCTCCACAAATTTCCTTAATTAAGAAAGCAGCTTTGTTTAACCCTTCTTCAATGGATAATTGATCAATACCTCTTTCAAATCTAAATTTAGCGTCTGTATCAATATTTAACTTTTTAGCAGTTTTTCTAATTGATCTTGGATCAAAATAAGCTGATTCTAATAAAATATTCTTTGTATCCAACTCAGTACCAGATCTGTTTCCTCCAATAATTCCTCCTAAGCCCAGGACACCTTTGTCATCACTTATTACACACATTCCATCATCTAATTTATAATTTTTATTATCTAGAGCAGTAAATTCTTCGCCAGATTTTGAATTTCTAACAATTATTCCTTTTTTAATTTTGTCAGCATCATATGCATGCAATGGACGATTAATATCGATCATAACATAATTTGTTATATCCACTATTGCAGATATTGGTTTTTGACCTATAGAAATTAATTTATCTTTTAACCACTGAGGACTTTCTACGTTTTTGACATTAGTTATTAAGCAGCTACCAAAAGATATGCAGCCTTGATTTTTTTCTTTTTTTATTTTTACTTTTAAAGTCTGTTTTTTATTAGATTTAATTTTTTTATTTTTTTCTAATTTTAAGGTTCCAAAACCTGCAGCTGATAAATCTCTCGCAATCCCTCGTACACCAAGACAATCTGGTCTATTTGGCGTAATTGATAAATCAATAAGATTAGAATTAGATTTAGAAAAAAAACTTTTTCCAACATATTTTGCATATTTTTTAAATGATAATTCGGTAATTCCATCGCTTTCATCAGATAAATTCAATTCAGATTCGGAACAGAGCATTCCATAGGATGTAACATCTCTAATTTTAGCAACAACTAACTTGGTTTTACTTTTTGGAATAATCGCACCTGGTGGAGCATACACTGTAAGAAGGCCCTCTCTTGCATTTGTGGCCCCACAAACAACTTTTTTGATTTCTTTATTACCAATATCAACATCACAAACTTTAAGTCTATCTGCGTTAGGGTGTTTTTCAGTTTTAAGAATTTTTGCTACCTTAAATAAATCTAATCCTTCAAATAAATTTTCTGTATTTTCAACCTCGAGACCAATGTCTGTTAATTTATCAAGAAGTTTATCTTCTTTAGCACTTGTTTTTAAATGATCTTTTAGCCAATCATATGTAATTTTCATCTGCTTAAGCCTCTATAATTTGATGGAACATCAAGTGGATCAAAACCAAAATGATTTAACCATCTATAGTCACAATCAAAAAATGCTCTTAAATCATTGATGCCATACTTAAGCATTGCTAGTCGGTCTATACCTATTCCAAAAGCATATCCTTGGTATTTGGAAGGATCCACTTTTACATTTCTTAATACATTAGGATGCACCATGCCACAGCCTAAAATTTCAAGCCACTTATCTCCCTCTCCAATAATTATTTTGTCATCTTTTATTTCATAACCAATATCTACTTCAGCAGATGGTTCGGTGAAAGGAAAATGACTAGGTCTAAATCTCATTTTAATTTTTTCGACTTCAAAAAATTCTTTAATGAAATAATTTAAACATCCTTTTAAATGCCCCATATTAATATTTTTATCAATATGTAAACCTTCTACTTGGTGGAACATTGGAGCATGTGTTTGGTCACTATCTGATCTATAAGTTCTACCGGGAGCAATAATCTTAAATGGTGGTTTATCTTTCAGCATAGTTCTAATTTGAACAGGTGAAGTATGAGTTCGTAACAAAATCTCTTTGTTTTCATCTAAGTAAAATGTATCATGCATATCTCTTGCTGGATGATTGTCAGGTGTGTTTAAAGCAGTAAAGTTGTTATATTCATTTTCAACATCAGGACCTTCTTCAACACTAAATCCTATTTCAGAGAAAATGGATGAAATTTCATCGATAGTTTGTGAGACTGGGTGAACTTTTCCCATAACGAATGGTCTTTCAGGTAAAGTTATATCAACTTTCTCTTTTTCTAATTTTTCGTTTATTTTTTTTTCCTCTATCTCATTGATTTTAGAAGCTATCAAATTCTGAAGTGTGTCTTTAGCTTGATTTAAATCTGATGCAAATTTTTTTCTATCGGCCTCTGGAATTGATCCTATTGTTTTAAATTTTGATGAAATTAAACCATTTTTACCAAATAGCTCAGTTTTGATTTCATTTATTTGATCAATGCTTAAATCATTTTCAAGCTTTGATATAAACTGATCTCTAATATTTTTTATCTCTGACATATTAGTAGATTATTTCCTTAAGAAATAAAAACAATAGCGAAGATTAATTTAAAGCTGATTGAGCTTTTTGTACAATTGTTTTGAATGCTTCTGGGCTATCATAAGCAATTTCAGCAAGAATTTTTCTATCTATTGCAATACCACATTTACTTAATCCATTGATAAATTTTGAATATGTTAAGCCTTCAGCTCTAACTCCGGCATTGATTCTCTGTATCCACAATGATTTGAAATCTCTTTTTTTGTTTCTTCTGTCTCTGTAAGCATATTGCATAGATTTTTCCATGGCTTGCTTGGCAACTCTAATCGTATTTTTTCGTCTTCCCCATTGCCCTTTTACAGCTTTTAAAACTTTTTTATGTTTAGCTTTACTAGTTACACCTCTTTTAACTCTTGCCATTATTAACCTCTTAAACTGTAAGGCATATATGACTTAACAATTTTTCCATCTTGTTTAGACAATGTTGTAGTGCCTCTTAGTTTTCTTATTTGTGAATTCGTTCTTTTAATCATGCCATGTCTTTTACCTGCTTGAGCAGAAATAACTTTACCCTTTGCAGATATTTTAAATCTTTTTTTTGCTGAGCTTTTTGTTTTTAGTTTTGGCATAATTCTGCGGTTTTATACAAAGAAAGATATAATTTTACAACCTCTATTAAGGCTTATAAAGGTTGAATTACCATTATCATTTGCTTACCATCAAACTTGGGATGTAGTTCTACCTTGCCAATATCTTTCATATCTTCCTTAATTTTGCCCATTAGTTCATTTCCAAGGTGGGAATGCTGAAGTTCTCGACCTTTAAATCTTATAGTAAATTTAACCTTATCTCCTTTAGCTATAAATTTTTTAGCATTTTTAACTTTAAACTCATAATCATGAGTTTCCGTAACGGGTCTCATTTTAATTTCTTTTAAAGAAACAATTTTTTGTTTTTTCTTTGCAAGATTAGCTTTTTTTTGAGCATCATACTTATATTTACCCATATCCATTATTTTACATACAGGAGGATTTGCATTAGGAGCTATTTCAATTAAATCTAAACCTTGATGTTTTGCCATGGAAATTGCTTCATTGGTGTTCATCACTCCAAGATTCTCTCCATCACTTGCTATGACCTGCACATCTGGAGAAGAAATTCTATTATTAGATCTTGGACCTCTATCCTTACTTCTTCTCTGAAAATAATTTTGTTTGAAATCTACCACTTAGTTTGATGATGCTTTGTTTAAAGCAGAGAATGTTTTTAAGAATTTATCTATACCCATATTTTCTTGTTTATTAGAGTCTAATCTTCTAATCGTTACTGAATTGGAGTCAACTTCTTTTTTACCACAAATTAACAAAAGCGGTATTTTTTCTAGAGAATGATCTCTTATTTTATAATTTAAATTATTATTTTTTAAATCTACTGCAGAACTTATACCTGAATTTTTAATTTTATTTGATACCTCGATTGCATAGTCATTAAATTCTTCTGAAATAGGTATTACCATAGTCTGTAAAGGAGATATCCAAAATGGAAACTTGCCTGCATAGTTTTCAATTAAAATTCCAATAAATCTCTCTAGAGAACCAAATAATGCTCTATGCAACATAACTGGAACTTTTTTTGTTCCATCTTTATCAACATAAGAAGCATCTAATCTTCCGGGTAAATTTAAATCTACTTGCAAAGTTCCACATTGCCAATCCCTACCAATAGCATCTCGTAAAACAAATTCAATTTTAGGACCATAAAATGCTCCCTCACCTTTATTAATAGTATATTCTAATTTAGAAGCTTTAACAGCTTCAAGCAAAGAGGCTTCTGCTTTATCCCATACTAAATCATCACCAACTCTTACTTCTGGCCTATCTGCATATTTTAGAATTACATTTTCAAAACCAAGGTCCTTATAAATATCTAGTATTAAATTTGTAACAATTAAACATTCACTAGTAATTTGATCTTCAGTACAAAAAATATGGGCATCATCTTGGGTAAAGGCTCTTACTCTTAATAACCCATGTAAAGCACCTGACGGCTCATAACGATGAACTTTTCCAAACTCAGCAAAACGTAAAGGAAGATCTCTGTAACTTTTTAGGCCTTGATTAAATACCTGGATATGACCAGGGCAATTCATCGGTTTAATTGCAAAAACTTTCTCATCTGGTGTTTCAGAAGTGTACATGTTTTCTCCATATTTTTCCCAATGCCCAGATTTTTCCCATAGTTGCCTGTCTAGTATCTCTGGAGTATTTACCTCTTTATATCCAGCAGCATCTTGTCTGCTTCTCATATAGTTAATGAGCTTTTGAAATAAACCCCATCCTCTTTCATGCCAAAATACTGAGCCAGGACTTTCTTCCCTAAAATGAAATAGATCCATTTCTCTACCTAGTTTTCTATGATCTCGTTTTTCAGCTTCTTCGATTCTTTTTAAATATTCATCTAAATCTTTTTGAGTTGCCCAGCTCGTTCCATATATTCGTTGTAACATTTCATTATTAGAGTCTCCTCTCCAATATGCTCCTGATACTTTTGTAAGTTTAAAATATTTTCCGATTTTACCCGTTGAGGACAGATGCGGACCTCTACATAAATCATGCCATTCTCCATGAAAATAAATTGATACATCTTCGTTTTCAGGTATCGCTTCTATCAGCTCAGCTTTATAGATTTCTCCTTTTTTTTTAAAATGGCTAATTGCTTTGTTTCTATCCCAAACTTCTCTTTTTGTTATTTCATTCCTATCAACAATCTCTTTCATTTTATTTTCAATTTTAACTAGATCATCCTCTGTAAATGGCTCTTTTCTAGCAAAGTCGTAATAAAATCCATTTTCAATCACTGGTCCAATTGTAACTTGTGTGCCAGGAAATAATTCTTGAACAGCCATAGCTAAAATATGAGCCGTGTCATGCCTTATAGTTTCCAGGCCCTCAGGATTTTTTGAGGTAAAAATTTTTACAGAACAATCATTTTCAATTAAAAAATCAAGATCTTTAAGCTCACCATCAACACTTATGACCATGGCTTGTTTAGCTAATGATTTACTAATTTTTTCAGCTACTTCCATTCCAGTAACTTTATTAGGAAAATCAATATTGTTTCCGTCAGGTAAAGTTATTATCGGCATTTAATTTAATAATCTCTTATACTCTGAATAAGTAGAAAAGCACATTTTTTCAACATTAAATTTTTTAACTATATTCTTTCTTCCCTCAGTACCAATTGATTTTAATAGTGTTTCATCCAAATAAAGAAGTTTCAAAATTTTTTGGCTTAAGGATTTGGCATTTCCTGACTCATATAAATAACCTGTCTTTTCATCTATAATTGTTTCATTAGAACCTCCAATATTACTTGCAATAATAGGTTTCTGCATTGATTGTGCCTCTACAGCAACTCTTCCAAAAGCTTCCGGCTCAATTGATGCAGAAACAACAATATCTGACACTTTATAAGCTAAAGCCATATCCTTACAGTGTTCTATGAATCTTATTTGGTTTGTTAACCTGTATTGTTCTGAAAGTCTTAATAATTTTTTTTTATATAAGTCTCTACCTTGGTCACTGCCTAGAATGACAGCATAGAACGCTTCGTAACCCAGCTCTATATTCACCAAATTAATTGCTTCAATAAATAATTCTTGTCCTTTCCAAGATGTTAATCTACCAGGTAAAAGTATAATTTTTTTATCTTTCTCAATATTCCATTTTATTAATAATTTTTTTTCATCAGACTCAAACTTTGTTGTGGGATCAAAATAATCGACATTAATTCCCCTGAAAATAACCATTAATTTTTTTTTATCATTTAGATATTTTGAATAATTTTCCTTGATATGTGAAAATATAAAATTTGATCCTGCAATGATAAGATCAGACCTTATCATAATTGAATTATAAATTTTTTTTAAATTATTTTTAAAATTATATGTACCATGAAATGTTGTTACAAATTTTCTACCCGTTAATTTCGTTGCAAACAAACATGACCAAGCTGGAGCTCTACTTCTTGCATGAACTATCGAGATATTATTAATCAAAATTATACCAATTAAAATTAAAGCATTTATCAAAATTAATAATGGATTTTTGCTATGTACTGGCAATCTAAATACTTTTACTTTTTTTTTATCAACAAATTTAAGCAATTCACCCCCACTTGTTACAATAAATGATTTACAATTATTTTCCGGTAAATAGTGTGCGATATCATAACAGCCTGTTTCAGCACCTCCATACCCTAATTTTGGAATAACCTGCAAAACTTTTAAATCAGATTTCATTTGATATGATTATATATTAATAGTTATAACTAATAAACGATTATGGCAAAATTCAAATACCACAAGATATCAAATTCAAAGAAAATTAGATATATTCTAAAAGTTTATAGAGATAGTCAATTTGTAGTTTTTTTACATGGTTTCATGTCAGACCTTGAAGGTAAAAAACCAAATGCATTTTTAAAGTTTGCAAAAAAAAATAAAAAAAGTTTTTTGGCACTGGAATACTCTGGTCATGGGAAATCTTCTGGAAAATTTGTAAATGGAAACATTTCAAAATGGAGTAAAGAGACTTCAATTTTAATAAGAAAATACGTTAAAAAAAAAGAATTTGTGTTAATTGGTTCAAGTATGGGTGCATGGATTTCACTAAATCAATTCAAAATTTTCAAAAAACAGATTAAAGGATTTTTAGGAATAGGGGCTGCTCCCGAATTTTTAGAAAATTTAATGTGGAGAAAATTTACCAAAAAAATGAAAAAGGAAACAATTCGTAAGGGCATTTATCAATTAAAACACGGAAATTATGAATATCCAATTACTCTACAACTAATAAAAGATGGAAGAAAAAATAAAGTCTTAAACAAGAAAATTAATTCAAATATTAAAGTAACAATGGTACATGGTGAAAAAGATGAGACAGTTCCTGTCTCATATTCAAGAAAAGTTTTAAAATTATTTCCAAAGGCTAAGAAAAAATTAAATATTATAAAAAAAGGTGATCACAGTTTATCAAATAAAAAATGGCTAAATATAATTTTAAAAGAGCTTAAATTATTAATTTAGCCAACTTTTTTTATATTTTTTTTTAAAGTAATTGGATTTTTTAATTTATCCAACATTTCTTTAGGACACACCTGAACAAAATTATTTACTTCATCATCAAAGTTTTCAATTATTTTTTTCGATAATTGAGATTCAGTTTCTTTAAAGTGCTCACTGACTAAATTTTTTAAATATTCTTTCCAATAATCTGTCTCTACATTTTGCCAAACTACTGATTCTGGATTTACTTTCTTTTCGAATTGTTGAGATTTGTCATATATAAATGACATTCCACCTGTCATTCCAGCTGCAAAATTATCACCAACATCTCCTAAAATTACTACAGTTCCACCAGTCATATATTCACACCCATTAGAATCGCATCCTTCAATTACTGTAATTGCACCAGAGTTTCTAACAGAAAATCTTTCACCAGCTTGGCCAGCAGCAAAAAGTTTTCCTGAAGTAGCTCCATAAAGAACCGTATTTCCTAAAATTGTATTCTCATTTGAAACCAAATTACTCTCTTCAGGTAATTTTATTGAAATTGTGGCTCCTGACAAACCTTTACCAACATAATCATTAGCATCTCCCTTTAATACAAGCTTTAAACCTTTTGAAGAGAACGAACCAAATGATTGACCAGCTGATCCTTTGAAATTTAAGACTAAAAAGTTTTCATCAAGTTTTTCATAACCATATTTTTTATATAAGTGATGAGAAATTCTTGTACCTACTGCCCTGTTAGTATTTTTTATTTGATATTCTTTTTTAATTTTTTCAGAATTATCTAAAGCTTTTTCAATTTCTGGCCAGATTTCTTGGTCAAGAGTATCTGGTACACTATTTATTTCTTGATCCTCACAATACCTTAGATTACTTCCAGTGTCAGCTTGAACAAATAAAGGATTTAAATCTAGATCGTCTAAATTTGGAGAACCCTTACTAATTTGTTTTAGCAAATCTGTCCTACCAATCACTTCATTCAATGATTTAAAACCTAAATTTGCTAATATTTCTCTTACTTCAGTAGCTATAAATGTGAAAAGATTGACTACTTTTTCTGGAGTTCCGGTAAATTTTTCTCTGAGCTTTTCATCTTGTGTACAAACACCTACAGGACACGTATTAGAATGACACTGTCTTACCATTATACATCCCATTGCAACCAATGCTGTAGTCGCAACACCATATTCTTCAGCACCCATCATTGCTGCTATCACCACATCTCGTCCAGTTTTAATTCCACCGTCTGTTCTTAATGTAACTTTATGTCTAAGATTATTTAAAGTTAATACTTGGTTTGCTTCCGTTAAACCCATTTCCCATGGTATTCCTACATACTTAACACTTGTTTGAGGCGTTGCTCCTGTTCCGCCATTATGTCCAGAAATTAATATTATATCTGCTTTTGCTTTAGCTACACCAGCAGCAATGGTTCCTACACCGGACGAAGCAACTAACTTAACTCCTATTCTGGCTTTAGGATTTATCTGTTTCAAATCATAAATTAGTTGTGCAAGATCCTCTATTGAATAAATATCATGATGTGGTGGTGGTGATATTAAAGTTACTCCAGGAGTCGAATGTCTAAGTTTAGCAATCTCTTCTGTAACTTTAAATCCTGGTAACTGACCACCTTCACCAGGCTTAGCACCCTGTGCAATTTTAATTTCTATCTCATTACAATTATTAAGATAATTAACTGTAACTCCAAATCTCGCAGAAGCTATTTGTTTAACTCTTGAGTTTGCGCTATCACCATTATCTAAAACTTTAAATCTACTTGCGTCTTCACCACCTTCTCCACTACATGAAGCGCCTTTGATCCTATTCATACCAGTTGCTAGAGTTTCATGTGCCTCTTTTGATAAAGCTCCATGAGACATGCTCCCACTTCCAAATCTTTTTAAAATATTTTCTATTGGTTCAACCTCAGAAATATCTATTGGCCCACTTAATTTTTTTTCTCTAAAATCAATTAAATCTCTAAGATTAATAGGTGGTAAACTATATATACCATCTGCATATCTTTTATAAGCATCATAAGAATTAGATCCAACAGCGCTTTGAAGTAAATGAATTAATTTTCCCTGATATTGATGTGTTTCACCATTTTTACGATATCTGTATATACCACCTATCGGCAAAATAGTTTCAGAACTTTCAAATGCGTCTTTATGAATTTCTCTAATTTTTTTTTCTATACCCGTAAGTCCAATACCAGAAATTTTAGAGACAACTCCTGGAAAATAGTCTGCCACAATTGTTCTACTTAAACCTACAGTTTCAAAGTTACATCCACCTCTATAAGAACTTAAAACTGAAATACCCATCTTAGACATAATTTTTAATAGACCTGCGTTTACTGATTTTATGTATCTCTCCACACAATCATCAAAGCTAAATTGTCCAAATAATTTCTTTTCATAACGCTGAAATATACTATCAAATGCTAAATAAGGATTTACAGTAGTTGCTCCAACTCCTATTAAGGTTGCAAAAGAATGTGTATCTAAAGCCTCTCCAGATTGAACATTGATTGATACATATCCTCTTAGTTTTTTTTCAATAAGGAATGAGTTAATTGATCCAACTGCTAAAAGCATTGGTATTGGAAGTTTTGAGATAGAAAGCTCTTTATCACTTAAAATCAATTGAGTAACTCCCTGTCTTACTGCAATTTCAGCTTCTTTTTGAATCTTTTTAATTGAATCAAATAAAGTTTCTTCCTCAGAAAAAGTACAATCAATTATAGATGAATTATTGCCAAAAAAATTTATAAACTTTTCAAACTGAGAATTTGATAATATTGGACTATTTAAAACATAAATATTTTGCTTTGTTAAATTATCAAAATTTAAAATATTTCCAAGATTTCCAAATCTTGTTTTAAGGCTCATAACCTTGTTTTCCCTTAAAGAATCTATTGGTGGGTTTGTGACTTGGCTAAAATTCTGTCTAAAAAAATGGTATAACGGTCTATACATATCTGACAAAACAGCTAATGGTGTATCGTCACCCATAGATCCAGTTGCTTCTTTGGCATCTTCTGCCATAGGATGCAGTATGAGCTCAAGGTCTTCTAAGCTTATTCCAAAAGTATATTGCCTTCTTCTTAAATCATCCCCCGAAAAATAATTTTTTTCATCTGAAATAGTTAACTTATCATCTAGGTCGATAATTTGTGAATTAAAGTGTTTATATTCTTTAGCTAAATAATCTTTTATTTGCTTATTAGTAAATACTTTTCCTTTTTCGATCCTTACACCTATAATTTCACCTGGTCCTAATCTTCCTTTTGATAAAATTCTTTTTTCATTTAATTCAATCATTCCTGTTTCAGATCCTGCAAATAATAATTTGTCTTTTGTAATTGCATATCTTAAAGGTCGTAATCCATTTCTATCATTTGCAGCTATAACCCACTCATTATCAGTTCCAGCAATAGCTGCCGGTCCATCCCATGGCTCCATAGTGCTGTTTAAAAAATTAAATAATTGTTGATGATCTTTTGGTAATGTTTTATTTTTTTTTGACCATGCATCTGGAACTAACATAAGTTTTGCTAAAGGAGCAGGCTGACCAGATATATTTAATAATTCAAAAACATTGTCTAATGCAGCAGAGTCTGATGCTCCCTGTTGTATAACAGGTTTTAAGTTTTCAACATCGTTAAAAAGGGGACTGTTCATCTCTTGTTCATGAACTTTCATCCAATTTTTATTTCCTCTATAAGTATTAATTTCTCCATTATGCGCTATAGCTCTAAAGGGTTGAGCTAAATTCCAGCTAGGTGCTGTGTTTGTTGAAAATCTTTGATGAAAAATAGCAAACCTTGAAACAAATCTCTCATCTTTTAGATCAAGGTAGAAATCTGAGATAGCTTCAGCTAAAAACATTCCCTTGTAAATGATAGACTTAGAACTCAATGAACAAATATAAAAATTGTTTAAAGATTTTTTAAAAGCTTCGTTTTCTATCTTTCTTCTAGTTTCATAAATTTTTCTTTCTAAATCTTTATTTGTTAATTCTGGATTATAAGATTTAAACAATACTTGGATAATTTCAGGCATTGTTTGGAATGCCTTTTCTCCTAAAACATTTGGATTAACTGGAACTTGTCTCCAACCGTAAATACTAAAATCATTTTTTGTTAATTCACTTTCAACAATAGTTTTGCAACTTTCTTGTGCTGCGTAATCATTCCGAGGCAGAAATATCATGCCCACACATATTTCAGAATTGTCATGTGTGTGTCCTGTCACTTCTATCTTTTCAATGAAGAAATCTTTTGGTATTTCAACATGAATTCCAGCTCCATCACCAGTTTTCCCATCGGCATCTACAGCGCCTCTATGCCAAACAGCTTTTAACGCTTCGATACCATACTCTACAACTTTACGAGATTTTTTACCTTCAGTTGATGCAATTATACCAACACCACAAGCATCATGCTCCATGTCTTCTGAATAAACATTATTTTTTTTTAAAAGGTGAAGGTTCTTTTTATAATTTTCCATTAAGCCACTTTTTTTTCCACTTTAGATTTACTCTCTAAATAAGTTTTAATTGAAGCTGCTGCATCTCTTCCATCTTTTATCGCCCAAACAACTAATGAAGCTCCTCTCACTATATCACCAGCAGCAAACACCCCTTTTATATTTGTTTCCATAGTATCAAAATCTGTTTTAATAGTTCCCCACTTTGTTACTTGTAATTCACTACTATCAAATAAATTTGGTAAATCCTCGGGATCAAAACCTAGTGCTTTGATAACCATATCTGCTTTTGTTTCGTAACTTGAGCCTTCTTGTACTTGTGGCTTTCTTCTTCCTGTCTCGTCTGGATCACCTAATTTAATTTGATCTACAATTATTTTTTCTACTTTATTTGTACCTTTAAATTCTTTAGGACTTGATAACCAAACAAACTCAACACCTTCTTCTTCTGCATTTGCAACTTCTCTAGCAGATCCTGGCATATTTTCTTTATCTCTTCTATACAAACATTTAACAGATTTTGCATTCTGTCTTATAGAAGTTCTTACACAATCCATTGCTGTGTCACCTCCACCGATTACAACAATGTCTTTACCTTCTGCATCTAAAATTCCTTTATCAAACAACTCAACATTATCTCCTAGACCTTTTTTATTAGATGCTGTTAAAAAATCCATTGCAGGAAAAATATTATCAAGATCATTTCCAGGTAAGTTTACTTCTCTTGCTTTATAAACTCCTGTTGCAATTAAAATTGCATCGTGTTTTTTTCTCAATTGGTCTAGGCTTGCGTCCTTACCAACTTCAAAATTTTGAACAAATTCAATTCCTCCATCCTTTAAGAGTTTTGTTCTTCTTTCCACAACTTCTTTTTCTAATTTAAAATTTGGAATTCCATAAATTAATAATCCTCCTGCTCTATCATATCTATCGTAGACAGTAATTTTATACCCATTTTTTCTTAATTGTTCAGCAGCAGCTAATCCAGCAGGACCTGCTCCTATAATTCCTACGCTTTGATTTTTTTCATTCGTTACATTAATTGGTTCTACCCAGCCCTGAGCCCAGGCATTATCTGTAATATATTTTTCTACTGATCCAATAGTTACTGTTCCATGACCAGACTGTTCAATTACACAATTTCCCTCACATAATCTATCTTGGGGACAAATTCGGCCACACACTTCAGGCATATTATTTGTGCTTTGGGATAATTCATACGCCTCTTTTAATCTTCCTTCAGCTGTCAGTTTAAGCCAATCTGGAATGTTGTTACTTAAAGGACAATGAACTTGGCAAAAAGGTACTCCACATTGTGAACACCTACTTGACTGTTCTTTGGCTTTTTCATTGATATACTCGTCATAAATTTCGTTAAAATCTTTCTTTCTCTTATCAACTTCCCTTTTAGGTGGAGTTTGTTGACCTATTTTTACAAATTTGAGCATTTTATCTGACATAATATTATTTAAGTTAAGGCAAAATATACGTTGATTTACTTATATAAAGTATAAAATAGGTCACAAATATTGACCTTAATTTTTTAATTATTCCCGAAAATAAACAAGTTTTTAATTATTGCATAGCTATTATGCTTAAATCGAATTGTTTTAAATAAATACTTTATAAGTTACGAAGAAATAATGTTTCAAAATATTATAGAAGTTTTAATACTCTCTGCAATTCAAGGGGTGTCTGAATTTCTACCTATAAGCTCTTCTGCTCATTTAATTTTGGTTTCTACATTATATGAATTTAAGTCCAGTTCTCTTTTAATTGATATAAGCCTTCATTTAGGATCTCTAATGGCAATAATTTATTTTTTTAGAGATGAACTATTTGATGCTAGAGAAAATAAAAGACTTTTAAGTTTAATTATACTTGGATCTATTCCTTTAATAATTGTTGGCTATATACTTTACAATACAGGTTTAATTTATCAGTTAAGAAACTTAGAAATTATAGCATGGACTACATTGATATTTGCAATTGTTTTATATATCTCAGACAAAAGTCGATTTGATAAAAAAATTTCTTCAAATTTAAACTTTCAGTCAATAATATTTATAGGCATTTTCCAAATTTTTTCTCTTGTGCCTGGAGTGAGTAGGGCAGGAATTACTATAACAGCTGCGAGGATTTTAAAATTTAATAGAGTAGATTCAAGTAAGATATCTTTTTTACTTTCAATCCCAGCATTGGCTGGAGCTAGTGTCTTAAGCTTAAAAGATGTTTTAGAACAATCAATTGAATTTAACTACTTAATAGTTATTGCAATTTTATCTTCTTTTATTTTTTCTTTCTTAACAGTAAAATTCTTTTTAATTTATATTAATAAATTTTCAATGAACGCTTTTGTAATTTATAGAATTGTAATTGCCTTAATTTTATTTTATTTAATTTATTAAATATATTTTTTTTTAATTAAAGGTAGTAATTGAGATATGAGAACTCCACATAGAATAAAAAAGCATCCAAGCAGATTATTAATATCTAGAATTTGATTTAAAATAAACCAAGCAGCTATCGTAGCAAATACTCCTTCAAGTGAAAATATAATAGCTGCTGGTGCGGGTGTAATATTTCTCTGCGCATAAATTTGTAGAACAAATGCAAATCCACCAGATAATATACCAGCATATAAAATTGAATAAATTTCCTTTAAAATATTATTTAAAATAAATTCTTCATAAATAACTCCAATTATTAATGAAAAAATAGCTACAATTAAAGTCTGCACTGCTCCTAAAGTAAGTGGAAGATTGTATTTGGTTATAATGATTCCTGTAAAAATGATATGAGTGCTCCAAAATAAAGCTCCGAGAACAACTAAAGTATCTCCTAGTCTTACTGTTGCATCATGAAAATTTGTTAATAAATATCCTCCAATTAAACATAGAACTACAGAAGGCCATACACTCCAATGCATTGATTTTTTACCAAACAAAAAAATGATAATTGGGACCATGGGCACATAAAAAATTGTAAAGAAGGCAGCATTTGCAACATCTGTATAAAGCAAAGCGACTTGTTGAAGCGCTGAGCCTAAAAATAAAGAAATTCCTATTAATAATGAATAAATTATGAAAGTATTTTTATCTAATTTAAATTCTGATTTAAAATTTTTTAATTCAAATAAAATCATAAGTGGAGTTATGGCTAAAAAACCAACAAAAAACCTCACAGCATTAAATGTAAAAGGACCAATATTGTCCATGCCTGTATCTTGAGCAATAAAAGTTGTCCCCCAAATGAAAGTGCACAATAAAGCACTAAATAAGGAAATGGATTTAGACATTTTTAATTAAACAGCCAATTTATAAGCAAAATTTTTGCCTAAGTTTTCTTTTAAATCATTGTTAAATCTAGCTGCTTCAGCACCATCAATAATTCTATGATCATAAGATAAAGAAATTGGCAACATAGTTCTTGTTTGAAATTTTCCATTTATAAAAATTTGTTTTTTTTCAGATCTACCTACTCCCAATATAGCTACTTCGGGATAATTAATTATAGGAGTAAAAAATGAACCTCCTATACCACCTAAGCTCGTAATCGTCATTGAACCACCAAATAATTCTTTTTTATCTATTTTCAAATTTCTACAAAGTTCACTTACTTCTTTTAATTCTTTGCTAATAAGAGAAATTTTTTTATTATTTGCATTCCTTATTTTTGGAACCATTAATCCATTTGGTGTATCCACCGCTATTCCTATATGAAAATATTTTTTTAAAGTCATTTTTCCACTATCAATTTCATCAATAGAGGAATTAAAACTAGGAAATTTTTTTAGGGATGCAACTAAAGCCTTTATTACAAATGCCAGAGGTGTAATTTTAATTTTTTCTCCAGAATACATGTTTGTTAATGAACTTCTAAAACTTTCCATTTCAGTTATATCAGCTTCATCATGATTTGTTACATGAGGAATTGTTGTCCATGAATTTGTAAGATATTTTGATGATAATTTTTTAACTCTCGGTATATCCTTAATTTCTATTTCACCAAAATCAGAATGTTCAAATTCATTTTTAATTTTATCTGGTTTACTATCATTTACTACAACATTGTTTTTTGAATTAGATGAAACAAATTTTTTAATATCATCTTCAACAACTCTGCCATCTTTCTCACTTCCAGCTACTTGATTAATATCTACACCAAGTTCTCTAGCAAATTTTCTTGCTTTCGGACTTGCAGAAGAAATATCTGAAACATTATTTGTATAAACAGTTTTTTGTTGGATTTCAGGTTTTGTAATCTTAATTTTTTTAAATTCTTTTTCAATTTCTGGTTTTTCTTTAAGTTCTTCTTTTTTAACTTCCAAAGTACTTTCTATAGTTAAAATCAAGTCACCCTCGGAAACTTTATCTCCAACTTTTATTTTTAAATTTTTAATCTTACCCTCTAAATTTGAGGGTATTTCTACACTAGATTTATCACTTTCAATTGTTATCAGGGCATCGTTTTTTTTAATTGATTGACCCTCAGCAACTAATACCTCAATCACCTCAACATCTTTAAAATCTCCAATATTAGGTACTTTAATCTCTGTATCTGACATTTTATAATTTTGTTGGCATTGGTTTGTTGCTATCAATATTATACTTCTTCATTGCATCTTTTGCATGTTTAGAAGTTATAAGCTGTTCTTTTGCCAAAATGCTTAAGCCGTAAGCAACCAAATGTTCTTTATCTACCTCAAAAAATTTTCTTAAATTTTTTCTTGTATCACTTCTTCCGAAACCATCTGCTCCTAATGAATAAAAGCTTTTATTGGTATAAGGTCTGATTTGATCTGAATTCATTCTCATATAATCAGATGCGGCCATAATTGGGCCCTCAGTTTGACCTAAGCATTGCTCAACATATGATTTCTTAGGTTCTTTATCAGGGTTCAAAAGATTATACCTTTCTACTTCCATTCCATCTTTTCTTAATTCGTTAAAGCTTGTTACACTCCATATCTCACTATCAATTTGATAATCATTTTGTAAAATCTCTGCAGCTGACATCATTTCTCTTAAGATCGTACCTGATCCTAGAAGTTGAATTTTGGTTTTTTTGTATTTGTTAAATTCTTTTATTTTGTACATACCTTTTAAAATTCCTTCTTCACAATTTTTATCTTTTGGCATTTCAGGGTGTGAATAATTTTCGTTCATTGTTGTAATGTAATAAAAAACATTTTCACTTTTCTCATGCATTCTTCTTAGACCTTCTCGAAAAATTACAGCTAATTCATAATGAAATGTAGGATCGTAAGTTACACAATTTGGAATGGTTGATGCTATTAAATGACTATGTCCATCCTGGTGTTGTAGGCCTTCTCCAGCTAGTGTTGTTCTTCCAGCTGTTGCACCCACTAAAAATCCTCTAGCCTGACTATCTCCAGCTGCCCAAGCTAGATCTCCTATCCTTTGGAAACCAAACATAGAATAAAAAATATAAATTGGTATCATTTCTATATCATGATTAGTGTATGAAGTAGCAGCAGCTATCCAAGAAGACATAGCACCAGCTTCATTGATCCCTTCCTCTAAAACTTGACCACTTTTATCTTCTCTATAAGAGCTTAATTGAGCTGCATCCTCAGGTTCATATTTTTGTCCTTCATGAGCATAAATTCCTATTTTTTGGAAAAAACCTTCCATGCCAAACGTCCTTGCTTCGTCAGGAATAATAGGAACCAATCTAGGAGATATATTTTTATCCCTTAATAAATTTGTCAACATTCTTACTAAGGCCATAGTAGTAGACATTTCTTTTTCATTAGTTGATACTTTCATGAAATCAAAAATATCTTTTGAGGGTGCTTTGATTGGTTTAGCGAAAGTCGAACGTTCGGGTAAATATCCACCTAATTTAATTCTTCTTTCTTTTAAGTATTTTATTTCTGGAGATTTTTCGTCAGGCCTAAAGTATTCAATATTTTTCACCTGTTCATCTGTTAAGGGAACATCAAATCGATCTCTATAATACATTAAGTCATCAACATCTAATTTTTTAGTTTGATGAGTAGTATTTACACTTTCTCCTGATTTTCCCATTCCATAACCTTTGATAGTTTTTGCAATTATCACTGTTGGGTTTCCCTGATGTTTTGACGCTTTATTATATGCAGCAAAAACTTTATGAGGATCATGACCACCTCTATTGAGTCTCCAAATATCTGTATCTGACATGCTTGATACTAACTCTAGTGTTTCAGGGTATTTTCCAAAAAATTTTTCCCTCACATATGCACCATCTCTAGCTTTCATTGCCTGATATTCGCCATCGACTGTATCATTCATTGCTTTTACTAAATAACCAGTTTTATCATTTGCAATTAATGAATCCCAATATGATCCCCAAATGACTTTAATTACATTCCAACCAGATCCTCTGAAACTTCCCTCAAGCTCTTGAATAATTTTTCCATTACCTCTAACTGGACCATCTAATCTTTGAAGATTGCAATTAATTACAAATATTAAATTATCTAAATTTTCTCTAGCAGCTAATCCAATAGCTCCCATTGACTCAGGCTCATCCATCTCCCCATCACCTAAAAAAGCCCACACCTTTCTTCCTTCATCCTTAATTAAACCTCTATTTATTAAATATTTCATATATCTAGCTTGATATATAGCAAGCATAGGACCTAACCCCATTGATACAGTAGGGAACTGCCAAAAATTTGGCATTAACCATGGGTGTGGATATGACGATAAACCTCCAGGTTTTACCTCCTGTCTAAAACTATCTAATTGTTTTTCATTTAATCTACCTTCTAAGAAAGCTCTTGCATACATTCCTGGAGCACTATGTCCCTGAAAATAAATTAAATCTCCACCAAATTTGTTATTTTTTGCTCTCCAAAAATGATTCATCCCAACATCATATAATGTTGCAGCAGATGCAAATGTACCAATGTGCCCACCAAGTTCAGGATATTTTTTATTTGCTCGAACTACCATTGCTGCTGCATTCCATCTAATCAACGATCTAATTCTTCTTTCAATATTTTGATCACCACTAGACTTTACTTCAGCCTCAGGAGGTATTGTATTAATGTATGGTGTATTTTGAGTATAAGGAATATTTGCCCCTTCACGATAAGCTTTATTAATTAATTCTTTTATTAAAAAATGAGCTCTTTGATTTCCGTCTTTGGAAATTACTGCAGATAAAGACTCCAACCAATCTTGAGTTTCAAGTGGATCAATATCAGAACCATTAACTACTTGAATTGTAGATTGTTTTTTTTCAATTATAGGTTCAGATATATTTTTTTTTTCCTCTTTTTTTTTAGCCATTGCTTCTTCAGCTTGTTTAATTATATTTTCTGTATCTTTTGGAAGAGTGCTTTCTGATGATATTTTTGATGATGATGTAAGATTAAGCAATAAATCTCCTTTAGAAACTTTATCACCAACTTTAACTTCTACACTATCTACTTTTCCAACAACTGTAGAAGGAATTTCAATACTTGATTTATCACTTTCAATTGTGACTATTGGATCATTTTCTTTAATTTGATCACCAGGTTTTACAAGAATCTCTATAACCTCAACATTTTCAAAGTCACCAATGTCAGGAACAAGTAATTTTTCGCTCATTATTTAAAACGTTTTATATACCCAAAAAAACATTATTGGATTTTATTTTATCACATTAATAAGGTTTTTTTCGTTAATCTTATATTTTTATTATACAAAAAATAAAAAAATAAATGAATATTAAGCTTTTTAGCTTCTCTCAATACACATAGCTATTCCCATACCACCACCTATGCAGAGTGCCGCACAACCTTTTCTTTTATCTTGCTTGATCATTTCATGGACAAGTGTAACCAAAATTCTTGCCCCAGAGGCTCCAATTGGATGACCTAAGGCAATTGCTCCTCCATTAATATTAACTTTTTGTTCAGGAATTTTTAATTCTTTAATTACCGCAATACTTTGTGCTGCAAAGGCTTCATTAATTTCAAATAAGTCTACTTCATCTATTTTCCAATTTGCTTTAGATAAAGCTTCTTGAATTGAGGGTATAGGTCCCAATCCCATTAATGAAGGCTCAACCCCACAAGTAGCCCAAGATACAATTTTAACCAGTGGCTCTAATGATTTTTTTTCTGCTTGTTCTCTAGACATTAAAACTAAGGCTGCAGCACCATCATTTATGCCTGAGGAATTTCCAGGTGTTACAGTCCCATTTTCTTTGAATACTGTTTTTAATTTTTTTAAATCATCTATACTTAAATTTTCTCTAGGATGTTCATCTTTTTCAAAAATAAATTTTTTATCACCATCTTCAATTTGTATTTTAATCAGCTCATCCTGAAATTTATTTTCACTATATGCCTTTTCTGTTTTTTTCTGAGAATTTAAAGAAAAATTATCTTGTTCGTCTCTTGAAATTTTATATTTATCGGCAACATTCTCAGCTGTGACGCCCATATGATAATCATTAAATGAATCTAGCAGACCATCTTTTATCATTGTATCTACTAATTTATTTTCAGAAAATTTTTTATCTTCTCTATAATAAATTGCATGAGTTGCTCTAGACATATTTTCTTGTCCACCTGCAATTACAATTTGGTTTTCTCCTAACTTAATTGATTGATATCCCGATACAACAGATCTTAATCCGGATCCACAGACTTGATTAACAATGTGAGCAGGTTTTGAAACTGGTACTCCGGCACCAATTGAAGCTTGCCTAGCGGGATTTTGACCAAGTCCAGAGGTTAAAACGTGCCCCATAATCACTTCATCGATCTCCTCCTCTATATCTAATTTTGATTTATAAATTACTTCTTTAATTACTATTGAGCCTAATTTTGATGCGTTGAGATTTTTTAACGAACCTTTATATTTTCCAATTGGGGTTCTTAGTGCTGAAGTAATAACAACATCGTTAGAGTTTTTGCTCATAAAGTAATTAACATAATATTTTATAAGTTAAATTACATCAAAAACTTTGATATATGGAATATATTATTTAAATGGACCGCTGGCCAAATTGGATAAGGCGCTCGGCTACGAACCGGGAGATTCCAGATTCGAGTTCTGGGCGGTCCACCAACAAGGAAATGGAAATGTTTAATTGGCTTTTAAAAGCATCTTTACAAAAATCAGTAATTTATTTTTTTATAATTATTTTTATTATTTTATTAATTTTAACTTTTGTATTATAAAAAATTATGAGGAAAGAATTTGAGCAGATAAGTATTAAACCTGGATTTATGAAACACAATGGGGGTGTTTTATTTAGAACTATTTCAGAGACTGAATACGAATTTAAATCTATAATTAGTGAAAACCATTTAAATGCTGCAGGAATAACTCACGGAGGCTATTTATCCGCATTAATAGATGCGGGAGCGGGAACAGCTGCACATAGAGCTGCAGGAAATGATCCATGTGTAACTATCTCTTTAGATATAAAATTTATAGGCGCTTCAAAAGTTGGAGATGAAATTATTGGACATACAAAAATTTTAAAAAAAACAAATACTCTTGTCTTTTTGTTTTGCGAGCTAAAGTGTAATGATAAAATAATTACTTCTGCATCTGGAGTATGGAAAATTATTAAAATAAAGCCTTCCAATTTAGGACCTGGTGGGTAATTTTACTCTTTTCTTTTTAAGTTAAAGTAGCCAAATACTACTAACAATAATATTGCTATAGGATAAACAATATTTTTTGATGGTCTATCTGAATTTTCAATTTTAAATTCACTTATATAGTCTCCCATTTCAAAACCATTTCTTTTTGCTTGTCCATTCCATTTCAAATTATCAACAACAACTTTGTCATTTTGTTTCAATAATGTAATTCCATAATCCTCTAAAGTAAATTTATCCTCAAAAGTATTTTTTGATATCACAAATAATTTGTATCTTTCACCATATAAACTGGGCCTTGTTATTTTGATTTGAATTTCTTTTGTTGAGTCTAATTTTATTGAATTAATTTTAGTAATATCTTCATAATTATATTTTGGATAAAATTTGTTTAAAGCAAAATCAGGTGACAACAAAGAAATAGAGATAACTAAAAAAATAATTATTTCATACCATTTAAGTTTATTAAAAAACCAGCCTTGAGTAGCTGAAGTAAAAACTAAAATCCCAATTAAAGAAGTAATAATTACAATCAACCCATGCCAAATGTTTTCAATGCCAATAAGTAAAAGTTCATGGTTAAATAAAAATACAATTGGTAAAATTCCTGTTCTTAAACTGTACCAAAAAGCTTGCACCCCTGTTCTTAAAGGATCTCCACCAGATATCCCTGCGGCTGCATAAGAGGCAAGTCCTACAGGTGGTGTTACATCAGCCATTAAACCAAAATAAAAAACAAATAAATGAACTGCAATTAACGGAAAAATAAAGCCTGAAGCATTTCCAACATCAACTAAAACAGTGGCCATTAAAGAAGCAACAACAACATAATTTGCAGTTGTTGGTAAACCCATTCCTAAAAGTAAACATAGAATGATTGTTAAAAACAATAAAATAGTAACGTTATCCTTGGCTATAGATTCTATAACTATTATTAAATTTGTACTCAAACCAGTAGATCCAACCGCTCCAACTATAATACCTGCAGTTGCGATTGCTATACCAACAGCAACCATATTTAGTGCACCTTTTTCAAAACCTACTATTGTTTGATTAAACCATTCTTTAAGAGCATCTTTTTTAAATTCGTTTTTTATTAACAAGTTTATTAAATTTACTAAAACTAAAGAAATTGTTGCATAAAAAATTGAATAGGACGCTGTAAACCTTAAATAAACCAAAGTATAAATTAAAACAAAAATTGGTATTAAAAAATGTACCCCAGATAAAAAAGTTTTTTTTAAATGAGGAACATCTGCATCATCCATTCCCTTAAGATTTAATTTTAAAGCTTCTAAATGTGAAATATAGAATAATGCTATATAAGAAATAATAGCTGGTAAGAAAGCATGTTTAACTATTTCAAAATAAGTTACGCCAATAAAACTTGCCATTACGAATGCTGCCGCCCCCATGACAGGTGGCATGATCTGACCATTGACTGATGAGGAAACCTCAATAGCACCAGCTTTTTCTTTTGAAAAACCAGTTTTTTTCATAATTGGAATTGTAAATGTTCCAGTAGTAACTGTGTTTGCAATTGAAGATCCTGAAATTAATCCAGTCATGCCTGAACCTAATATTGCTGCCTTTGCTGGTCCCCCTCTCATTTTTCCAACCATTGCAAAAGCAAGATCTAAAAAATATTTTCCACCACCAGCAGTTTCAAGCAAAGCACCAAATAAAACAAATAAGAAAATAAAATCTACTGATACCCCAATCGGAATTCCAAAAATTGCTTCTTGATCAAGCCACTGGAAGCCTACAAGTCTATTTAAAGATAAACCACCATGCGATATTATTTCAGGCGCATACCTTCCAAAGTATGAAAACAATAAAAAACAACTAGCTATAATTACCAAAGGTAAACCAATTGCTCTTCTGGTAGCCTCTAAAAGAATCAAAATTCCACATCCTCCTAAAATCAATTCTAATGGAAAATTTAATGTTTCTGATATTCTAAGATTTAAAAGAACACCCCCTCTTTCAACCAACTGATCATAAAAAAAATAAATATAAAGGCACGATATCGCTCCCATAAAACTGATCAAAACATCAAAAAATGAAATTTTCTTACCTTTTGATATTGGGTAAATTAAAAAGGCTAAAGTTAAAGCAAAACCTAAATGAATTGCCCTTGCTGGCAATCCCTTAAACATTCCAAAATTTAACATAAATGGAAATGGTGAAGCGTACCAAAGTTGAAATAATGACCAAATAATTGCTATTGCTGAAACAATTTTCAAATGAAAACCAGTAATATTTCTAGTTGGTGATAAGTCTTCGCTTATTTTATTTTTAATTTTACTGCTGATTGAGTCGCTCATTAAAATTATTCATACCATAAAAAAAAGGCCCGGTAAAAATTACCAGGCCTTTTTAATTAATAAAAATTGGATTACATTAACCCAGCTTCTTTATAGTATTTTATTGCTCCTGGATGTAATGGAGCAGATAAACCATCTTTAATCATGTTTTTCTTTTCCAAGAAACCAAATGCTGGATGTTGTTTTTTGAAATCATCAAAATTTTCCATCACAGCTTTTGTAACTAAATAAACAAGCTCTTCAGAAACATCTGCAGAAGTAACAACAGTAGCTTTTACACCAAAAGTTGTAGCATCTTTTTTCTGTTTAGTATAAGTACCTTTAGGAATTACAGCCTGAGCATAATAATCTGCACCATCAATTAAACCTTGAACCTCTGGTCCAGTTAAATTAATTGGTGAAGCTTTAGCTGCACAAGTTGCTGCTTGTTCCATAGCACCATTTGGAAATCCAACAGAATAACCAAATGCATCTATTTTTCCGTCACACAAAGCTTTAACTTGCTCGGACGATGTAAGCTCGGTAGTTGACTTAAAGAAACTATTATCAACACCCATTGCTTTCATTAACTCCTCCATGGTTCCTCTTTGACCAGAACCAGGGTTACCAATGTTAACAACTTTTCCTTCTAAATCAGCAAAATCTTTAATTCTTGCTTTTTTTCTTGCCCAAATTTGAAAAGGCTCGTTGTGAACTGAAAACACAGCTCTTAAATCACTAAATTGTTTTCCTTCCCACTTACTTGAACCATTTACAGCATGATATTGCCAATCTGATTGTGCAACACCAAATTGAAATTCTCCAGCTGCTATTTGTCCGATGTTATAATTTGATCCACCAGTTGATGGCGCAGTACATCTGTAAGCTTTTGCTGTACCTTTTTTTCTTCCATGTTCAGCACTGATGGCTGACTTATGAAGCATTTTACATATAGCGTTACCTGTTTGGAAATATACTCCAGTAGGTCCGCCTGTTCCTATCGTAAAGAACTCAGCTGATTTAGCAACCGCTGTCAAAGACAATGACGCAAATAAAATCAGTAAAGCACTAGATAGAGATGTGATTATTTTTTTCATTATTTACCCCTCTATATTTATATGTCGTTATTTTTATAATTTTATTCTAACAAAAAATAATCATTGATGTATAGTGTGATTTTATAAGTTTTCTGACCAATTCTTTAGTTTATTAACGCCTTCAACTACTTTTGGAGCAAATTTATGTATTAGACTATCGTCAATTCTTTTATTTTGATTAATATTATTCATAAACTCTTGTCCATCAAAATCTGTAAAACTTAATCTTGCTAACATTTTATCTGGATTAAATCCAAAATCAGACCCTGGTAACAAGGCAACTCCAGTATTATTCAATATATCGCTACACATATCTGATGAAGTTTTAAATTTATTGTTTAAAAATTCTGGCATTAAATAAAACCCTCCATGAGGTTCATTAATCAATACCTTATTCGATTTTAAATTTGAGAATACATATTTGCCAACTGCACTTAAAATGTTTACAGATTTTGCAATGTAATTTGAATGATCATTTTCGTAAGCTTTAATTGCTGCATACTGAATAGGTGCACTCACAGCAGAAAAGGTTTCACTTGCTAATACGTTTATCATATTTTTTATATCATTCAATTCATCTGGAATTATGAAATAACCAAGTCTCCATCCCCCTGCGCCACACCATTTACTTAGTCCAGTACTGATAATCGTTTTTTCAGGACAATAACTTGAAATAGATTTATAATTTTTTGAAAATGTTAATTCTGAATATATTTCATCTGATAAAATTATAAGGTTGTACTTTTTAGCAATTTCTGAAATTTCTTCTAGTTTATCACAAACCTGTCCTGAAGGATTATTTGGTGAATTTAAAAATAATAAATAATTTTTATCTTTATCTTTAGAAATAATTTTATCAATTTGTTCTGCAGAAGGAAACCAGTTGTTTTCTCTTTCTGTTTGAAGTATTTGAATTTTATTTCTTCCTAAAATTGCCTGTGGTGCATATGAAACCCAACTAGGGGCTGGCAATATTATTTCACCTTCAAAAATTACATGGAGCAAAAACATCAATTCCTTTGATCCAGGTCCAATTATTATATTCTGTGATTTGTAGTTATAATTTTTCTTTTTAGATGAATATTTTGCAATAGATTCTCTTAATTCCTCAAGTCCCTGCATGGGTAAATATTTATTTTGATAAGCATTATTTTTTAATTCCTCTACCACATCTTGTGGTACTTTGAATGGTGATTGACCAAAACCAAATTTAAAAATTTTTTTTCCCTGATCCTCTAATTTTTTTGAAGTTTCATTAATTAAAAGAGTAGAAGATGGCCTTAAATTTTTTACTAAATTTTTTAACATTAAATTATTTTAATTATTATAGAATTAACCTTATTTATGATAATCTCACTAACATTAAAAAGAAAATGAGAACTTTTTACCCTCCGATTCGGTCATGTTTTAGTCTATTTTTGTTCTTTAGCAGCAACAATATCTGGTAGGTAAAAAAAAAGAAGTACTAAAGATAGAAATGTCGAAAAAAAAAATTACAGCTGTTCTTGGTCCTACAAATACAGGCAAAACCCACCTAGCTATCGAAACCATGCTTTCTTTTGAGAGTGGAATGATTGGATTTCCACTTAGATTATTAGCAAGAGAAGTTTATGACAAAGTAATTAAAAAAATAAGTTTAGATAAAGTTGCATTAATAACTGGAGAAGAAAAAATAATTCCTACCAATGCTAAGTATTTTTTATGCACAGTAGAATCTATGCCAATTGATAAAAATCTTGAGTTCGTAGGTGTAGATGAAATTCAAATGAGTGCTGATCATGAGAGAGGTCATATTTTTACAGATAGACTTTTGAATATGAGAGGAGAAAAACTTACAATGCTGATGGGCTCGAATACGATTAAAAATATAATTTCTAAATTAGAGGGTGATATAGAATTTATAAATCGAGAAAGATTATCTAAACTTACTTATTCAGGTCATAAAAAAATATCAAGAATAAATAGAAAGACAGCAATTATAGCGTTTTCTGCAGAAGAAGTTTATGCAATAGCCGAATTAATAAGAAGACAAAAGGGTGGTGCCGCAATAGTAATGGGGTCTCTAAGTCCAAAAACAAGAAATGCACAAGTAGAATTATATCAATCAGGAGATGTTGATTTTTTAGTAGCAACTGATGCAATAGGTATGGGAATAAATATGGATTTAGATTTTATCTATTTTTCAAATCTTAAAAAATTTGATGGAAAAAAATTAAGACGATTAAATCTATCTGAAATTGGACAAATAGCGGGAAGAGCTGGTAGATATTTAAATGATGGTAGTTTTGGCATTACTGGAGAATGTAAAGAAATTTCTCCAGAAGAAGTAGAATTATTAGAAAATCATAGTTTTGAAAACATAAAAACATTATTTTGGAGAAATTCAAATCTTAATTTTAATAATCCAATGAGTTTAATTAAAAGCTTAGAGGAAAAACCTGAAGTAGATTGGTTAAGAAAAGTTCATGAGTGTGAAGATGAAAAAGCACTTAAATACTTTTTGAAAGATCAAAAAATATTTAATTCAGAATTTAATAATAAAACTTTAATGCTTTTATGGGAATGCTGCCAAATTCCTGATTTTGTAAAAAAAACTTATGGAAATCATTTTGAGGTTATTGGAAATGTATTCAAATTTTTAAATAGCAAAAATAGACTAATTCCAGAAGATTTCATGAGAATACAACTTATGAAACTTGATAAATTGGAAGGAAATGTCGATTCTTTATCAAATAGAATTGCAAATGTTAGAACTTGGTCATATGTTTCAAATAAAAATAATTGGGTAGAAAATCAAAGTTATTGGATAGAAAAAACAAAACATTTAGAAGATAGAGTTTCAGACAGATTGCATGAGGAACTTACCAAAACATTCATCGACAAGAGAGCAAGCGTACTTGCAAGAGGTTTAAAACAGGATATGGAATTTAAGACAGAAGTTTTACAAAACAACGATGTTAAAATTGATGATCAATTTATTGGAAAAATAAAAGGTCTAAAATTAGAATTAGATCTAAAAAAAGGTTCTCTAGAAACTGATATTAAATCTTTAAAAAAAGCTGCCCGACAAACAATAACCCCTGAATTAGAAAAAAGAGTTCAATCAATAATTGATACAGGACTAATTGAGTTGAATGAAGATTTTAAGATTTATTGGAATAATTTTCCAATTGCCAGATTAACAGCAGGTCAAGACTATTTAAATCCTAATTTTGATTTAATCATAGATGATATTGTTGAACAAAATACTAAACAAAAGTTAAACGAATATATTAATAGATGGATAAATACAAAAATAAATAAAATTCTTAAAAGCCTAGTTGATCTAAAAAATATAAAAGAAAATAATTCATCAATTAAAGCTCTATCTTACCAACTTTATGAAAATAATGGTGTATTAAAAAGAGAACAAGTCTCTGAATATTTAAAAAATTTACAACAAAATGAAAGAAAAATTCTGAGAGAATTAGGTGTAAAATTTGGAAGATATCATGTTTTTCTTCATCAATTAATTAAGCCTGAACCAGTATCACTAAGAACACTTTTGTGGAAAAATTTTCATCAAAAATTTTATAACTTAAAACCACCTACGTTTGGTTTAAATTTTTTAGACGATAAAGAAAAAAGAAACAAAAACTTTATGCTTTTATGTGGATTTGAAAAATTTGATTCTTTTTTTGTAAGAATCGATATTTTAGAAAGATTATTTGTATTAATAATAAATTCGAGTTTGAAAGAAAATACTGAAATTAAAATAGTTCCAGAAATGTTAAATCTTTTAGGCTGCAGCAAAGATAATTTTAAAAAACTTCTTCAAAAAATGAATTATAAAATACTTGAAAAAGAAGACGAAAGTTATTTTAAATATAATCCAATTAAAAAATTTAAAAAAATTTCAACCAAAAAAGTATCAAATGAAAATCCATTCAAAATATTAAAGAATTTAAATTTAAGTTAAAAATGTTTTTTAAAAAAAAAGAAATGGAAAATAAGAACTTTCAAACAAAAATTTGTGCATTATTGATTCATACTGCTAAAATAGATGAAAACTATACTGACAAAGAGGAGGAGATTATCAAACAAACACTAGAAGAACTTGGTGTAGAAAAAGAAAATGTAAATAAAACAATTAAAGAAGCAAAAATTATTGAAGAAAATTCAAATCAAATTTTAGATTTTACAAGAGAGGTAAAGAATTTATCTGAAAATAATAAAATAAAAATTATTGAGTCTTTATGGTCTATAATTTATTCAAATAAAGACGCGGACATTTATGAAACTAATCTGATGAGACGTCTCGCAGGCTTACTTTATATTGACAATAAAACTATGGGCGATATTAAAGAGAGAGTAAAAATTCAGAATTCAAAATGACATACATTGTAAATGATAAGTGTATTAAGTGTAAGCATACAACTTGTGTTGATGTTTGTCCGGTTGATTGTTTTTATGAAGGCAAAAATATGCTTGTAATTAAACCGGATGAGTGTATAGATTGTGGCGTTTGTGAACCAGAATGCCCTGTGGATGCCATAAAAGCAGACACCGAACCTGGTAGTGAACAATGGTTAGAGATCAATCAAAAATACTCTGAAATCTGGCCAAACATAAATAAAAAAAAAGATCCTCTATCGGATCATGAAAAATATACAAATGAAGAAAATAAGTACGAAAAATATTTTAAAGAAAATCTTTAAAGGTAAGACAGATAATAAAACAAAAAAAAAGGTTGCAAAAAAAAAAGCAACAAAAGTTAAAAAAATAGTTAAAATAAAAAAAGTTAAAAAAATAATTTCGAAAAAAGCAAAAAAAATTCTAAAAAAAACTACAACTAAAACAGCGAAAACAAAAAAAGCTCAAGAAGTAAAAATTGAACCAAAAATAGAAAATTTAAGAATTTCTAAAACAAACGAAGTTAAACCAGAAATTAAAAAGGTTAAAAAACAGGAAACTGAGAAACGAGAATATAAAATAAAAGACTATGTCGTGTATCCAAAACATGGTGTTGGTCAAATAACAGAATTCAAAAAAATAAATATTGGTGGAATTGATGTTGAAACATATATAATAAAATTTGAAAAAGATAAGGCCAATGGAATGGTACCTGTAAACAAGCAATCTCATTTAAGACCTTTGGCTACTATAAATCAGGTAAATAAATGTATTTCAATATTAAAAAGTAAACCAAAAGTTAAAAGATCAATGTGGAGTAGAAGAGCGCAAGAATATGAGGCCAAAATTTCTTCTGGGAAAATATATGAATTAGCTGAAGTGGTAAGAGATTTAAATAAAGGTGATGATCTTATGGTTGATCAATCTTATAGTGAAAGACAGTTATTTGAAAAAGCCTATGAAAGAATTTTGTCAGAATTTCAAATTGTCTTAAATGTATCTTTAGAAGATACTCAAAAAAAATTAGATAAAGCACTAAAAAGAAATTTAGGTGGACAAACTCAAGCAGCAGTAGTTTCAAAATCTTCTACAAATGAACTACCAGTAGACGAGCCAATTTCAGATTCAGAAGAACCTATAGAGGAATAAAAAAAAACGCCTCTCACACAAACTGTAATGAGAAGCGTTTTTTGTAAAGAATACTAAGTTACTATTTTCTTCTTCTTTTTTTTGCTTTTTTCTTAGCTTTTTTCTTAGCTTTTTTCTTAGTTTTCTTTGCCGCTTTTTTTCTTTTCTTAGGCATCTTTAGCTCCCTTTTTTAGTTAAACGAATCAAATTGATTCGCTATTAACATATTTTTATTTTTTTCTATAACTTATGTCAAATCTTTAATTAAAAGTTAAAATTTGAAAAAATTATTTTTAATTTTTCTAAAATTTTTTTTAATTAATTAAGTTAATGTTTATGCGGCTTATAAACAATTTTTATTTAAATAATTTAATAAAGATTTTCTAGCTGTTTTTTATATTTTTCTGTAACTTTTTTTCTTTTTACTTTCATTGTTGGCGTCATTAAACCATTTTCAATAGAAAAATTTTCATCTATTAATTGAATTCTTTTTATTTTTTCTAGTAAAGTTAATTTAGTATTTATTTTTTCAATTATTTGATTAATTTTTTCTTTTTCATTTAAAAAATCTTTATTAGGAACTATTAAAGCAACCAAATAATTTTTTTTATCCCCATAAACCATACATTGATCAATTTCTGGCTCATTTGTGATCATATTTTCAATTTTAGCTGGTGAAATATTATCTCCTCCAGCACTTACAATAATATCTTTTTTTCTATCAGTAATTTTTAAATAACCATCATTTGGATCTATCTCTCCGATATCACCTGTATGAAGCCATTCATTTATAATTACTTTGTCAGTTTCCACTTTTTTATTCCAATATCCCAGCATCACATTTTCACCTTTAACTAAAATTTCTCCATCTTCTGCAATTTTAACTTGGTTTCCTTTAAATGGCGGACCAACAGTTTCAACTTTTATTTTATGTATTGGATTACAACTAACTACCGGTGATGTTTCTGTTAAACCATAACCCTGAAGCGTCGGTAGTCCTACAGAATTCAAAAATTCACCTATTTCTTTATCCAAAGCGCCTCCTCCAGAAACAAAGGCTTTAAGATTTCCTCCGAATTGATTTTTTATTTTTTTTCTAACTAATTTATTGACAATAAAATTGAGCAATTTCTCAGAAAAAGTCATTTTTTGATTTAATAATTCTTTCTTACCTAATCGAAGAGTAACATCTATTAATTTTGCTTTAAAGCCTGTTTGTTTTTTTAAATTCATATTTATTTTATTATAAAGGTTTTGGTAGAACCTAGGGACGGCTGTCATTATTGTTGGTTTTGCCTCAGACATATTATCTAAAAGTTTTTCTATTTTTTCAGCGTAAAATACTTTTGCTCCTACTGCTACCTGTGCAAATTGAACACAATGTTCATAGGAGTGAGAAAGAGGAAGCCAAGTTAAAAACACTGGCCTTGAATTAAATAATGGTCTCATAATTTCGCAAGCTCCTACAAGATTATTTAGGATTCCACCATGACTTAAAATTACTCCTTTAGGATTTCCTCCAGTACCTGAAGTATAAATAATACATGCTGGAGAAGTTCTTTTTAGTTTATTATTTTCAATTTTATCTTCTTCTAATAGATTATTTTTTAATATAGTAATAAAATCTAAATATTTTTCTTTTTTAATTAAATTCAAATTATTTATCACCGTATCTAATTCATCCAATGTAATAACTTTTTTAATAAAATCTTTTTCATTAATTGTATTATTTAATTTTTTTAACATTTCATTATTTGAAACAATAACTAAGCTAGGTTCACAATCTTCTATCAAATATTTATAATCATCTGCTGTATAAGTTGTATATGCCGGTACTGTAATGCCCCCAGCTAACATGATAGCTAGGTCAGAAACAAACCATTCGGGTCTATTTTCTGAAACTAAAAGACATCTATCACCTTCATTTATGTTGTCTTTGATTACTTTTGATAATTTTAAAATATTTTTTTCTGCTTCTTCCCATGTATATGTTTTTTTATTATTTGGATTTAACCATTGTAAAAAAATACTTTTTTTATCTTGTTTATTTGCTTGATGAGCAAATAATTCGATCAAATTATTTAAATTGTCTAAATTCATAATCTTTTG
>CACISX010000007.1 GCA_902589455.1 uncultured Pelagibacteraceae bacterium | reverse complement strand
TTGGCGCAACATGGACAAATGGACAATCTTGTGGTCCAGACTCAATTGGAACCTGTAAACAATAATAATACATGAACACTTCGGTTAATACTGATGATGTTATCTTTAATTTTTTTAAGCAAATTTGTGATGAAAAAGATGATCAAAAATGTGTTGAGCTTGGAAACGAGTGGATAAAGGCAATGGAAACTAATTTGTCCGAAATGGAGAAAAACTTAAATGGAGCTGACAAATTAAAGCATAAAGATGATATTCAAAATAATAGAAATCATCTGAATAGTTTAAAAAACAAAACCTCATCTGAGTGGAGAGAGTACGCTACTAAATGCATGATTGAAATAATGAATCATAAGAGTCAAAAATAATTTTATGAATAAAATTTAAATTACTAGATATATTGATTAATATAATATAAAGATTATTTAAAGGGGTGTCTTAACAGACTGAGATCATACCCTAAGAACCTGTCCGGTAATTCAGAAAGGGATAAAATGGATAAAACATATTTTTTAACTCAATCAACATCATTAATATTAGTAATTGTAATTAGTTTAATATTTGCTTTTTTAGGAATTCTTCATTCTAAAAAATTTAGAGGAATTAATAATTATTTAACTGCAAATAGAAACATTGGTTTATTTTCACTTACCACAAGTCTTGTAGCATCAGCTTTAGGAGCTTGGATTTTATTTGGTCCTGTTGCGGCTGCAACGTGGGGCGGATTAGGTGCTGTTATCGGTTATGCATTAGGTACAGCTTTTCCAATGATTTTCTTAATTTATTTTGGAAAAAAAATTAGAAATGAGTTTCCAAAAGGATCTTCTTTAGTTGAGTTTATGAGAAAGAAATTTGGCAAAAGCCTATTTAAGTTAATTTTGTTAATGACAATCTTTTATATGTTCATTTTTCTTTGCGCAGAAGTAACGGCAGTTGCTGTATTAATTAATTATATATCTGGAACAGAATTGTGGATTACAGCATTAATAGTCTTGGTAGCTACCTTAAGCTATACCCTTTACGGGGGATTAAGAGCGTCAATATTTACTGATAATATTCAAATGATTGTAATTGGAGTTTTATTATTTATTTTGATCTCAATTATCAGTTCATCTTCAGGAGAAAATTTTTCTTTTTCTTTAATTAATGATAAAAACCCTCAACTAATAAGTTTAAATTATATTCCAGGATATACTGCCGGATTAACTTTCTTTATAGCAGTTGCAGCAACAAATTTATTTCATCAAGGAAATTGGCAAAGAGTGTATGCAGCAAAAGATTATCAAACATTAAAAAATGGGTTAATAATTTCTTTCTTTATTATTGTTCCAATAGTTTTTTTAATGGGTTTTATTGGAATGGTATCATTTTCTATTGATCCTTCTGTTAGACCTGATTTGGGTTTTTTTAGTTTATTATTAAAAGATCAAACAGAAATTTTATCCTTATTGATTATTATACTTGGTCTTGCATTGACTATTTCGACTGTTGATACTTTAGTTAATGCTATTTCCAGTTTGTTTGTAGTTGATGGCAAAGCAACTTTTAATTTAGATAAAAAAACTGATTACTTGAAAATATCTAAATATTTCATTTTAATCTTATCCGTAATTGCATTTGGTGTTGCTTCAAAAGGATTTGATATTTTATATTTATTCTTACTTGCAGATTTATTTTGTTGTGCGTTTGTAGTGACTGTTTTTTATAGCTTCTATAATAAAGTGGATGAAAAAACCGCTTATGTTTCAATTATAATTGGTCTAGTTGCTGGATTTTTAATGTTTCCATTTCCAGATTTTTCTAAAAGCTTATTAGTGGGAGTATTTTTGTCTAAAGACTTGTTTTCACCATTTATAGCTCAATCTTTATTATTTTTATCTTTTTTGATTGCAACTTTCTTGCCTGCAATAATCTTAAAAATTAAATTTAGATAGAGGATTTTAAAGCATCATAAATAAGTTCTTTAGTGGTCTCACCAATGCTTCTGTAAACTTCTTTATTATCTTTAAAAATTAAAAGTGTTGTTTGATATTGAACGTTAAAAAATTGAGCAATTTCTTTATTTGTTACATCAAAAGCAAAGTACTCCATATTATCAAAATCATTTTTTGCTTTTTCAAGAACTTTCATTTGGCTAGCACAAGAGGTACAATATTTAATCCAAGAACTAACCACCACAACTTTTCCTTCTGATAGAGCTTTATCAAATAACTCTTTACTATAAGTGGTTTCTTTCCCAATTGCTTTGGTGCTAAATGCTAATACAAAACAAATAAATACTAAAAATTTTTTCATTAAATCAAAATTAAGGTAAATTTTAATTTATTGTAATACTATAAATTGTCTCTATATATGCCTAACCACATGTCAAACGAGCAAATAAGCATAAATAACCTTTCAAAAGTGTACGACAATGGTTTTGAGGCATTAAAAAAAATAAACCTAAATATTAAAAAGGGTGAAATTTTTGCAATGCTAGGACCAAATGGTGCAGGAAAAACTACACTTATAAGTATTATCTGCGGGATAGTAAGACCATCTTCTGGGAAAGTTACAGTAGATGAATTTGATATTATTGATGATTATAGAGAAACAAGGTCTAGGATTGGATTAGTCCCTCAGGAGTTAACTCTAGAGCAATTTGAAACTGTATTTAATAACGTTTCATATTCTAGAGGTTTGTACGGGAAAAAACCTGATCCAAAACATATTGAGAAAGTTTTAAAAGATCTAAGTCTATGGGATAAGAAAGATTTAAGGCTTAGACAATTATCTGGGGGAATGAAAAGAAGAGTTTTGATTGCAAAAGCATTATCTCATGAACCAACCATTTTATTTTTAGATGAACCAACTGCTGGAGTAGATGTTGAGTTAAGACAAGACATGTGGAAAGTAGTTGAGAGTTTAAGAAAAACTGGTGTTACAATAATTTTAACCACACACTACATAGAAGAAGCAGAGGCTATTGCGGATAGAGTGGGAGTTATCAATCAAGGAGAAATAATAGTTGTTGATGAAACAAAAGAATTATTAAAAAAAATGGGACATAAGAAACTTACTGTGGACTTACAAGAAGAAGTTAAGGAATTACCAATTAGTTTAGAAAAATACAATCTTGAAATTGGCAAAGATAAAATGTCAATTGATTACACCTACAATGTTCAAGCTAAACAAACAGGGATTACAAATTTACTTCAAGATTTAAAAGATGCAGGATTTAAATTAAAAGATTTGAAAACAGAACAAAGCACATTAGAAAAAATATTTGTCAGTTTAGTAAAGGAAAATAATGAAATTTAATTATTATGCTTTTAAAGCAATTTATTTACATGAGATGGATAGATTTAAACGAACATTGATGCAATCGTTGTTATCACCAGTCTTATCTACCTCTTTATATTTTATTGTTTTTGGATCAGTAATTGGAGGCTATGTAGAAAATATTGATGGGATAAGTTATGGATCATACATTGTTCCAGGTTTATTGATGCTTACTCTTTTAACTCAATCAATCAGTAACACATCCTTTGGTATATTTTTTCCTAAATTTAATGGGACGATTTATGAAATTTTGGCAGCTCCTATATCAACTTTAGAAATCGTTCTTGCTTTTGTTGGTGCTGGAGCAACAAAAACTTTAATTGTAGGTGTTGTAATTTTTATAACAGCAACATTTTTTGTAGAAGTAGATGTAAAATATCCTTTACTGATGATATTTTTACTAGTCTTAGTCGCTTTTACTTTTGCTTTGTTTGGTTTTTTAATCGGACTGATGAGTTCTAACTTTGAGCAAATGTCAATAATACCAACCTTAGTTATTACACCAATGGTATTTTTAGGTGGAAGTTTATATTCTTTAGATATGCTGCCAGAATTTTGGCAGATGGTTACTTATTTTAATCCAGTAGTTTATCTAATAAATGGATTAAGATTTTCATTTTATGGAGTATCAGATTTTAATATTTGGGTTAGTATCATTTCTATGGTTGCGTTTTTACTTGGATGCATCACCGTTGTTACTATTTTACTAAAAAAAGGTTACAATATTAAATCTTAGCTGCTGGCTATTTTCTTTTTAGGATCATAAAAAGGTTTTTCTACAATTTTAGCAGTATATTTTGCCTCATGAGTTTGAACATTTAATTGATTTCCTAATTCTGAATAATTTATTTCTATCATTGCAAGTGCAATATTCTTTTTTAATCTAGGAGAATATACAGCTGAAGTTACTTTACCAATTGTTTTACCATCTTTTTCAATTGGCCAAAAAGTTGTGTTAGGTCCTGATAAAGGATTACAATCTATTATAAGTCCGACCTGTTTTCTCTTTATTCCATCTTGTTTAATCTTTTTTAGAGCTTCTTTACCAATAAAGTCTAGATCAGATTCTAAATTTACTAATCGATCTAATCCTAATTCAAATGGATTAGTATAAATGTCAGCATCTGCATGATATGAAAGCATACCACCTTCAATTCTTCTTATGGACGATGTATGACCTGGTTGAATACCATGTTCTTTACCAGCAGACATAATTTTTTCGTATAATTCATTTCCTTTTGAACCATCTCTTAAATATATTTCATAACCAAGTTCACTTGACCAACCTGTTCTTGAAACAATTAGTGGAATTCCATCAAGATTATATTCTCTGAGCCAATAATATTTTAGATCTCTCATGCCATCACCAAATAATTTAACCATGATTTCTTGTGAGGTAGGGCCTTGCAATTGTAAAGGAGAGACATCTGGCTCAGATATTTTTATATTTAAGCCAGAGTTAACAGCAACTCCTTGTGCCCATAATAAAACATCACTATCTGCCAAGGATAACCAAAAATGATTTTCTGCTAATCTTAATAAAACTGGATCGTTTAAAATACCACCATCATTATTAACGATTAATACATATTTACACTGTCCTATTGATAATTTTGAAAGGTCTCTAGGTGTTAATAATTGAGTAAATTTGTAGGCATCAGGACCAGTGATCTCGACTTGTCTTTCAACTGCAACATCACATAAGATTGATTTTTCAATAAGGTTCCAAAAATTTTGTTCAGGACTTCCAAAATCTCTTGGAATATACATGTGATTATATACAGAAAAACCAGTTGCTCCCCATTTTACGGTAGCATCGAAATATGGAGATTTTCTAATTTGTGTTCCAAAACCAAAGTTTTTACGCGACATCTGTGACCATTAACAGTCTTAAAATTATTTACAAATAGAATATTCACTCTAATAGTCTTAAATTAATAAAAATTCATTTGTATGATTAAATATCTGATACCAGCTATTATTGTATTTTTAATAGTTTTATTTTGGGAGAAAATAACTGATTCTGTTGAAAAAAAGTTCAACATTAGGCTTAATTATATAGTTGTTAGCTCCATCATTGCTGTAATAGCAGTTATCCTTTTGCTCCTAAATTACTAGGATTCATGAACAGCCTGGAAGTTTCAAATTTTAAAATTGAGGAAACTGAGGGAGTTTTCACCTTTAAAAATGAAAATACAACAATAGGCTTTGTTAGATTTAATAAGAAAGGTGAGGTAGAGTATATTTTTGTTAATCCAATTTTTAGAAAACAAGGGTTAGCAACTAAATTATTACAATTAGTAAAACAAAAAACTGGAAAAGAAATAATACTTCAGGAACCAATTAGTCCTTTAGGATCGAAATTATTAAAATCATTAAATAAATGGAAATAAACTTATTATTTTTTTTTACAGTTGTTCCAGCCATAATTTTATACGGAATTGCAAAATCAGGTTTAGGTGGTTCGATGACTTTAATTTCTGTCCCCTTAATGACAATAGTGATGCCATTAAATCAAGCTTTAGGAATTATTTTACCAATCCTAATATTTTCAGATTTTATTGCTGTTTATAAGTATAGGAAAGAATTTGATTTTGGAACTTTAAAATTAATGATTCCATTTGCAGCAGTTGGGATACTTGTTGGATCATTAACTTTTTCATATTTTTCAGAAGAAATGTTAAAATTTATAATTGGAGTAATGGGTTTCTTATTTGCTGGCCATTATTTTTTTTTTAAAAAAGATAAAGATCAAAAATCTCAAAAAAACTTCTTTAAAGGAGGAATTTGTTCAATGGTAGCAGGCTTTACAAGTTTTTGTGTACATGCGGGAGGAACTCCTACTAGTCTTTATTTACTTCCATTGAGAATGAAGAAAGAAATATATGTAGGCACAAGAATCATTTTCTTTACTTTTGTAAATTTAATAAAACTTCCACTATATATTAATTTATCAATGACAAATTTTGAGTCATTTAAAAACTCTTTAATACTATTTCCACTTGCAATATTAGGTATAATAATTGGATATAAATTACTTAAAATTATTGAAGAAAAATTATTTTACAACATTTTGTATGCTTTAATTTTCTTTACAAGTACAAAGCTTTTATTTGATTACCTGGTATGATTTTTTTACACATTCTAAATTTTAAATAAATGTTTAAGTAAATAGTTTGATTTATGAAAAAAAAATTTAATCCACGAATTAAAGCAAGAATAAGAAAAAACAGACAAGTATTAAGTAAAAATATTGATAACTTTTTTGGGTGGGTCAAAGGTGCTAAACTTGTTGAGCTTAAAGAATGCAATACTCAAGAAGATCCTGTCAGACCAGAACTAGATAACAATTTTAGGACAGGTTTTGGTAGAAAAATTTATGGTGTTGAATACAAAGGTGAAATTCATGCTGTAATGTGTTTCGCCTATACAAATGAAGTTCCAAAAAGTGTTGAGGAATTAGAAAAACTAAGCACTGATGCATTTTTACAAACAGCTATGAGAGATCAAACTGGTGGTCAAATAGCAATTGCTTATACTGTCTGGTCTAAAAAAAAGGGTGGTGGAAAATTAATTGTAAAAGAAGTTTTCAAAAAAATTAAAAAATCTAATCATTTGAATAGATTAGTAACCCTTTCACCACTAACAGAAATGGCAACTAATTTTCATCAAAGAAATGGTGCTAAATTAATTCAAATAAATGAAAATACCCAAAATTTTGAATATAAAGTTATTTAATCAATGAGAATAATAAAAATTTATTTTATAGTATTTTATACTTTATTTATTTTACCATATTCTACCGTTATGGCTTACGAAGAAGCAGATTACGAAGTTGTAGTTAAAAATGAAATATATGAGATTAGAAAATATTCTGATCGATTAGCAGTTGAAACAATGAGTTCAGGAACAGATAGTAATTTTAGAAAATTATTTAACTACATTTCAGGCAGAAACGATACTAAAGAAAAAATTAAAATGACAACACCTGTTACCCAAGTTGAGAAAAATGGAAATATGAGTATGCAATTTTACTTACCATCGAAATTTAATTATGAAAATGCACCAAATCCAAGCAAGGAAGATGTAAAAATTATTAATATCGAAGGAGGATATTATGCGGTATTGAGATATTCTGGAAGAGCTTCGGATAGAAATTTTATAAAATATAAAGAAATTTTAGAAAAAGAGTTACAAAAAAACAACATATCAATTGTAAGTCCTCCTATTAGAGCAACATATGACAGTCCATTTACACTTCCAATGAATAGAAGAAATGAGGCTATGTTTAAAGTAGAATTAAAATAATGAAATTAAAATTTAAAGCAATGGTGTTGTCTTGTATTGATCCCAGATTTCAGCACTTGGTTTATAATTATCTCATGAAAAAAAAATTAATAGGAAAATATAGCGCGTTTACTATAGCAGGTGCTGCTGTTGGAGTTACACATAATAAATTTAAGCAATGGCATAAAACATTTTATGAAAATTTGGCTATATCAATTAAATTACACAAAATAGAAAAATTAATTGTAATTAATCACGAAGATTGTGGTGCAGCTAAAATTGCTAATCAAAAACAAGAATTTAATACATTTAATGAGATGAAAATTCATTTAGGGTCGTTTACAAAAATTAAAAAAATAATTAAGAGAAAATTTCCAAAGTTGAAAATTGAATTTTATTTTATGTCATTAGACAAGAAAGTTAAAAAATTTAATAAAATAATAATCTAAAATAAAAGTAATTTATATGTTAAATTTTTTAAGTTTTTTAATTTTTATTTTATCTTTAAATTGTGTATCAATTGCTATGGAAAAAATACCCTATCATCATTTACCAGATGGGACATTTAGAAATCCCGAAGGATCTCCAAAAAGAGATTCTAATTTTAAATGGTCTTTTAAAATTTTTAATAAAGAAAAAAAGAAACTTGATATGACTGTTCCTAAAGATCATGTTGAAGAAAAAGAAATAGTTTTTTCTAACTTAGAAAAATTCAAAAACAGTGACTATATTGGATGGATTGGGCATGCCACATTTCTTATAAAATTAGGTGGCACAACTATTATAACAGATCCAGTTTTTTCAAAAAATGCTGGACCATTAATATTTGGTCCAAAAAGATTTACTGAACCTGCTTTAACATTAAGAGAATTACCACCTGTAGATTTATTTTTGTTAACACATAATCATTACGATCATCAGGATATGATGACTATAAGAAGATTTCCTTATAAAAAAGCCAAAGTATTAGCTCCTTTAAAATTAGGAAAGTATTTTAGTAGAAATGGATACACAGATGTTAACGAAATGGATTGGTATGAAGAAATAGTAATTAATGAAAATTTAAAAATTACATTTTTACCTGCAGTTCATTGGTCTAAAAGAAGTCTTACTGACACAAACAAAACTTTATGGGGTAATTTTTTAATTGAATACAAAGATAAAAAAATTCTCTTCGCATGTGATACTGGAATAGGAGAAATATATAAAAAAATAGGTGAAAAATATGGACCTATAGATATCACAATAATAAATATTGGTGCTTATAATTTTTATCCAATCATGCCTTACAAAGATAAATCTACTTTTCATACAAATCCAGAGGAAGCTTTAAGTATAGCAAGGGATTTAAAAAGTAAAAAAGTTATAGGAATGCACTGGGGTACTTTTGTTTTATCTTTAGAGCCGATTATGGAACCACGTAAAAGGTTTAAAGAAAATGCAGAAAATTATGGTTTTAAAAAAGAAGATGCACTCATATTTAAAATTGGTGAAATAAATAGTTTAACTGAAATTTTAAAATAGTAGTATTTGAATTTTAATTATGAAGTTTTTTTTAATTATTTTTTTATTCCTTTTTAATTTTAGTTTTGTAAAAGCTCAAAATACAAATATTACTCTAAACTCTGATTTGAGTTTAAATTGTAAATTTGAAAAAGTTATACTTAAAAATCCAGACTATAATTTTGAATCTTTTTCAAAAGATCAAATTCAGAGAAGAGATATTAGTAAATTAATAATTAAGTCAAAAACTCCAGATATTTTAATTGTTAAAAATTTATCAGAATTTTTTAATAAAATAGATTTAGAAGTTAAAATTTCGAATAAGGATATTTTCTTAATTAAAGCATTCGACAAAGAAAGGAATTATTCTGAGTCTGCAGTCTATACTAGAAAAACAGGCGAACTTATTCACGAAATCACAACCAATATAAAACAAGAGGAAAAAGAAAAAGATATTTCTTTTTATAGTTGTAAAAATAACAACAAAGACACTTAAGACCGAAGACTCTAATTCTAATATTTGATAATATTTAAATATGAAGAAGTTATTCTTAGTAATTTTGTTTTATTTATTTTTACAGGTTAGCTCTTTAGCAAATGAAAGGGATACTAGACTAAACCAATTGTTTAATGAGTTAAAAGCTAATGAATCAAAAGTAGCTTTAATGATCGAACAAGAAATTTGGGCTTTATGGAGCACCCATCCAACAGATGAAAAACTTACAGCAAGATTAGAGGAGGGCTCTCAATTTGTGAGAGATCAAAATTATTTAAAAGCGAAAGATATTTTTACTGAAGTTATTAATCTTGATCAAAGTTGGTCCGAGGCTTGGAATAAAAGGGCAACAGTGCTTTATATGTTAGGAGAATTTAAAAAATCACAAGATGATATAGATAAAGTATTAGCCTTAGAACAAAGACACTTCGGCGCTTTGGCAGGACAAGGTTTGGTAAATATTCAACTAAAGAATTATGAAAAAGCGATTAGAAGTTATGAACAAGCACAAGAAATTTATCCTGCTATGAGATCACCAAAAATAATGATTAAGCAAATAGAAGAATTAATGAAACAGCAAACAATATAATGTGTGGAAGATACGTAGTAAAAAACCCTGTAACAAAAACAAATAAATTAGTTAAATCTGCAATTCAGGTTGAGGATACCGAAAACTATAATGCTCATCCATATCAAAAACTGCCTGTAATAAAAAAATATAAAAATGGAAATACTTTAGAAAATCTACAATGGGGTTTAGTTCCAGGATGGGCTAAAGATAAAGATTTTAAAGCTTTGATTAATGCAAGACTTGAGACTATTGATGAAAAAGTTTCATTCAAAAAATTGATTAAAAACAACCGATGCGTTGCAGTTGCGGATGGTTTTTATGAATGGAAAAGGGAAGAGAAAGAAAAAACTCCCCATTATTTTACTCGTGAAGATACTAACACTATTTATATTGCTGGTATCTTTGAAAACGATCAGTTTTGTTTGATTACAGAAGATGCAAAAGATAACATAAATGAAATTCATCACAGACAACCAGTTATTTTAAATCAAGCTGATATTAATCGTTATTTAAATTTAGAATTACAAGGTTCAGCATTTTTAAAAGAACGTAAAATTCCTAATTTAATTTTTCATGAAGTGTCAAAAGACGTTAATAAACCTACAAATAATAGTGCTTCCCTAATTCAAAAAGTATAATTTTATTTACGTTTATTTTTCTTAAATTTAAAATTTTTAGGTCTTTTTCTATTCTTAAATTTTCTTTTATTATTTTTCTTTTCAAAAGATTTAAATTTTTTCTTTTTGTTAAATTTTTTATTTGAAAATTTCTTCTTAAATTTATTTTTTTTATTAAATTTCTTTCCTTTTTGGTTGTTTGGTTTTGCTTCTTCTTTAACTTTAAAATCTGGATCAATTAGTTTTTGGATCGATCTCCACATATTTCTATCGTTGTTAGTTAAAAAGGTTAAAGCTGAACCATCTTTTCCAGCTCTACCAGTTCTACCTATTCGATGAATATAATCTTCTGGCACTTGCGGAAGATCATAATTAATTACATGTTTTATAACTGGTATATCTAAACCTCTTGCCGCTACATCTGTTGCAACTAAAATTCTACTATTACCATTTCTAAATCCTCTAATAACTCTGTCTCTTTTGCTTTGCCTTAGATTACCATGGATAGCATCAGCTTTATGTCCATCATATTTTAATCGCTTAACTATTTTATCTGCACCATGTTTAGTTTTAACAAAAACCAAAATAGAACCACTTCTTTCAACTAACTGATTAATTAATTCATGATATTTTTTATCAGGTGTAATTTGAAACGTTTCTTGTTTAATTTTTTCAATTGGTGTTGATAAAGACCCAACTGAAACTCTTTCAGGATTATTAAGATATTTTTGTGAAATTTTTAAAATATTTTCTGGTAAAGTAGCTGAAAATAATAGTGTTTGATGTTTCTTTGGTACAAATTTTAAAATCAATTCAATTTGTGGAGTAAAACCCATGTCTAACATTCGATCAGTTTCATCAAGAACAAGATAATTTACTTTTGATAGATTTAAACTTTTACGTTCTATGTGGTCATTTATTCTTCCTGGTGTTCCAACAATAATTCTTGCTCTTTTATTTAATTGTCTTAGTTGTTTTTGCATACTCTCGCCACCAATTAAAAGCGCGTTGCCAATTCCTATTTCTCTAATATTTAGCTTTAAAACTGTTTCCATTACTTGAGTAGCAAGTTCTCTTGTTGGGCAAATAATTAATGCCATTGCTTGCTTATCTTTAAGAAGTTTATTTATCATTGGGATAGTAAACGCTAAGGTTTTACCAGTTCCTGTCTGTGCGGTTCCTAAAACATCTTTTCCTTCCAAACTAATCGGAATTGATTGACTTTGGATGGGAGTTGGAACTTTAAATTCAGCCAATTCAATTGATTTTTTTAATTTATTTTGAATGTTTAAATCTGAGAAATTCATTGTGTCAGGAAAGATAAATATATTTAAGTAATTTATTGGATGCTTATATCTTTTTCTAACAAATACAATAAATAGTTTGAGAGGATTAATCTCTAAAGTTTACAAAGTCTATTGGAAGCCCAATATCAATTGCTTTGATTGCAGCTATAGCTTCTTGAAGGTCATCTTTTTTTTTGCCGTCTACTCTTAATTCATCGCCTTCAATTTTAATTTGAATTTTAAGTTTAAGTTTTTTGATATCTGAAATTACTTTTTTAGCATTCTCTTGGCTGATACCTTCTTTTAGTTCACTTATTTGTCTAATGGATCCTCCTGAAGCACCTTCTGAGCTTTTAATTTCTAAAAATCTGGGATCTACTTTTCTTCTAACTAAATGGGTTTGTAATAGTTCATTAACTTGTTTTAGCTTTAATTCATCAGGGACATTAGTAGTTACTAATTTATCTTTTCGCTCAATTGAAATATGAAGCCCTTTAAAATCATAACGATTACTGATTTCTCTTAAACAATTAGCCAAAGCATTATCAAATTCTTGATAATTAATTTTGCTTATTACATCGAATGAAGGCATAATTTATTTATATAATAAACTATTTTTTATTAAATTAAATTAAAGATAATATTATATAAAAAAAATTAAATTCTAAGGAGAGATTAATGTTGAAAGTTTATTTAGCAGGTGAAATACACACTAATTGGCGTGATGAGATCATTGACAGTTGTAAAAAACAAAATCTAGATATTCAATTTTCATCTCCTGTTACTGACCATGCATCCTCAGATGATTGTGGAGTTGAAATTTTAGGACCTGAAGATAAAAATTTTTGGAAAGATAGAAAAGGAGCAAATATTAATTCAATTAGAACAAAAAAATCTATCAAAGATTGTGATGTAATTATCGTAAAATTTGGTGAAAAATATAAACAATGGAATGCTGCTTTCGATGCTGGTTACGCTGCTGCTTTAAACAAATCAATTATCATAATTCACAATGAGGATCAGCAACATGCATTGAAAGAAGTTGATGCATCAGCATCAGCTGTTGCTTTAGATCAAGAACAAGCTGTTAGAATACTAAAATATGTATTGAGTGGTTCTCTTGATAGATGAATAATATTTATCATTCAGATATTTATCAGTTTAATAAACCTATTAGTAGTTACTGGGAAGCAACCTCAAGTGAAAATTTAAATCTAGATAAACTTCAAAAAGATTTTAATTCAGAAATAGTTATAATTGGTGGTGGTTATACAGGTTTACTTTGTGCAATAAATTTAATTGAAAATTATAATTTAGATGTTGTTTTAGTAGAGGCAGGTAAAGTAGGTTGGGGAGCTTCTTCTCGTAATGCTGGATTTTGCTGTATACCTCCTAGCAAGATGTCATTAAAAAAAATGCAATCTGTTTATGGAAAAGAAGAAACTAAAAAATTTTTTAAAAATTCTGTAGAAGGATCTAATTATACAAAAGAACTTATAAATAATTATAATATTGATTGTGATATAACAGGTGAAAATAACTTTGTGGTCGCTCATCACAAAAATAAATTTCAACAAATTAAAGAACAAGCCGAGGTTTACAAGTCAGAATTTGGTATTGAAACTCAAGTTTATTCAAAAGAAGAATTTAATGAAATAGGTCATGGTGGAACAGAACAGTTTGGAGCTTTTTCATATAAACCTGGATTTGCAATTAATCCTCTAAAATTTGTAAATGGACTTGCAAAATATGCTTTATCTAAAAAATTAAAAATATATGAAAACTCAAAAGTAGATAAAATTGAAAAGGAAAATGGTTCATATCTTTTAAAAACTAATGAGGGATCTATAAAAACAAAAAAAATTGTAGTTGCAACCAACGGATTTTATCAAGAAGGATTAATTCCAGAATTAGATGGAAGAGTTTTACCAGTTATTTCAAATATTATTGTGACGAGAACACTCACAAATGAAGAGCTTAACTTACATAACTTTAATACTCATGCTCCAATAGCTAACTCAAAAAATCTTTTATATTATTATCGAAAGTTACCTGATAATCGAATTTTATTTGGAACTAGAGGAGATTTTGAAGGAAGCGATCAATCTAATCTAAATAGGGCAAATGATATGGAAAAATTTTTAAAAAACATTTTTCCTAAGTGGAACAATATTACTGTTGAATATAATTGGAGGGGATTAATAGCTTTATCGCAAAAGCTTACTCCTTCAATTGGCAAAATAGAAAATGAAGAAATTTATTATGGATTTGGATATAGCGGAGTTGGCGTGAGTGCGGCACCATGGACAGGAAAACAATTGTCTAAACTTGTTTTTTCATCCAATAGTAAAGATTTAGATATTTCAAATATTTATAAAGGTTTACCAAAGAAATTTATCTTTCCACAACTAAGAGTTTTTTATTTCAGATTAGCTATTTTTTTTTATAAAATTAAAGATAAATTTAACATCTGAACTGTTGTGAATAATTTAATATTAATTTAAAATATAGAAATATGCTTAGTTATATAATTCCATTTTTAATATTAATTTTAGTAGTAGTTTTTATACATGAATATGGACATTATTATTTTGCAAGAAAATATGGAGTAGGGGTAACAGATTTTTCAATTGGATTTGGTAAAGAATTATTTGGTTGGAATGATAAACAAGGAACAAGATGGAAAATTTGCGCTATTCCTTTAGGTGGTTATGTTAAGTTTTTTGGTGATCGGAATGTTTATTCACAAGCAGATCAAGAAGAGATTTTAGAAAAATATAATGAAGAGGAAAGAGAAAAATTATTTATATTAAAACCTCTATATCAAAGAGTATTAATTGTTTTTGGCGGACCTTTGGCTAACTTCTTGTTAGCAATAGTAATTTTTTTTTGTATTTATACATTTGTTGGTAAGGATTTTACTCCGGCAGTAATCAGTGAAGTTCAAAAAGATAGCCCAGCAATGATGGGAGGATTAAAAAATGAAGATGTAATTTTAGAAATTGATGGTAACGAAGTTAAAAGTATTATGGAGGTTTCTAAGTATATAACTATGTCTACAGGGGATTTTATAGACTTTAAAGTTAAGCGTTCTTATGATGAGTTAATACTAAAAGTAAAACCAAATGTAGTTGAAGGAGATGATGGTTTAGGAAATAAAATTAATAAAAGAATGGTAGGAATTAAGTTAAGTGCTTATAACGATAAAATTAATCATGTAAAACTAGGTCCAGCACAAGCGTTATATCATGCAGCTAATGAAGTTTATTTTGTTAGTGTCTCTTCTTTAAAATACATAGGAGGAATGATATTAGGTAAAGCAGATACTTCTCAATTGGGAGGTCCAATTAGAATTGCTAAAATTTCCGGTCAAGTTGCTACGTTTGGTGTTTTGGCCTTCATTAGTATGATGGCTTATATTTCTATAAGTTTAGGGTTGATTAACTTATTTCCAATACCAATGTTAGATGGTGGTCACTTAATGTTCTATGCTTTTGAAAAAGTTTTAGGCCGTCCTTTATCACAAAAAACACAAGAAGGATTTTTTCGAATCGGTTTGTTTTTATTGTTATCATTGATGTTTTTTACGACATTTAATGACTTAAAAGACCTAGGTTTATTTAGATAAATTATTTTTTAAAATACTTAAAAAAAGTCAATAAAATAGAGACTTTTTTAACTATCAACAACATGTTGTGTATTAAAAAATTTAAGGCACTAAAAAAAAGCTTGATTTATCAACGTTTATGGCAAGTATGAATATTAACCAACAAAACCGGAGCTAAAATGAACAAAAAACAACTAATTGCTAAGCTTTCTGGCTCATTAAATATGAGTAAAGCAGATGCTGAGCGAACTTTTGATACAATTACCAACACTATTTTAGATGCTCTAAAAGGTGATGACTCAGTAAAAATTGCTGGGTTTGGTACTTATAAAGTTGCTAAGAGAAAAGCAAGAGTTGGAAGAAACCCTAGAACTGGTGAGCAGATACAAATCGCTGCTTCTCAAAAAGTAAAATTCTTACCAGCTAAAGCTTTAAAAGAAGTATTTAATCGATAATATTTTTTTAACAGCCCTTACGTTTTTAAAAACACGTTTAGGGCTGTTACTATATGCAAAAACTGCATAGCCAATTTTCCTAATCAGCGTTAGTTTTAAAATTTTTTAGAAATATAAGTCAACTCTTAATCAAGTGGAGGTCTAATGACTAAAATAATAAAAAAAATATCAGCACCACTTTTAAGTTTAATATTTTTATTAAACATGAGTAGTGCAGGTATGGCAGAGACAACAGTCTCTGGAGAAGTTCAAGCGATATTTAACTCGCTACTATTTTTAATTTGTGGTTTCCTTGTCATGTTCATGGCTGCAGGTTTTGCAATGCTAGAATCTGGTATGGTAACTTCAAAAAGTGTATCAGTAATTTGTGCTAAAAACATAGGTCTATATTCAATTGCTGGAATTATGTTTTGGCTTTTTGGCTATAATTTAGCTTATGGAATTCCTGAAGGAGGATATATTGGAACATTTACACCTTGGTCAGATGCAAGTGCAGTTGACACAGGTTATGCTGATGGATCAGACTGGTTCTTTCAAATGGTATTCTGTGCAACAACAGTCTCAATTTGTTCAGGTGCCATGGCTGAAAGAATTAAGCTTTGGCCGTTTTTCTTATTTGCAGCTATTTTAGCTGGAGTAATTTATCCAATCGTTATGGGCTGGCAATGGGGTGGAGGCTGGTTAGCAGAACTAGGATTCTCTGATTTTGCTGGTTCAACATTAGTACACTCAACAGGTGGTGCAGCTGCTTTAGCAGGTATCATGTTATTAGGTGCTAGATATGGAAGATTTGATAGCAAAGGTGAGGCAAAAGCAATTAAACCTTTTGCTGCTTCTTCAATCCCATTAGTAACTGTTGGAGTATTTATATTATGGTTAGGTTGGTTTGGATTCAATGGTGGATCTCAACTAGCTATTGGAACATTTGATGATGCAGTTGCTGTATCAAGTATATTTATCAATACTAATCTTGCTGCTTGTGGTGGTGTAATGGCTGCAGCAATAATCACAAGATTAATGTTTGGTAAAACGGATGTAATTCAAATGTTAAACGGAGCAATTGGTGGTCTTGTAGCTGTTACTGCTGAACCATTGGCGCCATCACCTTTAGCTGCTATCTTTATTGGAGCAGTAGGTGGAATGATTGTTGTATTTGGAACTAAACTATTATTCAGTTTCAAACTTGACGATGTTGTAGGTGCAATTCCAGCTCACATGTTTGCTGGTATTTGGGGAACATTAGCAGTACCATTAACAAATACTGATGCATCGTTTAGTGCACAATTAATTGGTGTACTTTCAATTAACATTTTTGTGTTTGCTGTGTCCTATATTATCTGGTCAATAATGAAAGCTACATTTGGAATTAGGTTGAGTAAAGAAGCTGAAACCAAAGGTACTGACGTTACAGAAACAGGAGTAATAGCATACGCAATTCGTGACTAATTGCATGCAATGCAATATAGAGGCTCTTCGATCTCCATGTCGTTATCTCATTGAAGAGCCTCTGTAAAACAAAATTAACTAAAATCTCTCTCTCTAGTTAGTTAACTAAAGGCCCCAGAAATGGGGCCTTTTTATTTTATACATGCTTAAATAGCATAACTCTTTTGACCTATGAGCAATTCTTTATTTCAAATATTTTTATAAAAGACATTCCTTAACAAGGAGAGATAATGACTCATATTCTAAAAACTTTTATTATAAGTTTAATAACTTTATTAAGCTTATCTAACTTTGCTTCAGCAGAAACAACAATGTCAGCTGAAGGACAATATATTTTTAATTCACTTGGATTTTATCTAGGTGGAGTATTAGTTGCTTTTATGGCTGCAGGTTTCTGTATGCTTGAAAGTGGATTAGTAACAACAAAAAGTGTATCAACAATTGCAGCCAAAAATATTGGTAAATTTGCAATTTGTTCATTAATATTTTTTCTATGTGGCTATAATTTAGCTTACGGTATTCCAGAAGGTGGATTTATTGGATCTTTCTCAATGTGGAGTGATTCTTCTGAACTAGCTACTGGTTATTCAGATTATTCAGACTGGTTCTTTCAAACAATGTTTGTATGTGCAACTGCTTCTATAGTTTCTGGAGCTGTAGCTGAAAGAATTAAAATTTGGCCTTTCTTTATTTTCGCTGCAATCATGGCTGGAGTCATTTATCCAATTTCAATGGGTTGGCAGTGGGGTGGAGGCTGGTTAGCAACTTCAGGCTTTTCTGACTTTGCTGGATCAACTTTAGTTCATGCTTGTGGTGGAGCTGCTGCTTTAGCAGGAGTTATAGTATTAGGAGCAAGAGAAGGAAGATTTTCAAAATCAGGTGAAACTAAATCTTTAGTGCCGTTTGCTGCATCTTCAATTCCATTAGTAACACTTGGAACTTTTTTACTTTGGTTTGGTTGGTTTGGTTTTAATGGTTTTAGCCAATTAGCTATGGGAACTTTTGATGATGTAAATGCAATTAGTAAAATTGCAGTTAATACTCATTTAGCAGGTGCAGCTGGTACAGTTGCTGCAGCAGTTGTAACAAGATTGCTTGGTGGAAAAACCGATATTGTTATGATGTTAAATGGTGCGTTAGCTGGATTAGTTGCAATCACAGCTGAACCTTTAACCCCAAGTCCGTTATTAGCAATTGTAATTGGAGCTATTGGATCATTAATTATGTACTTTGGTACAAAATTTTTAGAAAGTAAAAAAATCGACGATGTAGTAGGTGCAATACCTGTACATATGTTTGCAGGAATATTTGGAACTTTAGTTGTTCCAATAAGCAATCCAGATACAGATTTTGGAACTCAATTAACTGGTGTAATTGCAGTATGTTTGTTCAGCTTCATACTTTCTTACATTACTTTTAGAGTTCTTAAACAAACTATTGGTCTTAGAATTAGTGCCCAAGCTGAAAAACTTGGAACTGACGTTGCGGAAGTAGGTGTAAAAGCTTACGCAATAAGAGACTAAATATATCTCTCTAATATATAAAGGCTCCTTAGAAATAAGGGGCCTTTTTTATTTTTTTACAATATTTTGTAGAGTTTCTAAGACTTCTTTAGCGTGATCTTTAACTTTAACGTTATCCCAAACCTTAACTATTTTACCTTTTTTATCGATTAAATAAGTCGTTCTAATTATTCCCATAAATTCACGACCCATAAATTTTTTCTTTCCCCAAACTTTATACTTTTTAAGCACTTTTATTTCTTCGTCAGCAAGCAAATCAAATTTAATTTTATATTTATCTCTAAATTTATCATGACTTTTTAAACTATCCTTTGATATTCCATATACCTCACAGTCTAATTTTTTAAATTTAGAAAGTAGTTTGTTAAAATCATTTGTTTCTATAGTACATCCAGGAGTGTCATCTTTTGGATAGAAGTACAAAACAACATATTTTCCAATCGAGTCCTTTAAGAAATAGTTATTATTTGTTGTTGATGGAACTTCAAATAATGGAGCTTTAGAATTAATTTTTAACATATTTTTATAGCAATATAATATTTTTTAGGTAATTTAAAATATAATTATGAACATAAAAACAATTCAAAATTTAGTTTCTGAAGCTATGAATGAAATTAAAACAATTGATGCTGATGAAGCTTATGAAATGGTTCAAAATAAAAATTGCAATCTTGTTGATATAAGAGAAAGTAATGAATTAGAAAATACCGGTAGTGTTGAAGGAGCAAGTCATATTCCAAGAGGAATGCTTGAAATATATTTAGATCCTAATAGCCCAATATTTCAAAATGGACAAATAGACCAAAATAAGGAATTTGTTTTATTTTGTGCAGGAGGTGTAAGATCGGCTTTAGCTGTAAAATCATTAAAAGATATGGGATATCAAAAAGTATCACATATTGACGGTGGTTTTGGCTCTATAGCTAGCAGCAAATTTAAAATAATTTAATTAGTACCACATTCTTCTAAAGCATATTCAAGTCTATCTTGTCCCCAAAAAATTTTATTATTAACTATAAAGGTTGGAGTTCCAAAAACTTCTTTTTGAAAAGCTTCAGTAGTTAATTTAATCAATTGATCTTTAATAGATTTTTTTTTTATAGTTTGAAAAAATTCTTCACTATCAATTTTTAAATCCCTAACTAATTTAGATATATTTTCAAGATTTGATAAGTCGTGATTATCTCTCCAATAAGCGTCAAAAAAACAATTTAAGTAATCGTTTTGCTTATTCTTACTAATACTAATATACCCTCTCATTATATTTAAAGAATTTATTGGAAAATTAGAATTCCATTTAAATTTAATATTATTTTTTTCAGATACCAAATTGCAATCTTTTATATTATTCCTTAATTTGTATTTATTGAAAGCAGGAGAATCAATTCCAGCTAGCTTATGAAGACCACCTAAAAAGATTGGTTTATAATTAAAAATAAAATTTTTTTGTTGTTGAATTTTTTTATGAGCAATGTAGGCATAAGGACTAATAATGTCGAAATAAAAATCTATATGATTACTCATATAAACTAATTCTTTTTGCGTAAAAAATTCTAATTATCCAATATAAAAATAAACCTATTGGACCAATCAAATAAGTCACAATTAACGGCACAGCCATCAAAACTTTATTGATAGAAAACTTTTGAGAATCTTTAACAATCCAGCCACCAACAAATAGATTTATTGCAATAAAATGAGTCCAAAATATCATTATGTACAAATGATCTTCAAACAATCTAGATAGCTCATTTAAACCCAGGTAAAGAGTGAAATTACTATCAAAATCATAACCAATTAAAAAAGATTTATATAAAATGAAGATATACACACCGCTTAATATGAAAAAAGGAAAAATTGATGTCACAAATATTCTACTTAAATGAGATTGAGGAAACACTATTAAGATAAACCAAAAAGGTAGAACTCCAAGGTTGATCCACATGTAAAGTGTCTCAATTGTAAAATAAGTATAAATTTGTTCAATCATTTGGATATATTATATTAAATCTAACAATGATTCCTATAAGAAATAGAAAAAAAACGCTTCAAGTAACCGTTGATGAGATGCGTAATTTTGCCTTTGCTTATGTTGAAAAGTACGCTCCTTCAAAACAACAACTCAAAACTTATTTATTAAAAAAATATATGAAACTATCAGCGTCCGATGTAAGAAAAAAAGATGTAAATAAATTGATTGATATAGTTTTGTCTGATCTAGAAAAAAACAGATTTATAAATGATCAATTTTATTCTGAAAGTAAAGCTAAAAGTATGATTCAAAGAGGAAACTCAATTAATAAGATTAGAAATTATTTAATTGGAAAAGGAATTAATGAAACATTTATCAAGGATACAGTGGATAAAATAAAGGAAGATAATTCTGATCAAGATTTTTTTTCAGCAATAAAATTATGTAAAAAGAAAAGAATTGGCCCAGCCAGAGCAGAGGATAATAGAACTTTATTTTATAAAAAAGATATATCGTTACTTGCAAGAAATGGATTTGATTTTGAAACATCAAAAAAGATTATGGATATAGAAAAAGAAGAATATCTAAAAATAATTAATTTACTTTAACTTTTTACCTTTTTCATCTTTAACAAGTTGATTTATTTTGTTTCTTATGTAATTTTTTACAAAAACGAACACCAATAATCCAAAAATTGAAACTGAAACAATAATTATTGATATTATCCTTAATTGTTCATCCATTATAAAATATTTTTATTTTTTAAGATTATACTTGGATTTTTTAAATCTTTTTTACCGTACAAAATTTCATTTCCTTCAAAATCAGTTACAGTACCCCCCGAATGTTCTAAAATTGCATGACCTGCTGCAATATCCCATTCATATGCTCTAGGTTCTGCGGCATAACCATCATATTCACCTGCAGCAACAACACAAAATTTTAGTGAGCTTTTCATTTTGATATTTTCTTGAACACCTAGATCATCATAAATTTTTTGAATTTCAGGTTTTATTTTGGTTGAGTAAGAAATAAATTTTAAAATTTCTGATTTCTTAAAAGGTTTGTTACTTAAGTTTATTGTTTTACCGTTGCTAAATTCAAATGAATTACCTTTATTATAAGAGTAAAACATTCTTTTTTTTGCAGGAGCATTAATTAATCCTGCAACAGGTCTATTGTTGATTATCAAACCAGCATTAATTGTAAATTCCTCCAGGTTATTGATATAATCATAAGTTCCATCTATAGGATCAATAAGCCAAAAATCTTTTAAATTTAAATTATCTTTATTATCAGAAGTTTCTTCTGAAATAATGGGTATATCTGGAGTAACCTCAGAAATTTTGCTTGATATTAATTTATTTACTTCCAGATCTCCATTACTTACCGGTGTGTTATCTGATTTTATTTTTTTTACCAAACCCTTTTCTCTTAAATGAATTGCCAAGTCTCCTGCGTCTAAAAAATTTTCAATTAAACTCTCTACAATCTCTTTTAAGTTCACTTTTATTTTCCTAGTTTTTTTAGTTCAATATTTTTTGCATTAATCACTTTTTTTCCAGCATTTTCAAAATTAACAGTAACTTTATCGTTAATTATAGATTGTACTTGCCCAATTCCCCATTCTTTCTTTTGAGGATTAGTGACTTTGTCACCTGGTTCATAATTTAAAATCATTTAATTTAACTTATATTGTAAATAAGTATAAATACCACCATATGAATAATGATTTAAATTCTATTGGAATAAACAAAAAACCTTCAGATACTACTGTGGTTGTTGCTATGTCTGGAGGTGTAGATTCTTCCACTGTTGCAGGTATTATGAAAAAAGAGGGTTATAACGTAATTGGAATAACTTTAAAACTTTATGACGATGGTAAAGAAGTAGCGGCATCAAAACAATGTTGTTCAGGTCAAGACATAATGGATGCTAAGCGTGTTGCACATAAGCTAGGTATAGAACATAAAATTTTATATTATCAAGATAAGTTTAAACAAGGTGTTATAGATAATTTTGTTGATAGTTATTTAAAAGGCGAAACTCCAATTCCATGTGTTCAGTGTAATCAAACAGTTAAATTCAAAGATTTATTTGAAGTTTCAAAAGAACTAAAAGCTGATGCATTAGTTACTGGTCATTATGTAAAAAGTATTACAGAAAATAAAACTACCAACATGTATAGAGCTATAGATGAAAATAGAGACCAAAGTTATTTTTTGTTTAATACAACTAGAGAACAATTAGATTATTTAAGATTTCCGTTAGGAGGAATGCTAAAAGACAAAACTAGAGAAATTGCAAAAAATCTTGATTTAAACGTTGCTGACAAACCTGACAGTCAAGATATCTGTTTTGTACCAAATGGTGATTATGCCTCCGTAATACAAAAATTTAGACCAGACTCATTTCAAAAAGGAAATATAAAAAATTTAGATGGTGATGTAATTGGTGTGCACGATGGAATTATTAATTTTACAATAGGGCAAAGAAAAGGCATTAAAGTTTCTGATAAAGAAGCTCTTTATGTATTAAAGATTAATTCTGATAAAAATGAAATAATAGTTGGACCTAAAGAAAAACTTGGAAAAAAAATAATTTCTTTAAAAGAATTAAATCTACTAACTAAAAAAGAAGATTTAGAAAACAATCTATTTGTGAAAGTCAGATCTACAGGAAGTCTCCTGAAGGCAAAAGTTGATTTAATAGATAATAAAAATGCAAATGTTAATTTAGAAATTCCAGAAGATGGAATTTCACCCGGTCAGGCATGTGTCTTTTATAAAAAAGACCAGTTTGGCCATAAAGTGCTTGGTGGTGGATGGATTAAAGAATAGTAGAAGAGTTATTTCTTCTTATTTTTTCTTTTAGCTCTTCTTTTTTTAGACCCTTGTTTTCTTCGGCCTCTATGTTTTTTTGGGTAACTCATTTAATCCTATTTTAATTATATTGACGTTTTTCTTGGGATATAGCATTGTCTTACTAACATATCAATTTTTTTATGGTTAATTCTTTCAAAACATTTCTTAAACATACAGCTAAAGATTTTCACAATCAGTCAGTAAACCCTCCTGTAGTTAGAGCCTCTACAATCATCTTTAAATCAATGAAAGACATTAGAAAAACTCAAGCTAAGGCAATAAAGAATCCAATAGGTGGTCATTATGATTATGGAAGGCAAGGCACATCAACAACCTATATATTACAAAAGATATTGACCAAGCTCGAAGAAAGTTATCATGTTTTTACTACACCAACTGGATTTGGTGCAGTTTTTTTAGCTATATTCAGTGTCACCAGACCTGGCGATGAAATTATTGCAGCTGACCCTGTTTATAGCCCAACAAGACTATTAACTGAAAATTTTTTAAAAGAATTTAATATTAAAACATCTTTTTATAATCCCCATGATTTAAAAACATTAGAAAAAAATATTACAAAAAAAACAAAATTAATATTTGTTGAAAATCCAGGAAGTAACTCTTTTGATTTTCAAGATATTGGAAAAATTTTATCTATTGCTAAAAAACATAAAGTTTTAACTGCTATAGATAATACTTGGGGAACTCCTTACTATTTGAAGCCAATTAAATTAGGTTTTGATATGTCAATTGTATCTGCAACAAAATATTATTCTGGTCATTCTGATGTAATGGGCGGCTCATTAGCTGTTAATAAAAAAGTATTTCATAAGGTAAAAGCTGCAGAAAGAATTACAGGTTTAAGACTAGGACCTGATGATGCCTATTTAATTACAAGGGGCTTACGTACTTTAGATGTCAGGTTAGATAGACACAGAGAAAATGCAAAAAAAGTTGCTGAGTTTTTATCTAAATTTAAAAACATAAAATTACTCTATCCGTATAAAAAAGATTCTTACAATTTTAGAATGTGGAAAAAATATTACTCAGGAGCATCTGGGTTAATGGGTTTAAAAATAAAATGCAAAAATATTAATTCTGTAAGAAAATTTGTTAATTCATTAAAATTATTTGGTTATGGTTATAGCTGGGGTGGTTTTGAAAGTCTTGCTTTACATCAAGAATATAGAGAAACTGGAAACAGAAAATTTTTAAATTTAGCTAAAGATGAACATCTAGTTAGACTTCATATTGGACTAGAAGATCCCAATGATCTAATTAATGATCTTAAAAAAGCTTTAAAATTTATAAAATAAAATTGTGAATAATTTTTTTCAAAACAAAACTTCATTCATAACGCTTATCGCATGCTGCTTAGTAGTTATTATTTCTTTAGGAATTAGACAAACCTTTGGATTATTTTATTTTGATTTTTCAACAGATTTAGACATAACAATTTCACAATTTGGATTTGCTATGGGATTGCAATTATTTTTATGGGGAGCTTTCAATCCTTTATTCGGAGTTATAACAGATAAGTATGGTGGTAGTATTGCAATATTCATAGGATTTTTATTTTATTTAGCTGGGGTACTACTTTTTTATTTAGGATTTAATACTGGTGTTAATTTTATATATACTATAGGAATTTTAATTGGCGTGGGTCTTGGGTCCACAGCAATTAGCATTCCTGTTTCAGTAGTAGCAAAACATTATCCTGCCTCAAAAAGAACAATGGCTACAGGAATAGTTACAAGCGCAGGTTCTTTTGGATATTTTGTTTCTCCAATATTTGTAAGCTATTCCTTAACAGAGAATGGCTGGGAACCTACAATGTTATATTTTTGTTTTTTATTGGGCTTAGGTTTGTTAGTTGCTTTATTTATTAGCACTCCAAAAATATCAGTAGGAAGTAATCAAAATAATAATCAAACTGCAACAGAGGCTTTAAAAGAAGCACTTTCAAATAAAAGTTTTATTTATTTAACTTTAGGATTTTTTGTATGTGGATGGCATATTGCATTAGTAGCAACTCATATCCCAACTTATATGATGGACAATGGTTTACCAGATTGGTGTGCTACAACTGTGCTATCACTAATTGGTCTTTTTAATATGGTTGGAACAATTGTTAGTGGTTATTTAGCAACGAGATACAGTAAAAAATATATATTAAGTTCAATTTATTTGTTAAGAGGCGTTTCGATAATTATTTTTATTTTTTTTCCACCAAGTGTAATTAACTCTATAATTTTTGGAATAACCTTTGGTTTCTTGTGGTTGTCTACTGTACCACCAACAAATGGTATAGTTGCACATATTTTTGGAACTAAATATGTTGGTATGCTATATGGAATAGTGTTTGTAAGTCATCAAATTGGATCTTTCTTAGGCGCATATTTGAGTGGAGTATTCTATGAATTGAATGGAAATTTTGATTATGCATGGTACGGATCTATCGCATTATCAATTTTTGCAGGTTTGATACATTTGCCTATAAAAGAGAAAGCAATTGAAAGAATTCAACCGGCATAAGTTAAAATTTAATCCATATTTAGAGGATCTGTATCAATCAGATAAACCTATAATTATTTATAAAGTTGAAGATGGATATAATATTTATACTGATTTTTCAAAAAAGATTATTTTAACAAAAAAAAATACAAAAAATTTTCTTCAGTCAATAGAGAAAAAAAAATATAAAAAAGAAACAGATTTATACCTTGGTTTTTTTGGTTATGAAATATTGTGTAATTTAATTGGTATTAACTTAAAAAATAAAAAAAGATTAAATTTTTATAAAGGGATATTTTACAAACCCGAGACAATAATTAAAATTAGAAAAGATATTAAAATCATATCAAATATTAAAAAACATAAATTTAATTATCAATTTAACAAAACTCAAATATTAAGTCCGTTTACAATTAATATTTCTTATTCAAAATATAAAAAAATATTTGAATTATTTTCAAAAAAAATTAGAGAAGGTGAAACTTACCAAATTAAAATTTGCACGAAATATAAGAATAAATCATTGATTAATCCTATTAATTTCTTCTGGAAATTAATGCGAGTAAATGCGTCTCCGGAGTCATTTATGATAAAAGATAAGGATTACTCTATAGTAAGCTGTTCTCCTGAAACACTTATAGATAAGAAAAAAAACAGAATAATCACAAAGCCAATAGCTGGTACTTTTAAGAAAAAATTATCTTCTAATAAAAATATAGCTCTTAAATATTTTCGGAATAATGAAAAAGAAACCAAAGAGCACAATATGATAGTTGATATGGAGAGAAGTGATTTATCAAAAATTTGTAAGCCAGGGAGCGTTAAAATACTTAAGAAAAAATATGTTGAAGAATATAAACACCTTTTTCATTATGTAACTTCTGTTGGAGGAATATTAAACAAAAATACAAAATTAATTGATGTCATCAAAGCAATGATGCCAGGTGGATCCGTCATTGGTTGTCCGAAAATAAGAACCATTGAATTATTAAATAATCAAGAAAAAGAAAGTAGAAACATTTTTACTGGAAGCTTTGGCTTAATTAAATTTAATCAAGATATGAAGTTTAATATTATAATCAGATCTATATTAAATTATAAAAATCAATCTGAGATCTCTGCTGCTTCTGGAGTAGTATTAGATAGTTCACCAAAGAAAGAGTTTAATGAAAATTATATTAAAGCAAAATCTTTGTTGGAGTTATTTAAATGATTTACATAATAGATCATCAAGATTCTTTTACTTGGAATGTAGTTCATCAATTTGCAAAATTTGGAAAAGTGATTTGTACAAATTATTATGAGGTAAATAATAAATTACTCGATAAAAGCGATGTCATTGTTTTTTCTCCAGGACCTGGATCACCAAAAGACTATCCTGTATCATCAAAAATTTATAAAAAATACAAAGGTAAGAAAAAAATTATTGGTATTTGTCTAGGTTATCAGGTGATTTTACACAATGAGGGTGGCAAAATAATACAACAAAAAAAAATATATCATGGATTTCAATCTAAAATAAAAATAAACAATCAAAGTAAAATTTTTAAAAATAATCAACAATTTAAAGTAGGAAGATATCACTCATTAAAATTAATGGAGCCATTTAAATCGAATTCAATTAAAATAACCATGAGATGCAGTAAAACAAAAATACCAATGGGTCTTGAAGATAACCAAAATAAAATATATGGATTTCAATTTCATCCAGAATCTTTTTTAACAGAAAATGGCAACACTCTTATTAAAAAAATCTTATCAGCTTAGTAATCTTAAAGAAGTTGCTTTCAAAGATCTTTGGGGAACTAGAGGTGTATTCACTACAATGCGAATGGTTGGAAAACCTCCTAAGTTAATACTTTTAAAAACGCATTTAGAGAACTTAATAAAATCTACAAAAAAATACGGAATAAAAAAAAACAATTTAAAAAACATTATTAAAGATTTAATTAACAAAAATACTCTATACAAAGGTTCTGATAATTTATTTCGTATAGCCTTAAATAAAAAACTGATATCAGTCTCAATAAGAAAAAGACCAAAACCAAAAAGTAAATTTAATCTTTTATTGTTTAAATATAAACGAGTAGAACCAAATTACAAAAATCTCTATTATAAAAAAATATTAGCAAAATTAAGCAAAGTTGACTCAACTAAATTTGATATTGCCCTAGTCGCTAATGATAAAATTTTAGAAACTGGTACTTCAAATTTAGTTTTTGTGAAAAATGGAAAGATTTTTTCACCTAAAAAAAATTGTTATTTTGGAAACACACTTAAATTTATAAGTAAGAAAATTAAAATTAATTTTAAAGATATTTCTATTAAATCAATTAAAGATTATGATGAAATAATTCTTATTGGATCTGGTAAAGGAGTAACATCAGTTTCAAAAATAAATGATCTTAAATGGAAGAGAAGAAAGACTGGTTGCTACACTAAGTTAAATAAAATATATAATTCTCTTGTTTAAACATGAAAGATCCAAACAACCCTTGTATATTTTGCAAAATCAAAAAAGAAGAGCTGCAGTTTGAAAATCAATTGGCTTACTCATCCATAGATAGCTATCCAGTCTCAGAATTTCATACTCTTATCGTTCCTAAAAGACATGTAGAGACATACTTTGAGCTTACTAAAGAAGAAATTCAGGCATGTAACGAGTTAATTTTAAAAACTAAAGAAAAAATTTTAAAACAAGATTCTAGTGTTAAAGGTTTTAATATGGGCACAAATGCAGGAAAATCTGCAGGCCAATCAATTATGCATTGCCACATTCATTTAATTCCAAGAAGAGAAGGAGATGTCGAGAATCCTCAGGGCGGTGTTAGGTCAGTGATTCCCAACAAACAACACTACAAACGTAAACTCTAAGTTGTTATTAAAGACAAATTGACCAATACTTTTGGTTGAACTCTATAAGTTTCTAGAATAGAAAACTTTAAATTAATTCAAAATTATTTTAAGGGTATTAAAATGTTCACGACCAATCCTTTTTCAGTTTTAGCAGAGACAGTTCCATCTATAGTTATGCAAGGATTTGTGGTGTTAATGGTTTTATTAATTGTTGCAGGTACCCTTTTAGACATAATTCATAAAAAGAATGTTAAATATTTTTTTGAAAACGCAAAAAAAGCAAAAAAAAATGCAACTAAAGAATTATCAGCTGGAGAAAGAATAGCAGTTGTTTCAAAAACAATTGCATATGACATTGGGACTACATCAGAACTAGGGGCAGGTAAAAGAAGAGTAGCACACGTTCTTGGCATGTATGGAACTATATTATTTTGGGTTGGATCAGTGGTTATGATATTTTGTTATTCCTCAGCAAACTCAGAAACACCAACTATGTGGCCAATGATCTGGCATATTGGTGCGCTGATGACTATTTTGGGTGGATCGTGGTTTTGGTTTTTCTTAAGAGTTGATGTTTATTCTGAAGCACAACCTTGGTACAGAATTATTAAAGCAGATTTATTTGTACTAGCATTGATTGCAACTTCATTGACAGGGTTTGTTTGGTCATATCTTCAAAGTTTAAATTTAGAAGGAAGATGGGATGCAAATTTATTTTTAGTATTATTTATATTTTCAAACCTAGTTTTATTTGGCGGAGTTTATTGGTCTAAGTTTGCACATATGTTTTATAAACCTGGTGCAGCAATACAAAAGAATTTAGCTGAAGCAGATGGATCAAGAGACAATTTGCCTCCACCAGCAGATGCGCCTGAACAATTTGGTTTAGGAATTAAGAGAGAGCGACCTAAACACTATTAATTGAAATTAAATATGATAAAAATAATAGAGGAGAAAAAATAATTATGTCAACTTTTGTTTATATGACTAGATGTGATGGATGCGGTCATTGTGTGGATATTTGTCCATCAGATATAATGCATATTGATGAAAATATTAGAAGAGCAAAAAATATTGAACCTAATTTTTGTTGGGAATGTTATTCTTGCGTTAAAGCATGCCCTAACCATGCAATTGATGTTAGAGGATATGCTGACTTTGCACCAATGGGACATAGCGTTAGAGTAAGAAGAGAAGAGGAAAAAGGAACTATTTCTTGGAAGATTAAATTTAGAAATGGAACTGAAAAAAACTTCGTTTCACCAATAACTACAAAACCTTGGGGAAAATTTATTCCAAAACTTGCAGAGGGTGAAAAAATCAAACAAGGGGAGTTAAATTCTCAAAGATTATATACTGAACCAGAAGGTTTGAATATTGATGGAGAACTCCCATCTGTACCTAAAGATTCTTTTAAAAAAGGAGTTTACTATTAATGGCCAGTCATAAAACACACTACGAAGATTGCGATATATTAGTTGTAGGTGGAGGTATGGCAGGAACCGGCGCAACCTTTGAGGCAAGACACTGGGGCAGAGACATGAAAATCGTTTGTGTTGAAAAAGCTAATATCGATAGAAGTGGAGCAGTTGCTCAAGGACTTTATGCAATTAACTGTTACATGGGAATGCAATGGGGTGAAAATCAACCAGAAGATCATGTAAGATATGCAAGAAATGATTTGATGGGAATGGTTAGAGAAGATTTAGGTTACGACATGGCTCGTCACGTAGATTCTACAGTTCATATGTTTGATGAATGGGGTTTGCCTATGATGAAGAATGAAGAAACCGGAAGATACTTAAGAGAAGGTAAATGGCAGATTATGATTCATGGTGAAAGTTACAAACCAATTGTTGCTGAGGCAGCAAAAAAATCTGCTGATAAAATTTATAATAGAATAATGGTTACCCATCTTTTAATGGATGAAACTCAAGAAAATAGAATCGGTGGAGCAGTTGGATTTAATATGAGAACTGGTGATTTCCATGTATTTAGAGCAAAAGCAGTAATTGTTGCTGCTGGAGGAGCTTCACATATCTTTAAACCAAGAGCAGTTGGAGAAGGAATGGGTAGAACATGGTATGCCCCATGGAGTAATGGATCAGCATATGCATTACCTATTGCAGCAGGTGCAAAGATGACTCAAATGGAAAATAGAATTGTATTATGTAGATTTAAAGATGGTTATGGTCCAGTTGGAGCATATTTTCTTCATTTAAAAACATATACACAAAATGCTAACGGCGAAAATTATGAGAAAAAATGGTATGATCAAACTAAAGAGTTAGTTGGAGAATATATTGATCATCATCCAACACCAACTTGTTTGAGAAATCATGCATTTATTCAAGAAGTAGCTGCAGGAGGTGGACCAATCCACATGGTAACCACTGAGGCTTTCCAAGACCCACATTTAGAAACTGTAGGTTGGGAAAATTTTCTAGGTATGACTGTTGGTCAAGCTGTAGTTTGGGCATCTCAAAATATTGACCCAAAATATACAAATCCAGAGTTAACTACATCTGAACCATATGTAATGGGTTCACATGCTACTTGTTCTGGTGCATGGGTTAGTGGTCCAGAAGATTTATCCCCACCAGAATATTTCTGGGGTTACAACAGAATGCTGACTATTGATGGTTTATTTGGTGCGGGAGATACAGTTGGTGGAAGTGCCCACAAGTTTTCATCTGGATCTTTTACAGAAGGTAGATTGGCCGCAAAAGCTGCTGTAAAATATATTGAGGACAAAAAGGCGGAAGGGGTTAAAGTTTCAGACAAACAATGTGAAGAATTCAAAACTGCAGTTTACAAACCATTAGAAAACTACACAGTTGCTAGAAACGAGATTACTGGTGGAACAGTTTCTCCTAGCTATATATCCCCAATTCAAGGTCTTCAAAGATTACAGAAAATCATGGATGAGTATGTTGGAGGAATAACTTCTAATTATATGACTAATGGCAATATGCTTAAAAGAGGCCTAGAGTTATTAGATTGGTTGCAAGAGGACTTAGAACATGTAGGAGCTGAAGATTATCACCAGCTTATGAGAGCTTGGGAGTTAAAACATAGAGCTTTGACCTCTCAATGTGTTACAGAACATACTATGTTTAGAGAAGAAACTAGGTGGCCTGGGTATTATTATAGAGGTGATCATATGAAACTAGATGATGATAACTGGCATTGTTTAACTGTTTCAAGAAGAGATCCTAAGACTGGCAAGTTTAGTATGGAGAAAGTTCCTGTCTACCATATAGTGGATGAGAACGAGAAGAAAAAAGCTTCGTAATAAATACTTAAATTAAATCAAATGGATATTTTATCTAAAACAGATGGTGAAATATATGAATTAGCCAAACCTATTTGGGATAATTTGGTTAAATCATCTAATCTTAAAGATTATGGTGGGTTTACTAAAGATTTCTCTACTCAGATGCTTTTTGGTGCTAACGAGGTAGAACTTGGTAAACAGTGGGCTAATAATAAACTAATTACTAATCTTAAGGAGACTTTTGAACCATTTGGATGTCTTAGAAGAGGTGATCATATAACCGTTCTAATTAAACAAACGAATAAAGAGATCCCAGGAGAGTTTCTTGGAAGGTTGGTCTTAGGGGTAGAAGACGATGTAGTTAAAGTATTTGGGGCCACTATCTACTAGACAAAAAAAATTACTAAATAATAAATAATTGTTTGACAAATTTCGTTGCAGGTGTAATGACGGATTTAATGTTATTTTCTAACGTAAAAATTATTAACAAACTCTCAAATTTTAAAACTACATTTATTAAAGCAGGAATTATAGCAAGCCTAACAGCTTACTGGGGAGTGATTTTAGTTGGAACTTTTATTACTTTTAACTAAGTTGTTTTTTAGGAACTTTTAAATTTTTTATGGAAGTATTTTTACCGATAGCTCAAGTTTTTGTTAATCCTGTCGAGATACTTTTATTAAGTGCAATTGTTGGAGTTCTATCAGGTTTATTTGGTGTTGGTGGTGGTTTTTTAATGACGCCTTTTTTAATATTTTTAGGAATACCTCCTGCATATGCAGTTGCTAATGAAGCAAATAATATTTTAGCTACTTCAGTTTCAGGGTCTACCACTCATTATTTAAAAAATACTTTAGATTATAAAATGGGTTCTATGATTGTGATTGGAGGAGTAATTGGAACTTCTTTAGGAATTTATACTTTTACATATTTTAAAGGTATCGGAAAAATTGATACAGTTATCTCTTTAGCATATATGTACATATTAGCTATAATCGGAACTTTAATGTTAGTTGAAAGTTTAGGCGAAATAGATAAAGCAAAAAGAAACATTACAGTTAAAAAAAAATTACATGTACATTATTGGATTCATGGACTTCCACTAAGAATGAGATTTCCTAAATCTAAATTATATGAAAGTATATTCACACCAATTATTATTGGTTTATTAGTAGGTTTTATTGCTGCGATAATGGGTATTGGAGGAGCATTTATTCTAGTTCCAGCAATGATTTATATAATTAAGATGCCTACTAAATTAGTTCCTGGTACATCTTTATTTGTAACAATTTTTGTAAGTGTGATAGTTACTTTTCTTCATTCATTTAACTATGGATCTATAGATTTATTATTAGTTCTAATGTTAGTTGTAGGATCAATTATAGGAGTTCAAGTAGGGCAAAAATTAGGAGAAAGAATAGATAGTTCTGGTTTAAGAGCTTTATTAGCAATTTTGTTACTAATAGTGGGTATAGCGATAGCATACGATACTTTTTTTGCAGAAAAAATTATAAATGGATCTGCTAAAGCAACTAGTTCAGATTTAAATTTCTTTTCTCAATTTATAATTGATTTTTCTAAAGAGATGCCTTTCTTTTATGGACTATTTACGATTATGTTCGCAATTATTTTAGGTGTTGGAGCAGCATTTATTAGACGTTTTATTTCAAACTTAAGAAAAAAATTATTAGTAAAAACTTAAATAAAAAAATTTTTTAAAGTTTCTATATATATTAAACTAATAATGCCAACTGTCACGGCTGCAATCAAGCCAACTACAAATGGTTTATATCCCATTGATTTAAGTTCATTTAAGTTTATTGAAATTCCTACAGCCGCCATTGCCATTGTTAAAAATACAGTCGCTAAAATTTTTAAATATTCAATAAATTTAGACCAAGCATAAAAATTATCACTTTCAACTGAAAATAGTTGATCTCCAAAATTTCTCAGAATGATCATACCAATAAAACCTAATACAAAATATGGGAAAATGCTTAATATTGAGTATTTTTGTTCCTTAACTTCACCCCTATTATATAAGAATGCAAATAATGGAATTAGTATCACTAGAAAGGTATTTCTAATTAATTTTGTTACTGTTGCAACATTTAAAGTCTCAGGGTTATTAAATTGTTGATCATAAATTAATCCTGCGGCTGCGACTTGAGAAGTTTCATGAATTGAGGTTCCTAAAAACAAACCAGCCTCCAAAGCATCATTGTCAAAATACCATTCTGCAAAATAAGGGTAAATCAGCATAGCAATTACTCCAAATAAAGTAATATTCGCTATTGCATAAGCAACCTCTGTTTTTTTTGCATTAATAACCGGAGCTGTTGCAACAATTGCAGTAGCACCACAAACGCTAGTACCAATAGCAATTAGATAAGACATTTTCGAGGATATAGGAACTTTTTTTATAAGAAGCTTTATCAATATCAATACCCCTAAAACACAAAATATCACTAGAGGTATTGCAACAGAGCCAAATTTAATAAAATCAGCAAAACTTAATCTAATTCCTAAAAAAATAATTCCTAATTTTAGAATATATTGTTGGGTAAAATCTAAACCAATCATCATGCCTGGTCTTGGAGTGAAAGCATTTCCCATTAATATTCCAAGAAGTATTGCAATTAGCACTGTTGAAATTGGACTTTTTTCAGTCCCAAAAATTTCTATAGCTAATACGTTATTAATACCTTGGGAGAATAAACAAAATATTAAAGCTAAAACAACACCTGGAAAAATTGATTTTATAAACTGAAACTTTATAACCACAGAAATTTTTATGCACTTCTATAGAGTTTAGTCATCACAAATTCTTTGTGACCTAAAGCCTCTGCACAAGTCAATCTTCCGTTAGCTACCCTTAAAGTTGTTTTAATTAGCTCATCTCCAGCTTCAGATAAATTCATTTCTCTAGAAAGAATTTTTGAAACATCACAATCTATATGCTCACTCATATTAACTGCCGTTAATGGATTCGCAGTTAGCTTAATAACAGGTTCAATTGGATTTCCAATTATATTTCCTTGCCCTGTTGGGAACAAGTGAATATTAAATCCACCAGCAGCTTGAAGAGTAACACATTCAGCTGCAGCAGAGGAAGTATCCATAAAATACAATCCTGGACCTTTTACAGGTTCTTCTGCAGGAGTTAAAACATCAATAAATTGTCTTGAACCAATCTTTTGAAAGTTACCAAAAGCTTTTTCCTCGATTGTTGTTAAACCTCCTGCAATATTACCAGCAGTAGGTTGGCTTTCAGATAAATCATCAGTAGCCTCTTTTAAAATAAAGTCATTATAATCGTTCCATGTTTTTTTAAATTTCTCTTGAGCTTCTGTTGTTTTCCCTCTTTTTTCACAAACTGTTTCCGCTCCAGTTAATTCAGAAGTTTCTCCAAAGCATAAATGAACTCCAAGGGGTTCAAGTTTGTCCATTAAATTTCCGACAGTAGGATTTGAGGCTAAACCAGATGTAGTATCAGACTCTCCACATTTAACAGAAATCCATAGATCACTGATTGGACATTCCTCTCTTTGTTTTTCAGATGCCCAAATTGAAAATTCTTGAGCTTTTTTTGATGCTTTCATAATAGTCTCAATATCACCAGCACCTTCAATACTAAATCCTTCGACAGGTTTTCCAGTTTTAGCGACTTCATCTACAATTCTTTTTGTCCATTTTGGCTCAATTCCAATTATGATTGCTGCTGCAACGTTAGGATTTTTTGCGGTACCAATCATAGTTCTGAAATGTAACTCTAGATCTGCACCAAATTGTAGTCTTCCATAAGAATGTGGAAGAGCAATTGTACCTTTGATGTTGTTAGCTACAGCTTCAGCACAAGCGTTAGAGATATCATCTACTGGTAGAATGATTACATGATTTCTTGTACCGGCTCTGCCGTTTTCTCTTTTATAACCTAAAAAACTTTTTGGAATTTCCATAATCTCTTTACCATTTCTTTGTTTTAACATTGTGAACATGAACATGTTCACCTTTTTTTATTGATTTAACTACCTTTCCTATGTCGTGACCATATTTAATTATCGTATCACCTTCATTAAGGTTAATCATAGCAATCTTGTGACCTAAAGGAATTTCATCTGCAGATTGAATACTCACAGTTTTGTCGTTTTCCATTACCCAGCAAGAGCAGTCTTGTTTAGGAGTGATTTTTTCAATAACAACTACTCCCACGTTGTCTTTTTCATCATGAATTATTATATCTGTTGCCATATCGTGTCGATTTGTTTGTTTGAATTTTGTAAAATCTTATATATTAATCGCACAAATTAACAAACGAATTTTATAAATACTTAAATTTACACTTTAGAGAGGTTCTAGTTTTATGACAAAAATGACAACAGAAGAAGCTTTTGTAAAAGTTTTACAAATGCATGGTATCGAACATGCTTTCGGAATAATAGGTTCGGCTTTTATGCCTATTTCAGATATTTTCCCAGATGCAGGAATAAGATTTTGGGATGTTGCTCATGAAACAAATGGTGGTTTGATTGCTGATGGTTACACAAGGGCCACTGGTAAAATGTCAATGGTTATTGCACAGAACGGACCTGGGATTACAGGGTTAGTTACACCAATTAAAACAGCTTACTGGAATCATACTCCACTTTTATTAGTTACACCTCAAGCAGCCAACAAAACAATGGGACAAGGTGGATTTCAAGAAGTAGAACAAATGAATTTATTTAAAGATATGGTTTGCTATCAAGAAGAAGTAAGAGATCCATCTAGAATGGCAGAAGTGTTAAATAGAGTTATAGAAAAAGCTATAAGAGGATCAGCGCCAGCACAAATAAATGTTCCGAGAGACTATTGGTGTCAAGTAATTGATATTGATCTTCCACCAATTGTAAGATTAGAAAGACAAGGTGGGGGTAATGAAGCTGTCTCTAAAGCAGCTGACTTGCTTTCGAAAGCAAAATTTCCAGTAATACTATCTGGAGCTGGAGTTGTTATTGGTGGAGCTATTGAAGCTACAAAAAAACTTGCTGAAAAATTAGACTCACCAGTTTGCTCAGGTTACCAACATAATGATAGTTTCCCTGGAAGCCATCCTTTAGCGGTTGGACCATTAGGATATAATGGATCAAAAGCTGCAATGGAATTAATTTCAAAAGCCGATGTAGTGTTAGCCTTAGGAACAAGATTAAATCCCTTTTCTACTTTACCTGGTTATGGAATCGACTATTGGCCAAAGAATGCAAACATTATTCAAGTAGATATTAATCCTGATAGAATTGGTTTGACTAAAAAAGTGACAGTAGGAATAAGTGGAGATGCAAAATTAGTTGCAGAGCAAATTTTTTTAAAATTATCCTCAAATGCAGGTGATACTGATAGACAAGCTAGAAAAGATTTAATTCACCAAACCAAATCAGCTTGGTTACAAAAACTTTCAAGTTTAGATCATGAAGACGATGACGAGGGAACAGTATGGAATAAAGAAGCTAGAGAAAGAGACGCAGATAGGATGTCGCCAAGACAGGCTTGGAGAGCAATTCAATCAGGAATGCCAGAAGATGTAATAATTTCAAGTGATATAGGAAATAATTGCGCAATAGGAAATGCTTACCCCACTTTTGAAAAACCTAGAAAATATTTAGCTCCAGGATTGTTTGGTCCGTGTGGTTATGGTTTTCCTTCAATTTTAGGAGCAAAGATTGGTTGCCCAGATACACCAGTAATTGGTTTTGCTGGTGATGGTGCTTTTGGTATCAGCATGAATGAGATGAGTTCATGTGCTAGAGATGAGTGGCCCGCAATCACTATGGTTATTTTTAGAAATTACCAATGGGGAGCAGAAAAAAGAAATACTACTCTATGGTTTGATAATAATTTTGTTGGAACAGAATTGGACCCTGAATTGAGTTATGCAAAAGTTGCTGATGCATGCGGTTTAAAAGGTTTAACTGTTAGAACAATGGAAGAAACAACACATGCTATTAAGCAGTCATGTGAGGATCAAAAAAAAGGAATTACCACATTCATCGAAGTAATTTTAAACCAAGAGCTTGGAGAACCTTTTAGAAGAGACGCTATGAAGAAACCTGTAAAGGTAGCAGGAATAAAAAAAGCAGATATGAAAAAACAAACTTCTTTAGCTAATTAAGTTTAAAATAGATTTAAAACTTCATTAAAAACTTTTTTCATTTTCTAGATGAATTAAATTTTAGATACTATATATAAGTGAAATTATGAAAGAAAAAATCCAAATAAGCTCAAATAAAAGCTTTGGAATAGTTTTTTTTATTTTTTTTTTTATAATATCAGTTTATCCATTAACTAAAGATCAAAATATAATTATTTGGTGTTTTTCTTTATCTATTGTTTTTTTAATACTGGGTTTATTAAATTCTTCAATTTTAACACCTTTAAATAAAATTTGGTTTAAATTTGGCATCTTTTTAGGAAAGATAGTTTCTCCATTAGTTATGGGGATAATTTTTTTTTTAGTTGTAACTCCAATAGGTTTTTTTATGAAAGTATTAGGAAAAGATCTGTTAAATTTAAAATATAATAAAAAAAAGTCTTATTGGATTGAAAAAAGTGGTCCAAAGAGCAAAATGAAAAACCAGTTTTAATATGAATTTTATAAAAGAATTTTGGGAATTTTTAAAAGTTAGAAAAAAGTATTGGTTAATGCCAATTATTATAGTCTTAGTTTTGTTTGGAGGATTAATAATTTTAAGTCAAGGATCTGCAGTAGCTCCATTCATTTATACAATTTTTTAAAATGTCATCAATATTAGGTATTTCTGCATTTTATCATGATAGTGCAGCTTGTATTTTAAAAGATGGAAAAATTATTGCTGCAGCTCAAGAGGAAAGGTTTACAAGAAAAAAACACGATCCTAATTATCCAAAAAATGCAATTGATTTTGTTTTAGAATATGCAAATTTAAAATTGAGCGAAGTAAATCAGATAGTTTTTTTTGAAAAACCATTTTTGAAATTTGAAAGATTGTTAGAAACTTATGTAGCTTTTGCTCCCAAAGGTTTTATTTCTTTTTCAAAGGCAATGCCTTTATGGATTAAGGAAAAACTTTTTCAAAAAAATTTTTTATTTAATAAACTAAAAGAACATGATCAAAATTATAAATCTGATGAAAATATTTTTTTTTCAGACCATCATTTAAGTCACGCATCTAGTGCTTTTTTTCCATCTCCTTATGATGAAGCCGTTGTATTAACAGCTGATGGTGTGGGTGAATGGGCAACAACCACGGTAGCAATAGGAAGAAAAAATAATTTAGAAATTAAAAAAGAAATTCATTTTCCACATTCACTTGGATTACTTTATTCTGCATTTACTTATTATACAGGTTTCAAAGTAAATAGTGGTGAATATAAATTAATGGGTTTAGCTCCTTATGGAAGCCCTATCTATGAAGATAAGGTAAAACAATTAGTTGATATAAAGGAGGACGGAACTTTTAGATTAGATCAAAATTTTTTTAATTATGCAACTGGGCTTACTATGACAAATGAAAAATTTGATAAATTATTTGGTCAAAAACGTCGTGATCCAAAACATGAAAAAATATCTCAATTTCATATGGATATAGCAGCATCAATTCAAAAAGTTACAGAAGAAATAATGATTAATTTAGCAAAATCCATAAGAAATGAATATGGTATTAAAAATTTATGTTTAGCTGGTGGTGTAGCATTAAATTGTGTAGCAAACGGAAAATTACTTAAAGAAAAAATTTTTGAAAATATTTGGATTCAACCTGCTGCCGGAGATGCAGGTGGTTCTTTGGGTGCAGCCCTAGCGCTTTGGTATATTGATCAAGGAAATGAAAGATTAGTAAATTCAACTGATGACATGAAAGGTTCTTATTTAGGAAAAGAATTTAATCAGGAAGAAATTGAAAAAGAATTAAAGTCCTTAGGTGCTAAATTTGATACCTTAAACTATGAGGATCTTATTGATAAAACTGCAGAATTTATATCAAATGAAAAAGCAATAGGTTGGTTCCAGGGGAGGATGGAATTTGGTCCAAGAGCTTTAGGTGGTCGATCTATCTTAGGAGACCCAAGGTCAGACAAAATGCAAAAAAATTTGAATTTAAAAGTAAAGTATAGAGAAAGTTTTAGGCCTTTTGCTCCTTCGGTTCTCAGAGAAGATTTATCAGAATGGTTTGATATAAATGTTGATAGTCCTTATATGCTATTAGTGGCAAATATTAATTCTAATAAAAAAATTGAAATGAACGAGGATCAAAAAAAACTTTTTGGGATAGAAAAATTAAATATAAAAAGATCTCAAATTCCAGCGGTAACCCATGTTGATTATTCAGCAAGAGTTCAGACTGTATCCAAAAATATAAATAGTCGTTATTATGATTTAATTAGAAAATTCAAGGATAAAACTGGGTGTCCCGTAATAGTTAATACTTCATTTAATGTTAGAGGAGAACCAATTGTAAATACACCAACAGATGCTTTCAACTGTTTTATGGGAACGGAACTGGATTATCTGATAATTGGAAATTGTGTATTAGATAAATTAAAACAAGACCTAAGTTTAAAAAAAGATTATAAGAATGAATTTGAATTAGACTAATTGTGAATACAGATAAATTTAAAGATAGAATTACAGTTAAAAATTTCTTTACTTTATTTTATTAAAAATTTTTGGATAATAATAGTTAGCATAAGCGTTTTCTGTAAGATGAGAGAATTCATCACCTTTTAAAAAAATTTTCATATCAAATGAATTCATTAAAATCTCAAAATCTAAATGAATAATATCTTTTTTTTTATTTTCATTGATAATCTCATCAATAATTGTGTTAACATTTGTTTTAAATTCTTTATTTAAATGTTTCACATGCGGGTGAGTTACAAAGTAGATTCTTTTAAGATCAGAATTTTGAAAAGCCAAATTAATATAATTGTTTAATTTTGATTTAAAAATATTTTTTTCAATTTCATTGATACCAAATTTAAGTGGTGATAATACCAAAGGAACACCAAATAATTTTGATTTAATTTTCTTAAAAATAATTTTTGCCGCATTAAATGAATTATTATTATAAATTTCTTTTTGGAACAAAAAATATGAATAAATAAAATTAATTAATTTAAGTGAGAACAGATTAGATTTTTTGAATTTTTCATTAGACTCTAGATAAAATTTTCTTTGGATTTTTGTCAGTGATGGAGAAAATGAATTTTTTTCTAAAGTATAATATCTATACAATTCATCACCAATATCAGTCTGATCTATTATAGCTATAATTATACTTGGTTTTATTTCAAACTCTTTTTCTAATATATATAGCTGACTAGTCATTGGACTAGGGGAATAACTTGAAATTCCTGCATTTATGATCCCAACATTATGTTTGTCTGAATATTTTATTAAATAAGAAAAAATTTTTTTCTTATTAGCAACTTCAGCCCAAGAATCACCTTGAATTAAAATATTATTTTTATTCTTATTGTCAAAATTTCTTATAACTGAATAAAAAAAACTATTATCATTTTTTACTATATAATTATTTAACTCACTAAAATTTATTACATTTCTTGAGTAGGGTATAAACTCTGAATAATTTTCAATAATTTTTGGTTTATATTCCTGTGAAAAAGTATTCGATAATAATACTTTGTTTTTAATAATTTTAATAGAAGCAAAAGATAACAACTCAAATATTAAAAATAAAATAAATATACTTAAAAAGTAAAATTTAATTTTTTTCATTTAATGAGAACCAATTTTTTTATACTCTAACATATATTAAACTAAAATTAATTAAATGCTTATAAATGATAATGGTTGTAGTTGGATTAATGATCTTGATCAAAGACAGAACCCTAATATATTAAATTCAAAAATTAATTGTGATTGGTTGATTATAGGAGCTGGTTACACAGGCTTATCAGCAGCAAGAAAATTAGGACAGCTAAATCCTGGTCAAAATATTGTATTAGTTGATGCTCAATTAGCTGGAGAAGGAGCGAGTGGAAGAAACTCTGGTTATTTAGTTGATACAACTTTAAATGATGGATTTACATCTAACAAAAAATTAGAAATTTATAAAAAAAAAATAGATATCTATCAACTTGGAATTATTAGTGTAAAAAATTTTATAAAAGAATATCAAGTTAATTGTGATTGGAATGAATGTGGAAAATATTTTGCTTCATCTGAATTAAAAGATGAAAAAATTTTGTTTAATTTTTCAAAAATTTTATCCAATTTAAATTTTAAACACTCTCTCTTAGATAATTCACAATTAAGAAAAAAGTTGGGAACAAATTTTTACAATATAGGTATTTTTACTAAAGGAGGAATATTACTTCATCCAGGAAAACTAGCTAGGGCTATGATTGATGCTCTTCCAAATAATGTTCAACTATTTGAAAATTCTTTTTTAACGAGATGGCAAAAAATAAATGGTAAAATTCATTGCCAGTTTGAAAAAGGTTCTATAAAAACAAAAAAAATAATTTTTGCTACTAATGGTTTTTTAAGATCTTTAGATATAAAAAAAAATTATAATTTCCCTTTAACTTTGACAGCAAGCATGACTAGACCTTTAACAGATGAAGAATTTAAATCTATAGGAGAACCATCTGAATGGGGTATTTTGCCTGTAAGGCCTATGGGCGCCACTATTAGATTTACAAAGGATAGAAGAATTTTAATAAGAAACACTGCAGAAGTTTATAATCCTTATCAAATGTCTAAATCTGAATTGAATAAAAGGTCTTTAAATCAAAGGATTGGAATTAAAAAAAGATTTCCTGAATTGCCTGATAATATCATCCAATCTTCGTGGTCGGGTATTGTTTCAAGAACAAGAAACAGCTCTCAAATTTTTGAGAAAATAGATAACAATATATTTGTTGCAGGTTGTTATAATGGTTCAGGTATTGGAGTTGGTACTTTATTTGGAGAGCAAATTGCCATAAAAGCAAGTAATGAAAATACAACTGAGATAGAAACTATTGAAGCAAGAAATAAACCTACGCGGCTTCCTCATGATCCATTTTTAAGTTTAGGAGTTAGAGCTAGATTAATTTATGAACGTTTTAGAGCTAAATCAGAAATTTAAATTTAATTAGGATTTTATGTCTAATCTTTTTCTTATTATTTCTTTATCAAGCTTCATTTCACGGTATGACATAATAAAAACACCTAAAAATATAATACTTGCTCCAATCCAAGTTAATAGATCAGGTGTTTCGCTAAAAACATAGTAACCAACTAGAGAAGCAAATATTAAACTTAGAAAGGAGTATGGTTGTGTCATACTTACATCTACAAGTTTATAAGCATGATTTATACAAAGATGTAACAATGTACCAGATAAGCCAGCAAAAAATAAATATATCAAAGTTTGTAAACTAGGAGTTTGCCAATAAAATAATGCAATTATAAAACTTAAAATTGTCATGATAGTATAACCATAAGATAAAATTGTGATTGAACTATCATCCTTTGCTATACTTTTGGTGATTATAATAACTACCGACCACATTAAAGATGAGGCTAAAGCCATATAAACTCCAATAGAAATATCAATAATTCCAGGTCTAAGGATTACTATCATTCCAATAAAACCTAATATTAAGGCTAAAGTTCTGTATATATAAATTTTTTCTCCAAGAAATAAAACAGCTAATATTGTTACAAAGAAAGGAACAACAAAAGATATTGCTGTGACTTTTTCAATTGGCAACATTACTAAAGCTGAGAAATATAAAAGCATTGAAGGTAAGTTTAAAACTGCTCTAAAGAAATGTTTTTTAAGATGATTTGTTTTAAAAACAGTTAATTTAGTTTTTAAGATATAAGGAAGAATAATTAAGAAACCAAATAAAAACCTAAAAAACCCAGCAACATAAACGTTAACCTCCTCCTGAGCTAACTTTAAAAAAGTTAACATTAATGTTCCAAAAAAAACTGAAATTATAATTAAAAAAATTGCCTGTTTATTTTTTGACATTTTTTAATACAGACATAGGATCAAGTCTGGTTTGAAACCAATTAATTCTAAAATCAAGATGTGGACCGGTAGAACGTCCGGTAGATCCGACTGTTCCAATAATATCTCCTTGCTTAATTTGATCACCAACAGAAACCAAAACATTCTCTAGATGAGAGTAGATGGTAGAAATTCCATGACCATGATCCATAATTATAGTTCCTCCAGTATAATATAAATCATCTTCAGCCATAGTAACTACACCTGAGCCAGATGATTTAATCATTGTTCCTTGTTTTGCTGCAATATCTATTCCGTAATGGGGCCATCTCGGTTTACCATTTAAGATTCTTTGACTGCCATAAACGCCACTTATAATACCTTGTACCGGCATGATAAATTTTTCTTTAAAAAATTGTAGGTCAGAATTTATAGCTCTTGCTTCTCCAATTGCATTATTTTCTTTTTTAATTCTTTTATAAACAGACTCTGGTGGGGTTACTTTACTTTTATCTAAACCATCAATTCTCTGTATATTGTATTTTCTTTTTAAAACTTTTTTTGTTGTTATTAATTTTTTTCCATCAATGATTTTTGTAAATGTTAGGTCATATTTTTGATCTCGATCTATACCAAAAACAAAAAAACCATCTTTCGATACTTTAACTTCTTTTTTACCAACTAATATTTTTGCATTATTATCAGTTTTACCCAATATAAAATGACCTTGTAAAAACTTTCCCTGAAATTCAATTGCACTAGCTGGTGTAATAAAAAAAAGAAAAACTAAAAAAAATTTGTAAATTATTGAGCTGTCCATCCACCATCTATTATTATTGATGTACCGGTTATCATTGAAGATGCTGAAGATGCCAAAAAGCATACAGTTGTTGCAACATCACTTTCTGTAGCAGCTTTCCCCATGGGAATATTTCCAAGGGCTAGTTTTTTAAATCTTTTGTTTTTAAAAAATTTTTTTACCATTGGTGTTTCAACAAAAGTTGGTGCTACAGTATTAACTCTTATGTTTTTTTTTGCTAACTCTACACCCATACCTTTCGTTAATCCCTCAATTCCAAATTTTGTCATGTTATACACATTCCTACCTGCCATACCTACATGACCAAGTTGAGATGACATGTTTATAATTGAACCAGTCCTTTTTTTATTTTTAAGCATTTTTTTTACAACAAGTTGTGCTACGTTGAATGCCGCTTTAAGATTTAAATCTACTAGGTAATTCATGCTACTTTGTTTAATTTTTTCAAAAGGTTCTGGAAAATTAGTTCCAGCATTATTGACCAATACATCAATAATTTTAATTTTTTCTATTTTTTGTTTTAGATCTTCATAATTCATTACATCACATGTAACTTTAATAACTTTCCCTTTTGCTTTTTTAACATCCTTTTCTAATTTATTTAGATCAGAAGGTGTTCTGCTTAGAGCTATAACTGTTGCACCTGCCTCAGCTAAAGCAATAGAACAAGCTCTTCCCAGACCTTTTCCAGCACCAGTGACTAATGCATATTTATTTTTAAGATTTATTTTTTGAAGATACATTAAAAGAATAATATTTTAATATCTGTGTAAATCAACTCAACCGCAACAACTAATATTGCTAATAATCCAAGCCAGGCTATCCATCTGTATTTTTTTATCCACCCAGATATTAATGTTGCTGCTGTTGCCATTAATACAATAGATAAAACTAATCCAAAAACAAGTAATCCATAATGATCTCCAGCTGCGCCGGCCACACCAAGGACATTATCTAAACTCATTGTAAAATCAGCTAGTAAAACGGTCCAAATAGCTTTTATAAAGCTAGAATTATCTACTTTAATGTCTTCCTCAGCCTCTGAGCCCTTGATTACATCTACATAAAGTTTGTAAACGATATAAAGAAGTAGCAATCCTCCAATTAATCTTAAACCTGTAATTTGTAAAAGATATGCAGTAAGCAAGGTTAGAATTATTCTTAAAATTACTGCACCACCAATCCCCCAGAAAATAACTTTTTTTCTTTCTTCTACTGGAAATTTAGATGCAACCATTCCAATTATTATTGCGTTATCTCCAGCCAAAACTAGATCAATAAAAATAATTTGAGTTAATATTGCTATTTGTTCTGGAGTAAAAAATTCTGCAAACATTACTGGTGTAGTATCATGTCTGCACCTTTTTCTGCAATCATAATAGTTGGTGCATTAGTATTTCCAGAGGTAATATAAGGCATTACTGATGCATCAATCACTCTTAAGTTTTTAATTCCATGAACTTTTAATTGATCAGATACTACAGCATTTTCATCTTTGCCCATTCTGCATGTGCTGACAGGATGAAAAATAGTATTAGCATATTTTCCTGCTTCAACAGCAAGTTGTTCAATATCAGTAATATTTATTCCGGGTCTTAATTCTTCCGGTTCATATTCCTTATAAGCTTTAGATTCCATTACTATTTTTCTAACTATTTTAAGAGACTTTCCTGCTATTTCTCTATCTTCATCTGTAGATAAATAATTCATTTTAATTTTTGGAGGAATTCTTGTGTCATTAGATTTTAATTCAATAGATCCTCTACTTGTGGGTCTTACATTGGTAATGGTTGGTGTGAAAGCAGGGAATTTATGCAAAGATGATTTTCCTAAAAGATCTGTACTAGCAGGTGAAACATGAAATTGTAAGTTGGGAGTTTCTAAATGCGGATCGCTTTTTACGAAACCACACAAATAACTTGCACCGACAGTGAGTGGACCACTTCGAGTTAAGAAAAATTTTAATCCAGTAAATATTTTTTTTGTAAAACTATAATAAATATCATTTAATGTTTCTAAATTTTTTATTTTATAAACTGGTCTTAACATCAGATGGTCTGTTAAGTTTTGACCTATACTTTTATGATCCAATAAAACTTCAATTCCATTGTCTTTTAATAATTTAGCAGGACCTAAACCTGAAGCTTGAAGAATATGTGGAGATCCAATAGTACCAGCACTTAAAATTATCTCACCATTTGCTTCAACAGTATTTAACTTATCACCAGTCCAAAAATTAACTTTTTTGGCAATTTTATTTTCAAATTCAATATTTTTGATATGGGCTTTAGTTATAATCTTTAAATTACTTCTGTTTTTTACTGGATTTAAATATCCAACTGCTGTGCTACATCTAAAACCATTTTTAACAGTTAAAGGAAAATATCCCATTCCTTCATTATCACCGTTGTTAAAATCGTCAGTTTTTTTATATCCAAATTCTTCTGCAGCTTCTAAAAATAAATCTAAAACTTTAAAAGTTGATCTAATTTTTTCTACTTTTAATGGTCCTCCAGAGCCATGAAATTCATTTTTTCCAAATTGGAAGTCTTCAGATTTTTTAAAATAAGGTAGCACATCTTCCCATGACCATCCAACATTTCCTAATTGTCTCCAATAATTATAATCATTTGATTGACCTCGAATATAAAGCATTCCATTTATAGACGAACTTCCACCAAGAGTTTTTCCTCTTGGGTAAGTCATCTTTCTATTATCACAGAATGGTTCTTCCTCAGTGTTAAAACACCAATCGGTTTCAGGATTGTGCATTGTTTTAAAATATCCTCCTGGTATATGTATCCATGGATTAGTATCTTTACCACCTGCTTCCAAAAGTAAGACTTTATTTTTAGGATTAGACGAAATTCTATTAGCAAGGACACAACCTGCTGATCCTGCACCAATTATTATATAGTCAAAATTCTCCATTACTTAGAACTCTTATAAATTAAAATTTTTTATTTGTTACATTCTGTACACAAAATAATTAAAATAATCCAATATTAACACTTGTTTTAGATTTCATTCTTTGACAATGTTTCATTTTTAAAAATAAACAGAGGGAAACAAATGAAAAAAATCATTTCAATGTTATTTGCGGTTGCGATGGTATTTGGATTTATTTCAAATGCTAATGCTGCGAAAACACTAAAATGTCAGACAGTTCTTAACACAAAGGCTGATGAAGTTAAGATGTTAAAGGATTTCACTGACACAGTAACAACTTTGACAGGTGGATCTCTTAAGTTTGAAATTATGCCTGCAGGAGCAGTTGTTGGTGTAAAAGAAACTTTAGACGCAGTTGATAAAGGTCTTATCGATTGTGGATTTGCTTGGACGCACTATTGGTCAGGAGACCATCCTGCTGCTATGTTATTTGGTTCGCCAGTAGCTGGTGGTGGAGTTGGTATTGACAACATTGCATTCTTATCATGGTTTCAATATGGTGGTGGAAAAGAGCTATATGACAGACTATGGAAAGAAATGGGAAGAGATATAAAAGGATTTATGATTCAACCAGTTGGTCCTGAAGCTTTAGGTTGGTTTCCAAAACCAATTAAAGATATGGCTGACTTTAGAAAATATAAATTCAGAACTCCTCCAGGAATTCCAGGACAAACTTATAAAGACATCGGTATAGCATCTGTTGCTATGGGTGGTGGAGATATTCTACCAGCTTTAGAAGCGGGAACTATTGATGCTGCTGAATGGTGTTGTCCAAAACCAGACTTAACGTTTGGTTTCCAAAAAGTATTAAAGCACTACTATCTACAAGGTTTACACCAAGTAGTAGTAAATGCTGACTTTTATATTACTGGAAAAACATACAATGCTATGAGCGATCATGAGAAGAAGTCTCTAGAAGTTGCAGCAAATGCATCTCTAGCGAAATCTCTAAGTTACAGAATCTATGAAAATGGAAAAGCTTTAAAAGAGCTTACAGAAGTTCATGGTGTAAAATTAGAGGATACTCCTTCTGATTACTTCACTGAATACATGGCAGCTGCTAAGAAAAGTTTGGAAACAAACGCAGCTAAAAATGCATTCTTTGCTGAAGTTTGGGACTCTATGAAAGAATTTGCTGATATCGCAGTTCCTTTCTGGAGTGGTGCTCAAATGTCTAATGCGAAGCTAGGAATGGCTCACGCAGCAACATTAAAGTAATCATTAAATAATCTTTATCTTAGAGCGGACTTAATAGTCCGCTCTAATTTTTTTAATATTTTTTTATGGCAGACGAACCAAGTAAATTAGATATATCTGATGAAATGATTGCCGAAAGGCGAGGTGGTTCAGGAAAAATGCCAAGTGATATGCCGTCATGGATGGCAACTTCAATTGTAAATATTGATAAATTTAGTAAATGGGTTGGTAACGTTGTTTGTTGGATATTGATGCCTTTAATTCTTGCAATGACTTACGAGGTCTTTGCTAGAAAATTATTTCATGCCCCAACAATATGGGCTTATGACATCAGTAGATTTTTATATGGTGCACTTTTTATGTTAGGTGCTGGGTATGCACTTTCAAAAGGTGTTCATATAAGAGCTGATTTTTTATATAGAAATTTTAAAACCAAGAATCAAGGCACAATTGATTTTTGGTTATATATTTTATTTTATTTTCCAGGCTTAATAGTGTTTCTTTACATGACGATTGGTTATGTAGGTGAGTCAATTCAAAGAGGTGAAAGAGGAATGGACACAACCTGGATGCCATATATGTGGCCAATTAAAACCTGTTTATTAATAGGAATAGTGTTTTTACTAATTCAAGGGATTTCAGAATTATTTAAAAGTTATTGGGCAGCTACTAGAGGAAAGTGGCCAGGAGAAGATAAATGCTAGCAGAATTAATTGATCCAGCTATTTTAGGATTTATTTTAGTTGGAGTAATGCTTTTTGCAATATTTGTAGGATTTCCAATTTCATTTACATTGATATTCTTAGGTTTTGTTTTTGGATACTTGGGATTTGGAAAATTAGTCTTTTATTTAATGACCCTCCAGTTCTCAATGGTTATGACCGAACAAACCCTGGCAGCTGTCCCACTCTTTGTCTTTATGGGAATTATGATGGAACAAGCAGGATTAATGGAAAGATTATTTTCTTCATTTCAAATGATGTTAGCTAAAGTAAGAGGATCTTTGTATTATGCAGTTTTATTTGTTTCAGTTATATTTGCTGCAGCAACGGGAATTGTCGGTGCATCAGTTACTATTCTTGGAATTATGGCTGCAAAATCAATGAATAGGTCAGGCTATGATGTAAGACTTGCGGCGGGTACAATTACTGCGGGAGGAACATTAGGAATTTTAATACCACCAAGTATTATGCTTGTAGTAATGGGTCCTATAATGGAGATACCAGTAATTGACTTATTTGCTGCTGCAATCATTCCAGGAATTCTTTTAGCAGGTTTATACGCGGGTTATACAACAATTAGATGCATGATTAATCCAAAGTTAGGACCTGTAATTCCTGAAGAAATGAGAGCAGCTAGTATGAAAGAAGTTTGGATTGAATTTTTCTTAGGTTTAGTTCCTCCTGCAGCGCTTGTTTTTGCTGCTTTAGGAAGTATTTTATTTGGTTTTGCAACACCAACAGAAGCTGCTGGTTGTGGTGCAATGGGTGCATTGTTACTTTCATTAGCATATAAAAAATTAACTCTATCTAAACTCCAAGAAGCACTTGTTAAAACTTTAGAAATTACTGCTTTAATTATGGTTTTAGTTGCTGCTTCAAACTTCTTTGGCGCTGTCTTTGCAAGATTAGGAACACCTACTTTGTTAACAGAATTTTTATTAGGTTTAGAGATGAACAAATATTTTATTTTAGCAATTGTAATGATAGCTATATTTTTACTTGGCTGGCCATTAGAGTGGGTACCAATTGTGATGATCATTGTACCAATAATTTTACCTTTGGTTGAAGCATTAGGTTTCAATTTAACTTGGTTTGCAATTCTTGTTGCTGTCAATCTCCAGACCGCCTGGCTATCTCCACCCGTAGCACTATCCGCATATTTTTTAAAAGGTGTAGTTCCAGAGTGGGATTTAAAAGATATTTATTACGGAATGATGCAATTCATGGTTCTACAAGTAATAGGTTTAATTTTAATAATTATATTTCCTCAAATTGCTCTTTGGTTGCCAACTCTCTTATATGGACAGTAGAATTTATTAGTTTAAAATAAACTTAGTGAATCAGCCAAAAGTAAAATACTCACTTTCTAATTGGGACTTAGTTACAGTCAATCCAAATTATAAAACTTGGAATTGGAAAGATTTATTTTGTTTTTGGGGCG
>CACISX010000006.1 GCA_902589455.1 uncultured Pelagibacteraceae bacterium | reverse complement strand
TATATTATTATTTTGTGTAGTTGTTTCTTGTGGAAAGAAAAGCGACCCTAAATACGTTGATCCTGAAAAAAAAGTAGAAACACAAAAAATTTTAATTAACTCAGCTTAATGAAGTATATAAAAAATAAATTAACAGTAGAAAAAATAAGTCTCCAAAAAATTGCAAATAAATTTGGAACACCTCTTTATTGTTATTCTTATTCTAAATTAAAAGAAAATATTAAAAATTTTAAAAAAAGTTTTCAATCTTTTTCGCCACTAATCTGCTTTGCAGTTAAATCCAATACAAATGTTAATTTAATTCGAGAAATTAAAAAATTTGGATTAGGTGCTGATGTTGTTTCTGTGGGTGAACTAATGATGGCTTTAAAAGCAGGAATTAATCCAAGCAAAATAGTATTTTCTGGTGTTGGTAAAACAACAAGTGAAATCAGCTTTGCTATTGATAAAAAAATTTTGCTTATTAACGCTGAGTCTTTAAGTGAAATAAAAGAAATAAATCGAATAGCAAAATCAAAAAATAAAAGAATAAAAATTGGTGTAAGACTAAACCCCAACACAGATGCAAAAACATTAAGTCAAATATCCACTGGGAAAAAAGAAAATAAATTTGGTGTAAATAAAAATACATTCTATGAAATTATAAATTATTGCAAAAATTCAAAAAATATTGATTTAAAATGTCTAAGCGTTCATATAGGCAGTCAAATTTTAGACCATAGACCTTATGAAAAAATGCTTAAAGAGGTTTCTCAAATTCTCAATAAAACAAATCATAAATTTGAATTTATAGATTTAGGTGGAGGTATGGGTATCACTTACACTGATAAAAATAAAAAACTTAATTATAAAAAATACAACACGGCTATTCTTAAATTTTTAATAAAACATAAAGTTAAAATTATATTTGAACCAGGTAGATCAATTATTGGCGATACCGGTACATTAGTGTCAAAAATAATCTATATAAAAGATAGCGGAAGTAAAAAATTTATCATTTTAGATGCCGCAATGAACGATTTAATGAGACCTGCTTTGTATGGTGCGCTTCATAAAACCTTACCTGTTACAAAATATAAAAAAACATCTAAAAAACCATATGAATTTGTAGGTCCTATTTGTGAAAGTACAGATAAATTTGTTACATTAAAAAAGTTTCAAGTGTTGAAAGAAAAAGATTTAATAGCAATATGTGATGTAGGAGCTTATGGAATGTCACTTAGCTCAAATTATAATTTAAGACCTAAACCAGTAGAATTATTATTAAAGGGATCAAAAATTAAAGTAATAAGAAAAAGACAAAAGCATAAAGATATAATTTAGCTTTTGACAAAAATGATAAGAAACTTTTTATTTTCAATATTATTTTTCACTGGAATCATTTTTATTTCGATAATTTTTTTACCGTCATTTTTTTTACCTAAACAGATTGTTTTGATGGGAGGTAAATTAATGGGCCATTGGGCCAGTTTTTGTTTAAGGTTTGTTCTTTCAGTAAAAATTTCAATCAAAGGAAGGGAAAATATTATTAATAATGAAAAATTTTTTATAGCAGCATCTCATCAATCAATGTTTGAAACTTTTTATTTACAAACAATCTTTAACTCACCTGTATTTATTCTAAAAAAAGAATTATTGTTAATTCCAATATTTGGTTGGTACTTAAAAAAAATAGGATCAATTTCAATAAAAAGAAATAAAGTTACAAAAGATAACTTGGGTTTTTTTGAAGATATTTCAAAAATGATGGCTACTTCTAATAGACCTTTAATTATTTTTCCTCAAGGAACTAGAGTTCTTCCAGATGAAAGACCACCTTTTAAAAAAGGTGCCTCGAGAATTTATGAACTGCTAAATGTGACTTGTCAGCCAGTTGCAATTAATTCTGGATATGTGTGGCCTAAAAAAGGTGAAAAAAAATCTAATAAAACTATTACAATCTCTATTCTAAAACCAATTCCTTCTGGGTTAACAAAGGAAAATTTTATTCAAATTCTTGAAAAAAATATTTATTCAGAATTAGACTTAATTAATTAGCCCTTCATAGGCATAACAACAAAAATACTATCAAAATCACCCGGATCTTTTATTAGTGCTGGTGAACCAGTATCATTAAAGAAAATTTCAACTCTGTCTCCATCAAGTTGTGAAGCAACATCTATCAAATATCTAGAGTTAAAACTTATCTCTAAGTCCTGATCAAACTTAACACTTAAAGTTTCTTTACCATCACCACTGTTGGTATTATTTACCGAAAGATCTAGAGTGTCTTTAGATAAATTGAATTTCACACCATCTTTTTTGTCTAATGAAACAGATGCTACTCTATCAACAGAATTTAAAAATAATTTTAAGTCTATTTCTAATTTTTTTTGATTATTTTTAGGTATAACCTGAATATAGTTTGGAAATTTTCCATCAATAAGTTTTGAAATTAAAATACTATTATTTAATTCAAATTTTATTTTTGATTTCACATTTGAAACTTTTACATCTCCGTCATAGCTATCTAATAAAGAACAAAGTTGAAAAATTGTTTTTTTAGGTAAAATTATTGGATCAAAATCAATTTTTTCCTCTAATCTAATTTTTGAAATAGACATTCTATGACTATCAGTTGCAACTGCTGTTAAATAATTTTTATCTTCAACTTCTGTTTGATGAAAATAAATTCCACTTAGGTAATGCCTTGTTTCGTCATTAGAAACTGAAAATTTACACTTATTTAATAATTTCAATAATTGTTTTGATTTAATTATAAATTCATTTTGATCAAAATTTTCATCTGTCAGTGGAAACTCTGTTGCACTTATACAATTCAAATTAAAAATAGATTTTTCAGACTCTACTTGTAATTTGCTTATATCTGTTAAAGAAAGATTTATTTTTTTTCCTGAGTTAAACTTTCTTATAATATCGTACATAATTGAAGAAGTTGTGGTTGTTTTACCCTCCTCTAGAATTTCTACATTATTTAATTGATGTATAAATATTAAATCTAGATCAGTCGCAGTGATAGTAAGTTTTGAATTACTTGCATCTAGCAAAATATTAGAAAGTATTGGTAATGTGCTTCTTTTTTCAATAACACCTTGACAATAATTTAATGCTTGCTGAAGATCTTGTTGATTAACGTTAAATTTCATTTTCTTTATTATTATATAAAATCTGGTTTTTTAATTTATTTATATTATCAACCATCTCAGGATCTTTTTCTTTTATCTTTTCAATAGTTTTTACTGAATGAATTATTGTTGTATGGTCTCGGTTAGAAAATTCTCTTCCAATTTCAGGTAATGATTTAGAAGTCAAAATTTTAGTTAAATAAATTGCTGTTTGCCTAGGTCTTACTAAATATCTTGATCTTCTTGATGATAACATTTCATTTTTGCTGATTTTGAAAAACTTACAAACAATTGTCTGAATTAAATCTATTGTAACCTTATTTTCTCCTAAATTTAATAAATCCTTTAAAACTACTTTAGTTTCAGCAAGATTTGGGACTTTGTTGTAAATTCTTGAAAATGAAACAACTCTGTTTATTGCTCCAACTAGTTCTCTTACACTTCCAGTTATTTCATTACTTATAAAATCTTGAATTTCTCTAGAAACTTGTAATTGTTCAGAATACAAAGCATTCAATTCTTCAGTTTTTTTTTCAACTATTTTTTTTCTTAGCTCAAGGTCTGGCTTTTGAATATCAACAACTAATCCTCCAGAAAATCTTGATTTAATTCTTTCTTGAATCCTTGATAGTTTGTTTGGTGATCGATCAGCCGATACAATAATTTGAGATCCCTTATCAAGTAATGCATTAAATGTATGAAAGAACTCCTCCTGCATAGCCTCTTTTCCACTTATAAATTGGATATCATCGATTAATAAAATATCTGTATTTCTAAAATATTCTTTAAACTTAACCATGTCGTTTGATTTAATTGATTTAACAAACTGATACATGAAACGTTCTGCAGAAATAAACATTACTTTATTATTTTTTTTAAGCTCTAAACCTATTGAATTTAATAAGTGAGTTTTTCCCATTCCAACACCACCATAAATATAAAGTGGATTATAGTGAGATATATTTTCTGAAACTTTTAAAGAAGCTTCGTAAGCTAATTTATTACTTGAACCTGTAATAAAATTATCAAATCTTTTATTTGGATCAATTCGATTATACTGAAGATAAGAGTCTTTTATAAATGAAACATTTTCATTAGTATTTTTCTCTTTAATATTATTTTCTTTTAAAGTTATATCTTGAGCTTTTTCAACTATTTTGAACTCAATTCTAATAATGTCTTTTTTATAAACTTTAATTATTTTTAATATTTGGTCTAAATACCTTGATGTAATCCAATCTCTAATAAATCTTGTTGGAACTGATAATAATAAGTAATTATTGAATTCCTCTACAAAAGAAATCTTTTTCAACCAGCTCTCATATACTTCTAAGCCTAGTTTATTTTTCATTTCATTCTGCACTTGTTTCCATTCAAAGCCTTCAGAAGAAAAATTATTAATATTTTGTGTATTTGTTAATTTATTCATAACTTAAGGGGAAATCTCAGTTAGAACTATTTAAAAAAATTTGCAACAAGTTAATAAAGAAATTTTAAAAAAAATAAAATCTATGATTGTGATTTATATTTTAAAAAATAATTCTGAATTAAAATTAAATTTAAAATTACAAATTGAATCAAATATAGATTGAATCAATAAATTGATTGAATTAAAATTAAATCAAATATAGATTGAATTACTATAATCCAAATATTTACTAAATCTAAATATAGTAACTTAATACAAAACTTAGATATATAATGTGGATATCAGGAGTTGTTTAAAAATTTAGCTAACGTTTAAATTGCAGCTATTTTTTTGGTAATTCTAGAAACGTTTCTAGAAGCATTTTGTTTTTTTATTATTCCTGTTTTGGCAATTTTCATCAACTCAGAGTTTAACTTTGGTAAAAATTTTAAAGCCTCATCTTTCTTTTTACCATCAATTAAAAGGTTCATTTTCTTAAGAGCGTTTCTAAACCTACTCTTTCTAGCTTTATTTACCGCTGTTTGTTTAGAAATTCTTCTAATTCTCTTAATTGCTGATTTTGTGTTTGCCATCTGCGCAGGGGTATAACTTGAGAATTTATAGTGGTCAACTAAATATTTAACTATTTTTGACAAGAAACACAAAAAAAAGTCGACCTATTTGATGTTATCTTTTTTTTTATAATGCCTTTGCACTTCGTACGCTTACAATCAGCTCCGTCTTGCTGATAGACTTTAAACTCCTTTTGGAAGGTACCTTTGTTACCTGAAATATCTTTAAAATCTCTTATACTTGAACCTCCCTTATTAATTGCCTGTTGAAGTATTTTCTTAGAATTAAATATAATATTTAAACATTCATTTTTATTAAGTCTTTTTGCCTTTTTAAATGGATTTATTTTACTAGCGAAAAGAATTTCACTTGCATAAATATTACCTATTCCAGAAACAAATCTTTGATCAAGTAAGAAACTTTTTATATCCTTATTTTTTTTCTTAAAATAATTAACTACATAATTTAAGTTAAATTTATCACTAAATGGTTCAGGTCCCATTGATTTAAATCTTTTCTGTAGATCTTGATAATTATTAATTATTTCAAAAAATCCAAAACGTCTTGGATCATTATAAATTACTTTCAAGCTATCAAATACAAACTCTGCATGATTGTGTTTTTTAGGTAAAAAAGGTGAATGATAAAAACTAGTATTCGTAAATTTTAGAGGTTTTTTCTTATCAAGAATATGAATTGTTCCTGACATTCCTAAATGGATTAAGCAATAATCTTCATTTTGAAAATGGATAATCAAATATTTAGAAAATCTACTAACTTCAATTATTTTTTTATTTTTAAGAAAACTTTCAAAATCACTTGGTATTTTAAACCTTAAATTCCTGTTTCTAATTATTACTTTTTTTATGCTTTTTTTTTTGATCTTTTTATGAAGGGATTGTCTAACAATTTCTACTTCTGGTAATTCTGGCATTTGATACTATATTCAATATATATTTTTTTATGCAACAAAATCTTCAAAATAAAAAAGGACTTGTAGAAAATGTATTTAATCAGGTCTACAACAAATATGACTTGATGAATGATTTTATGTCTATGGGTGTACATAGGTATTGGAAAAAAAGTTTGATCAATATGATGAATCCAAGAGTTAGTAGAAAATTAATAGATGTTGCATGTGGGACGGGGGATGTTGGAAAGTTATTTTTAGATAGCACAAATAAAGAGGCTGAAATTACTTGTGTAGACCCTAATAAAGGAATGGTTAGTCAAGGAAAGCAAAAATTATCTTATTACAAAAATGTAAAATGGGTTATTTCTCCAGCAGAAAAATTGCCAATAACAGACAATTCATTTGATTATTACACTATTAGCTTTGGGCTAAGAAATACAAAAAATTTAAATAAAGCACTTTCAGAAGCCTATAGAGTTTTAAAGCCTGGCGGACGCTATCTATGTCTAGAATTTTCTAAGATTCAAAATTCAAATCTTGATTTTGTATATAAAAATTACTCAAAACTCATTCCTATTATTGGTCAGTTTGTAGTTGGAGAAAAAGAACCTTACGAATATTTAATTAAAAGTATTGAACAATTTATTAATCAAGATGAATTAATAGAGTTGATGGAAAAAAATAATTTTCATAAATGTTCTTATAGAAATCTTTCTGGTGGTATTGTTTCAATTCATAGTGGTTGGAAAATTTAATGATTAAAAAACTTATTACTTTATTTAAATTAGGAAGAAAAATTGCAAAATCAGATATTTTAAAAATTGCATCAAAATTTAAAAAACCTCCTTTAGCTGTAACAATATTATTCCAAATTTTATCTATTTCATTTGAAAAAAAGGAACAAAATAATTTAATTGAGGATGATGGTGAAAGACTTTCTAGGTCATTAGAATCTATGGGTACAACTTTCATCAAACTTGGGCAATTTCTTGCTACTAGACCAGATATAATCGGAGAAGAATTATCTTTAAAGCTAGAAAAACTTCAAGATCGATTACCTCCTTTTTCAATTCATGAAGCAAAAGAAATTATTAAAGAAGATCTTGGAGTTGATGCGTTTAATTCAATAATTGATTTAAGTGAACCAGTTGCTGCTGCATCAATTGCACAAGTTCACAAAGCAAAAATAAATGACAACGGAACAATTAAAGATGTGGCAATAAAAATCTTAAGACCAAATATAAAAAAAATATTCAATGAAGAAATAGATGCAATGATGTTATTTGCATTTATCATTGAGTCATTTGTAAAAAAAACAAAAAGATTAAAACTTGTTGAAGTTGTTTTTTTACTTAAAGAAATAACTAATCTTGAAATGGATTTAAGATTCGAAGCCGCTGCAGCTAACGAATATGCTGAAAACACTAAAAATGATGCTGGATTTAAAGTTCCTGAAATTTATTGGAATTTTACTAGTGAAAATGTAATGACTTTGGATTGGATAGATGGAATTTCAATAAGAGAAGCTGAGGAGCTAAAGAAAAGAAATTTAGATACTAATAAAATAGCTGAAGATATTATCCAACATTTTTTAAGACATGCTGTAAGAGACGGTTTTTTTCATGCAGATATGCATCAAGGAAATATTTTTGTTGATAATAGTGGTCAAATTGTACCTATAGATTTTGGTATTATGGGCAGGTTAGACAAACTTAGCAAAAGGTTTTTAGCAGAAATTTTATTTGGATTTATTCAAAGAGATTATCGTAAAGTAGCTGAAGTTCACTTAGTGGCCGGATTAGTTCCAAAAGAAGTACCAATCGATGATCTAGCTCAAGCCTTGAGATCAATTGGTGAGCCTATATTTGGTCAAGAAGTAAAAGATATTTCAGGAGGTAAATTACTCAAACAATTGTTTGATGTAACAGAAAAGTTTAATATGCAAACTCAACCTCAATTATTAATGTTACAAAAAACTATGGTTGTTGTTGAAGGTGTGGCAAGAAAATTAAATCCAAACACAAATATTTGGACAACCTCAAAGCCCGTACTAGAAAATTGGCTTAAGGAAACAAAGGATCCAATTAATAATTTAAATGAAACTTTAAAAAATACATCTGAAGTGATTAAACGTTTGCCAGAATTTCCTGAGATTATGGATAAAGCAAACCAAGCATTAACATTTTTAGCTAGTGGTCAAATTCCACAAAATTCAAATTCTTACACAGCTCTGAATGATAAGAAATCAGAAATGATAGCATTTAGAAATCAATCTATTATTGGTTTATTACTTCTTGTAATTTTTGGCCTTATAGTATTTTAATTCTGCAGATGAAAAATTTGTTAAATAAAAAAATACTATTTATTATCTGTGGAGGAATATCTGCTTATAAAAGTCTTGAAACAATTAGGCTTTTTAAAAAGAATGGTGCAGATATAAAGACAATTCTTACAACAAGTGCAAAAGAGTTTGTAACTCCACTTTCAGTAACATCACTTTCTCAAGGTAAAGTTTATAGCGATTTATTTAGTGTAGAAAATGAGACAGAAATGGATCATATTTCACTTTCAAGATGGGCAGATATAATTGTAATTGCGCCTGCTACGGCAAATACAATTTCAAAACTGGCTCAAGGAACAAGTGATGATTTAGCATCCACTGTTGTTTTGGCTTCAGATAAAGACATTATTTTAGCACCAGCAATGAATGTAAGAATGTGGGAGCATCCAACTACTAAAACAAATATAAAAAAATTAAAAGAGTTTGGATATAAACTAATTGGTCCAGAGGTTGGTGATATGGCATGTGGTGAATATGGAGAGGGTAAAATGTCAGACCCATCAATAATTGCTGAAGAAATTGATAAATATTTCTTAACTCAAAAAAATAACAAAAAATTTAAAGCATTAGTTACAGCAGGTCCAACTAATGAGTACATAGATCCAGTTCGTTTTATTACGAATAAATCAAGTGGCAAACAAGGATACGAATTAGCAAAATCATTATCCAAAAAAGGTTTTGATACAACATTAATATCAGGTCCAACTAATCTTGAAATAACTAAAGATATTAATCTTATAAAAGTCGAAACGGCAGATGAAATGTTAGTTGCCACTCAAGAAAATTTACCTGTTGATGTAGCAATTTTTTCTGCTGCGGTAGCTGATTTTAAAATTAATAAAAAATATGAAAATAAAATTAAAAAACAAGAGAACTTAAACTTAAATTTAGAAAAGAATGTAGACATACTTCATTATGTGTCTAACCATAACTCCATGAGACCTGATCTTGTAATTGGATTTGCAGCAGAAACTAATGAGATTGATAAAAATGCAGAGGAAAAATTAAACAAGAAAAATTGCGACTGGATAATTTCTAATGATGTATCAAATAAAGATATAGGATTTAATTCTGATTATAATGAGGTAACAATTCATTATAAAAACAGAGACGTTAAAAAAGAAAAACTTTCATACAAAAAAAAATCTGGAATTTCTGATGAAATAGTTGATAGAATACTTGATCAATTAAATTAATGGCGAAAGTTCTTATCAAAAAGTTAGACCCTGCGGTTGAATTACCTGCTTACAAAACAGAAGGTGCATCTGGCATGGACTTGATGGCATTAGTAAAAGAACCCATCAATCTTAAACCAAATTCATCATGTTTAGTTCCAACAGGGCTTGCTGTTGCATTTTCAAGTGATTTTGAAATCCAAATAAGGCCAAGATCTGGTTTAGCTGCAAAAAACAGTATAAGTATTTTAAATACACCTGGAACTATTGATAGTGATTACAGGGGAGAAATAAAAGTAATTCTATTTAATCACGGGAAAAATGATTTCTTGATAAATAATAAGGATAGAATAGCACAAATGATTTTAACGCCTGTAATTAAAATGGATCTCGAGGAAACCGATGATCTACCAGAAACAATTAGAGGAGAGGGTGGGTTTGGCTCAACAGGAAAATGAGCAAAAATTTAAATAAAAAAGAGATAGAGAAATTCTCAAGACAAATAATTCTTAAAAATATTGGGGCGGTAGGTCAAAAAAAAATTTTATCTTCAAAAGTCTTGATAGTTGGTATGGGTGGTCTAGGTTGCCCAGTAGCAGAATTTTTAACTAGATCGGGTATTGGTACACTTGGGATTGCAGATCATGATACTGTAAGTCTCTCTAATATCCACAGACAAGGTCTGTATAATGAAAAAGATATAAATCAATCAAAAGTAAAGATTGCAAAAAAAAAATTAAATAAAATTAATCCAAAGACAAAAATAAATATTTTTAATTTAAAATTAAATAAAAATACATTTGAAAAAATTATTAAAAATTATGACTATATTGTTGATGGGACTGATAACTTTGAAAGTAAATTTTTAATCAATGATTTAAGTCTAAAATATAAAAAATTTCTAGTCACTGGTGCTATAAGTAAGTTTGATGGACACATTTTTACTTTTAATTTTACTAACAAAAAAAAACCTTGCTTGAGATGTTTTTATCAAGAAGACACGATATCTGATGAAATTTTAAATTGTGAATATGAGGGAATTTTAGGAACTGTTGCAGGCACAATAGGTACATTGCAGGCAAATGAAGTTTTGAAAAAAATATTAAATATTGGACAAAATTTAAATGGATACATTCTAATTCTAGATCTATTAAATTTAAATTTCAGAAAAGCAAAAATTAATAAAAGAAAAAAATGTCTATGCAATTAATAGTAAAAAAAATTTATATAGTATTTTTTTTATTATTTTTTACTCACATTTCGTTTGCTGATGAAATTTTTGTCTCTCTTAAAAAAAATAAAGTAAATGTTCGCTACGGGCCAAGTTTTGAATCTGATATTAAATACGTTTATAAAAAAATTAATCTCCCGTTAAAACAAATTGATAAAAAAGAAAATTTTAGACGAATTATTGATTTTAAAAATAACAGCGGATGGATTCATATTTCACAATTAAAAAGAAATAATTCAGTGATAGCTACAAAAGATAAAATTTTATTTAAGAAACCTACATCATTTGCTAAACCAGTTGCTCAAATTAAAGAGGGAAGATTATTAATTATAGAAAAATGTGAACAAAATTGGTGTAAAATTACATCAGAAGAATTTGAAGGTTGGATTAAAACAGATAATATTTGGGGACTAAATTAACTGAAATCAGCAGATAAAGAGGCTATATTTTCTTTAGATAATTTTGTGCTATGAGAATATTCTTTGTGATCGATACCAAGCTCAATTTCTGAACTATTAGATTTAAATTTTTCTATTTGATCATCATTAAAATTAAAATGAATAAACTGTACTGAAGAAGCTTTTCCTTCAGTAGAAGTTCTATCTACATCTTCCTCTGGAACCGCTTTAATTTTTTCACCATTTATTTTCATAAATACTGTTTCTTCTATTCCACCAACTTTTCCAAGAAACGCCGCTCTTGAAATAGGATTATCTATTTCAAACATTAAAGTTGCGGTAAGCTCTTTTCCGTTTGGTATTAGAGGATTATATGCAGAAAGCTCATCCTGGAGTTGTTCATCACCGCCTTTTTCAATGTAAAGCATTTCTTGAACTTGAGCTAACATTGTTTCATAACTTTCAAAATAAAAAGTAGCATAAGGACCTAAAGCAACTCTTCTATTTTTTTTATAATCAACAATATTTTTCCTTAGTTCACGTCTCTTACCTATATAAACATCTAGAGGCATGATGTCTTCTTTTTGGATTTCTTTTTTTTCTCTAGGCATGATCATAGCTTATAACTTTTTGCCATTAATTCGATAGGATGTAGTGCCTCATCATTAGATATATTTGTATCAACTTCTAACTGTTTTAAATGTTTGCCAGCTAAAGGACAATCCGAAGCCATATACTTGTTATTTTTAGTTTTAATTTGTCTAGCTGTAGGTCTTCCAACTTTATTTGCTAAATCATGAGTTTCTTTCATTACTCCAAAAGTTCCTCCATGACCCGCGCATCTTTCAACTACATCAATTTTAACGTTTGGTATTAATTTTAACATATCTCTTGCTTTGATACCCATATTTTGGGCTCTCGCATGACAAGCATGATGCACAGTTACTCCTCCATCAATCTCATTTAATCCCTCTGCCAATCCCTCATTGTTTGCAATATCCACAACATACTCATCAATATCCATAACATTTGCAGATAATTTTTTAATTTTTTCATTGTTTGGTAATAACAAAGGCCATTCGAATTTTAACATCAATCCACAACTTGCTGTTAAAGTTACTACTTTATATCCTTTATCAATCCATTCTATTAAATCTTTTGAAACTTTCTTTGCTTGTTCGACAACTTTTGGAAGATCTGCTTGCTCTAAAAATGGCATGCCACAACAGCCAGGATAAGCCTCTTGAACCTCTACACCATTTGTTTTCAAAACTTTTAAAGCAGCAACACCAGTATTTTTTTTATTAAAATTTACAAAACAAGTTGAATAGATAACAACTTTTCTATCTTTTAAGGTTGTCTCATAATTAATTTTATCTTTATTTTTTTTAAAGAAGTTTGAAAAAGTTTCTGAGTTATATTTTGGCAGCTGAACTCTTTTATCTATTCCAGCAATAAGTTCTAAGATTTTTCTAATTAATTTATTTTTAATATTTGATGCCCAGTTGACTATTTTAGAGAACATGACACCAATTTTAGCATTTCGGTCTATTTGAGCTAATTGTGTTGGTACACTTGGTAGTTTACCTAATTTTTTTTGAGCTGTTCTATATCGCAGCATTAAATGTGGAAAGTCTAGATCAAAATCATGGGGTGGAACATATGGGCATTTAGTCATAAAACACATATCACATAAAGTACATGCATCAACAACAGGTGAAAATTGATCACTAGATAAGCTTTCAACATCCTCATTTTTAGACTCATCAATCATGTCAAATAATTTTGGAAAAGAGTCGCAAAGATTAAAACATCTTCTGCACCCATGACAGATATCAAATACTCTTCTCATTTCAGCATCTAATTTTTCAGGATTTAAAAAATCAGGATGCTCAAAATCTATTGGATGTCTTATAGGTGCACTTAAGCTTCCTTCTTTGCTCATATAATCATGTTATTTGAAATTCAAATTGTTTTTAGTGGGCGACTAACGCCCACTAAGAAATTTGATTAGCTAATAGATTCTAAAGTTTTTTGAAATTTACCAGCGTGTGATTTTTCAGCTTTTGCTAAAGTTTCAAACCAATCAGCAATTTCTTCAAAGCCTTCTTCTCTTGCCGTTTTAGCCATACCTGGGTACATATCAGTGTACTCATGTGTTTCACCTTGTACTGCAGAAGCCAGGTTAGCTTTTGTTTCACCAATTGGCATACCAGTTCCTGGATCACCAACTTCTTCTAGATACTCCAAATGACCATGTGCGTGACCAGTTTCACCTTCGGCTGTTGATCTAAAAACTGCAGCTACATCATTGTAACCCTCTATGTCAGCTTTTTGTGCAAAATAAAGATATCTTCTGTTTGCTTGACTTTCACCAGCAAACGCTTCTTTTAAATTTTCTTCTGTTTTACTTCCTTTTAAAGACATTTTTTCTCCTTTTTAATGATCAGCAAATCATATAATGCATCTTGATAGTATGTCAATAGTTTAGAATTATTATAATGTAGTTTTTAAAATATTGATTTAAAAGAATTATTTTTGATTTTGATAATCACTCGCAACTCTAACCAAAACTTCAACAGAATTTATTTTTTTTCCTGTAATATTTTTTCTAATATTTATTTTGTCTATATCACTCTCATCACAATCGATTAGTTCATTAGTATCTTCATCAAAAAAATGATGGTGTGCTGATGTGTTTGTATCAAAATAACTTCTTTGATTATCTATTGAAATTTCTTTTAAATACCCTTTTTTTTCAAATGCATGAACTGTATTATAAACTGTGGCTAAGGAAATCTTCTCATTCATTTTTTGTGATATCATTTTAACAAGATCGTTAATTGTGAAATGAAAAGTTTTTTCTCTATTATACAAAACTTCGCACATTTTTATTCTTTGCCTGGTTGGTCTAAGCCCAACTTCTCTTAATTTTTCAATAAAATTACAGTTTTTTGCCATAATTGTTTATAATTATTCTAAAGTAGTAATAAAAATATGCTGTTTTATTATATTATATTAGGATTAAATCAAGTAATAAGGGAGCTCAAATTATGAAAAAAAACTCATACTCCTATAATGACCTTTTAACTTGTGGAAATGGAGATCTGTTTGGTCCTGGTAATGCTAAATTACCTCTTCCACCAATGCTTATGTTTGACAGAATAACGGAAATCAATGAAAATAATGGTAAATTTAATAAAGGCTCTTTAAAAGCTGAATTAGATATTAAAGATGATCTTTGGTTTTTTGATTGTCATTTTAAAAAAGATCCGGTTATGCCAGGATGTTTAGGTTTAGATGCGATGTGGCAACTGGTAGGTTTTTTTTTAGGTTGGCTAGGAAATCCTGGAAAAGGAAGAGCTTTAGGTGTGGGTACTGTAAAATTTACGGGTGAAGTTTTACAGAGCGTAAAAAACGTAAGATATGAAATAGATATGAAGAAAATTATGTCTCCTGGAGGAACAACTGTTGGGCTTGCAAATGGAATTGTTCTTGCAGATAATAAAAAAATATATTCAGCAGAAAGTTTAAAAGTAGGATTATTTAAATAATGAGAAGAGTAGTTATTACTGGTTTAGGAGTAGTTTCTTGCTTAGGAAATAATCAAGAAGAAGTTCATCAATCTTTATTAAATTCAAAATCAGGAATTTCTTATGCTGAGGAATACAAGGAACACAATTTAAAAAGCCATGTTCATGGTAAACCAAATATTAAACTTGAAGATCATATTGATAGAAAAACAATTAGATTTATGGGTTCAGGCTCAGCTTATAATTATATTGCAATGAAAGAGGCAATTGAAGACTCTGGATTAGAAGAAAGTGAAGTGAGTAATTTTAAAACTGGGATTGTAATGGGTTCTGGTGGTCCATCAATTGAAAACGTAATACTTGCAGCAGACAAAACCAGAGCTAAAACTCCAAAACTAATGGGGCCCTTTATTGTTCCAAGAACAATGGCTAGTACTGCCTCGGCAACACTTGCCGTACCATTTAAAATCAAAGGAACTAACTACACAATGAGTTCAGCATGTGCAACAAGTGGTCACTGCATAGGAAATTCTATGGAATTAATTCAAATGGGTAAACAGGATGTTGTTTTTGCAGGTGGAAGTGAAGAGATTCATTGGGCGATGACTGCAATGTTTGATGCCATGACTGCTTTATCTTCAAAATATAATGATACTCCACAATCTGCATCTAGAGCTTATGATAAAACTAGAGATGGTTTTGTAATTGCAGGTGGTGCGGGTGTGTTAGTACTTGAGGAATACGAACATGCTAAAGCAAGAGGGGCTAAAATATACGCAGAATTAACTGGTTATGGAGCAACTTCGGATGGATACGACATGGTAGCGCCATCGGGTGAAGGTGCTGTTAGATGTATGAAAATGGCAATGGCAACCGCTAAAAATAAAATTGATTACATTAATACTCATGGAACATCTACTCCAGTTGGAGATATAACTGAGCTTAATGCTATTAAAGAAACTTTTGGAGAAGACATTCCAAAAATAAGTTCAACAAAATCTTTATCAGGTCATCCATTAGGGGCAGCTTCAGTTCATGAAGCAATTTATTGTTTGATAATGATGAAAAACAATTTCGTAACAGGGTCAGCAAATATTACAGATATGGATGATGATGCTAAGAAATTTCCAATCGTTGCAAAAACTGAAACAGGGGCAACTTTAAATACAGTAATGTCAAATAGTTTTGGGTTTGGTGGAACTAATGCAGCTTTAATTTTTGAAAAGGTTTAGTTAATGAGTTTGATGAAAGGTAAAAAAGGATTGATCATGGGTGTTGCTAACGAGAGATCTATCGCCTGGGGTATATCTCAAAAACTTGCAGAGGCTGGAGCAGAGTTAGCATTTACTTATTTGGGTGATGCTCTAAAAAAAAGAGTTGTTCCTTTAGCAGAAAAATTAAATTCAAATGTTACATTTAGTTGTGATGTCGAAAAAAAAGAAGAAGTAGTTAAATTATTTGAGGATATCAAATCTCAATGGGGTGAAATCGATTTTGTCGTTCATGCAGTTGCTTTTTCAGATAAATCAGAGTTATCAGGTGAGTACTTAAATACGACTAGAGAAAACTTTTTAAGAAGTATGTTAATCTCATGCTTTTCATTTACTGAAGTAGCAAAAGAAGCTTCAAAGGTAATGAAACAAGGTGGAAGTTTATTAACTTTAACTTACGAGTCTACTAAAGCAATTCCAAATTATAATGTAATGGGTGTTTGTAAATCAGCTCTTGAAGCAAGTGTTAAGTATCTTGCAAGAGATTTAGGAGCCAAAGGTATGAGGGTAAATGCAATAAGCGCAGGACCTATAAAAACGTTAGCTGCATCTGCAATTGGTGATGCAAAATTCCTATATAAATGGAACGAAGACCATTCTTTTCTTAAAAGAAACGTAGATATCCATGATGTTGGAAATTCAGCATTATATCTATTGAGTGACCTTGCTAACGGAGTTACTGGTGAAATACACTACGTAGATGCTGGATATAATAAAGTTGGGATGCCAGATCCTAAAAATATTAGCTAAAATTTAGTTAAAAAAACCCCCAGAATTCTCATTCCAGGGGTTTAGAATTTTAATTTAGGCTATTACTCAGCAGCTTGTTTCATAGAAAGTTTAACTTTACCTCTATCAAAACCAATCACCTTAACTTTTACTTCATCTCCTTCTTTTACAACGTCAGTAACTTTAGCTACTCTTTTATCTGCAAGTTCTGAGATATGAACGAGTCCATCTTGTTTTCCTAAGAAATTAACAAATGCACCAAACTCCATAATCTTCATTACTTTACCTGAATAAATTTTGTTTAATTCAGCTTTAGCCGTAATGTCTTTAATCATTTGCATCGCAATATTTCTAGACTCTTCATCTGGAGCAGCAACTGTTACTACACCTTCATCATTTACATCTACTTTTGCACCTGATTTTTCAACAATCTCTCTGATAGTTGCACCACCTTTTCCAATGACAGCAGCAATATCTTTTTTATCAACATTTACTTGTTCCATTTTTGGAGTATGTTTTCCAACATCAGATCTTGAAGCTGATAATGCTTTATTCATTTCACCTAAGATATGAATTCTACCATCTTTAGCTTGGCTTAACGCCTGATCCATAATTTCAAATGTGATACCTGTAATTTTGATATCCATTTGAAGAGAAGTAATTCCATCTTTAGTTCCAGCAACTTTAAAATCCATATCACCTAAGTGATCTTCATCACCTAAAATATCTGATAGAACACTAAAATCATCGCCTTCTTTAATTAATCCCATTGCAATACCTGCAACTGGCTCTTTAATCGGTACTCCCGCATCCATTAATGCTAAGGACGTTCCACAAACGGTTGCCATTGAAGAAGACCCATTAGACTCTGTAATCTCTGAAACTACTCTAAAAGTATATGGAAATGCTTCTTTTGTTGGTAATGAAGAGTTTATTGCTCTCCAAGCTAATTTACCATGTCCGATTTCTCTTCTACCAGTTCCAATTCTTCCTGTTTCTCCAACTGAAAAAGGAGGAAAATTATAGTGAAGCATAAATCGTTCTCTTTGCAATCCATTCAAACTTTCAATTCTTTGTTCATCATCAGAAGTCCCTAAAGTAGCTACAACAATTGCTTGTGTTTCTCCTCTAGTAAACAATGCTGAACCATGAGCTCTTGGCAGAACACCCACTTCACATTCGATAGGTCTTACATCGGATAAGCCTCTACCATCAATTCTATTTTTGTTTTTTAGGATATCGGTTCTTACAATTGATTTTTCAAGATTTTTCAACTGACTATTAACATCTAGATCAGTGTAATTTTCATCTTCCTCATAAAGCTTTTTAGCTTTATCAGTAATTTCAGAAATTTGATTTGATCTATCTTGTTTATCTCTAGTTGCAAAAGCTTTTTTAAGATCCTCTGTAAAAGTTTCTTCTAATTTTTTCTTAACCTCTGATAGATCTTTCTTTTCAACAGTCCACTCAGGTTTTCTACATTCTTTTGCAAGTTCCTCAATCATCTCAATTACTGGAACGAAACCTTCGTGACCAAATTTTACTGCATTTAACATTTCTTCCTCTGTTAAACCACTTGCTTCAGACTCAACCATAAGCACAGCATCTTTTGTACCTGCTACAACTAAATCTAATTTTGATTTTTCTAATTCTGCTCTAGACGGATTTAAAACATATTTTCCATCTATAAAACCAACTCTTGAAGCTCCAACAGGACCCATAAATGGCATTCCTGATATAGCTAATACAGCTGATGAAGCTGTGATTGATAAAATATCTGGTTCATTTTCCTTATCATATGAAATTACAGTTGGTAATAACTGAACTTCATTTTTAAATTCATCGGGAAACAAAGGTCTGATTGGTCTATCAATTAATCTAGAGATTAATGTTTCACTTTCAGTTGGTCTCGCTTCTCTTTTAAAATATCCACCTGGAATTTTTCCAGCTGCATAATATTTTTCTTGGTAATTTACAGATAATGGAAAGTAATCCATATCAGGATTTACTTTTTTTGCTCCTACTACTGTTGCTAGTACGACTGTCTCTCCACATGTTGCGATTATTGCACCGTCTGCCTGCCTTGCTACTTTACCTGTTTCTAAACTTATCTTCTTTCCTGCTACTTCAATTTCCTTCTTGTATACTTTAAACATTTCATTTCCATTTCGTTTCGTTCGTTTCGTTCCATTCCGTTCTATCTAACTTGACTTCTATTTTCTTAAATTCAATTTCGACAGTACATTTTTGTAAGAATCCATTTTATTTTTCTTTAGGTATTCTAACAATTTCTTTCTTCTATTTACCGCTCTCAACAATCCAACAGATGAATGTTTATCTTTTTTGAATTGCTTAATATGCTTAGAGAGAGTTTCAATTTTTTCTGTTAACAAAGCTATCTGAATCTCTGAAGATCCAGTATCTTTATCGTGCATTGCTAACTCTTGTGCTTTTTTATTCATGCCTCTTTCTTCCTATTTATTTGTTTGTTTTATTAAGTTTTCTATTTTTTCCGCATACTCAAAAGATTCGTCTTTTCTAAAAAGTAATTTTGGTAAAAATTTCATAACCACTTTTTGTGATAAAATTTTTCTAATTAAAAACGAGTATTCTTTTAAAATATTAATTGTTTCCTCTGCATTTTTTCCCCCTAGTGGAAGGACGTATGCTTTTGCAATTTTTAAATCTGGACTCATTCTAACTTCTGTAACTGTTATGGTATTTGTTTCTAAGTTCGGCACCTTAGCTTCATTTCTAATAAAAATCATACTTAAAGTCTGCTTAATCATTTCTCCTACTCTTAGTTGTCTTTGAGATACTGATTTTCCTATTCTATCTGCCATTATATTGACCTCTCAGTTGATGTAACACTAAAAGCCTCTATTGTGTCATTTTTTTGAAAATCCATATAATCTTTGATAGTAATACCGCATTCTTGACCACCACTTACCTGTTTTACTTGGTTTTTTTCCCTAAATATTGTTGAAACTTTTCCGGTATAAATAATTGCACCATCCCTAATAATTCTAACATCTGATGTATTGTTAATTTCACCCTCAGTCACTTTAGAACCAGCAACTTTTCCTGCACCAGAAACTTTAAAAATTTCTAAAATTTGAGCTGTGCCAGTAATTTTCTCTTGAACATCTGGTGTTAAGAGTCCTGACATTTTTTGTTTTATATAATCTAAAACTTCATAAATAATATTGTATGATGAAATTTTAATCTTTTCATTTTCAGCAAGTTTTTTTGCTTCTTTACTTGGCTTAACATTAAATGCTATTAATACTGCTTTTGATGCTTTAGCTAAAGTAACATCAGTTTCAGTTACCATTCCAATATCTGCTAAAATTATTTTAGGTTTGACTTCATCATGTTTAATTTGACTAATTGCATTTTTAATTGCTTCAGATGATCCATGCACATCAGATTTGATGATTAAATTTAATTCCTCTGTAGATTTATCTGAAAAAGCCGAGTCCTGAGTTGCAAATGTAAGGGGATTTTTTCCATCTACACTCTCTCGAGCTCTATTTTCACTCAATGTCTTTGCTTCTTTTTCAGTGTCAAGAACAATAAAATCATCCCCAGCTTTTGCTGCACCATTTATTCCTAAAATTTCAACTGGAGTTGATGGGCTAGCTTCATTAATATTTTGACCTTTGTCATTAATAATAGCCCTAACTTTTCCCCATTTTAAACCACTTACAAAAAAATCACCTTTCTTAAGTGTTCCTGCAGTAACTATTATATTTGCAACTGGGCCTCTCCCAACATCAATTTTTGACTCTAATACTATACCTGTTGCTTTTGACTCGTAATCTGTTTTAAGATCTAAAATCTCAGCTTGAAGAATTATAGACTCAACTAATTTATTCAAATTCTGTTTTGTCTTAGTTGAAATTTCAACCATTAAGGTATCACCAGATAAATCTTCAGCAATTAATTCATGTTCTAATAATTGATTTTTAATGTTCTGTGGATCTGCTTCTGGTAAATCACATTTATTTATCGCCACAACAATTGGAACATTTGCAGCTTTAGCATGTTTAATAGATTCAACTGTTTGAGGTTTAACTCCATCATCAGCTGCTACCACTAAAACAACTACATCTGTTAATTTTGAACCTCTTGCCCTCATCTCGGTAAAAGCAGCATGGCCTGGAGTATCAATAAATGTTAATTTATTATTTTGACTCTCAATTTGATAAGCACCAATATGTTGAGTAATTCCACCAAACTCACCAGATACCACATTGGCACTTCTTAATACATCTAGTACAGAAGTTTTACCATGATCTACATGTCCCATAACAGTAACTATTGGAGGTCTATTTTTTAAATTTTCAGTTCTTGAGGCTTTTATTTTTTGAATGATTTCTTCTGCTTTTACTTCCCTAATAGGATTATGACCAAATTCTTTAACTAAATATTCTGCAGTATCTGCCGCTAGTGTCTGATTAATAGTTACAGTTACACCCATACCAAATAAATATTTTATCACATTACTAGATTGTTCCGCCATTCTATTTGCAAGCTCTCTTACTGTTATTGCTTCTGGAATATTAACGTCCCTTTTAATTAGTTTTGAGTTTTCTTTAGAGTCTTCTTTTGATGCATTTTTAATTTCTTTTTGTCTAGCTCTCTTTACTGATGCTAAACTTCTTTGTTTTGCATCAATCTCATCACTTAATGCTCTTGATACAGTTAATTTTAATTCTCTTTTCTTTGTCCCTGCTTTTAAAGTTTTTCGATCTTTACTCTCACTATCTCCTTTAAGTCTTTTAGTAGCTCTCTGTTCTGCTAATTTTCTTTTCTCAAAATCATTTATTATAGGCGGGTATTTAGGATTAGATGATGATTTTAATGTGGTTCCTTTATTAAACGTTGAAGTTGGCCTCGTTTTACTTGTTGTAGATCTAAACGAGCCACCTCTATTTGAAAACTTTCCAGTTTGTTTTTCAATTATAACAGAGCGTTTTCCTTGAGTTTTAGCAATCTCAATATTCTTGATCGATTTTTTGGCTGAGCCTGATATTGTTAATTTTGTTTTTTTCTCCATAACTCATCACTCAATCTTTATAAACAATGTTACGTGCAGACATAATTAGCTCATCTGACTCTTCTTTAGATAAGGCAAAATCTTCAAGATAACCTTGAATTTTAACTCTTTCACCTTTAATAATATCATATCCACCCGTTAATTCATCTGATGCTAAATCTGCGAAAGCTTCTAGAGTTAGAATCTTTTGCTCTCCTAGCGTAACTAACATTCCTGGAGTTAATCCTTTCAAATTTATCAAAGTATCTTCAAGACCTAATTCTTTAATTCTATGAGAAATATCTTCTTGATCTTTTTCATAAAACTCTTTGGCTCTTTCTATCAATGCTTTAGCTGTATCCTCTTCTATTCCTTCAATCTTCATCAAATCTTCAGCTATACTATCTTTAATATCATCTATAGTTGAAAAACCTTCCGCTACAAGCAATTGACCTAATGTTTCATCTAATTCTAAATTTTTTACAAAATTTTCTGTTTTTTCTTTAAATTCTAACTGTCTTCTTTCAGAGTCTTCTGCATCGGTCATTATATTAATTTCATAATTTAAAAGTTTAGTTGCAAGTCTAACGTTTTGACCCCTTCTTCCGATTGCCTTACTTAAATTTTCCTCAGTTAAAATTACATCAAGTTTTTTTCTTTCTGTATCAACATTTACTCTTTGAACATCAGCAGGTGATAGTGCATTTGAGACTAAAATTGCAGGATCATCAGACCAGTTTACTATATCAATTTTTTCACCTTGAAGTTCGTTTACAACAGCTTGAACTCTTGAGCCTCTCATTCCTACACATGCACCTACTGGATCTAGAGATGTATCAACTGCTTTAACACATATTTTTGCTCTACTTCCTGGATCTCTCGACGAAGATTTAATTTCTATTAACCCATCATAAATTTCTGGGACCTCTTGAACAAATAACTTTTCCATAAATTTAGGATGAGCTCTCGATAAAAATATTTGTTGTCCTCTAGTTTCTCTTCTTACATCATAACAATAAGCTTTAATTCGATCACCTGCTTTAATATTTTCACGAGGAATTAACTCATTTTTTTGAATTATTGCTTCAGTTCTTCCTAAATCAACAATGATATTTCCAAATTCCAATCTCTTAACAATTCCACTTAAGATTGAGTCTTTCTTATCAATAAAATCATTAAATTGTCTCTCTCTTTCTGCCTCTCTTACATTAAAACTAATAACTTGCTTTGCAGTTTGAGCTGCTATTCTTCCAAAATCAAACGATGGAAGTGGTTGCAATACCTCATCACCAATAGACTTATCTTTATTTATTTCATTTAAGTTTATAGCATCTTCTAATTTTATCTCAGTATTTGTGTTTTCAGGGTTTTCTGCAATAATCAATTTTCTGAAAAGCTCAATGTCACCACTGTCTCTATTAATAGAGACTTTAATCTCGTTTTCCTGACCAAATTTTGATTTAGCAGCTTTTGCTATACCAGTTTCCATAGAACTTATAATAAGTTCTTTATCAATAGATTTTTCCAAAGCAACAGCTTCAGCAATTCTTAATAACTCAAGTTTGTCAGCTCTTTTATTTAACATAATTTTGTTTGCTCCAAAAAAAAATGGGCTCAAGCCCATTTTGTAAAATTCAATAATGTAAGGGGAATATAGTAAAGTTTTTTTTTAATTCAACAGAAACTATTTAGAAAAAACGTCAGTTTTATCTGTTTTTTCCCATGAAAATGAACCATTTTCCTCAGGTAATCTTCCGAAATGCCCGTAAGCAGATGTTTTTTCATATATAGGTTTATTTAAATTTAACATTTCTCTAATACCTCTTGGGCTTAAATCAAAGTTTTCTTTAATCTTTTCTACTACAAATTTATTTTTATCTAAATCTTTATCAAATAAATCAACATAAATAGATAAGGGTTTTGATACACCAATTGCATAGGCTAATTGAATTAAACATTTTTCAGCAATTTTTGAACCTACAATATTTTTAGCAATGTACCTTGCTGCATAAGCTGCCGATCTATCAACTTTAGTTGGGTCTTTTCCAGAAAAAGCACCACCTCCATGAGGAGCTGCTCCACCATATGTATCAACTATAATTTTTCTACCCGTCAAACCACAATCTCCATCGGGTCCTCCAATTACAAAATTACCAGTTGGATTTACATAAAATTCTTCTTCATTAAAATCCTTAAGAAAGTTCTCTGGAATAGATTTTAACATGTAGGGTCTTAACAAATCTCTGACTTGTGATTGATTAACATCAGCTGAATGTTGCGATGATATAACAACTGATTTGACTCTTGAAGGTTTTCCATCAACATACTGAAAAGTTACCTGGCTTTTAGAGTCTGGTTCAATATTTTTTAATTTTCCAGATTTTCTGTCCTCCGCCATTAATCTTAAAATTTTATGAGAATAGTGAATAGGAGCAGGCATCAAAACTTCAGTCTCATTGCACGCATAACCAAACATTATACCTTGATCTCCAGCTCCTTCATCTTTATTGCCTGATGAGTCTACACCCATTGCAATATCAGTAGATTGTGAGTGTAAATGACTTTCAATTTTTGTTGCTTCTTTCCAAGTAAATCCTTCTTGGTCATAACCAATATCTTTTATACAATTTCTTACTTTTTCAACTAATTCATCTTTTTTAATTTCTGGTCCTCTTACTTCACCAGCTAAAACAACTTTATTTGTCGTAGTTAATGTTTCGCAGGCAACTCTAGAATATGGATCTCCAGAAATAAAACTATCAACAACCATATCTGAAATTCTGTCAGACACTTTATCTGGATGGCCTTCAGAGACAGATTCACTTGTAAAAAGATAATTTTTTAAATTACTCATTTCTAAGTTTCTTAAATGAAAATATTAAAAAAATATACAATAAAATTATAAATCCAAAAATTTTATTTCCAAACTTTGAAAAAAGAGTCGTCTCGATTTTTCTTGACTCATTTAAATCAATGTAACCTGGTTTATTTATATCCACTTTTTGTTCAATAACTCCCATTGGGTTAATTATTGCTGTTGCCCCATTATTTGCTGACCTTAAAACATATTTTCCACTCTCTATCGCTCTAAAAATACTATGAGTAAAATGTTGCTCTGGCCCAATTGATTTACCGAACCAACCATCTTCAGAAATATTTACGATATAATCAAAGTTACTGTTTGTAAAAATTTTACCTGAATAAATTATCTCATAACAAATAAGGGGCAATATTTTCACTGATAAACTATTATATTTCAGATCAATAATGTTTCTTTTTTCACCTTTTGAATATGATTGGTAGGCATTAGTAATTGTTTTTAAGCCAGTACTTTTTAATAATTTTTCAAAAGGTAAAAATTCACCAAAAGGAACAAGATTAATTTTTTTATATGAATTTAATATATTTAGATTGTGATCAAAAATAGATAATGAATTAAAATATTTAATAGTTTTATTTTCATCTTCTTTGCTATTGATTCCAATTGCTAGCAAGTGATTTTCATTAAATTTATTTTCAAACAACCATTTATATTCTTTTAGTTGATCTTGTGAAATGCCTGGAATTATACCTTCTGGCCAAATAAAAATTATTTTTTCATTTTTTTTAGTTGAGCTGATTTCAATTAGTTCTTCTATTGCTTTTATGGGATTAATATTGTTATAAAATCTATCTATGCTTATATTTGAACTTAAAATTCTTATTTTATAATCAAGCTTTTTTACCTGTTGATTATTAAATTTTTCTAAATTTTGTGAACCAAGTACATAAAATGACATAGTTGTAATAAAAAATGCAACACAAATACTAATATCTTTTTTATTTTTTCGTAAAATAAATATTGATGGGCTTGTAAATAATGAAATACAGAAAAGATTAAAGCTATAAGTACCTATTATTGATGTAATATTTAAAATTTCGATTTGGTTAGAAAAACTATAAGCAATTAAATTCCATGGGAAACCGGTGAGTATTGATCCTCTTACAAATTCTACTATTCCAAATATCAAAGAAAAAAGAAAAAATGAGCTCAAACTTTCTTTTGGTTTTAAAACCACAAATAAGTAAGCGACAAAAGCGTAAAACAAAGCTAAGAAACCGGGTATTAAAATTATTGTAAATGGTATTAAAAACTTAAAATTTTGATCAAAGGTTAATGATATTGAGATCCAATATAAATTACTTACGAAATAACCAAACCCAAATAACCAACCATAAAGAAAAAATATTTTTTTATTTCTATAAAACTCAACTTTTTTTATTAAAAAAATATAAAATAAACTAAAAGTTAAAAAATTTATTATAACATAATTAAATGGAGGTAAACTTAAAGAAGTAAGCGCTCCTAATAAAATTAAATAAATTAATTCTATATAAAATTTATTTTTCAATTTAATTTATTTTTGATTGTACAGATTTAAATAATAGATCTTCCTCTTTTAACATTTTGGAATAATCTTTATTTTTTTTATGATCGAAACCTAAAAGATGAAGAAAACCATGTATGAATATTTTAGTAACTTTTTCTTTAAAAGATTTCAAATCCTGTGATCTCGATTTATCTATATAATTATAACTAATAATTATATCTCCTAGATAAATATTTTTTTTAATCTTTATTTTTTTATTTAATGGAAATGATAAAATATCAGTAGATTTATTTCTCTTTCTAAAAACCTTATTCAATTTTTTAATATTCTTATTATTTGAAAGTAATAGCGTTAAGGTTACTTTTTTATTCAAAAATTTATATTTTCTTGGAAATGCTTTACATATTTTTTTAAAAAAAATATCTTTATTTTTAAGCCTTTTTGACCAAGCCTTCTCTTCGGAGAAGACATTAATACTAATCATTACTTGAGTATGCTTTAACTATTTTAGAAACAAGAGGATGTCTTACAACATCAGAATGATCAAAATCGACTGTAGATATTTCCTCTAAGTGTCCAAGTAGCTGTTTTGATCGAACCAGTCCTGACATATTTTTATTTGGCAAATCAATTTGAGATGGGTCACCATTAACAACTATTTTTGAATTTTCACCAATACGAGTTAAAAACATTTTAATTTGAGTATCTGTAGCATTTTGTGCTTCATCTAAAATTGCAAAAGAATTTTTAAGAGTTCTACCTCTCATAAACGCTAATGGTGCAATCTCTATATCTCCTATCTCAATCATTCTTTGTATTTTTTCAAAGTCAAAAAGATCGTATAAAGAATCATATAAAGGTCTAAGATAAGGATCTACTTTTTCCTTCATATCACCTGGTAAAAACCCTAAACGTTCGCCTGCTTCTACTGCTGGTCTTGAAAGAATAATTCTCTCTATCTTTTTTTCTAATAACATAGTCAAACCAACTGCTACCGCTAAAAAAGTTTTTCCAGTACCTGCTGGTCCTGCTGAAATTATGATGTCACTCTCCCTTAAAGCTCTTACATAGCTTTTTTGTTTTTCAGATCTAGGAATTATAGATTTTTTTGGAGTTTTAATAATATCTGTAACATTATTATTTTTTACTTTTTCATTAATCATAAATTTATCAACTGAAGAGTGTATATCTTTGTTTTCAATACTTCCATTATTTATAAATTGATTAGCTAAGAATTTAATAGCATTTTTAATTTTTTCATTGGTTTCAGGTGTTGATTTAATTAAAATTGAATTTCCCCTTGAATATAAACGAGAATTTGTAATTTTTTCAAGTTCTTGTAAATTTTTGTTAAATTCTCCAACAATTCCCATTAACAAATTATTATCATGAAATATTACACTTAAAGAATTGTTGTCTGAATAAACAAATTTAAAAGACTGATCAATATTTTTTTTAGTTATACCACTCAAGTTCTAAGCAACCTTTTGACCTAAATTAGTTATAATTTCACCGAATAAAGTATTTCTGTTACTTTCATTAATTCTAACTTTCACAATTTTTCCAATGTCACTCTTTTTACCATTAAAAATTATAGATGTCATATACTCAGATCTTCCAAAAGCTTTGCTATTATCATCAGTTAGGTTCTCAACCAAAACATCAACAATTTTATTTTCTAGTGATTTATTCATTTGGATTTGATTTTGGAACAAAATATTTTGAATTTTTTCTAGTCTCTCAATAGAGATTTTTTTGTCAATTAAATCTAAATTCTCAGCTACTGTTCCAGGTCTTGGGCTAAAAATAAAGGAAAAAGAGTTAATAAATTTAACTTTTTCAATTAAATTTAGAGTATCTTTAAAATCTTTATCTTCTTCGCCGGGATAACCTATTATAAAATCACTTGAAAATTCTATCTTTGGATTAATTTTTTTTAATTTATCAAAAGTAGTTAAATATTCCTCTATAGTATGTTTTCTATTCATTGACCTTAAAGTTTTATTGGATCCACTTTGAACAGGTAAATGCACAAGTGGCATTAACTTTTTTGAGGTTTTATATACCTCAATTAAATCCTCTGTCATATCCTTTGGATGAGAAGTTGTATATCTAACTCTTTTTATTTCAGGTAATTTTTCAATATTTAAAATCAAATCTGACAATCTATATCCCTCATTATCGTAAGCATTAACATTTTGTCCGAGTAAAATTATTTCTTTTGAACCATTGTCAGCTAAATATTTTGCTTCATCTAAAATTTGTTTAAATGGTCGAGAATATTCTGGTCCTCTTGTATATGGGACTACACAAAAGTGACAAAATTTATCGCATCCTTCTTGTATTGTTAAAAAAGATGAAACTTTGCTAACTTTGTTTTTTATTTTACTTAAATATTCAAATTTAGAAACTGCATCAAACTCAGTCTCTTCGATCTTTTCCTTTTTTTTTATAAAATTTAAAATTGTATCGTTAATTTTATGATAAGATTGAGGGCCTATAACTAAATCAATGTAGGGTTCTCTTTTAAGCATCTCAGCATTTTCTGCTTGAGCAACACAACCAGCAATAATAACTAATGGTTTTTTTCTAGATCGAAATATCTTTTTTACTCTTCCTATTTCATGATAAACTTTTTCTTTTGCCTTGTCTCTAATATGGCATGTATTTAATAAATAGCAGTTAGCATCCTCATAATTTTCTGTTTTTTCATAACCAATTTTTTTAATTGAATCAAAAATTCTATTTGAATCATATTCATTCATTTGGCAACCAAAAGTTTTAATATATATTTTCTTCTTAAAATTAAGATTATTTAAGTTTTGCGGCTTCATCATCAATTTTTGCGTTAAAAGAAACAGACCTTCTCTCTTCAGAAGTATCTGAAAAAGGATAAACTGTATGCATCATATAGCTTGGGAAAAAATAGAAATCACCTACTCGAGGTTTAATTACATAAGTAGGAGTACAAACAAATTTTTTAGAACCATCAATTAATACTAATTTACCATTATGATTTATTGTCTTAGACTTTTGAACTGTATCACCCATGTCCTTTGGAACTTTTAAATAGCCTACTCCAGAAATTTGTCCACTATGATAATGAATTGGATTGTAATCATTTTTAAATTGTTTAACCACCCAGGAAGCTATTATATCAAATTTTTTAATCGATATATTGTGTCCATCTAATAGCCATTTGTGACACGATTTACCTAAAAATTCTGCCCATTTTATTTTATTCATAAATTCAATATCTAATCGAAATTCTTGTGAAACATTTCCTGCTAGATGATGTCCGTGATCAAGATTCATCATTTTTTCTTCATCCTTCGTTAAATCATCTACAAAACTATTCATTTCAGTTATTATTTGATCTGGTATTTTAACTTTTGCAATTGATGGACCAAAAGGTTTTAGAATTTCAAAACTCATCTTATTTTTTTTTAATACCGTATAATTCTAATTTATGATCAACTAAAGTATATCCATATTTATCTGCAACTTTTTTTTGAAGTTTTTCAATGTCTTCATCAACAAACTCGATTATTTCACCAGACTTCACATCTATTAAATGATCATGATGACCTTCGTTAATTTCTTCATACCTGGCTTTTCCACCTTTAAATTCATGCTTCGTCAATATTCCTGTTTCTTCAAATAGTTTTACAGTTCTATAAACTGTAGCAATACTTATTTTTGGATCTATTTTAGAAACTCTATTATAAAGTTCATCTACATCTGGATGATCTGATGCCTCCGACATTACTTGTGCTATTACTCTTCTCTGATCAGTTAACTTAACACCCTTAGATAAACATTTTTGTTCAATTGTTTCTGACATAAAATAATTTTAACTTAAATAAATAGGGTTAATCAAATTTTTTTTAATCTTAAATTTGTCACACAAATCAGGGATATTTTCATATTTTATATCATTTTCACCTTTAAAATCATGAATACTATAACAATAATAGTCAATTTTATGCGTTAAATTGAATGCTTTAACTATAGATATAGAATTTCTTATTCCTGCGAAACTTCCAGGACCTCTATTTAAATAAATTTTATTAATATCTTTCAATTTTATTCGATGGGACTTTAAGAAATCATTAATAATTAAAGTCAATCTTTCATAATTAATTTTAGTATTATCTTTAGTAATATTGTAAATATCATTACTAGTAATGACCATTATAAAAATTTTTTCACCAGTTACATCTATTATTAGTTTATTCATAATTATTTTATTTTCTAATATCAGTTCTAAATCAGATGAGAATAATATCAAATACTATTCTAATGATGAAGGAGTTCTATCAATAATGTATCATCGTTTTAACGAGGCCAAATATCCATCAACTAATATTCAAATGGATATTTTTAAGAAACATATAGATATCATTAAAAAGTCTAATATTAATTTTCATAATCCAAAAAATTTTGATAAAAAATTTAATGTCCCAAAATTAGAAAAAGAGATTTTAATAACTATAGATGATGCTTTTAAATCTTTTTATACTGAGGCTTGGCCATATCTTGAAGAAAATAAAATTCCATTTATTTTGTTTGTTTCAACTGAACCTGTGGGAAGAAAAGGTTACATGACCTGGGAACAAATAAAAGAGATTGAAAATAGTGAATTTGCATTTATTGGTCATCATTCTCATAGTCATGAATATCTGATAGACATGAGTCATTCAGAATTTATTTCTGATATAGAAAAATCAAATAAAATTTTTTTAAAAGAGCTTGGTTATATTCCCAATCTATTTTCATATCCCTTCGGTGAATACTCAAAATATATGAAAAATTATATCTCAAAAAATTTTAAATATGCATTTGGACAACATTCTGGTGTAATTGATTTAAATAAAGACAAGTTTGAGCTACCAAGATTCCCAATAAATGAAAAATATGGTGAATTAAAAAGATTTCAATCAATAATAAATTATTTTCCCTTGGAATATAAAAAAATACTTCCTGAAGAAAAACAATTATTTAAAAATTCAAATCCTCCAAATTTTAGAGTAGAATTCTTTAAAGAGCAAAAAAATTTAAATAATATTAATTGTTACTCTAACGAAGGAAATATTTGGAAAAAATCAAAAATAAAATTTTCAAATTATACTTTAACGATTGAATTTAGAGAACCATTCAAACCAAGAAGAGGAAGAATAAATTGTTCACTTAATGATAATGGGAAATGGAGATGGTTTGGAGTTCAATTTCCAATTAAAGAAAATTAAATTAGGCTTTCCAAATCCTTACTTGATGGTAACAATCTCGCTTCATCAAAGTCCTTTAAATTATTTTGTTCGATAATTTTTTGCAAAACTTCGATATATTGATTGCCAGTTTCTGCATATTTATCTAAATGTACAGATAAAATTAAACTATCTAGTGGTTTATTTTGATCTCTGAGTTGAGTTCTTGCTTTTCTCAAATTTTTATAAGACGAATGAGTATTTAAATTTCTTAAATATGCTCTTACAGACAACTGTAAACTATGAAATTTCATTACTTTATGATCTTTCCCATCTTCAGCATTTTTTGGCTTAAGTCCATCTCCAGACCAAGTCCACTGACCAAATAAAGCATTTCCTTTCAATGCAAATCTTGAAGTACCCCAACCTGTTTCTTTCGCCGCTTGTGCGATCGCTAATGAGACTGGTATTTCATCCATCCGTACTTTCAAAGTATACAAATCATTTTGTCTTACACCATATTGTTTATATTTCTTTTGAAGCCATTTTTTTTCAATATCTGTATTACTATTTTTGTTTAAGATAGCGAATAGTCTTTTCCTATCAATTCTAATTTTTGTATTTTCTTTAACAATTAGAGGTAATACAATTTTTATAAACATATCTTTTCTTTTTTTTGTACTCCCTATATTTTTTATCTCTTTTGGTAAAAGACCAATATCTATAGGTTTAACAAGCTTTGAAGTCCTCACGTCTTTTAAGTTATAATTTACTTCTTTAAACAGAGAGTCAATTTCAGATGTGGTATAACGAACTAAATTTATCTCGGAATTATTTTCCTCTAAGATATCATATAGAAGTTCTCTCTCATCATTTTCTAAAGCTAAATCTTCTTCTATAAATTTATCCTTATTTAGAGTTTTGTTTAATATATTTTTAGAATTATTTGTGAATTCTGCATTATTGAAATTCTTATCAGCAAAATCTATAAATATTGGTGTTATATAAAAAAATGAAATTACAGCAAAAGCACTTAATAAAAATCTTGCGACTATATTAAAACTTTTATTTTTTATAAAACCTATTTTTTTAATGTTTCTCATATATAAATATTAAACTGCAATAACTTCTTTCACTTCTGGCAAATAATGACATAAAAGATTTTGAACACCTTGTTTTAATGTCATTGTTGAACTTGGACACCCAGAACAACTTCCCTGTAATTGTACTTTCACAACTCCGTTTTTAAATTCTTTAAATTTTATATCTCCACCATCTCTTGCAACAGCAGGCCTTATTTTTTGTTCTAAAATTTTTACTATTTTTTCCTCAATTTCATTTAAATCTGAAATATCTTCTTTTACATTTTCGTCAATCACAAACTCTTTCCCATCAGCATAAAAGTCATTAATTAGAGAAATTACAATATGCTTTATTTCTTCCCACTTAATATTCTCTTTCTTATTTACTGAAATAAAATCTTGTCCTAAGAAAATTCCTTCTACACCATTAACAGACAATATATTTCTCACTAATTCATTTTGTATATCATTCTTATTTGTAATTTCATAAGGTCCACTATTTGAAACATTCTTTCCAGGAAGAAACTTCAGAGAGTTAGGATTTGGTGTTAATTCTGTTTGAACAAACATAAATTATATATAGTTAAAATTTAAAAAATTAAAACTTGATAATAAATTTTTTATTAAAAACCTACTATTTCCTTGATTCTTTCAATCTTTTTATATGCAATAAAATTAGCTTTTTCAACTCCATCTAGAAGTATCTCATCAAGATACTTTTTATCTCCTAAAAGTTTTTTTATTTCTTGAGAAATAGGTTCAATTTTATTTACAAGCTCTTCTGATAATATTTCTTTGAACTCTGAAAAATTCTTACCTGCAAAAGTTTGTACTGAATTTTGCAAAGTAGAATTTTTTAAACTTGAATAAATACCTAAAAGATTTTTAGCTTCTAATCTTTGGTCAAGTTCATTAGTATCTTGTGGCATTGGCAAGGGATCAGTTTTTGCCTTTTTAATTTTATTTATTATTTGATCTTTATCATCTGTTAAATTTATTCTACTCAAATCTGATAATTCAGATTTACTCATTTTTTTTGAACCATCCTTTAAACTCATTATCCTTGAAAACTCTTTTTGAATTAATGGTTCGGGGACTTGAAGAAAATTTTCTACCTCAAAATCATTATTAAATTTTTGAGCTATGTCTCTACATAATTCTAGATGCTGTTTTTGGTCATCGCCAACTGGAACATGAGTAGCATCATACAAAAGAATATCAGCAGCCATTAAAACTGGATAAGAATATAAGCCAATACTAGCTTTCTCTTTGTCTTTACCAGCTTTCTCCTTAAATTGTGTCATCCTATTAAGCCAGCCCATTCTTGCTATACAACTTAATATCCAAGCAGCTTCGGAATGAGCGGATACTCTAGATTGATTAAAAATTATACTTTTTTTTGGATCTATCCCACTTGCTATAAATGTTGCAACAGTTTCTCTTATATTATTTTTTAACTCTTTAGGATCTTGCCTTACAGTAATGGCATGTAAATCAACGACACAAAAAATACATTTATTATCATCATCATTGTTTAAATCTACAAAGTTTTTTATAGCACCTAAATAATTTCCTAAATGAAGATTACCTGTTGGTTGAACACCAGAAAATATTTTTTTACCCATAGAATTAGTACTTTAGTTTAATATCATCCATTTGAAAAGCTTTGATGAAATAACAAACTAATAAATAAAACAATAATCCCAGTATAACAGATAAAACTAAATATAAAGATTTAATTGATTGATTAAATGCTAATTCGTTTTGAAAAAAATTTAACAAAAAGTTAAAAAATAAACCCATGAGAAATGATGCAAAAATTATTTTAATAAACTTAATAAAAAATATTTGATTGAAATAAAATAATTGACGGTTTTTTAAAAACACAAATAACAATATTGAATTAAACCAAGATGCGATAGATGTTGCAATTGGAATAATTACAAAACCAATTTCACTAAAATAATAAACACTAATTAAAATATTTAGAATCACTGAAATTAAAGAAATATAAAATGGAGTTTTGGTATCATGATTTGCAAAGAAAAAACTTGAAAAAACTTTTATTAAAGCAAAAGCAGGCAGACCCAAAGCAAAATAATATAAAGCTAAACTTGAATTATTCACTGAATTTTCATTGAAAGATCCATAACCAAATAAAGCTGAGATTATTTGTTCTGATCCAATAATTAAAGCAATAGTTGCAGGAAGACTTAAAAGTAAACTTAATTCAAGGGCTTTATTTTGTATGAGTAAAATCTTATTTTTTTTTCTAGATTCGATGTGTTTTGATAATTGTGGAAGTATAACAACACCAATCGCAATACCAGCTATAGCCAAGTTAATTTGATAAATTCTATCTGCATAATATAAATAAGAAACTGCACTTGCTTGAAATGATGCAATTATTGTTCCAATCAAAATATTAATTTGAGTTACACCAGAAGAAAAAATACTTGGTAAGAGTTTTTTAAAAAAAAACTTAACTTTGTCACTTACTTTTAAATTAAAAGTAAATTTTAGCGAATAATATTTTGATACATATTTATATAAAAATATTAATTGTAAAAAACCAGCTAAAGAAACACCATAAGATAAATAATAAACTAACTGATCACCCAGTGATTTAGAAAAAATTAATACTAAAATTAAAACAATATTTAAGATTATTGGGGCTGCTGCTGCAGCAGCAAACTTGTTATGTGAATTTAAAATTGCAGAAAAAAATGATGCTAAACAAATAAATAATAAATAAGGAAAAGTAATCCTCGTTAAGTTTATTGCTACTTCCATTTTTTCTAAATCACCAACAAATCCTGGAGCGATAATTGATACAAACGCAGGCATGAAAATTTCAATAATTATTGTTAAAAAAAACAAACCTAAAAAAAGAAGATTGAAAATATCGTTGGCAAATTTATTTGATTTTTTTTTTCCCTTAATAATTTCTGATGAATAGCTTGGAACAAATGCTGCATTAAAAGTTCCCTCAGCAAACAATCTTCTAAAAGTATTTGGAATTCTAAATGCTACAAAAAAAGCATCGGCTAGCATTCCTGTTCCAAGAAAAATTGCTATTAAAATATCTCTTAAATAACCAAGCAATCTGCTAATGATCGTATAAAAACCAAATGTCCCTGTTGACTTAAGTAAGTTCATAAATAATATTAGTCTTAATTTTACCCCAATTGTACACTTATTGTTATCAGAAATGAAAAAAACAAAAATTGACCATTACACAGATAAAGAAGCTTTAGATTTTCATAAAGACAAAAAACCTGGCAAGATTGAGATTAATTCATCTAAAAATATGACAACTAAGCGAGATCTTGCTTTAGCATACTCTCCAGGAGTTGCGGCTCCAGTAAAAAAGATAAGCGAAAACCCAGATTTAGCATATGATTACACAAGCAAAGGAAACCTTGTTGCTGTAATAAGTAATGGTTCAGCAATATTAGGACTGGGTAATTTAGGTGCTCTTGCATCAAAACCTGTTATGGAGGGAAAAGCTGTATTATTTAAAAGATTTGCGGACATTGACTCAATTGATTTAGAAATAGATTGTAAAGACTCCAACGAAATAATTAATTCAATAAAAAATTTTGCACCTAGCTTTGGTGGAATAAATCTAGAAGACATAGCAGCACCAGATTGTTTTATTATAGAACAAAAATTGAAAGAAATTTTAGATATTCCAGTTTTCCATGATGATCAACACGGAACAGCAATTATAACAACTGCAGCATTAATAAATGCTTTGGATATTTGTGGTAAGTCAATAAAAAAAATTAAAGTTGTAGTTAATGGTGCTGGTGCATCTGCACAAGCTTGTACTGAATTATTTAAAAACTCAGGTGTAAAATCTGAAAATATAATAATGTTAGACAGAAAGGGTGTTATTTATGAAGGTAGAACTGAAGGAATCGACCAATGGAAATCTAGATATGCAATTAAAACCAAACATAGAACTTTAAAAGACGCTATTAAAGGTGCAGATGTTTTTTTAGGATTGTCGGCAAAAGGTGTTTTAAAAAAAGAGATGGTTAAATCAATGGCAAAAAATCCAATCATATTTGCTTGTGCAAACCCTAATCCAGAAATCACTCCAGAAGAAATTAATGAAGTTAGAGATGATGCAATTATTGCAACTGGAAGATCAGATTACCCTAATCAAGTAAATAATCTTATAGGGTTTCCATATATATTTAGAGGTGCACTAGATGTCAGATCAAAAATAATAAACGAAGAAATGAAAGTTGCCGCTGCCGAAGCTATTGCAAAACTTGCTAGAGAAGATGTCCCAGATGAAGTAGTAGCAGCTATGGGTGGAGAAAGACCACATTATGGTAAAGAATACATTATTCCATCTACTTTTGACCCAAGATTAATTAGTGTTATTCCAGCAGCAGTAGCAAAAGCAGCAATGGAAAGTGGAGTGGCTAGGAAAAAAATTGAAAATTTTGATAATTATAAAGATCAACTCAAACAAAGGTTGGACCCAACTGTAACCATAATGCAGGGTATTAATTCGTTTATTAAAAAAAATCAAAAGAAAATTGTCTTTGCAGATGGAGAAGACGAAAATACTTTAAAAGCTGCAATAGCATTTAAAAAATCTAAATTAGGTACACCCATATTGGTTGGAAAAAAAAGTAAAATAAAAGAACAGATCAAAAAAATTGGTTACAGTGAAGATTTTGACATTGAGATTACAAACTCAAAAGATGAACAAAAAAGAAAAAAATATGTAAATCATTTATTTAAAAAATTACAACGGGAACAAGGCCTATTAGAACGTGATTGTGATAGAATGGTAAGAAATGATAGGGTTATTTGGGCAACAAGTATGGTTGCGTGTGGAGATGCAGATGGTGCTGTCACAGGAAATACAAGACGTTTTGGAGCTTCTTTGGAAAAAATAAAACAAGTAGTTGATGTTCGTAAAGGTGAAATAATGTTTGGTCTAAACATGATTGTTCATAAAGGAAGGACTATTTTTATTGGTGATACAAGTGTTCATGAGTACCCAAGTTCGGAAGAAATGGCCAACATAGCAGTCTCAGCAGCAAGAGTTGTAAGACTTTTTGGATTCAATCCAAAAGTTGCTTTTGTATCCCATTCAACTTTTGGTCAACCTTTAACAAGTAGAACTAAGCACATTAGAAGTGCTGTTGAAATTTTGAAAGAAAGAAAAGTTGATTTTGAATTTGATGGTGACATGCAGCCTGATGTTGCTCTTAATGCTGATTATGAGGAATTATATCCTTTTGCAAAAATTGTAGGTAAAGCAAATATTTTAATAATGCCAGGACAACATAGTGCAGCAATTTCATACAAATTAATGAAAACTATTGGAGATACAAAAGTTATAGGACCATTACTTATTGGTCTTGGTCTTCCTATTGAGATTGCTCCATTGAGGACCTCAACTTCAGAAATAATTAATCTTGCATCGATAGCTGCTTATTCCTCAGAAATAATAGATTATAAAAAATAATTACTCTCTTTGTATTCTTAAATCTTCCACTAACAATATACTTGAAATTACATCTTCAACATCAAGAATTTCTTTTGCTTCACTTATTACTAGATCTTTTTCTTCAGCTGTCAAAGCAATACCATAGATATAAATCTTTTTTTTATAAGTATCGATTTGATAATTTGTAGCTTTAATATTTTTATTAACAATAATAGCTGTACGTAATTGAGAAGTTATTAATAAGTCTTTTGCTGATCGCTTAAAATTAAACTCTTCCTTTATTTTAATATCATTTCTCACAGATCTAGCACCTTTAGTTTCCCAAGCTATTTTTGTTATTTGTAATTTTTCTTCAGGTTTTTCAACTTTTCCAGTTATAAATATTCTACCATCCAAAACTTTAGTTTTAATTGCTAGAAAATATTTTTTATCTTTTGCTAAGATTTTTGTAGAAATTGCTTTCTGCATAATAGAGTCATCAATTTGAGTTCCTATAGTCCTTGGATCTAAAGCAACAGATACTCCTGTGCCAAAAACACCCTTTGATGCTACGCCCGCACAGCCAGATAGTATTATTCCTATTAAGATTGATATTAATAATTTAAATTTCATTTTTTAGTTTTAAACAATAGCTATAGATTTCTTTTTTTGAAATATTTTTATATACATTTATAATTTCAGTTATTTCTTTAGTTGAAATTTTATTTATCATTTTATTTATAAATAACTTATCTGATTCACTCAATTTTTGTGAGAAAATTTTACTATTTTTTTTTTCTGATATTACAACAGTACACTCGCCTTTAAGTTCTTTATTAAAATTTTCTAATTCATCAACGTCTTTTCTAATGAATTCTTCATAAAATTTTGTAATTTCTCTACAAAATACAATTTTTCTTCCTGAAAAATTTTTTTTTATTTCTGGTATAATTTTATTAATTTTTTTTAAAGATACAAAAAAAACTATAGAATAATTAAGCTCTGATAATTTTTTTAATTCATTTGATAATTCCATTTTTTTTTCTGGAAAAAAACCATAAAATAAAAATTTATCTGAAAATCCACTTATACTTAAAGCAGCAGTAACTGCAGAAGGTCCTGGAATAGGACAAACATTAATATCTTCCTTAATACAAGCATTGATTAAAACAGCTCCTGGATCAGACACAGTTGGTGTACCTGCATCAGATATAATTGAAATAATTTTTCCTGATTTTAAGTAATCAATAATTTTACTTAAATTTTTTTTTTCATTAAATTTATGATACGAAATTAATTTAGATTTTATTTCGTATCTATTAAGTAAATTTGTTGAAACTCTTGTATCTTCACACAATATATAGTCTGATTTTTTCAGAATTTTTATTGCTCTAAGTGTTATATCATCCAAATTTCCAAGTGGAGTTGAAACTAAATAAAGACCACCTTTAAAATCTTTTATCTTAGATTGTGTTTTAATGATCATAATTTAGCTTAAAAAAGAATATATTAACATCAAAATGAAAAAATTTATTTATTTAATTTTAATTGTATGGACCAATTTATTTTTTCAAATAACTCATGCTGAAGAAAAAATTAAGATAGGTTTGTTAGTTCCTATGACAGGTCCTAATAAAAATATTGGACAATCAATAATTAAAGCGGTCAGTCTTGCAGTAAAAGATATTAATAACAACCAAATTGAGATTTATCCAAAAGACACGGCCTCAAGAGCAAATCAAACACTTAGATCGGCATATGAATTAAGTCAAATGGATATAAAGGTTGTCATAGGTCCTGTGTTTTTTGAAAGCTTAACCTATTTAGATGAAATAAAAAATGTTACTTTTTTATCTTTAACAAATAAAACGCTAGATCTTCCAAAAAATGTTATTTCGGCAGGAATTAATTCAACTTCTCAAATAAATACAATTAAAAAATTTTTAGAATTAAATAAAGTCCAAAGAACAATTTTTTTAACACCTATACGTAATTATGAATTTGAAGTTAAAAAGGGAATTAAAAATTCAAATATTAAAATTTATAAGCATTATGATTATAACACTGAACCTACAAAATTAACTAAACAAATAGAGGAAATTACAAATTATCAAATTAGAAAACAGAATTTAGAAAACGAAATTGAAAGGGTTAAAAGATCAAAAGAACCAAATAAAAAAGCAAAATTAAAAAAATTAGAAAAAAAATATACTTTGGGTGATTTAAATTTTAACGCAATTGTAGTTGCTGATTTTGATGAAAGTTTAAAAAGTGTTACTACTTCACTTTTATATACAGATGTTTTGCCAAAAAATAATTTCTTTATAACTTTAAACCAATGGTTTGATGAAAGTTTATTAAATGAAACTGATATACAACCAATATATTACCCTTCAATTGATAAAGATAATTTTGACGAATATAAAATAAAATACTTCAACGCATTTAATGAAGATCCTACCCATCTATCTCTGTTAAGCTATGATCTTGTAGGTCTTATTTATTACTTAACTTTAAACACTAATTTAAAAAATTTAAATAAGATTTTTAAAAAGAAAAACTCATTTAAAGGAAAAATAGGTATTTTTGATATCAAAAATAATAAAATTAATCATAGATTAAATTTTTATAAAATAGAAAATAAACAACTTATAAAAATTTTTTAATTTTTTTAAACGCCTTATATCTATGATCCATCTTATATTTTTGCGATGGTTTCATTTGTCCAAAAGTTTCTTTTTTTTTAATAGGAATAAAAATTGGATCATAACCAAATCCATTTTTTCCTTTGGGTTCATTTGATATTTGACCTTCTATCTTTCCTAAAACACAAGCAATTTTTTTATTTAAAAATGAGATTGATAAAGCACAAATAAATCTAGCTTTAATTTTTTTATTTTTCCAATTCTTATCTTTTTTGTTTAACTCTCTATAAACTTTTTTTATTGCTTTACTAAAATCTCCATGTCTTCCTCCCCACCTTGCAGAATAAATCCCAGGATTTTTATTTAGAAAATCTATCTCCAAACCAGAGTCATCAGCCATACAAATTAATCCTGTTTTTTTTGAAAAATATTTAGATTTAATTAAAGAGTTTTCTTTAAATGTTTTGCCATTTTCAGTTGGGCTTTTAAGATTAAATTCAGATGTTGAATGAATTTTGATGTTTTTTGGTAACAAACTCCTTATTTCACGCAATTTACCTTTATTGTTGGTTCCAATAAGTAACTTATTAATTTTATGTTTGAGCATCTAGAAATTATCAAAATCCTTACCATATAAGAAGCTATGGAAAAAGAAGAAAACCAAGATAACTCTCCAGTAGAGCAAAATCAGGAAGCAACAAAAGAAGCTGGGAAACCTGATGAAAAATTAGATGCTGAAAATAAGCATGAAACAGATCAAGAATTAAAAGAAGATATTAAAGAACCTACTCCAGAAGAAAAAATTGCTGAACTTGAAGATAAAGTGGCAAGAACTTTCGCTGAAATGGAAAATCAAAGAAGAAGATTTGAAAAGGAAAAAGAGGATGCTTTTGATTATGGTGGCTATAGTTTTGCAAAAGAAGCATTAAATTTAATTGATAACTTAGATCGTTCTAAAAGTGTTTTAGAAAGTGATGATAAGTTAAAAGAAACTGAAGCATTAAAGAAGACACTGGAGCATTTAGATATAATTAAAAAAGATTTAATTTCTATTTTTGAAAAAAATAATATTAAACCAATTGATAGCCTTAACAAAAAACTAGATCCAAACTTTCATCAAGCAATGATGGAAATAGAAGACGATACGAAAGAACCTGGAACAATAATCCAAGAAATTCAAAAAGGTTTTACTATAAAAGATAGGCTGCTTAGGCCATCATTAGTAGGAGTGTCAAAAAAAGTTACAAAAAAAGAGGAAAAAACTGAAGAAAATCAGGAAAATTCAGAAAATAAATAATTATGAGATCAACTTGTAGTTTCACATTTAAACCCTATATGACGAAGGAGAGACGTTAATATTATGAGTAAAATTATTGGAATAGATTTAGGAACAACAAATTCTTGTGTTGCCATTATGGAAGGAACACAAGCTAAAGTTTTAGAGAATGCTGAAGGAGCTAGAACAACCCCGTCAGTAGTTGCATTTACCGATGAAAATGAAAAATTGATAGGTCAACCAGCAAAAAGGCAGGCTGTTACGAACCCTGAAAATACTATATTTGCTGTTAAAAGATTAATCGGAAGAAATTTTGATGACCCAACTGTAAAAAAAGATGTAGAAGCTGCTCCCTTTAAAATCATAAATTCTGAAAAAGGTGATGCTTGGATTGAAGCTAAAGGAGAAAAATACTCACCTTCTCAAATATCTGCTTTTATTTTACAAAAAATGAAAGAGACAGCAGAAAAATACTTGGGCCAAGCTGTAACAAAAGCTGTGATTACAGTTCCAGCATACTTTAACGATGCACAAAGACAAGCAACAAAAGATGCAGGAAAAATTGCTGGATTAGAAGTTTTAAGAATTATAAATGAACCAACGGCTGCATCTTTAGCATACGGTTTAGATAAAAAACAAAATAAAAAAATTGCTGTTTATGATTTAGGAGGTGGAACTTTTGATGTATCTATTCTAGAGCTTGGTGATGGTGTTTTTGAAGTTAAGTCAACTAACGGTGATACTTTTTTAGGTGGTGAAGATTTTGATAATACTGTTGTTGATTATTTAATCTCAGAATTTAAAAAAGATAATGGGATTGATCTTAGATCAGACAAGCTTGCTTTACAAAGATTAAAAGAAGCTGCAGAAAAAGCAAAAATAGAATTATCTTCTGCTGAACAAACAGATATAAATCTACCCTTTATTACAGCAGATAAAACTGGTCCAAAACATATCAATTTAAAAATGACTAGAGCAAAACTTGAAGCCTTAGTTGAAGACTTAATTGCTAAAACTGTGCCTCCATGTAAAATTGCTTTAAAAGATGCGGGAATTAACGCAAGTGAAATTGATGAAGTAGTTATGGTTGGTGGAATGACTAGAATGCCAAAAGTAATTGAAGAAGTAAAAAATTTTTTTGGAAAAGATCCTAATAAAAGCGTAAACCCTGATGAGGTAGTTGCGATGGGAGCAGCTATTCAAGCTGGTGTATTGCAAGGTGATGTTAAGGATGTTCTTCTATTGGATGTAACTCCATTATCCCTTGGTATTGAAACACTTGGAGGAGTCTCAACCAAACTTATTGATAAAAACACAACAATACCAACTAAAAAAAGCCAAGTTTTCTCAACTGCTGAAGATAACCAACCAGCTGTTTCAATTAGAGTTCTTCAAGGTGAAAGAGAAATGGCAACAGATAACAAATTATTAGGTAACTTTGAGCTAGTAGGTATTGCACCAGCACCAAGAGGAGTACCTCAAATTGAAGTTACATTTGATATTGATGCCAATGGTATTGTAAATGTTTCTGCTAAAGACAAAGGAACTGGTAAAGAACAAAAAATTCAAATTCAGGCATCTGGTGGATTAAGCGATGAAGAGATTGAAAAAATGGTTAAAGACGCTGAGGCTAACAAAGAAGCTGATAAAAAGAAAAGAGAGTCAGTCGATGTTAGAAATCAAGCAGATACATTAATTCATTCTACTGAAAAAAATTTAAAAGAGCATGGATCAAAAATTTCTGACGCAGAGAAAAAAGCAATTGAAGATTCGTCATCTGCCGTAAAAGAAGCTTTAAAAGGTGAAGATATTGAAGATATTAAGAAAAAAACTGAAGCTTTAGTTCAAGCTTCTATGAAACTTGGAGAAGCAATCTACAAATCACAACAAAGTGCAAAACCTGAATCTGGAAAAGATGATGGTGGAGATGATGCAGGTAAAAAAGACGAAAATGTTGTTGATGCTGATTTCGAAGAAGTAAAAGACGAGAATAAAGAAAAAAGCGCTTAAACTGACATTTAATTGTCTGGGGTAATTTGATGGCTAAAAGAGACTATTACGATGTCCTAGGCGTTAATAAAAGCGCAAGTCCAGACGAATTAAAATCCGCATACAGAAAGCTAGCAGTTAAATATCATCCTGATAAAAATCCAGGAGACTCTAAAGCCGAAGAAAAATTCAAAGAGGCTAGTGAAGCTTACGGAATACTTTCAGATAAAGAAAAAAAACAAAATTACGATAACTTTGGGCATGCCGCTTTTGAAAATGGTGGTGGCAGACCAGGTGGAGGTTTTGGCGGATTTAGTGGAGCGGATTTTTCTGATATTTTTGAGGATTTCTTTGGAGATTTTGGTGGTGGTGGAAGATCAAGAAATAGACGATCAAACAATAGAGGTTCAGACTTAAGATATGATTTATCAATCTCTCTTGAAGAAGCTTACAGTGGAAAAAAACAAGATATAAAATTTTCTACAACAGAACAATGTGGAACTTGTAAAGGAAATGGTTCTAAACCAGGCTATTCTCCTGACAGATGCTCGTATTGTGGAGGTAATGGTAGAATAAGATCAAACCAAGGTTTTTTTACAGTTCAACAAACATGTCCTCAATGTAATGGAAACGGTGAAGAAATCACTAATCCTTGTAATGATTGCAATGGTCAGGGTAAAAAGCAAGCATCTAAGAAAATATCTGTAACCATTCCAAAGGGTGTTGATGATGGGACAAGAATTAGACTAGCAGGAAAAGGTGAAGCTGGAACAAGAGGTGGAGCAACTGGAGACTTATATTTATTTGTAAATGTTTACTCTCATGACTTATTTAAAAGATCAGATGAAAATTTATTTTTTGAATTCCCTCTTTCTCTCGCGGATGCTGCATTAGGTACTACTGTTGAAATTCCAACTATTGATGGTGGAAAAGCAAAAATTAAAATACCAGATGGAACTCAAAATGGTAAACAATTCAGACTAAAAGGTAAGGGTATGCCATTTATGAGAAGAGGAGATTTTGGCGACCTATATGTTCAGGTAAAAACAGAAGTACCAGTCTATTTAAACAAAAAACAAAAAGAATTACTTGAGCAGTTTAGAGAAATTGAAAACGAAAAATCAAATCCAAGTATCAAAAAATTTTTTCAAAAAGCAAAGAATTTTTGGAAAAATTAATTTAAACAATCTTTTCTGAAATATAATTAATCGCTTTTTCAAAATTTTTACAATATTCTTTACTTTGAAATAAAGGAGTTTTTATAGCCATTGATCTTAAATTTTTTCTTAAAATATTTAACTTGTCTGGATTTTTAGTAAAGTCAATTGCCTTTAAAATATATTCTTCCTCATTTTTCGATATAAATTCATTTAATCCCAAGTTGTTAATTATACTCTCTCCACACCTAGATATAAAATTATTACCTTTAATTGTTAAAATTGGAACACCCATCCAAATAGATTCGAAACTAGTGGTTACCCCATTATATGGAAAAGTATCTAAACTTAAATCGACTAGATTATATTTTTTTAAATGCTCATTTTTATCCTTTTGTCCTTCCATAAAAATTATTTTATTTTCTGAATGAAATTTTTTTGGGAATTTTTTTAAAATAAATTCTCTTGCTTCAGGACTATTACCAATTGAAGATTTTAGAATTAACTTCGAATTTGAATTATCTAATATTTTAGACCAAGTATTAATTGTTTGTTCTGATATTTTTTTAAAATTATTAAATGAACCAAAAGTAAAATAATTGTTTTTAAAATATGGTAAATTATTTATTGGTAAAGAAGTGTTGTGACCTATATGAGAATTCCAAATATTTTTAATTTTAAATATTTTTTCACTATATTGATTCTGCTCATTTTCATAAATTAAATATTTATCAGATATTATATAATCAATTTCACTTAAACCTGTAGAATTACAGTAGCCGAGCCACGACACTTGTTTCTTAGCTACTCTTTGTTTTAAAACATTCAATCTGTTACCGGGTCCGTGACCAACTAAATCAATTAATATGTCTAAACTTTTTTCTCTAATATAATTCGTTAACTCTAAATCTTTATATTTATTGACATGATGCCATTCATCAAAAAAAGGTTTTAGATGATCAGATTGATCATTTGAAATATTAAGATTAAAACCAAAAGTTTCAAAATTTTCTCTATCAATATTTTTTACAACAGAAAGAAGAAAAGGATCAATAGAATTTTCTGTAAAATGAGGAGTTAAAAATCCAATTTTAATTTTTTTGGATACATTGGTCTTTAATGGAACAAGCTGTTTTGAATCAAATTCTTTTAATTTTTTGTAGAATTGTTTTGTATAATAAAGATACTTCTTTTGATTAAAATCTGAAAAGTAGTTATATGAAAAAATAAAAGCAGACCATGCTTTTAAATTATGAGGCTCATTTTTAATTTTTATTTTAAGATAATTAAAAGATTTTTCTATGTCTCCTAGCTGAGAATATATTTTTGAAATACAATCAAATAATATGGGATCATATTTTATCTTATTTATTGTATTTTCTATTAAATTCAAAACTTGAGTAAATCTTTTTACTTCTAATGAAAGAATACTTGCATTCTGTAAAGCAGGTAAAAATGAAGATTTTTCATATAAATTAATAAATATTTTTAAAGAATTTAATTTATCTTCATAAGAGGAATTGGGGTTTTGTGCTTTTGATGTTGCATACAAAAATTGAATTTTAGGATCTCCTAAAAGTTTTTTATCAAAGCTTTCTATAATTTTCTCTACTTCAGAAAATTTTTTTAAATTCAATAAGTCTTTTAAATTATTTAATTTTTTTTTAAAATTTATATCTTCAAGGCACATCTGATAAGATAATTATAAAATTTTCTTTAACATATGCATTAAAGTATATATGTTTTATCTTATGAAAAAAATAAATTTAGGAATTACAGGATGCATGGGGAGAATGGGACGGGAACTTATCAAATCATCAATAAAAAATAAAAACTTTAAATTGGTTGCTCTCACAGAAAATAGATCAATAAATAAAAAAATTAATGGAATAAAAATAGAATTAAATTCTGAAAAAACCTTAAAAAATACTGATGTAATTATTGATTTTACAGTCCCAAATTGCACACTTGAAATTCTAAAAATAGCATCCAGATTGAAGAAAAAAATTGTGATTGGCACTACTGGGTTTAATAGCGTCCAAGAAAAACTAATAAAAAAATATTCAAAAAAAATACCTATTTTAAAAGCTGGCAATATGAGCTTAGGGGTAAACCTGTTAATGTATTTAACTGAAATTGCTTCAAAATCATTAAATGATCAATATCTAAGTAAAATATTTGAAATACATCATAAACATAAAAAAGACTATCCATCGGGTACAGCACTAATGCTCGGGAAAGGAATTGCTGATGGAAAAAATAAAAACTTATATAATTTGATGGGTAAAAAATTTTTAAATAAAAAATCATTTCCTTATGGAAAAAAAATAAATTTTAACTCGGTAAGAAAGGGTGAAATTATAGGAGAGCATGAGGTAAAATTTTCAAGTGGAAAGGAAATAATCACTTTAAATCATGAAGCTTTTGATAGAGCGCTATACTCTGATGGTGCATTAGCTGCTTCAAAATGGTTAATGAAAAAAAAAGCAGGCTTATACTCCATGAGAGATCTACTTAACTTTTCATAATGAATGAAAAGCAAAAAGCTAAGATAATAGTTAAAACATTAAATAAAATTTATCCCAAAACACCAGTTCCATTAATAAGTAAAAATACTTTTACACTCTTAATTTCTGTACTACTTTCAGCACAATGTACTGATGTTAATGTAAATAATGTTACAAAAAATTTATATCCAAAATATTATAGGCCAGAACATTTTGTAAAACTGGGAAGGAAAAAAATTGAAAAATTAATTAAAAAGATTGGTATTTTTAGAATAAAAGCAAAAAATATTTATTTAATGTCAAAACAAATTTTAGAAAAACATAATGGTAAAGTGCCTAGAACTTTTGAGAAACTAGAAAAACTTCCAGGTGTTGGTCACAAAACTGCTAGTGTAGTAATGTCTCAAGGATTTGGTTATCCAGCTTTTGCAGTAGATACTCACATTCATAGGCTTGCTCAAAGGTGGGGTTTAACAAATGGCAAAAGTGTTGTTCAAACTGAGTTAGATTTAAAAAGAATTTTTCCTAAAAAAATTTGGTCAAAACTACATCTTCAAATAATTTTTTATGGAAGAGAATATTGTAAATCTAGAACATGCTATGGTTTAACTTGTAAAATATGTACATCTTGTTATCCTAATAGAAAAAAACCTGTTATTACAAAGAAAGCTTAATATGAAAATTTTAGGAATTGGTAACGCAATTGTTGATGTTCTTTGTAAAGTTAACGATGATTTTATAACTCAAAATTCATTAAAAAAGAGTACAATGAAATTAATTGAAGAAAAAGAATTTAAAAATTTATTATCATCTTTATCAATTGAAGAAACAATTTCAGGAGGCTCTGTTGCTAATTCTATTGTTGGATTATCTCAACTTGGTAGTGATGTAGGATTTATTGGTAAAATAAACAATGATAATTTAGGTCAAAAATATGAAGATGGTTTAAAAAAAGAAAATGTTAATTTTTTATATTCTAAAAAAGATGAACCATTACCCACAGGAAGTTGTTTAATTCTGATTACACCCGACTCTGAAAGAACAATGTGCACCTTTTTAGGAACTTCAGGGAAAATTAACGATAATGATGTAAATGATAAAATTGTAAGAGATACTGAAATAATCTTTCTAGAAGGATATTTGTGGGATGAAGGTGAACCCAAAAAAGCTTTCAATAAAGCCATTAATAACTCCAAAAAAGTTGCAATGTCACTTTCAGATCTATTCTGTGTTGAGAGACACAAATCAGATTTTTTAGACTTAGTTAAAAATCGACTTGATATTGTATTTGCGAATGAACAAGAAATTTTATCTTTAATTGATGGAAAATCATTTGATGAAGTAATTTCTTTTTCAAAAGAATTAAATAAAAATATTATTATTACAAGAGGCGAAAAAGGATCTCTTTCCATAAATAATAATGAAGTTATAGAATGCCCAGCAAAAAAAAATCTTAACATAAAAGATTTAACTGGCGCAGGTGATCTTTTTGCTGCTGGTTATTTACATGGCTATATTAATAATTTGACTACTAGAGATTGTTTAGAAGAAGGAACAAATTTATCAGCTAAAATAATCCAAAAAATAGGTGCAAGAATTTAATTTTAACGAAACTTAAAAAAATATAATATAAAAACATGAATGATAATATAATTTTTAGATTATTTCCTGAACCTATATTTAAATATAAAATAAATAATTTTAAAAATTTAAACGAAAAATTGTCTAAATATATTTATAAACTTAAAGAAGAAGATCAGGAAGGCCTCAAAAGATCGAATAAAGGTGGATGGCACTCAAAATTCTTTCCGTTAGGTATAGATGACACCATACAAAATGAATTTGCTATAATTACACAAAAATATATCTCCAATGTGTTTCACAACTATGGTTGGAAAACTAAAGATGTATCAATAAGAATTAGTGAAATGTGGGCAATAATAAATAAAGGTGATGATTTTAATGTAATACACACACATCCTAATTCATATTTAAGCGCCGCTTACTATGTAAAAGCACCAAAACATTGTGGTAAATTTGAAGTTGAATGTCCAAATATTGCTAAAAGGAATTCACATCCCGAAGTAGAGAAACAAAACGACTTAAACATTGAAGTAGTAAGCATAGATATAAGCGATGGAGATTTAATCATTTTTCCCAGCTATTTACCGCACAAGGTTGCAAAAAACGAGTCTGGCGAAGATAGAATAGTAATAAGTTTTAACGTAGATATAAAAAAATAAATTTATAATGTTTTATTTTTTATTTTTATTCTTTTAAAGCTTCCTTTTCCTTTTTTAGGTTTAATAGTTTTTGATTTATATTTTTTTGTATAAAGATCTTGAGCAAATTTATTGCGTTTTTTAATTAATTTGATAGCCATGCTTTTTACTTATAATAAAATTAAAATCATCAAATACCTTAGATATTTTTTTTCTTAGTCTATAAATATGAGTTTCAACAGTATGAGTCTCAAGTTTTGAATTAAAACCCCAAACTTCTTGCTGTAATTTTTCAATCTTCACAGGTAAATCTGAGTTAAATAAATATATAATTATATTTGCTTCTTTTTCGGTTAATTTTAATTTTTTACTATCTAATACTAAATATCTTGAATTTAGATCAATTTTATATTTGCCAATGTCTATTTTAGATTTTTTGTTAAATTCTAATTTAAGAAATTCAATATTTATTTTTTCGGTTAATTTCGAAATTTTTATTGGAAATTGATTAATTATTAATTGATTAGTTTTATTTAATAATTTTTTTTTTGAAAAAATAATATAATTACTCAAATTATTTATTTTTTTTACTAAATTTGATTCATCTGTGACTTCAAAAATTTCGAAATTTAAATCTTTATCTAACTCTTTAATTATTTCATAAAATATTTTAAACTTAAAAATAATCAAAATTTTTTTATCCATAAATATAAAGATATGACAATTTTTTTAAAAAATAAACACACACTTCAAATAGATGACTTCAATTTTAAATGCTCTATTGGAAAAAATGGACTTTCCAAAAGAAAAATAGAGGGAGATAAAAAAACACCTAGAGGATCGTTTAGATTAGGAAGTTTATATTTTAGAAAAGACAGAATTAAATTTATTAAGTCAAAACTTAATCATGTTAAGATTAAAACTAAAATGGGTTGGTGTGATGATGTAAATGTTCCAAAAAAATATAATAAATTAATAAAAATAAATAATAAAATTAGACATGAAAAACTTTACAGAAAAGATAATAAATATGATCTACTTATTCCTATTAAATATAACTGGAAAAAAACAGTTCCTGGAAAAGGAAGCTGTATCTTTATTCATTTAACTAAAAATTACAAACCAACAGCAGGATGCATAGCTTTGAAAAAAAAAGATTTTTTTATTATGTTAAAATTAATTAATAAAAATACTAAAATAATTATTAATTAGTCTCTACTCCCAAAAATATTTGATCCTATTCTTAAATAGGTTGATGAATTTTCAACAGCTTTTAAATAATCAGATGACATTCCCATACTTAAATCTGATAAGTTTAATTTTTCATTTAATACTTTCATTTCCTTAAAATACTTTTCAGAATTTTCATCAAAAGGTGGAATACACATTAATCCAATTACATTTAAATTTAACTCTTTACAATAATTATATAAATCAAAGAGATCATTTTTATTCACACCAGATTTTTGATCTTCTTCTCCTATATTTAACTGAATAAATATTTTAATTTTTTTATTTTGTTTTGTTTGTTCATCGGCAATTTTTTTTGCCAACTTTTTATTGTCTACTGAATGTATAAAATCAAATATTTTTATAGCTTGTTTAACTTTGTTAGTTTGTAACTTTCCAATTAAATGTAATTTTAGGTTTGTTTTTTTTTCTTTTATTGCCGTCCATTTTTCTAAAGCTTCTTGAACTTTATTCTCTCCATAATCTAAATGACCATAATTTATTAAAGGTAAAATTTTTTCTAGCTTAAATGTTTTAGATACAGCTATTACTTTGGGATTTATTTTATTTTTATTTTCTAATTTTGATTTAATTGAGTTAATGATATCTTCATATTTTTGAACAATGTTAGACATAAGTTTATGACAAAATATTACTTTATAAATAAATTTGATACAAATTTAATTAATCAACAAGATAAAAAAACTGTATTCATTTATAGAAATTATCTAAATTTTAATTTAGAGGAAATTTTAAAACTTAAGCAATTTTGTAAAAAAAAAAGATATAAGCTTTTTTTAGCAAACAATATTAAACTGTCCTTAAAACTAAATTTAAATGGTGCTTACATACCCTCATTTAATCGTGACACTATTCATTTATCCTATTCAAAACCTAAAGATTTCTTAATAATTGGCTCGGCTCATAATCTTAAAGATATTAAAATTAAAGAAATTCAGGGTGTTAACACTATTTTTTTATCATCAATATTTAAGACAAATAAAAATTTTTTAGGACTAAATAGATTTAAACTTATTTCAAAACTCACTAGAAAGGAAATAATTGCTTTAGGTGGAATTTCTAAAAAAAATTTCAAACAACTTAATTTAACAAAAGCGTCTGGTTTTGCAGGTATATCTTTTTTTGAACAAAAAAAAGGCCCCTAAAAAGGGGCCCTTTTAAATAGTCTAAACTTTAACTAATTAGAATGTAAATCCTAATGTTAAAGCGTAACCAGATCTGTCATCAGTTGATGTTCCAGCAATGTTGTCCACAGTGTTGTGGTTTGCTTTGATTGACAATGATCCCATTGTGTATGAAACTGAAATACCAGTCGCTTCTTGATCTGATAATGTTGAGTTTTCATAGCTAATCTCAGATTGGTTTAATGAGATTGACATATCATCACTTACTGCATATGAAACACCAATAGCTGTAAAGTCCTTATCAGCATTAGTTGTTACAGAGTCTGACTCAGTAGTTTGGTAACCAACTGTGAAAGAGTCCATTGCGTAAGTAACATACATATTAGTGTGATCTACAGAAGCACCAGAACCTTCTCCGTTATCTTCTCCAGCACCAGCACCAATTGTTAAACCGTCAACACCAGTGTATTTAATAGCGTAGTCTGTAGAACTTTCGATCTCAGTAGTTCCATCAGATGGTACGTAAGCAGCTGTAATTGTCATGCCATCCATCAAAGATGAATTTGTATAATGGAAACTATTATTTCCACCACCCATAGCTGGAATAGCACTTGCGCTAGTTACATCATCCCATGACTCTTCACCAGCAGTTGGCGTTACGTCATCGATTGCACTTAAAGCTGTACTTCCACCAGTACCAGCAAAAGTTAATGTACCAGAATCACCCATATCAATTTTTAGAGTTCTAGTATCAAATACTCTGTTTGATCCAACGTCATCATCATTAAGTACTTGTGTAGCTGTAATGTTCCAACCATTGTCTTGCTCAACAGAAGCTGAGAACGTTACACCATTGTTCATTGACCAACCGTTACCAGTTGTTTGTTTTTCTTCACCAGCAAAGCTTAAAGAAGCACCACCAGTTACAGATAGGTCTGCAGCATTAGCTGAAACAGATACCAAAGCACCTGCTAATGCAGTTAAACCTACTTTTTTTAAATTGTTCATATTAATTACTCCTTGTTAATTGTTATTATTAATAATAAACAGGTCATTTATATTGATAAATTTGTGGTTTTTTAAATTTAGTAATCTTAAACGTATAATAATTTTAAGGTGTTGTAATTTTACAACACAATATTTACTTTGATTTTTCTATATTTTAGAAAACTTTTGAATTATATGTAAAAAATATTAAATATTTCAGTAAAAATACAATGTTTTCAATAAAAACAATACAAAATTTAATTTTTTTAGGTTTTTTAGGCTTTTTATTAAGTTCATGTGGAATGGGGGCAGATGCAAGAAAATATCCACCTCAACCAGAATTAAGAGTTAAAAAAAATATAGAAGAAGGTAGAGGTTTTAGGCTAATGGATAAAGCTAAGATTGGTGGAACAAGAAATTTTGAGTTTGCAAGTTCAAATGAACTCTGGCGTGCTTCTTTAGACTCTATTGATTTTATGCCTCTCGCCTCAGTAAATTATAGTGGAGGCATCATAATAACAGACTGGTACACAAATAAAAAAGATACAAATGAAACTATAAAAATTTCAATAAGATTTTTAACCAATGAAATCAGAAGTGATGCATTAGATATTAAAGTCTTTAAAAAAATATGTGATAGAGATAACAAATGTGTAATTTCTAGCCATTCTGGTGAATTAATAAAAGAACTAAAAAAAAAGATACTAAAAACAGCAAAAATTTACGAAGTTCAAAAAAAGGATAAAAATTTCAAACCCTATCAAAGTCCAAAGATATATGGAACTAAGTAAGCAATTAAATAAATAATATTATTGTTTTGTGGAAAGATATAATTTTAAAGAAATTGAAAATAAATGGCAGAAAAAATGGGAAAAAGATAAAACTTTCTCATCAAAAATAGACAAAAATAAAAAAAAATTTTACTGCCTAGAGATGTTCCCGTACCCATCAGGAAAAATTCATATGGGTCATGTAAGAAACTACACAATCGGAGATGTTCTAGCTAGATTCAAAACTTTACAAAATTATAATGTACTCCACCCTATGGGTTGGGACTCCTTTGGTATGCCCGCAGAAAATGCAGCAAGACAAAATGAATTAAGTCCAAAAGATTGGACAGAAGAAAATATTTCTAACATGAAAACTCAACTTAAACAATTGGGGCTTTCGATAGATTGGGATAGAGAGATTTCAACCTGTTCATCTGATTATTACAAACACCAACAAGAGTTTTTTCTAGAGCTATACGATAAAGGATTAGTTTACAGAAAAGAAAATTACGTAAATTGGGACCCGGTCGATAAAACAGTTTTGGCTAACGAGCAAGTAATTGATGGCAAAGGATGGAGATCAGGGGCAATAGTCGAAAGAAGGAAACTAAATCAATGGTTTTTCAAAATAACAAAATTTTCAAATGAACTACTTAATGGCTTAAACGAACTAGATGGATGGCCAAACAAAGTTAAGACTATGCAAAAAAATTGGATAGGAAAATCATATGGTTGTGAAATAAATTTTAAAATAGAATCTACAAAAGAAATTAATGAAATAAAGTGTTATACCACTAGACCGGATACACTATTTGGTATGTCATTCCTAGCTTTATCAGTAGACCACCCAATTGCTAAATTTTATTATTCTGATCCTAATTTCCAAAAATTTAAAGAAGAATGCTCTAAAACAGGAACTACAGAGGAGTCTCTTGCTATAGCTGAAAAACTTGGTTTTAAAACGGAATTGCTAGCTATAAACCCTTTAGATAAAAGCATAAAAGTACCGGTCTATTTTGCAAACTTCGTTTTAATGGATTATGGACTGGGAGCTGTTTTTGGATGTCCTGCACATGACCAAAGAGATCTGGATTTTGCTAAAAAATATGATTTAAAAATAACACCTGTTGTAAAACCTATAAACGAAGACAATTTTATTATTGAGAATAAAGCTTACACAGAAGATGGAGAACTTTTTAATTCAAAATTTTTAAATGGTTTAAAAGTACCATCCGATTCTATACCAAAAACAATAGATTATTTAGAAAAAAATAATTTGGGAAAAAAACAAACAAATTTTAGACTTAAAGATTGGGGAATTTCTAGACAAAGATACTGGGGATGTCCGATTCCTATTGCTTATGATAAAAAAAATAATCCAGTAAAAATACCAAAAGATTTGCTTCCAATTAAATTACCAGAAATAAAAAATTTTAATACGTCAGGAAACCCTCTTGATCATATGAACGATTGGAAAAAGATAATTATAGATGGAAAAGAATATACAAAAGAAACAGATACCTTAGATACATTTGTCGATTCATCTTGGTATTTTTTAAGATTTTGTTCTTCTGATAATTCAAATTATGGCTTCAGGTACGAGGATATTAATTACTGGATGCCAGTAGATCAGTATATTGGTGGAGTAGAGCATGCAATACTACATTTGCTTTATTCTAGGTTTTTTATGCATGCACTTTCTGAAGATAATAGAAAATTTAATATTAAGGAACCTTTTAAAGGATTATTCACTCAAGGAATGGTCTGTCATGAAACTTACAAAGATCAAAATAATAATTGGTTGAGCCCGGATGAAATAATTAATGTTAATGGAAAAAAATTTCTTTTGAAAGATAGAACACAAGAAATAAAAGTTGGACCATCCGAGTCAATGTCGAAATCGAAAAAAAATACTATTGATCCAGAGAAAATAATTAATGAATATGGAGCAGATGCAGTCAGATTGTTCATCCTATCTGATAGTCCTCCAGAAAAAGATGTACAATGGTCTGACGAGGGAATGAATTCTTCTTTCAAATTTGTACAAAAATTATGGATTTTAAATCAAAAAATACTTGAAGAAATAAAAAAAGATCATCCTAAAAATATAAAAAATGATTTAGAAATTATTGCAACTCAATTTATAGAAAATGTTCAAAACAATGTCGAAAATTTTAGCTATAATAAAATAATAGCAAATTTTTATGAAGTTTATTCAGCAATAAACAAGATATTGAATTTTAAAATTGATAAAAATACTTGGATAAAAAATTATCTAAATATTTTAATTACAATGAGCCCTGTAATTCCTCATTTTTCTAGTGAATGTATTGAAAAATTGGATGTAAATAAATCAGTTAATAAAATTTATTGGCCTAAGGTAAATAAAGATGTTCTAATTAAAGATAAAGTCAATTTTGTTGTTCAAATTAATGGTAAAACTAGAGGTGTACTAAACCTGAAAACTGGGATTAATGAAAAAGAGTTAATAAATAAAATTAATGAAGATAAAAAAATAAAAAATCATATTAAAGATAAAACAATTAAAAAAATAATCTTTATACCTGATAAGCTAATTAATATGATAATCTAAAATTTAAATGAAAAAGAAATTTTTTTTAATAATAATAATTTTCAATTTTATTGTCCAATGTGGTTTTACACCCATTTATATAAATAAAGATATTTCTAATTTTTCTATTGAAAATATTGAACTTAATGGAGATGATAGGATCAATAGTTATTTAAAAGCATATTTAAAGAAATTTCAAAATAATAAATATGAAAAAAAAATTTCAGTTAAAATAAATACAAAATATAAAAAAAATATTCTAACAAAAGATAAAACTGCAAAGATTTTATCTTATCAACTTTTAGTAGATACTACTTTTGATATCATTTCAAATAAAAAAGTAATTAAAACATTTTCTGTTTCAGAAAAACAAAACATGGATAATATTGCTGATAATTTTGAAGAACAAAAAAATGAAAATATAATAAAACAAAACTTTGCTTCTATAATTTATGCAAATTTAGTTAGGGAACTATCAATACTTAATGATAATTAAATCATCTGAAACAAATAAAATAAATTTAAATAAAAGTCCTTTTATTCTTTTATATGGAAAAAATGATGGACTAAAAAATCAAACCTTAGCTAGTTTATTAAAAGATAAAAAAAATATCTTAAATTATGAGGAAAAAGAAATTTTAGATAAAATAGATAGTTTTTTAGAAGATATATTTTCCCAATCTCTTTTTGAGAATGAAAAAATATTAATTATTAAAAGAGCAACGGATAAAATATTAAAAGTAACATCCGAGATTATATTTAAGGGCACTAAAGATATTATAATTATTGCTATTTCAGATAATTTAGAAAAAAAATCAAAATTAAGATCATTTTTTGAAAAAGAAAAAAATTGTATTTGTGTACCTTTTTATCCAGATAATGAACAAACTTTATCAAAACTTGCAAATAATTTTTTTAGAGAGAAGAAGATTTTATTATCCTCGGCCGATATAAATACTATTATAAATAAAAGTGCAGGAGATAGAGAAAATTTATATAATGAGTTAAAAAAAGTTGAATTTTATGTCGCAAATGGAAAGAAAATATCCTCAGAAAAATTAGCTAAACTGACTAATTTAATTGAAAATCATAGTATTTCTGAATTAGTAGACAACTGCTTAGCTAAAAATAAACGCAAAACAACTAATATTTTAATTGAAAATAATTTTAACAATGAAGATTGTGTTATCATTACTAGAATTTTTCTCAATAAATTTAAAAAAATATTAAAACTCTCCACTGAATTCCAAAAGCATCATAATTTGGATTTAACTATTTCAACAGCTAAACCACCAATTTTTTGGAAAGAGAAAGAAATTACTAAACAGCAAATTTTAAATTGGACTCCTGAAAAAATAAAAAAAACACTATATAAAATTTATGACATAGAACTTTTGATTAAAAAAAATTATAATAATTCAATTAATTTAGTAACTGATTTTATTTTAAACCAAGTTTCAAGTAAGACTAATAATTAGATTTAATTATATCAATAATCCTATTTAATTGATCCAAACCTTTATACTCAAAAGATATTTTACCCTTATTTCTTTTATTGTTTTTTATATCAACATTTAATCCAATTTTATTTGATATAGATAACTCAAGAGCTATAATGTTTGTGTCTTTATTATTTCCTGATTTTTGCTTCTTGTTTTTAAATAATTGAACAAAACTTTCAGATTGTCTTACAGAAAGTTTTTTTTCTATAATTTTGTTTGCTACAAAACTTGCATTTTCTAGACCTACTAGAATTTTAGCATGACCTGTAGACAATTTTTGTGTCTCGATTAATTTTATAACATCTTCTGGAAGAGTTAATATTCTTAATGAATTTGTAATATAACTTCTGCTCTTACCTATAAATTTTGAAACCTTCTCTTGATCATAAGAAAATTCATCTATCAGTCTTTTATAACCTTGTGCTTCTTCAAGTGGATTAAGATCACTTCGTTGAATATTTTCTACTATTGCGTATTCCAAGGATTTCAAATCATCTGCCTCGATTACTAATACCGGAACATTATGCAAACCAACTTTTTGAGCAGCTAACCATCTTCTTTCTCCTGCAATTATTTCAAATTTAGATTTATCATTAATAGATTTTCTTACTATTATGGGCTGAATAATGCCTCTTTCTTTAATTGAATTGGTTAAATCTTCTAAACTATCCTCATTAAAAATTTTTCTTGGTTGGTATTTATTCGGAATTATATCGCTAATTGGTAATTGATTTTTTTGAGTCTCCATTTTTGTTTCACCAATCAACGATGACAGACCTCTCCCCAGACCTTTTTTGATTTTATCCATTAAGCAGCGCTCCCAATTTTTGATTCTTGACTTATAAACTCATCAGTAAAACTAAAATAAGATTTACTTCCAGGACATGACTTGTCATAGATTAATACTGGCATTCCATGTGAGGGTGCTTCCGACAGTCTTACATTCCTTGGTATCACAGTTGAATAAACCTTTTCGCTAAAATAATCCCTAGCTTCTTTCTCAACTTGTGATGAAAGCTTATTTCTTTTGTCATACATAGTTAAAAGTATACCTCTGATTTTCAAATCTGTGTTTAAACTTATTTTTATCCTTTCGATTGTTTTCATTAACTGGGTTAAACCCTCTAAAGCAAAAAATTCAGTCTGAAGTGGTACCAATAGTGAGTTTGAGCTTACAAGTGCCATTACTGTTAACAAGCTCAATGAAGGCGGACAATCGATGAATACATAATCATATAGTTGTCTAGAATTATTTAAATATGCGGCTAATTTAGTCTTCAGTATAAATGCCCTGTTACTATCATCAGCTGTCTCTACTTCTAAGCCCGATAAATCTACATTAGATGTGATCATATCTAAATTTTCAAACTGTGTTTTTTTAATTACTTCATTAATTTCTCTAGTTCCATTCAATACTCCATAAATTGTATCACTTGAGTTATCCATATTAGATAATCCTAGACCTGTGGTAGCGTTACCTTGTGGATCTAGGTCAATAACTAAAATTTTTTTATCTATTTGAGATAACCCTGCCGCAAGATTTATCACCGTAGTAGTTTTTCCGACCCCACCCTTTTGATTTATGACTGAAATAATTTGCATTTAATTTTTTTATAATCCTTTTAATTTTTCTTTTTAATTTTTTTAATATTTATCAAAAATGAATCTTTACTTGTTAAACTTTTTTTTTCTATATAATCCAACTGCCAATTTTTTTTAGAATTTTCAAAAATTTTTTTTCCCCTCATCCCCATAAAAAAAATTAAATTTTTATATTTTGAAAAATTTTCATATACTAAATCTAAAACCACTGGCATTGGTTTGAATGCTCTGGACATTATTGTTCCTGTTTCTAAATTTTTTATTTCAAAAATATTTTTTTGAAAAATCTTTGTGTTTAAATTTAATTTTTCTGAAACTTCCCTTAAAAAATGGCTTTTATGGTAGCTTTTTTCATAAAGGTGCACATTCATATTATTTTTCATGTTTTTTAGCATAATTGCCACGATTATTCCTGGCATACCCCCACCGGAACCTATATCAGTGGTTGTATTGCTATTTAAGTCAACAAAATCAATAATTTGTGCTGAATCAATAATATGACGGTCAATTATAGCTTTTTTTGATGCTGTATTTTGGCTAATTATGTTTATTTTTTTATTTTTTTCAAGAATCATGGATATATAGTTTTCGAAGTCCAAAAATGTTTCACGTGAAACATTTAGATGATTGATTCTAGAATAAGAATTTAAAATTTCTTGATCCATTAAGCTATATGCTTAATAGACTTTCTTTTGACATGTGACAACAAAATATATACAGCCGCAGGAGTTATTCCGTCTATTCTTAAAGCTTGGCCCAAAGTTTTTGGCTTTATTTCCTTAAATTTAGCTTTTACCTCGTTAGACAAACCTGAAAGCCCATCATAATTGATTTTATCAGGGATAATAAGGTTTTCATCCCTCTTAAATGCTAAAATATCAGCTTTTTGCTTCTTTAAATAACCCTTATAATGAGCATTTATTTCTACCTGTTCATCAATTTCTTTACTAAAAAATGGTATATTGGGCCATATTTCTCTAATTTTACTCATTTTTACACCTTTTTGAGTTAGAACTTCGCTAGATGATCTCATTATTCCATCTTTTGCTATTTTAATTCCAAATTTCTCCGCTTTAGATGGTGAAATCTTGGTTTCGCTCATTTTTACATTTATTTTTCTGATTTGTTCAAATTTATTCAAATAGATGAATTTTCTCTCATCACCTATTAAACCAATCTCTATTCCCTTAGCAGTTAATCTTTGATCGGCATTATCAGATCTCAAACTCAATCGATATTCTGCCCTTGATGTAAACATACGGTATGGCTCAGCTACTCCTTTAGTTACCAAATCATCGATCATTACTCCAATGTAGGCGTCAGATCTATCAAGTATGAATGGTTCTAATTTTTTAACAGACAAGGCAGCATTTATTCCAGCTATAAGGCCTTGTGCAGCAGCTTCCTCATATCCTGTTGTTCCGTTAATCTGACCGGCAAGATAAAGGTTGCTTATCTTCTTAGTTTCAAGGGTTAAAAAAAGCCCACGTGGATCTATATAGTCATATTCTATTGCATATCCTGGTCTTAAAATAATAACATTTTCTAAACCATTGATATTATTACATATTTCTTGTTGAACCTCAGCTGGAAGTGATGTCGAGATACCATTTGGATAAATTGTATGATCATTTAGACCTTCTGGTTCTAAAAATATCTGGTGACGAACTTTTTCTGCAAATTTTACTATCTTATCTTCTATAGATGGACAATATCGTGGACCAACCCCTTTTATACTACCTGAGTACATGGCGCTCTTAGATAAATTCTTTTCTATAATTTTATGAACCTTATCATTTGTATAAGTCATGCGACATGACACTTGTTTGTTCAAATTTTTTTTTGTTAAGAAAGAAAAAAAAGAAGGATCATCGTCTGCAAATTGTTCTTCTAATTTTTTAAAATTAATCGTTCGTGCATCCAGTCTTGGAGGTGTTCCAGTTTTTAATCTTCCAATTTTAAAATCATATTTAGCTAACTGTTCGCTTAAACCTGTTGAAGGTTTCTCGTCATATCTCCCCGCAGGAGTTCTTTCATTACCTATATGTATCAAACCATTTAAAAAAGTGCCTGTTGTGAGTACTATCTTATTAGATAGAACTTTCTTACCTTCTTTAGTTAAAAAACCACTTATTGAATTTTTATTAAAAATAAACTTTATTACTGGATCAGAAAAAATGCTTAAATTACAATAGTTTACAAGTTTTTCTTGCATATATTTACGATATAAGGATCTATCTGACTGAGTTCTTGGTCCTCTAACTGCTGGTCCTCTGCTTCTATTTAATAATCTAAATTGTATACCAGATTTATCTGCAACATCTCCCATGACACCATCAAGAGCATCGATTTCCCTAACTAAATGTCCTTTACCTAAACCGCCTATTGCAGGATTACATGACATCTCGCCAATAGTTTCTAATTTGTGAGTGAATAGGGCAGTGTTTACTCCTAAACGAGCCGAAGCTGCTGCTGCTTCACAACCTGCGTGCCCACCACCTATTACTACTACATCAAATGACAAATCATTTTTCATAAGCCAAATTTATAGGTGATTATATATTTTACAAGATAGGCTTAATTATTTGTAAAAAAGCGTGAATTATCAATGTTTTTTGATAAAAAAAGGCTAAAAATCCAGTAAAATATGGTATTACTTACCAATACAAAAATCGTTGAAAATACTGCCTAATATCTCCTCTACATCGACTTTTCCAACAATCATGCCTAAATGTCTAGTAGCTAATCTTAAATCTTCTGCAGCTTTATCAAAATCCTCAATTTCTTTTTTTTGATTAAAGTTATTTAGATAATCTAAACACTGTTGCAAATGTTGCCTGTGTCTCTCTCTTGTAATTAAAATATCATCACTTGTAATAAATTTATTTTTTAAATTATTTTTTATTTTTAAAATTAATTCATCAATGTTTTCATTTTCTTTAATTGAAATTAAAACATGATTTGTTTTTTTAATTTCTGGATCAATATCTTTTTCCAAAAGATCAGACTTATTTATAACTAAAATTGCATTTTCATTTAACAAATCCTTCAAAACATCAGTAAAATGGGGGTTTTTTGCATCAATTACAACAAGCTTTAAATCTGCTTTTTCAGCTCTATTTAAAGATAATTTAATACCTTTTTTTTCTATCTCATCTTTAGCTTCTCTTATTCCAGCTGTATCAGAGATTATAACGGGATAACCATCTATATTAAGATGGGTTTCAATCACATCTCTTGTCGTGCCAGCAATTTCAGAAACAATTGCAACATCGCGGTTAGATAAATGATTCATTAAGCTAGACTTACCAGCATTAGTTGGTCCTAGGATCGCAATTTTAAAACCTTCTCTAATTCTTTCTCCAACTTTTTGATCATTCAATATTTTTTGAATTTTTTTTATTACTTCATCTGAACTATTTTTAATTTCTTCTAAAATATTATTTGGTAAATCTTCATCTGGAAAATCAATTTTTGCCTCGACATGCGATAAAATTTTTAAAAGTTTTTCTCTAAGAAAATTAAATTGATCAGATGATTTTCCATTCATGATTTTGATTGCTTGTTGTCTTTGAATTTCGGTTTCTGAAGAAATTAGATCAGCAATACTTTCTGCTTTAAGTAAATTTATTTTTCCATTTTGAAATGCAAGCTTTGTAAATTCACCTGGTTCGGCCAATCTACAATTATCTATATCCGAAAGGGAGGAGTGCAAGGCATCTACAACGGCCTTGCTACCATGAACTTGTATCTCAGCCATATCTTCACCTGTGTAGCTCTCAGGCCCAGGAAACCACAGGATTAATCCTTCGTCTATTAGCTCAGAAGTGTTGATTTTATTGATTTTTCTTAAAGTTGCTACTCTTGGTTTTGGAAGCTCTTTTCCAGTTAAAAGTTTAATTGCTTTAGACGTTTCTTTTCCTGAAAGTCTAATAACAGCTACACCAGATATACCGGGCCCGCTCGAAAGAGCAAAAATAGTCATTTAAGAATTATACTTTTTTTTTTATAACTTGGTATCTAGAATATCAAACATTTCTGTTAGATATTGAGCAAATCCCTGATTTGAATTTATAGAAGACTTGTAAATCGGTTTACTAGCCTGTGAAACACTTACGGTTTGTACTGGAGTTTTGCTGTTCTGATAAAAATTTAAGCATTCTGGCTCCCAAGTTAAGTCACAGAAAGATATTATTTTTTTAATTTCTTTTTCAGGATAGTTCACAATATTTTCATAATTTGCATCAAAAATTGAGTCTTTAAATTTAGTTTTCCAATAATTCATAAATTTAGAATATAGAACATAATAATCAGCAATATCTTTTTGATCATAAGCCCAATACATGCTCTTAGAAGAAAAATGATTTTTATAAAGTGATAAACAATTATCTTTTGGATTTCTATGACAGTGAATAATTTTACTGTTTGGAAATAATATTTTAATAAATCCAATCCAAATAAAATTCTGTGGCGCTTTGTCTGTTATAATGTCGGAACCAAATTTATGAAAATCTAAAAGATTATTATATTCATTAAAAATTATATTATTTGATTTAAACATTTGATTAAGTATCTCCGATTTATTAAAATTTTCATTTTGTAAAAAATACTTATCAATAATATTTGATAAATAATGAACTTCCCCAGCTCCTGATACTTCACTATGTGATGCAACAATCTGCTCTACGAGAGTTGTTCCAGACCTTGGCATTCCACATATAAATATATTTTTTTTTTTACTCTCATTTTTTATAAAATTTTTTAATTCAATCGAATCAAATAATTTTTTTATTTTTTGGAATAATTTATTATTAGATGCTAAATCATATTTGTAGTTTTGACTTACAATTATATTAGCTTCATTTAAGTACTTATATGATGTTTCAAAATCCTTGATGTCTTCATAGGCTTTACCAATTGAAAAATATAATTCTGTTTTTTCTGATAAAGAGAAATTTTGAAATTTTTCATTAGTTAATAATTTTTTCATTTGCTCTAGATGGGTAGGGTCCTTTTTATAGTTAAATATAGTGCTTAAAAGCTTATGAGCGCTGGTGTTTGTTGGTTGTATATCTAATATTTTAAGTGCAAAATTTTTAGCATCAGTCATCTCTCCCAAACCCTGGCAACATAATGCTAAGCTCAACAAAATAGTAACATTTTTGGGATCAATATTTATTGCTTTTAATAAAAGGGTTTTTGCATCCTCATAACTATTTATATCTCTTTTTAAATTAGCATAATTATTTAACGCTTTGATATTTTGGGGGTCTTCATTAAGAACTTTTTTATAAAGATCTTCTGATTTTTTAAAATCTAACAGGCTTTTATAAGCATTAGCTAAATTGTTAATAGCCGCATAGTTTTTTGGTTCGTTAATTATGGCTTTTTGAAAATAGTTTATGGACTTTTGTATTAAACCTTTTCTTTGTAAAACTAAACCGGTTAAATTTAAAATATAAGAATTATCAGGTATTTTTTTAATTAACTTTTCACACTTTGCATAAGCTGAGGAAAACTTATTTTGACTAATTAATTTTTGAATTTCAAATATTTTGCTTTTTAAATCCATATTTTAATAGGATAAAAAAACACATTCTCCTAAGCGGGTTTATTCATTGAATTAAAAAACTCCGCATTATTTTTTGTGTCTTTTAATTTAGAATTTATAAATTCTATTGCATCCATTGTACCCATAGGAGCAATTATTCTTCTTAATACATTCATTTTTTGTAGATCATTTTTGTCAAATAACAGCTCTTCTCTTCTCGTTCCAGATTTTGTTATATCGATAGCAGGGTATATTCTTTTGTCAGCTATTTTTCTATCAAGCACTGTTTCGCTATTTCCAGTTCCTTTAAATTCCTCAAAAATCACTTCATCCATTCTGCTTCCGGTATCTATAAGAGCGGTAGAAATAATTGTTAACGAACCACCTTCTTCAATATTTCGAGCAGCTCCAAAAAATCTTTTTGGTCTTTGAAGTGCATTTGCATCAACACCTCCAGTTAAAACTTTACCCGAACTTGGAATAACAGCATTATAAGCTCTTCCTAACCTAGTTATAGAGTCTAGTAAAATTACTACATCTTTCTTGTGCTCAGTTAATCTTTTTGCTTTTTCTATGACCATTTCAGCTACAGCGACGTGTCTTTGAGCGGGCTCATCAAAAGTAGAACTGATAACTTCTCCTTTAACCGTCCTTTGCATATCAGTAACTTCTTCTGGACGTTCATCAATTAATAAAACCATAAGGTAACACTCGGGGTAATTTTTTGCTATTGAGTTTGCTATGCTTTGCAAAATCATTGTTTTTCCAGCTTTAGGTGGAGAAATAATTATAGATCTTTGTCCTTTACCAATTGGACTAACTAAATCTATTAATCTAGGTGTTAAATCAGCTTTTTTATCAATCTTGGTTGTTTCTACTTCCATAACCAATTGTTTGTCTGGATATAGTGGCGTTAAGTTATCAAATGCAATTTTATGTCTTGCTTTTTCTGGTTCCTCAAAATTTATCTTGCTTACTTGCAATAATGCAAAATATCTTTCTCCTTCTTTAGGGGCTCTTACTGGTCCTTCTACAGTGTCTCCGGTTCTTAAACCAAATTTTCTAATTTGACTTGGACTCACATATATATCATCTGGTCCTGGAAGATAATTTGACTCCATTGCTCTTAAAAATCCAAAGCCGTCTTGTAATAATTGCAAAACACCTACACCAGTAATTTCCTCTTTTTCAGCGACTTTTTTAAGAATAGCAAAAAGTATTTCTTGTTTTCTTAGCGTACTAGCATTTTCTATACCAAGCTCTTCGGCTTGTGTAATTAGCTGTTCAGATGATTTTAATTTTAATTCTTGAATATTCATGATTGTTTTTTTGATAAGGACTTATCAGATGTATATAATATATATACTACTGCTATTATTTCAACCCTAGATTGGCTTAAAAATAGCTAAAAATACAACGATAATTAAGATAACCGTCGGTATTTCGTTAATAATTCTGAAAAATTTTGCAGATCGTGTGTTTGTAGAATTTTTTAGAGCAACAAGACATTTTCCTAAATAGTCATTGTATGCCGATAACAATATCACTATTACAATCTTTATTTGAAACCATAATTGAGAAAAAATGTCTATTCCATTGAGATAAATTAATACTAATCCAAAAACCCAAGTAAAAATCATTGCAGGTCGCATAATGTAGAAAAATAATCTTTTTTCCATCACCTCAAATATATCGGTTGCTTCTTTTTTCTCTTTATTTTCAACATGGTAAACAAAAATTCTAGGAAGATATAAAAGACCAGCCATCCAGGAAACAACAGCAATTAAATGTAAAGATTTAAATAATAAATACGAATTCATATATTAGATATTTCTTTCAATTAAGGACTTTAGTAAAATGATATGATCATTATTATCATTTAAACAAGGGACCATATCGAAATTTTCTCCTCCTGAGTTTAAAAAACTTTCTTTAGCTTGAATTTGTATTTCTTCTAACGTCTCTACACAATCAGATGCAAAGCCTGGACAGACTATAAGAACATTTTTGACACCCTCTTTGGGCAAATTTTCTAAAGTCTTATCAGTATAAGGTTGAAGCCATTCTTGTGGACCAAATCTTGACTGAAATGTAGTTTTAATTTTAATTGAACTAAATCTTTCCGAAAGAAGTCTAGTCGTTTTATGACAATAACAATGATAAGGATCTCCTTTATCGAAATATTTTTTTGGTATCCCATGATAAGAGGCTATAATTAGATCTGGTTTCCAACTAATTTCATTTATTTTTTTATTAATCGAATTAACAAGCGCATCAATATAAAGCACATCAGATTCATAATGAGGAATTATTTTTAAAGAAGGTTGCCACCTCATTTTCATTAAAGTTCTGTATACCTCATCACAAACTGTTGCCGTTGTAGCTGCTGCGTATTGTGGATAAAGAGGTAGTATCACTAAGTTTTCACAACCCATTTTATGTAATTTATGAATCTTGCTCTTAATACTGGGATTTCCATATCTCATCGCAAAATCTATAATGATTTTTTCATTTGATATTGAATTTGAAATTTTCTCACTCTGTTTTTTTGTATAATAAAGTAATGGAGATATATTTTCATCCTTCATCCAGATTTCTTTATAAGCTTTAGCTGTTTTAGAGGGCCTAAAATTTAAAATAAATAAATTCAAAATGATCTGCCAAACTAATGGATTTACTTCAATAACCCTTCTATCAGAAAGAAACTCTTTTAAATATTTTCTTATATCAAACCAATTAGTAGAATCGGGCGTGCCTAGATTAATTATAAGTACGCCAGTGTTACCAAATTTTATAGGTGGGTGATTTTTTTCAATCATTTAAAATCTTTTACAATTTTAATCAAGTTTTCAACCATCACTGGATTTGTTTCGGGCAGAATACCATGCCCAAGGTTAAATATATATGGATGATCTTGAAAAATTTCCAAATATTTAGAGGCTTCTTTTTTTAGCGTCTCTTTATCTGTTAACAAAATTTTTGGGTCTAAACCGCCTTGAATAGGTATTTTTATATCCTCAAGTATCTTTTTTGGATCAACACTATAATCGATACTAATAGCATCAGGTTTAACAATATCGCAAAATTCTTTATAATTTTTTATTTCTCTAGGAAAACATATCACCGGTACATTTAAAGATTTTACATAATTTACTAAATTTAAAGTTGGAGCATAAATATAATTAGGTAGATCTTTTTCTTCTAACAAGCCCGCCCAACTATCAAAAATTTGAATTACATTTGCACCATTATCAATTTGATTTTTTATGTGAACTTTTAAAAATTTTTCAATAATTAATAAAATTCTATTTATTAAAAATTCATCCTTAAAAAAATCTTTCTTCAAGTTTTTTTTAGGTGATTGTTGATTGATCATATAAACTAATAGTGTCCATGGAGCACCCGCAAAGCCGATAGTGTTTTTATTTTTTAAACTTATATCTGAGCTAACTTTTTGAATTGCTTTATAAACACGGTGTATTTTTTCTACAAAATCAATTTCATCAATTTTGGCAATTTCGTTTAAATTTAATTCTCCTAATTTTGGCCCAAAGTTTTTTTCAAATTCTACTTTTTGACCCAATCCATATGGAAGCATTAAAATATCTGAAAAAATTATCGCAGCATCTAAATTAAATCTTCTTAAGGGTTGTATAGTAATTTCTGAAGATAAATCTTCATTTAAACATAGATTAATAAAATTAGGGTTTTCTTTTCTGATTTCCCTGAATTCAGGTAAGTATCTTCCGGCTTGTCTCATAATCCATATAGGATTAAAGGTAGTATCTTTGTTAATTATTACTTTGTTTAAAGGTTTCATAAATAAGTATTATTAATTATTGTAGTTGTAATATATCTTGTGAATAAAGGTGATTATTTTTTATAAACATTATATTCACAGTTTACTAACACCTTTTGAAAGCAAAACTGTTTAAAATGAAGCTTTTTTGACTATGTTAATTTTTGTGGATTGTTTAAACCTATTTATTAATATTGTTAATAAAAACCAGATTTTACAAGAATTATTTATGAGCTTTAAGATTGTATAAATTAAATAAAATAATACAAAATTACTAACAATTTATTCATGAGCAATACATACCAAATTTATTTAATATCCGATTCAACTGGTGAAACTTTAGATAGAATATTTTTAGCACTAAAGGCGCAATTTTTAAACATAGAATACAAGGTTCATTCATATTCTTTTACAAGAACAGAAAACCAAATTTTAAAAATTTTAGAAGATGCAGAAAAAAATTCAAATGCAATAATTTTATATACTATTGTTGATAATAACTTGGCCAAATATTTGGCAAATGTAAGTGAAGATAAAAAAATTCCATGTTTTGGTGTTCTTGGAAATTTAATTTTAAATTTTTCAAAAATTTTAAATCAAAAAGCAACCCACGAACCAAGTGGTCAGCACATATTAAATGAAGAATATTACGATAGAATAGAAGCAATTCAATTTACGATGAATCATGATGATGGAAATTTGATAAACGAAGTAGACAAATCAGATATTATTCTTGTAGGCGTTAGTAGGACAAGCAAGACTCCAACATCTATTTATTTAGCCAACAAAGGTTTTAAAACGTCAAACATTCCATTAGTAAATGAAAATTCTCTGCCAGAGTCCCTTAAAAAAAATCCCCAAATAGCCTGTGTTATCGGATTAAGTACAGAGCCAGAAAGACTGGCTGATTTAAGAAAAAATAGAATGAACTCTTTAAAAGAGACTGAAAATATAAAATATACAGATTTAGAAAATATTAGAAAAGAAGTCTTGGATGCAAAAAAAACCTTTCAAAAATATAAATGGCCATTAATAGATGTAACGAGAAAATCTGTTGAAGAAACAGCGGCATCTATAATAAAAATTCACGAAATATATTTAAATAATGAAAAATAAAATAATCCTTGCTTCAAAAAGTAAGGTAAGAAAAGAAATTTTAGACAAGAATAATATTAAGAGTGTTGTAGAGCCATCAAATGTTGATGAAGAGATTGTTAAAATTAGTTTATTAAAAGAGAAAGCAAACCCAGAAATAATTTCAAAAAATCTAGCTGAATTAAAAGCAAATAAAGTCAGCCTGAAGAAAATAGATGAAATAGTGTTGGGAGCAGATAGTGTAATAGATTTGGATGGTGAGTTAATATCTAAGCCGGAAAGTAGAGAAGAGGCGATGAAAATTTTAAGGAAACTTAATGGCAAATCGCATTTTTTAATTAGCTCTGTCTGTGTATCAAAAAATGGATCAATGATTTGGAATTATACAGATAAAGCGACGCTGACAATGAAAAATTTTTCTGAAGATCAATTAAAAGATTACCTATCTAAAATACCCGATGAAGCTCTTTATGCGTATAATGTTTATCAAATAGAAGGTGAAGGCAGAAATTTGTTTGCAAGCATAGAGGGTGATGAAGATACAATTATGGGGTTGCCCGTGAAAAAAATTAAGGAATACATAAGCTCGTTGTAATGAAAAAATATTTTGTAATTGGAAATCCTATTGATCATTCTTTGTCACCTAAACTTCACAATTATTGGCTTAGAGAAAATAACATAAATGCCATATATGAGAAAAAAAAAATTGATGAGAAAGACATTCAATCTATAATTTCTGAAATTAAAGAAAAAAAAATAAATGGCATCAATGTTACTGTTCCATTCAAAAAGGCAGTAATTCCTTATTTAGATAAATTAAGCCCAGAGGCAGAGCTAACCCAATCAGTAAATACAATAATATTAATGGATAACAATTTGGTGGGATATAATACGGATATTTCTGGTTTTACCAAAGCAATTAAAGATTTAAATTTTAAAATAGAGGGCAAAAAAATTTTTATTTTAGGTGCTGGCGGGGTAGTTCCTTCAATAATTTTTGCTTTAAATAAAATGAATGTTTCAGAAATAATTATTTCTAACAGAACCAGGCAAAAAGCAGACGATTTAAAAACTCAATTTAAAATTTTAAATGTTATAGATTGGGGGGATTTGCCAAAGTTCGATGTAATCATTAATGCTACAAGCCTTGGTTTGAACGACGAAGTTATAAATTTAAATTTTTCAGATGTTGGAGAAAATAAACTATTTTACGATGTAATTTATAATCCCGGCTTAACTAATTTTTTAAAAGAAGGAAAAAAACTTGGAAATCAATCAGAAAATGGAAAACTAATGTTTGTTTATCAGGCTGCGCATGCTTTTAAATTATGGCATGGTATAGAACCTATAATAAAAAATGAAACACTTAAACTTTTAGAAAATGATTAGAATTGGAATTTTAGGAGAAATAGGCTCGGGCAAAACCTATGTGGCAAATAATTTTGGATATCCAGTGTTTAATGCCGATCTAGAGGTTTCAAAACTTTATAAAAAAAATAAAAATATTTTTAAAAAATTAAATAAAAAATTACCAAAATATATATTTTCTTTTCCAATAAAAAAAAATGAAATAACCAAAGCAATATTAAGTAATAATTCTAATTTTAAAAAAATAATAAAAATAGTTCATGTAGAAGTTAGAAAGAAAATGAATTTATTTTTAAAAAAAAATAAGAATAAAAAAATTGTAATTTTAGATATTCCCCTGTTATTAGAAAATGAAATTTACAATAAAAAAAAAGACATACTTGTTTTTATTGATTCGTCTAAAAAGGATATAAGAAAAAGGTTAAAAAAAAGAGAAAATTATAATGAAAAACTATTAAAAAAATTTAAAAATATTCAATTCTCAAATTTATACAAAAAAAGAAAAGCTCAATTCACAATTAAAAATAAATTTACAAAAAAATCTGTTAATATTGGTATAAAAAAAATTTTAAGTAAAATTTTATAAATGAAAGAAATAGTCCTTGATACAGAAACAACTGGAATATCAGTAGCAGAAGGTCATAGAATTGTTGAAATAGGCTGTATAGAGTTAGATAATTTAATACCAACAAAAAACAAATTTCACTGTTATTTAAATCCAGAAAGAAAAGTTTCTGAACAAGCTTTTAAAGTTCATGGTTATAGTGATGAATTTTTATCTAAAGAAAAAAAATTTAGTGAGATAGGTGAGGAATTTTTAGATTTTATAAAAAATAAAAGACTCATAATTCATAATGCTGAATTTGACTTATCTCATATAAACAATGAATTAAAGTTATTTGGGAAAGAAAATATCAAAAACGAAGTTATAGATACTTTGATTTTAGCTAGAGATAAATTTCCTGGATCTCAGATAAGTCTAGACGCTTTGTGTAAAAGATTTAGAATTGATAATTCAAAAAGATCTAAACATACTGCATTAATTGATTGTGATCTATTGGCAAAAGTTTATATAAATTTAATTGATCAAAAAGAACCAACTTTAAATTTTCAAAATAATGAATCAGAAGATAAAATTAATAATCAATATAGTAAAGATTATTTTAAAAAGGTGATTTTACCTTCAAAAGAAGAACTTACTAGACATAAAGATTATCTAAAAAATAATTTAAAAAAAAATTACTTTAATTAAATCTTTGATTATAAAGTTTTTCAAAATCTATTTTTTTTTCAAATTTAACGTTAGGATAACCTGAATTATGTAATAAATCTAAAAAAGATTTTTGTAAGTTTGGGTAAATTTTTTCTTGAGCATCACAAAGTATAATTTTTTCTAATTCATTTTTTGTTTGAACATCGTCATTAACTTGTATTATTGTTGTGTAGGTCATTTCAAAATAGGATTTATTTTTAGCTTCTAGCTTGTCCTCAAATTTCATAATTGTATATATTTCAATCATTTTATTCTTAATAGCTTTAGAATTTATATTTATGTCTAGTTGATATCTAGAAATATGATCTTTAACAAAGATATAAGTTTCTGTGTCTTTGGTTTCGCTAGATAAATCTTTTATGTATTGTCCTAATATCTTAAATTTTTCTGTCATCATTTTCCTCTATATCCTCATAATCTCCATCAATAAAATCATTATTTTTATTCTTTTTATTGTTAATTTTTTTTGCGAATTTTCTAAATAAAAATTTTCTACTAATTGGAAAAATTAATAGAAAACCAATAGTGTCCGTAGCAAATCCAGGAATAATTAAGAGCAGCGCACCGAAAGCTATAGCGGCACCAGAAATAACCTCATACGCAGGAGCTTCATTTCTGCTTAATTGTAAGAATCCAGATTTAAGAGTATTGAGACCTTCATATTTTGCATAATAAACCCCAACTATTGCAGTTGTAAAAATTAATAAAATTGTTGTAATTGCTCCTATTTCTGAGCCAATTTTAATTAAAAGATAGATTTCAATAATAGGAACTAAAATAATTGTTAAAAAAATTGAGTTCATTTGTCCTTAATCTAAATTGCTAGTTGAAATTAATCAACATAGTAATTACTATAATCTCATGAGTTATAGTTTTGAATACATAGACATTATCTTGTTGGCAATGATTGCGGGTTTTATTTTTTTAAGATTGAGGGGCATCTTGGGAAAAAGAACCGGATATGAGGGAAAAGCACCCCCGCAGTTAAAAGAAGTTTTAAGCGCAGTCAAAAAAGATGAGATTAAAAAAATTAATGAAAATTTTGATGATAATGCTCAAAAAGAATTTTTAAAAGGTGCAAAAATTGCTTACGAATCAGTTATTACAGATTTTAGTGATAATGATAATAAAATAACTACAAGCAGACCACTTTTAAGTAATGAAATTTATAATCAGTTTAATGATGCTCTTAAAGAAAGAAGTTCCAGAGGACATTTTGCGGAGATAACTTTTATTGGTGTAAATTCTGCCATAATAAAAGAACATAAAAAAATTGGTAACATTTTAAATGTGACTGTGAATTTTATAGCAGAAGTCATTACTTGCATCAGAGATAAAGATAAAAATATTGTCTCAGGTAATCCAGAGAAAACTAAAAAGATTTACGATACTTGGGTATTTTCAAGAGACACTACATCTTCAAATCCTAATTGGCAGCTTGTTAATATATTAACATAATTGGACGATAAAATTTCAGATAAGGATAAAAAAGATTGGGATAATTTTATTTCTAGCAATGAAACACTTCCTAATAAAGATTTAAA
>CACISX010000005.1 GCA_902589455.1 uncultured Pelagibacteraceae bacterium | reverse complement strand
TTACATCTAGCACTTGAACTCCATAAAAATAATTTTTTCACTAATAGCAAAAGTGTAATTGACATGGGAGATCAAGATTTATATCTCGACATTGAAACCCTTAGAACCGAAATTGACTTCATTAAAAAAGAGGATTTTGAAAAAAAATTTAATAGAGCTAATTTTTTTCCAGAAAGACCAAGAGTTTCATCTTCAACTTTATGGAATGTATTAGGATTTAAAAAATGTGATAGGCTAGACATTGAAAAAATTGAAAGAGCTCAAGAAGATATATGTGATAATTTTATAAATATAGATTTAAATTATCCAATAGAAAATCAAACCAAGTTTGAAACCTATGACCTTGTTACAGATTTAGGAAATAATGAACATCCATTCAATATAGCTGAGAGTTATAATACAATGCACAAATTGTGTTCGGAGAATGGCTATATGTTAATTCATCAAAATATATTTGGAGGAAATGGATTTTATAATTTTGATGCTAGTTTTTTTGAAAGCATGGCAGCTGTAAACAATTATACAATTTTATATTCTTGCTATACTTTTGATTATAAAAAAAAGTATTTCAGTGTGCCAATTGATGAAGATCTTATGAAATGTATCAATTTGAATATTGCTAAAGATATTGGGGTTTTTTACTTATTTAAAAAAAATAACAATGATAAATTTGTGTTTCCGTACCAAGGAACAGGATCAACTATTAAAAAAAAAGAAATATTTTCTAATACTATAAGTAAATTTAATTCAATGCCTAGCAGAACTTATATACCAATGAAAATTGACTTATTAGAAAAAAAGAAACTTTTAAAACTTCTTTTAAAAAAAATGAAAATTATAAAATGAAGAAAGATATAAAATTTATAAAAAATTATGTGTCAGAATTTAACAAAGTTATAAATTTTGATAAGAGGTTAATTAATCAAATTATTAAAATAAAGGATAAAATCAAAAAAAAATCTAAAAAAAATAAAATTCTTATTTTTGGAAATGGAGGCAGCGCAGCAATATCTAGTCACGTAAGTGTGGATTTAACCAAAAATGGTGGAATTGAATGTATTAATTTTAATGAGTCAGATTTAATTACCTGTTTTGCTAACGATTATGGATATGAAAATTGGATTGATAAAGCAGTAAAATTTTATGGAAAAAAAGGGGATATATTAATTTTAGTTTCAGTAAGTGGTTCTTCGCCTAATGTAGTTAAGGCTGCAAAAAATGCAAAAAAACATGGTATAAAAACAGTTATCACATTTACTGGAAGTAAAAACTCTAATAATAAACTAAAGAAAAATGGAGATATTAATATTTGGATAGATTCAGCTTCATACAATATTGTTGAAAACGCTCATCAATTTATTTTACTAATGATAATTGATTCAATAATAAGTGAAAAAAATTAGTTATTACCTATAAAAACATTTTTTAAATAATTTTCAAATTTCTGCATGTTCAAATTAAAATCATTTCCTATATTCTGAGTACTTAGAGCGGCAGAAATAGACGCAAAAACTAATGATAATTCAGGATTTATTTTAGATGCCAAACATAACGATACTACTGTAAACAATGTATCTCCTGATCCTATAGTATCTAATGGTTTTATATCAAATGCTGGACAAAAGTATTTTTTTGTTTTTGTGAAAATTGTTGCTCCATATTTTCCTTGGGTAATAATTATATTTTCACAATTAATAGTTTTTCTCAATTTCTTTACCAACAAAGCAATATTATTTTTTTTATCTCTTAACTCAAAACGTAATTCTCCTTCATTAATACAAATAGTGTTAATTTTTTTGAATTTTCTCAAATTATGTGAACCATAATTAAATGAATTCAGTTGAGTATTTAAATAAATTTTTTTATTTATTTTTTGTAAATTTTTAATGGCTTGATTTGATATTTCTCCGTGCCCATAATCTGCTAAAATAATTAGATCAATAGAGTCTTTTAATTTTTGTATTCTTTTTATATATTTTCTTTCTTCCATTTCATTTAACGGATCTTCATTAATGTTATAAAATCCAATTATTTTATTATTCCGGTAATAATCAACATATCTAAGTTTCAAAATTGTAGGAGAATTTGACTTAATGAGTAATTCTGAATTTATTTTTTTTGATAAATTTCTTTTAATAAATTTCACATAAGAATCTTTATCACCAATATGAGATATGTGATTTGTGTTTGCGCCTAGTGAGGATGATAAATTGGCAATATAACCAGATCCACCTAAAAACATTTTTTCATTTTTAAGTTTAAATACCATCATCGGATCTTTTCCTGACCTACCAACTGCATCAGCAAAAAAATATTTATCTATAATTGTTTCTCCTAAAACAAGGGATTTTAGATTTTTAATTTTTTTAATTTCTGCAAGCATATAAGAAAGGTTATATTTTGATCTTAATTTTAATAAGTATTTTGATAAATCATCTTCCTTTAAATCCAAATTAGATTTATTAATTAACTTACTTGAACTCAGCTTTAAATGTTTAACAGTTATAAATTTCCCTTTTGATTTTCTTAAGGCATATATTTCTTTTCTTAAATTTTCATCATACTTAAATTTATTTTTATAATCAGGACCCTTACAATAGTAATTGGGTCCAATTTTTTCTATTACTTCTTTAGCTGTTTGAAAATTACTCTTAACAACAAAATCTACAATGCTAAGTTTTTTAATTAATGATATTCTTTGGTTTATATTATAAACAGGTCTAAGAGGTCCTTTATTCACGTACTTATCATCTGTTATTGAAACGACAAGTATATCCCCAAATTTTTTAGCTTGCTCAAAATATGTTACATGTCCGATATGCAAAAGGTCAAAAACTCCATGACATAAAACTATCTTTTTCTTTTTTTTTTTAAGGTTGATAATTTGTTTTATGACTTGATTTTCCATAAATTATTTTTTTCTTTTGATATAAAAATCTAATTCTTTTTTTGAAATGTTAAAAATATTATCATATTTTTTAGTATTTAAACTTAAATTTATTCCTCTCAAAGCTTTAAGTTTCAAATTTCTAATAGAAGTTTTATAAATTTTATTTTTTAAATTCAAGCTTTTACAAATTTTTTTTGCTAAAATATATCTACTTGTTTTACTCAACGATTTTAAATGAAAAATTCCGTTTAAATCTTTTTTGATTAGATTGTATACACCTTTACATAAATCACTTATAAAAATTGGTGTAAAAATTTCATCATAAGCAAATTTATATTTACAATTTCTTAAATTCACAATTATTTCATTAAAAATATTATTATCGTTTTGTTTAAGACTCAAAACTTTACTCACTCTTATTATTAAATAATTATTAATTTTTTTTTTTATATAAGTTTCAGTTAGATTTTTTATTTTTCCATATTTATTTATAGGATTTGTCTTTGATTTTTCAGAATAATTTCCCTTCTTACCATCAAATACTGCATCAGAGGAGATATAAATTATTTTTATATTTTGTGAATTACACCAGTCTAATATTTTTTTAATTTTATTATATCCAACTTCTTTTTCATAATTATAATTTTTTTCAACATCGTCTAATTTTTTTTGACCTCCAGAAGCAATAATGACATGGGAAATATTTTTAAAATTTTCTAGTTTTTTAACTTTATCTTTTAAAATATTAAATTTAATAAGATTGGCATTTTTTCTTTTATTTTTGAAAAAAGTTCCAACTACTCTTATTTTATTTTTATTTAAGTAATTAAATATATTTTTTCCTATAAACCCTGATGAACCTATAACTAAAACTCTAAGTTTATTTGTTTTTCTCAAATATCGATATTAATGCTTTAATGGCTCAAGACTTGGGAGTTCCTCTTTAAAGAAATTTTTGCTTCTTTCATCTACTCCATAAACTTGTTCGTCTGTTTTATCAGCACTTTTTACATCTACACCAGCACTTTGACGAGTCTCTTTCCTCCAGATATTTAATTCATCAATTGTAATACCAAGCATTTTTGCAATTTTTAAATGTTGCTCAGGTCTACTAGCTGGAAAATTTATTCTATCCCACTCATAAGCTCTTTTTATTTGTAGTTCAGTTGCAGACCACTCATCTGTATTTATAACTCCTTTTCCAAAACCATAAAAATCTTCAGGTTTTAGGTCTTCTGGGATTACTTTCATTTCTTTTGCATTTTCATACATTTCAGTACCTGGTAGTGGGGTAGCGATTGAAAACAAAGAGTAATCAAGTATTTTGTCTTGATTAGTTATTTTATCGGCGAATTCAAATGTTTGAAGAATGTCGTTCCAGGTATCGCCTGGCATACCAATGATAAAGTTAGAAGCTATTTCATTAAACCCATAATTTCTCATTTCATTTAATCTAATTACTGCGTGTTCTAAATTTGTTGGTCTTTTCATTCTTTTGAAAGTGTTTGGTGATCCGGACTCAAGTGATATGCTAATTTGATAACACCCAGATTCTTTCATCCAGAATAACAAATCATCCTTACCTTTTTTTTCTTTAATTGTATGAGGGAGTGGAATATGACGCAAATCCAAATTATTTGATTTCCAGACTAAATCATATCCTTCTTCTTTAAGCTTAGTTATTCCTTTTAAAATATCAATTATTCTATCTCTAGGTAATAGTAAACTATCATCAACAAAAATTATTTCTCTTATACCATGATTTTTTACAAGTGACTTAATTTCTTCCATTATACTGCCTGGAGTTCGTCTTTTAATACCATCATTAATAGGGTTTCCATCTTTGCCAGCTCCACAATAAGTACATTTGTATACACAGCCTCTTGAGGTCATCATTATAGTCATAGGTAGCTGTCTAAATTGAAAATTTTGAGTATATTTTTGGCTCCAATTAAATAATTTTTTTGTGTCATAATCGCTGTAATCTGGGAATGGGAGATCATCTAAATTTCTTACATTACCGATGGCTTTTCTAGTATTGTAATGCCATTCTCTTTTATCATCTCTATAATGAAGACCATCAATACCATTAAAATTTGTTTTATTCTTTAATGCATTCATTAATTTCAATAATCTTTCCTCGCCCTCTGATACAACAATAAAATCAATATTTTCATCCTCTTTTGCAACTTCTGGAGAAATAGATGGATAAACTCCACCTAAAACAGTTTTTACATTAGGATCAGCTTTTTTTATTATGCCCATTGTTTTGTGTACAGAATCTCTGTATTCAACGCTCAAAGCACTAATACCAACAACTCTTCCAACTTTTTCTTTTAATTCTTCGTATAATTCTTGTTCTGTATAATTATTTGTGTTTGCATCAATGTGGTTAACTGTAAAACCATTTTTTCTTAACACTGCTGTTAAAATTCCCTCTGGGTAAGGAATATGATTCCAATATCTTCCTTCTCCCTCCCTATGCCATCGTGTATTATAAATTACAAAAGTAAAATCTGCTCTATTTTTATTAGACATAAGAATTTTTTATATCATTTTTTAAATTAATGCAAATCTTGAATAAATCTAAAACTATAAAGATCGTATAAAATTTTTAGCTTCAATCAAATTATCTTCAGGGGGTGACCATGTAGCATATGAGGTTTTAGATTTAATTAAAGGTCCTTCGGTACTTTCATGAAAAATGAAGTACTTAGATTTAATATTAAAGGTATGATAAATAGAAGAGTCTAATCTATAAAAAAAATCCAAACCCTTTCCATAGCTTCCAATTGTTTTTTTTTTAATTATTTTTCCTTTATTATTAAAAAATATTACTTCTGCAGAACCCTCAATTACATGCAGAGATTCTACCTTGTTTAAATGTTTATGTGGTCTTATATATCCATCTTTTGATAAAATTATCAACATTTCATGCAATCTATCTTTTAAATTTTTATGTAAACATATTCTTGCTCTTTTTCTTTTTGTAAACTTAACTTTTTTCTTTAAAAAATTTATATGTTTTTGATTAATAAATCCGTTCCTTTCTTTTAAAAAAAAAACTTCATTATTTATTTTTTTTATAGAAATCATTTTCAAAATGAATATTTACTTCTCTTGTAAACAGAATACAATACTAATTTAGATTTTATTTTTTTTAATCTTAATAAAATTTTTTTTTCACTTTCTGAATTTACACCAAGTATTAAACATAATTTAGTAAATTTTTTTAAGACAGAAGAATTTTGAATTTTTAAATTAGAGTTTGGAAGATAGTAATTTTTTTTATGCTTATCATCATCAATAACAATATCAATTAAATCATGAATTTTTGTTAAATTTAAATATGTAAATGCAGAATGACCTGTTCCAAATAAGCAAATCTTATAATTTTCTTTTCTATATTTTTGAATCTTATTTCTTACTAAAAACCTATCTTTTTTAAGATTTTTCCAATTTATATTAATTGGAGTTTTTTTTTTATATATTTTTTTAAAATTTTTTGATTTTTTTATTTTAGTTATTATGATCATTATATTTTCATATGAATATTTATAAATCTCAAAATAAGAAATATTTAAACCTTGATCGATTAATAATTTCTTTAAACTATTTTCCGTAAAATATAAAACGTGCTCCTCCCAAATTGAAGTATAATCACAATCAGATAATGCTTTAGAACAATCGGGTACTTCAAAAATTATATATCCACTTTCATTTACCAGATTTTTCAAAGATTGAATAAAATCTTTTGTATTATAACTATGCTCCAAAATATGTCTGGCAATTAAAACATCAGATTTTTTTTTGTTTTTTAGAATTTTATTAATATTTGCATTTGAAATTTTATCTTGAATAGTCTCTAAATTGAATTTTTTTAATTTTATATCAAGATCTTTCTTCATATCTAAAGACCAAATATTTTTAAAACCTTTTTTTTTTAACCTACCTAGTGTTGTGTGTTCCTTATAGCTGACGCCAGAAATAACTGAATTTTTATTTATACCTTTCAATTTAGATATTATATTTACAAGCTTATCTAGATGTTCCTCTGGTTCATTATAATTGATCCACTCAAATCTAGGCCTTAAATCTGTTAGTGGAAATAATTTTTCTAATTGTACTAAGTTACATTTAGGACAACAACTTAATGCCAGTTTACTTTTTTTTTCTTTTTGATTTTTTTTTTTAAATCTATGTGCGACTGGAAAATTACCAAAATTAATTAATTTTCTTGTTTTTTTATTACAGATTTTACATGGCATTATTTATTTTTTAATTATTTTTAATTCAGGAAAACAGACTATAAATGATCCTCCCATATTTAAATACTTTTGATGGTCTTTAATAATATTCTTCGAATGCACCCAAGCTAAAATAATCATATAATCAGGAAAATTTTCATACATATGGCTTGTGGGTCTAACAAGAATATGATCACCAGGTGAATATTTTCCTTGTTTACTCTGATTATCATCAACTATGTATTTTATACTTTTCCCAATCTCCATTTGAGAAATTAAGGTTGTGCCACTTCTAGCAGCTCCAAAACCAGCTATAATTTTTTTATCATTTTGTATATTTTGAATTAATTCTTTTATATTTTTTTTTGTATTTTTTAAATTTTCAGAAAAAATTTTAAATGTTTCTATTTCACAAATTTTATTTTCATTTTCTAACTGCAATATTTCTGTAACAGAATCATTTTTTTTATATATACCATTTTTAAATTGCACCACTCCTATTAAAGATCCCCCTTGTATGTTATTTCTGCTAACATCTATAATTTCCATATCAAATTTATCAAAAAATTTAACTAGAGGTATTATTGAATGATATGAATGATGTTCATGAAAAATTGTTCCTAGTAAAACTTTTTGTATAACATCTAAAAGGTAAGAAATCTCAAAAACAAAAATTGAATTTTCATTCATCAAAATTTTAATTCCCTCCATAATTTCTCTTAAATTATCCATATGAGCAAAAGCATTATTTGCTGTTACAATTTTAACTTTGCCATATTTTTCTATAATTTCATTGGCTAATTGCTTATCAAAAAATTTCGGTATAGTTTCTATTCCTTCTTTTGTTGCTTTTTGAGCAATTTCATTTGCTGGATCAACACCTAAGACTCTAAGCTTTTGTTTTTTAAAAAATTTCAGTAAAGTTCCATCATTACTTCCTATATCTACTACAAGATTATTTTCTGAGGGTAAATATTTCTTACAAATATCATCTGCATATTTTTCGAAATGATCAACTAATCCTTTAGACCTACCGCTTGAATATGTATAATCACTATATAGAAAATTAGGCTCTACTATATCTAACAATTGTATATGGCCACAATCTTTACACATAAAAAGATCTAATGGACAAAACAGTTCATCATTATTTAATTCTTCTTCTGATAAATATTTTTCAGCCACTGGTGTTGGCTTTAATGGAACAGCCATAACTAAATTTTTACTATCACATAATCTGCACTGATTTCTTTTTGAAATAAGATTGTTTTTATTCATGCTAATTTTAAATATCTTAATATGAGATTATTCAAAATAAATAAATTCATAATCTCCGTTGTATCCAAAGTTTTTATAGATCCAAATCCACTCATCAGGGCTATAAAAGGATTGACAAGTCAAAGCCCAGCATTCTAAGTTAAATAATTCTTTTTCGTTTCTAAAACTTTCTAAACATAAATAGCCATTTTTACCCACTCTTTCCATTTCCATTAGGGCAATTTTTAAATCAAAAATTTTTAGATTATGTAAAGTGTTTATAGAAAAAACTAAATCAAATTGGTCATCAGAAAAAGGATATTTGTCCTCAGCTTTATGTAAGAATACATTACTTTTTATTTCATCTTTGCAGTTATTTACTGCATATTCAGAAGAGTCTATTCCTGTCACCTTTAAATCAGGCAAAATTAATTTCATTTCGTAAAGCAGAAAAGCCTTTCCACATCCAATATCTAATACACTTGAGCTATTATTTAAATTATATTTATTTATTAATATTTCAGCAACTGGCTTCCATCTTCCTTTAAGATATTTGTATCCACCGTATCCAAATCTTCTATCTCCATCCCAATACTCTTTTCCATATTTTTTAGCCTCAATCATGCACTCAATTTTATTATCATTCATTCTTTCGATGTAAGACCTGGCAGTTGCTGTATGAAGTGAGGTCACATAATCTACTAAATTTCCCATATTCTAATTACTCATTTTTATGATTATTCTTCCTGATTTTCCAGTTCTTAGAAGAGCAATTGCTTTATTTATTGAGTTTAAGTCAAAGTGATGTGTAACTAATTTTTTAACTGACATTTTTTTTTCGTTAACAAGTCTAATATATCTTGGAATTTCTACATCAGGCACTGCTGAGCCTCCATGAGAGCCTTTTAAAATTTTTTTAAAATGCAAAGGAAGAGTGTATAAAGAAACTTTTTTATCAGGAACTCCCACTAAAATTGTTTTTCCATCGGCATTCGTTAATTCATAACAATTTTCAATTATTTTTGATTTACCTGTAGTATCTATAACAACATCTGCTCCTGCTGAACCAATTATTTTAGAAATTTTTTTTTTTAAGTGTTTATCTGTTGATAAAAATCCATGAGTAATTCCAAATTCTTTTCCTAATTTTAATTTTTTATTATTTAAATCGACTCCAACAATTGGGTTTGCAGAAACTAAATTGCATGCCTGAGCTATATTTAATCCTACGCCTCCAATGCCAAAGATTATAACTGATTGTCCAATTTTAATTTTTGCATCATTATTTACAACTCCAAAGGCTGTTGGGATGGAACATCCAAATAAGGGAGCCAAACTTAAATCAAAATTTTTTGGTATTACTGTTAATCTATTTTCTGATACTATTGATTTTTCACTGAATGTTGTAACTTTTCCTGAATTAACAATTTTGTTTTTCCATTTATACTTTGCAGGCTCGGCATCTATACCAGAACTTTTCCTCCAATGTAAAACTACATGATCTCCTTTCTTAACCCTGGTAACGCCTTTGCCAATTTTTTCAACAACTCCTGAACCTTCGTGTCCTAATAAATGAGGTAAATATCTATCTCGGCCTTTGACTGCATCTATCTCATTTATTTGAGACCCACATATACCACTGAATTTTATATTGACCAATACTTGACCAAATGAAAGTTCTTTTGGAAGCTCTATATTATCTATTACAAGTGGCTTGCGGCTTTTTACTAGTATTGCAGATTTCATTTAATATTTTTTAAAAGTTTATTAAAAATTTTACTTGTACTTATATCATGTTTATCAAGGAGGTCATCTTGATTACCGTAGCAATGAATAAATTCATCTTTTAATGAAAAGCTAAATATTTTACCTTTATAAGAATATTCATAAGCTGAGGACTTAACTAAGCTTGCTAATCCTCCAATTTTTGAGTGATCCTCTATAATCAGAATTTTATTAAATTTCTTAAATTTCTTTTTAAGAGAATAATAATCAAAAGGTTTTAGAGTATGACAGCTATTAACTTCTACTGATATATTTTTTTTTTCTTCAAGTAATTTTTTAACTTCAAAAGCTTTTTTTATTATCGGGCCAAAAGTTAAAATACACAAATCATTTCCGGGGTAAATTTTCCTAATTTTACCAAATTGCCATTTATCACTTTTCTTATTGACAAATACCTTTTCGCCTGCTTTTCCAATTCTTAAATAAACTGGACTTTTTGATTTATCACAACAATATTTGACAGCATCCTCCATTTCACTTGGGTCGCATGGGGCTATAACTTGCATATTTGGAATTGATCTAGCTACTGAAATATCTTCCTGAGTGAGGTGTGTACCACCTAATGTTGAATAAATAGTTCCTGTACCCATCCCTACTATAGTGACTGGTAAATTTTGATAACACAAATCAACCCTTATCATTTCAAACGGACGATATAGAGCAAATGTAGCTATTGTATAACAAAAAGGTCTTAAGCCTCTCAATGCCATTCCAGCAGCAATACCTATCATTGATTGCTCTGCAACCCCTGTATTTATAAATCTATTTGGAAATTTTTTTCTAAATTGATACATGGAGCCAGCTGGAGAGATATCAGCAACAAGAACACATAATTTTTTATTTTTTTTTGATTTTTTATAGATTATGTCAGCAAGCTTATTTCTCATTTAACTTTTTTCAATTTCAAGAAGTGCTAATTTATATTCATCTTTGTTTGGAGATCTATAGTGCCAAATAGGTTTGTTCTCCATAAATGAAACACCCTTTCCTTTTGTTGTGTTTGCAATTATCATAAGTGGTTTATTAGTTTTTTTTTTGTTAACTGAGGAAAAAATTTCTTTTTGATCATGACCATTTATTTCAAGACATTCCCAACCAAAAGAAGAAATTTTTTGTTTCAAAGGATAAAAATTAGGATGTGTTTCTTTAGTTATTCCAAAAGACTGTGATCCATTATGATCAATGAAACAAATTAAATTTTTTAAATTTAAATTTGATGCCATCATCATATTTTCCCATGTTGAACCCTCTTGTAGTTCACCATCACTAAGCATAAGATAAAGTTTTCTATTTATTTTATTGATAATATCTGCATGAGCCATACCTACTGCTAAGCCCATGCCATGACCAAGAGAACCTGTTGATGCCTCAATACCAGGTAAACCATAATCAGGATGACATCCCAATTTTCCATTTTTAGTACAGTAATTATCTAAATATTTTCTATTTAAAATTCCTAAACTTTCAAGAACAACATATTGAGCCATACAACCATGTCCTTTTGACATTAAGAAGGTATCTGTAAAAGCTTTTTTCTTTTTTTTCATCAGACCATAATAAATTACATCTACCATCTCTAAAGCTGAAAAAGCGCCAGCTGCATGCATTGCTGTAACCGTCTGCGAAATATCTAATATTCTTTTTCTATGAGACTTGCACCTTAATTTAGAATTATAAATAGAAAATTTTTTATTTTTCATTTTTTATGTATATAATTTTCGTCTTTTTCTGAAAAAAATTTTAAATCTCTTTTAATCCAATCAATACATCTATTTATACCTTTATCCAAAGATATTTTAGGTCTCCAATTCATTTGATCGTTCAATTTCTTGCTTGAAATATTATAAAATTTATCTTTACCAGGTCTTTCAGGTCCAATTTTTACAAGTTTTGAAAATTTATAATTCATTATTTTACATATTTGTTTAACCAAATCCCTAATAGAGATTATATCTGAACCAGAAATATGATAAATTTCTCCACTTTTGCCTTTATTCATAATCTTATAAGTTGCTGCAGTAACATCATCTATATGTATAAAATTTCTTTTTGAAAACCCTCCTCCATCCAAGCTTAGTTTTTGATTTTTCAATATTGAAAAAATAGTTTTTGGGATAATTCTGTATAATCTCTGGTATTCTCCATAGACATTGCTAGCTCTTATTGAGCAATAAAATATCTTTTTTCGTCTATTTAAAATGTCTAAATATTGATCAGCTGTAACTCTTGAAACGGCATAAGGGGTGGTCGGATTATAAATTTTAGTCTCAGATATATTTTTCTCCAAATTTCCATAAATCTCAGGTGTTGATACATGTATAAGCTTAAATTTAAGATCTATAGTTGTGAGAGCTTCATAAAATTTTACAGTATTATAAGAATTAGTATAAAACCAATCAGAGGAATTTTTCCAACTTTGTCCAACCATACTCTGAGATGCATAATTAATTATAATTTCTGGTTTTATCCTTTTAATCAAATATAGAATTTCATTTATATTTTTATTTAAATCATATTTAAAAAACTTAAAATTTTTAGATTTGGAATTAAATCTTAAAAAATTTTTTTTATTTATATTCGATCTACTTATACCAAATACTTTTGCGTTTTTAGTTAATAAAAAACTTATTAATGATCCTGCGGAAAAACTATTAGATCCAATAACAATTATTTTTTTTTGAATTTTTTTGTTAACCATTTTATAGAGTGAAAATTTGGTTTATCTTTTAAAACATTAGCATCATATAATTGCTTAAGTTCTTTTATTGCATGGCTAATTGTTTTTTTTGGATTATATCCTGTTTTAAGTAATTTTGAAGAGTCAAGATTGTAACTTCTTGCATCTGAATAATTTTTTTTAATTATAATTTTAGATTTAATTTGTTTTGATATAACCCTTGCTATTTCTAAGATGGATAAGTTTTCAAAACCTATATTAAAAATATTGGATTTAATATTTTTTTTTAAAAAAAATAGATACGCATCAAGAAGGTCATCGATGTGGACATTTGGTCTTTTCTGTTTTCCTCCAAAAACAACAATTTTTTTGTTTTTTAATGCCTGAAATGTAAGCATATTTACAGCAACATCTAACCTCATTCTTGGAGAATATCCGCATACAGTTGCAGGCCTCAAAATTATTACATTTATATATTTTTTATATGACAATATTACTCTTTCAGTTACCATTTTTACTTTGTTATATGTAGACAAAGGTTTTAAACTTAAATTTTCAGTAACTTTTCTTTCTTTTTTAATTCCATAAACAGATCCAGAGGATGCATATATAATTTTTTTTACTTTAAATTTCTTTAATTGTTCCATCAAAACCATCGTTCCAAGAGCAGAAGTTTCCCAGCTATATGACTGATTTAGATCTACCATAGGGTCATTAGCAATACTTGCTAGATGTATGCATGCATAAACGTTTTTCAGATTAATTTTTTGAATTTGATTTATGTCTAATTTGTAGTTTTTTACTTTTTTATTTTTTATAAAATAATTGCCAAATAAATTATTATCTATGTTAATTACAGAGTAATTATTATCAATCAATTTTTTAATTAATTTTACCCCTTGATATCCAGATCCTCCAGTGACTAATATTTTTTTCCTCATTTTATAAAATATGAATTTAATATATTATTATAATTATTATTGACAGTAGTTATGATAAAATAGTATAAAAAACTTACGCTGAATCATGACGGGGAACAATGTGTAAATCATTGACTGTACCTGCAACGGTAATAAATTTTAAAGTCCGAGTGCCGTCCAGCGCAGTCCACTGTTGAACAAAGGCCAGGAAAAGTCTAGTTCTGCAATGAAAAATTAACAGAGGCATAAATAAACTCAAATAGCTTAATGCTATGAAAGGAAGCCATGTTAATTAGAGTACTAGTGATATTATTAATATCAACAAATTTACTATTTGCTAATAATTTATCAGACAAAAAAAATTGTTCCTGGGCTAATAATTCAGAAAAAGCTTGTTTACATATTATAAAAAAAATTACTAATTCTTCGAGTAATAATGAAAAAAAAATTAATCGTTATATTATTAGTAGGAAAGAAATTCTTGAATATGGTGCAATTGATTTAATTGATGTTTTAAAAAATATTCCAGGTGTTCAAATTACTCAATCTGGTCCAAAAGGACAACAAAGCTCTATGTTTATGAGAGGTACTAACTCAAATCATACTTTGGTGTTAATTAATGGAATTGCTATTAATGACCAATCTACAACACAAGGTTTACACGATTTTGGAGTTGACTTTATTCAAACTATTCAACAAATTGAAGTATATCCAGGGTCTAGTGCTAGTCAATTTGGATCGAGTGCAATAGGTGGAGCAATAAATATAATTCTAGCTGGAGATTATAAAGATAGTTTTACGTATTTTTCTGATGTAAATAATAATTATAACTTTCTTGCCAATAAATCTTTTGTTGGAAATGAAGAGTCTCTCAACATTAAATTTGGATCTGTAAAAAATAAAACTGTAAGTGCTAGAGATGGATCTAATAAAGAAAAAGACAAAGTATTAAATTATACAGGAAATTTGAACTATGAAAAATGGTTAAAAAATAATTTAAGATCTTTTAATACTTTATATATAAGACAAACAATTGCTGAATATGACGGATCGTCGGCTAATCAAGAAGGATATGAAGGCGATAATCTTATGTATACCCTCCAATATGGACTAAACAGATTAGAGGAAAATAAAGATGATAACTTAATTTTATATTACAATGGCTACGATCGAGAGTATGATGAAAAAGGTACTATTGATAATTATTATAGTAATACTGGTGGATTAAAGGGTGATTTATCAAGAAATCTCAATGAATTATTTTCATATGGTTTGGGCTTTGATTACAGATATGATTGGGGAAAATTTGATAACAGAGGATCTTATCAGGCTTCAACAAAAGGACATACGGATAACTTTTCTATATATTCAAATATAGGATGGAATTTCTTTTTAGATTCTAATGCCTCTCTATTTTTAAGAAATGATAATCATAAGTTAACCGGGAATCATCAGACTTATAAGGTTGATTTAAATAAAAATTTTGGAAAAGTTAATTTAGGTATCTCTCATATGACGGGATTGAGAAATCCTACATTGTATGAACTCTTTGGAACAGACAATTATGGTTACTCAGGAAATAGGAGTTTACGCCCTGAAAAGAGTGCTACAAATGAAATATATACAAAAATGAATCTATCAGAAACTTTGGATTTTTCATTAACAGCATTTAGATCTAGTATCACAAATAATATAGAGTATGTAAGCAACAGATATGTAAATGATACAGATGATATAGATTTGAATCAGTCAGGCTTAAATAGCGAATTACATTTTAAAACAAAAGAAACAAACTATAAAATTTTTTCATCATTTTTATCGTCAAAAAAAGAAAATGGTACTAATCAACTAAGAAGGCCAAGAAAGAGTTATGGAATGACTGTTTCAAAAAAATTTAATTACAAATCTCTAGGAGATTTTCAAATAACAACAAATTATAATCACTATGGAAAACACTTTGATACTCATTCTACAAATTTTAGTACAATTGAAATGGATAGTACAGACTTGGTTGATTTTAATATTATTAAAAAATTTAATAATTCAGAATTTGTTTTGAAAATCACTAATTTATTTGATGAAAATTATCAAAGACCTCATGGATATTTACATGAGGGTAGATTTATAAAGTTAGGATTTAGATTTTAAAAATTATAAATCTTGTCTTTATGTATTTTTTTAAATATATTTATGTAATGAAATATTTAAAAATTTCTTTTGGGATTTTTTTAGTATTAGCTTTAAGTAGATTTATCCCACATCCTCCGAATTTTACGAATTTGCTAGCTTTAAGTTTTTATGTTCCATTAATTTTTGGATTAAACTTTATACCTATAGTAATTTTATCTTTTTTGTTAACCGACTTGTATTTTGGTTTTCATTCTTCTGTTTTCTTTACTTGGGGATCGGTAGCGTTAATTGGTTACATTTCAATTTACTTTAAAAATTCATTGTCAAAAAGATTATTAGGAGCAGCTAGTGCGGCTATAATATTTTTTATACTCTCAAATTTTGGTGTCTGGATATCTGGAGGATATGGATATACATTAAATGGTTTGATAAGTTGTTATATTCTGGCAATACCTTTTTTTGGAAATACATTTGTTTCAACTATTATATATTCTGCACTTATAGAATTAATATACAAAATATATAATACAAGATTTCAAAGAGAAGGTTAAAGATTTCTTCTCATTTTATTTAAGAAATAATTTTTAAATGATTAATTATTTATTAAGAAGATTAATTTATTTAATTGTTTTTTTGATTTCACCTATCTTTATATTCTTTGTTTTAATTTTAAGTAAAATTATAATAATTAGAATTTTGCCAATAATTTCTCAAAGAATTGGTCATTTTGCAGGAAATACAGAAATGCGAATATGTAAAAAAAAATCCTCAATCTCACAAAAAAATTTAGATATTTTCTTTTTTGAAAATAAAATTTCAAACACGTTCCTAGAAAAAAAATGGAGGGAAAAGTTGGTCATTTTTCCTCAAGTTATATTATTCCCTTTGTATTACTTGTTAAAACGTTTATCTATTTTTTTTCCAGTATTTAAGAAGCATGTTGTTACTGAGATTTCACTTAATAGCAGAGATTATGAAAACTTTATAGATAAATACGAACCAAGCATAAGTTTTAGCGAAAAAGAAATAAAATTAGGATTTGAATATTTAGAAAAATTTGGATTAAAAAAAAATGATAAATTTGTTTGTTTTATTGTTAGAGATAAAAAGTATTTAAAACACAATTTTCCAGAAGTAGATTTTAGTAAATGGAATTATAGAGATTACAATATAGATGATTTTATTCTAGCTGCAGAGGAATTGACAAAATTAGGATATTTTGTTTTTAGAATGGGAAAAATTTCAGAAAAAAGATTAAATACAAATAATAATATGATTATTGATTATTCTTTTTCAGATATAAAAAGTGATTTTTTAGATATTTTTCTTGGGGCAAATTGTGAATTTTGTTTGTCTACTGATGTTGGTTATGATCATATTCCTTATATATTTCGCAGACCACTAGCAAGTATTACAGATCCAATATCTTTAATGAAATTTTCTAGTAAAAAATTTTTAAATATATTTAGTTTATATTATTCCAAGACAGAAAAGAAGTATTTGACATTAAATCAAATATTCAACTCTAATCTGGCTTATTTCAATTCTAGTCAAGATCTCTATGATGCAAAAATAAAAATTATTAACCCCGGTCCAAATGAAATAAAAGATTTTGTAATTGAAATGGTAAACTATATTAAAAATGATTTTAAATTAAATGAAGTAGATGAAAATTTAAATAAACAATTTTTTGAGGTATATGACCAGAATATTCAATCTGAAAAATTTGTCAATTTTTTCCAAACAAAAGCAAATACAAAAATTAAAAAGTTACATGGAGAATATTATGGAAAAATTTCTCCAAGTTTTTTGAACAAATTAATTTTATAATATAAAATTAATTAAAATTTTAATTAGAATATATTTTGAGTTATTAGTTTTTATTTTTTTCTAAAATTTCAAATAATTTTTTTTTTAATAAAGTATTATTTCTATCTAAGCACATTTGGTCTTTAATTAAATAAAAATATTTTTGACTCCATTTTTCTATCGAACAATTATTAATATTATTAAGTATTCTTTTAATTTCGCTATAGTTTAATTTTTTTGCAACAAAAAAATCTATATTTCTTTTTGTAACATTTGAAGGCCATCCAAAATATTCTTTTATATTTTTACTAGGTCTCAAGGAAATAACAGCTACTTTTTTTTTTCTTTGAATTGCCTCATATCCTAATGTCGAATCAAAAAATATTATATTTTCATAACTATCTAAAATTTTGTATGAGTCTTGCCATTTTTTTCCTTCACAAAAATTACAATTAAAACCAAAATTTGTCTTATAAAAAAATTTCTCTCTTAATTTATTTTTATTATTTTTTGAACTTAACAAAATATGTAATTTTGATCTTGTCTCAGAAAAATATTTTTTCAAAAAACTTAATATCTTTTTTTCATAAATTATGTTTTGTTCAGAATTTAAGTTTCTAAATTGAGAAATTAATAAAAAAATTTTATTTTTTTTTTTATAATTAAAATTTACAAGATTATTTTTAAAACTACCATGTGCTATGTATTTAGATTTAATATATTTTCTATATTCTGACGCAATAAATCTATTGAAAGTAAAAATGTAATCACAAGCTAGATTTTTTGAATTTAAAAAATGATTTTGTTTAAAAATATCATTATAACCTGGTTTTCTTAAACCATTTTGAATTGAGATAAAAATTACTTTATTAAAAAATTTCTTGAGTTCATAAAATTCTACTCTGTTATCAATTAAAGTTATAATAACTTTTGGAGAAATTTTAGATATATATGCTCTATAATAATTCACTTTATTGAATTTTAACTTGATTATCATACTCATTAAAATCCAAAAATTATATTCTTCATCTCTAGTATGCAAAATGTGATAATTTTTTAATTTAAATTGATTTACTATTATATCGACATGGCTAATATCAAAAAATAATATTTCTTTTTTTTCTAATTTTTTAAACTTGATTTTTGTCTTAAAAAAAATTTTAAAAATTCTTTTTATTTTTGAAATCATTACTTTATCCTTTTTAAGGATAGTTAATTTAATTTAATATGTGCTCTTAGTTTTTTTGCTATTGGCTTTTCTTCCTCAGTAATATAACCAATTTTTTCCTCACCATAAGCCTTATGCATTTTAAATAAAGAGTCTGTTAAATTTTTCATTCCTTTTAGTTCTAATGATGCAGCCTGATCACTTCCGTACATAGTTCTATCAAGAGTAATATGTCTTTCCAAAGAACTTATATTCAATGAAAATGCAGCTAATGATACTGCCACCCCATTTTCGTGACCACTATATCCTACATCACATTTAAATTTATTTTTAAGAGAATTTATTGTTAACAAATTGGCATCTTCTACTTTCATTGGATATGTAGATACACAGTGCATAAGTTCAAAACTACACTGAATATCTTGAAAAATACCTACTGCATCCTCTATATCTTTTAACGTGGACATACCAGTTGAAATAAAAGTATGCTTTTTTCTTTTTGCAACTTCTTTTAAAAAACCTTTGTCAACAATCATTGCTGACGCTATTTTATTGTAATTTAAATTATATTGATCTAAAAATTTTAAACTATTAATATCCCAAGCAGAAGCAAACCATTCTATTTTAATATCTTTACAAAAATTATTAATTTCATCATATTGTTCTTTACCAAACTCTAAACCTTCCTTTTGTTCTCTTTGAGTTGTTCCCCAAGGACTTTCTCTATGCGATTCTAGTAATTCTTGCGAATATACTAAATTAAGATCTCTTTTTTGAAATTTTACTGCATCAAACTTTGCTTCTTTTGCATTTTTAATTAGCTTTTTTGTAATTTCCAAACTTCCATTATGATTTATACCAATTTCAGCAATTAAGTATGGTTTTTTTAACATACTGATATAATTATCTTATAATACTCAAAATAGAAACTAATAATTTGATGAATAAAAAAAAAATCCATGCTGTAATTCTTGCTCGGGGAGGATCTAAAGGAATAAAAAATAAAAATTTGATATTGATAAATGGAAAACCTTTAATTTATTGGTCTATAAAATCAGCTTTAGAATGTAAAAATATTAAAAAAATCTGGGTGAGCTCTGATCATAAAAAAATATTATTTACTGCAAAAAAATTTGGTGCAGAGATTATTAGAAGACCAAAAAAACTATCGGGAGATAAAAATTCCTCTGAAAGTGGATGGCTACATGCATTAAAATATATTAGCAACTACTATGATGTTAATTATATTGTTGCTCTTCAAGCCACTTCACCAATACGAAATAAAAATGATTTAAGATTTGCAATTAAAAAGTTTTTTATTAATAAATATGATAGTCTTTTTTCTTCGTCACTTAACAACGCTTTTTTTAGATGGACAATTAAAAACGGCAATTTAAAGCCAAATTATAATCTAAAAAAAATCAGACCTAGAAGACAAAAAATTAATACTGAATTAATAGAAAATGGTTCTTTTTATATTTTTTGTGCAAAAAAATTTTTCAAATCAAAGAAAAGGCTCTTTGGAAAAATCGGTACATTTCTTCAGAAAAAATCTGAAGGTTTCGAGATAGATGATTTAGAAGATGTTCGTATTGTAAATTCAATAATGAAATCTAAAAAATTAATCAAATAATATCATTAAAAATTTTTTTCAGTGCATAAATCAAGCCAATTGAGCTATTAGTACTGGTCAGCTGCACGCATTACTGCGCTTCCACATCCAGCCTATCAACGTGGTGGTCTACCACGGCTCTATAGGAAGAACTAGTTTTGAGGTGAGTTTCCCGCTTAGATGCTTTCAGCAGTTATCTCGTCCATACTTAGCTACCCGGCACTGCAGCTGGCGCTACAACCGGTCCACCAGTGGTATGTTCAACCCGGTCCTCTCGTACTAGGGTCAACTCCTCTCAATTCTTCTACACGCATAGCAGATAGGGACCGAACTGTCTCACGACGTTCTGAACCCAGCTCACGTACCACTTTAATTGGCGAACAGCCAAACCCTTGGGACCTGCTCCAGCCCCAGGATGTGATGAGCCGACATCGAGGTGCCAAACACTGCCGTCGATATGAGCTCTTGGGCAGTATCAGCCTGTTATCCCCGGCGTACCTTTTATCCGTTGAGCGATGGCCCTTCCACTCAGAACCACCGGATCACTATGACCGACTTTCGTCTCTGCTCGACTTGTCAGTCTCACAGTCAGGCAGGCTTATGCCATTGCACTCTACGAACGATTTCTGACCGTTCTGAGCCTACCTTCGCACGCCTCCGTTACTATTTGGGAGGCGACCGCCCCAGTCAAACTACCCACCATACAATGTCTTGATGCCGGATTACGGCGATCAGTTAGATACCAAGAAAAACAAAAGAGGTATTTCACTGGTGACTCCACAATAGCTGACGCCATTGCTTCAATGTCTCCCTCCTATACTAAATATGTTTTTCCTAATACCAATGTAAAGTTGCAGTAAAGGTGCACGGGGTCTTTCCGTCTAACTACGCGAACTCCGCATCTTCACGGAGAATTCAATTTCACTGAGTTGATGTTGGAGACAGCGGAGAAATCGTTACGCCATTCATGCAGGTCGGAACTTACCCGACAAGGAATTTCGCTACCTTAGGACCGTTATAGTTACGGCCGCCGTTTACTGGGGCTTCAGAAGTTAGCTTGCACCAACCGCATTAACCTTCCAGCACCGGGCAGGCGTCAGACCCTATACATCCACTTACGTGTTAGCAGAGCCCTGTGTTTTTGATAAACAGTCGCTTCTCCCTGGCTTGTGCCACCCATCTCTAGTTGCCTAAAAACAGGTCTTCCTTATCCCGAAGTTACGGAAGTATTTTGCCGAGTTCCTTCAACATCATTCTCTCAAGCGCCTAAATATACTCTATTAATCCACCTGTGTCGGTTTAGGGTACGGTCTAATGATGGAGCTATTTCTTGGAACCTTTTCGCGGCAAGCTCAATCCATTAAGAACTCACAACTTACAAGATTCGTCACTACCATCTGGTTAAGGAATATTAACCTTATTTCCATCGACTACGGCTTTCGCCCTCGCCTTAGGTGCCGACTAACTCTGCGCGGATTAACCTTGCGCAGAAACCCTTGGATTTTCGGCGAAGAAGTTTTTCACTTCTTTTATCGTTACTTATGTCAGCATTCGCACTTCTGATACCTCCAGGATCCCTCACAGGTATCCCTTCACAGGCTTACAGAACGTTCCGCTACCAGTTATAATTTTCGAAAAAATTATAAATCCACAGATTCGGTATATGATTTTAGCCCCGTTACATCTTCGGCGCAGAAACTCTATTAGACCGGTGAGCTGTTACGCTATCTTTAAAGGATGGCTGCTTCTAAGCCAACCTCCCGGCTGTTAAGGAATTTCCACATCCTTTCACACTTAATCATAATTTGGGGACCTTATCTGGTGGTCTGGGCTCTTTCCCTCTCGACCATGGACCTTAGCACCCACAGTCTGTCTGCTGAAGAACAACATTTAGCATTCGGAGTTTTATTAGGTTTGGTAAGAATCTCTTCCCCCTAGCCCATTTAGTGCTCTACCTCTAAATGTCTATTTATTCAACGCACTACCTAAATAGTTTTCGCGGAAAACCAGCTATCTACGAATTTGGTTGGCCTTTCACCCCTTACCACAAGTCATCCAAAGACTTTTCAACGTCAACTGGTTCGGTCCTCCGGTTGGTGTTACCCAACTTTCAACCTGCTCATGGTAAGCTCATTCGTTTTCGGGTCTAATTCATTAAACTAATCGCCCTATTAAGACTTGCTTTCGCTGCGCCTACACCTAGATGGCTTAAGCTTGCTTAATAAATTAAGTCACTGACCCATTATACAAAAGGTACGCCGTCACTCTAAAAAGAGCTTCGACTGATTGTAGGCATGCGGTTTCAGGTTCTATTTCACTCCCCTAATAGGGGTTCTTTTCACCTTTCCCTCACGGTACTAGTTCACTATCGGTCACTGAAGAGTATTTAGGCTTAGAGGGTGGTCCCCCTATATTCGAGCAGGATTTCACGTGTCCCGCTTTACTCAAGAATTTTGTTAAACATTACTCATACGGGACTATCACCCTCTATGGTTAGCATTTCCAAACTATTCAAATTTTTTTAACAAAACTACTGGCCTAATCCGCTTTCGCTCGCCACTACTAACGGAATCTCAATTGATTTCTTTTCCTCTGGTTACTTAGATGTTTCAGTTCTCCAGGTTGTCTCTTTAAACCTATGTATTCAGTTTAAAGTACCACATAAAGTGGTGGGTTTCCCCATTCGGAAATTTTCGGATCAAAACTTACATACAGCTCCCCGAAACTTATCGCAGTATATCACGTCCTTCATCGGCTTTCAGTGCCAAGGCATCCACTACACGCCCTTAAACGCTTGATTTATGCACAGAAAAAAATTCTGTGTTGAATCAAATTTTTTTTGAACATTAGCTAATAACATTACTAATGTTCGGATATAGATATTGATATTAATTATTTATTATTCACAATTTTTATAACTAAGTGTTTTGGTGGAGGATAGCGGGATCGAACCGCTGACCTCCTGAATGCAAATCAGGCGCTCTCCCAGCTGAGCTAATCCCCCATGATCTTAAATTGGTGGGCCGAGAAAGACTCGAACTTTCGACCCCACCCTTATCAAGGGTGTGCTCTAACCAACTGAGCTACCGGCCCCCATGCAAGAGAAACACTAATTTAAGAAGAGAAATGAGGACGGTCAACATTACCTGTATATTTTTTAGAATAAAATTTTAATTTTATTCATCCTTAGAAAGGAGGTAATCCAGCCGCAGGTTCCCCTACGGCTACCTTGTTACGACTTCACCCCAGTCGCTGACTATACCGTGGTCAAGGATTTTAAACCTTGCCTTAAGGTAGAACCAACTCCCATGGTGTGACGGGCGGTGTGTACAAGACCCGGGAACGCATTCACCGTGGCACGCTGATCCACGATTACTAGTAATTCCAGCTTCATGCACTCGAGTTGCAGAGTGCAATCCGAACTGAGGTATCTTTTAAGGATTTGCTTAACCTCGCAGTTTTGCTTCCTGTTGTAGATACCATTGTAGCACGTGTGTAGCCCAACACGTAAGGGCCATGAGGACTTGACGTCATCCCCACCTTCCTCCAGCTTATCACTGGCAGTTCTTTCAGAGTGCCCAACTTAATGATGGCAACTAAAAGTGAGGGTTGCGCTCGTTGCGGGACTTAACCCAACATCTCACGACACGAGCTGACGACAGCCATGCAGCACCTGTGTTTCGTCCGGCCGAACCGAAAACTCTAATCTCTTAGAGTCGCGACGAACATGTCAAGTGTTGGTAAGGTTCTGCGCGTATCTTCGAATTAAACCACATGCTCCACTACTTGTGCGGGTCCCCGTCAATTCATTTGAGTTTTAACCTTGCGGTCGTACTCCCCAGGCGGTGTGTTTATCGCTTTCGCTGCGACACTGAAAATAAATTTCCAACGTCTAACACACATCGTTTACGGCATGGACTACGAGGGTATCTAATCCTCTTCGCTACCCATGCTTTCGTTCCTCAGTGTCAGTAATGATCCAGAAAGCTGCCTTCGCAATTGGTATTCTTTCTAATATCTACGAATTTCACCTCTACACTAGAAATTCTGCTTTCCTCTATCATACTCTAGCTGAAAAGTTTTGATGGCAGTTCCAGAGTTAAGCTCTGGGATTTCACCACCAACTTTTTCAACCACCTACGAACTCTTTAAGCCCAGTAATTCCGAACTACGCTAGGTCCCTTCGTATTACCGCGGCTGCTGGCACGAAGTTAGCCGGACCTTCTTATTCGGGTACAGTCATTTTCTTCCCCGACGAAAGAGCTTTACAACCCAAGGGCCTTCTTCACTCACGCGGCATCGCTGCATCAGAGTTTCCTCCATTGTGCAAGATTCCCCACTGCTGCCTCCCGTAGGAGTTTGGGCCGTGTCTCAGTCCCAATGTGGCTGATCATCCTCTCAAATCAGCTATTGATCACAGTCTTGGTAGGCCATTACCCCACCAACAAACTAATCAAGTGCGGGCTCATCCAATGGTGCATAAAGCTTTCTCCGTAAAGACTTATCCAGTATTAGCACAAGTTTCCTCGTGTTATTCCAGGCCAAAGGGTAGATACCCACATGTTACTCACCCGTCTGCCACTAAGTATTGCTACTTCGTTCGACTTGCATGTGTTAGGCGTGCCGCCAGCGTACGTTCTGAGCCATGATCAAACTCTCAAGTTTAAAAACGGCGCACACTAGCTTCAATATAAATTCTAAGAATAAAATTTATATGATTCTGAAGTGTGTACGACAAATTTTTGGTAACCTTAACCGTCCACACTTCTCTTCTTAAATATTAACTTTTTAAATAGCTAATTGAGCTGAAAATGCTCAATAATCCTCAATAAACTTATTGTTTTAACAATAATTTGTAGAGAAAGTTCACGTCTTATAGGCTAAAATTAAAGTAAATCAAGCATATAAGAATAAAAAAATGCAATAAAATTGATGATTTTTTAGTGTTTTTTTTGATTTTTACTCGCCTCTAAACTAATAATTGCATCTAATTTGTTTTATGTTCAAAAATATTAGAATTAGAGTTAAAAAAAATTTTGAAATTTTTGGGCTAATAATTCTTATTATTATCACAGTAGTCTCAACAAGTTACTCTAACTACTCAAAAAAAATTAATAACGAAACTTATGAAAATTTTATTGATAACATTTACTTTAAAAAAACTTTAAATCATATCGTTGAAAATCTCGAACCAAAATATAAAAAAATTAAACATAAAATTAGATCTGGTGAAACATTTGATAAAATCCTAGAAAGTTATTTGATTAACAAAAAAGAAATTAATAAGATAAAAAATTCTCTCAAAAAACAAGTAAATATAAATAAACTAAATACTAAACAGATTATTTATTTTAGTTTAGATAAAACTAATAACAAAATTGATGAATTCACATTTCAAATTTCTAATACTCAGAAAGTTTATTTAAAAAGAAATCTTAAAGATGATAATTTTAATGAAGAAATTTTATCAATTAAATTAAACAAAAAAATTATTTATAATGAAAATATTATTTTACTAAGCTTATATAAAGCAGCTACTGACGAAAATATACCTGCTAATATAATAATAGAATTTGCAATGATTTATGGATTTCAAGTTGATTTTCAGAGAGATATTAGAAAAGAAGATAAATTTCAAATTATGTATGAGATTTATTTAAACGAAAATAATGAAATTGTTGAAACTGGAGAAATTCTTTTTGCAAATTTAAAACTTAGTGGTCAAGATAATAGTTTGTATTATTTTGAAAATGAAGGAAGTGAAGGTCATTATGATAAAAATGGTAAGAGTGTTAAAAAAGCATTAATGAAAACTCCAATTAATGGAGCTAGACTTTCCTCACCATTTGGAATGAGAAAACATCCAATTGATGGTTTCAATAAAATGCATAGAGGTACAGATTTTGCGGCTCCACTAGGAACACCAATTATGGCCTCAGGAGATGGTGTTGTAAAAAAAGCAGGATGGTGTGGTGGGGGCGGAAATTGTGTAAAAATAAGACACAACTCAACTTACCAAACAATTTATGCTCACATGTCTAAATTTGCTAGAGGCATTAAATCTGGCGTGAGAGTTAAGCAAGGTCAAACTATAGGCTATGTAGGATCAACTGGAAAGTCAACAGGTCCACATTTACACTATGAAGTTATTGTAAATGGAAAAAAAGTTAACTCTCAAAAACTTAAACTACCATCAGGTAAAATTTTAAAAGGTCAAGAACGTATGTTATTTGAAACTAGTAAAATCAAATTAGATGTTCTTAAATCTGAAAAAATTATTGGTTTAAACTAGTTAGTATATCAATAATAATTTTTATAATTTATTTGATTTTATTTATTACTAAGAACTTCTGAATTTTCATCTTTAAACTGTTTTTCATTTGAAACTTCTGTTTCATTTACAGAATCTAAGACGGTTTCCTCTTTATCTTCTGAATACTTTTCTCTTTTAAAGTTTTCTCTCTCATTTTGAATTCTTTGAAAATGGTCCGCATGTTGTAAATAATTTTCTGACAAGATTTTATCACCATTTGATAAAGCCTCTCTAGCTAAATCATTGTACTTTTCAATTAATTTTGGTGCATTATGATTATTTCTTCCTGGCGCTTTTCTTTTGAATTTATCATTGTTTGTAAAATTTGATCCAAATTTTGATCTGTCGTTATTAGATTTAAAGCTTCTATCGTTTCTTCTAAAATTATTTCTTCTATTTTGAATATTATTGTTTGTATTTCTAAATGTAACCATATTTTCGATAAATTAAATTTTTGTGGAAACTATACAACGATCATTATTTGCTAGATCTTTAGCAACACTGTTAATATAAAAACCTTCTTTTTTTAATAAGTTAATTACTTTATTTTTTTGATCAAATCCAATCTCTAAAATAAATTTCCCATTGTTTTTTATCAGCTCAGAGGATTTTTTAATTACTTTTCTGATTTCTGATAAGCCGTCTAACCCACCGTTTAATGCTCGCTTTGGCTCAAATTCAGCGACATCTTTTTCTAAAATTTTTATATTATTTTTTTTAATATAAGGAGGATTAGAAACAATTAAATCATATTTGCCTAATTTGAATTTGTCAACATTAGATTTATACAATTTTAACCTTGAATTAACTTTTAGATTTACTGCATTTATTTTGCTTATTTTTATACAGTTTTCACTTATATCTATACCTGTCCCATAAGAATATTTTTTTTCTTTTAAAATTGATAATAGAATACATCCAGAACCAATTCCGATATCAAGAATATTTACTTGTTTCTTATTTTTATTAAACCTTAAGGCATTCTCAACTATTATTTCTGTATCGGGACGTGGAATTAAGGTATCTTTAGTTACAAAAAACTCATATTTCCAAAAAAATTTTCTATTTGTTAAGTATGCTATTGGTTTTCCGAATGACCTTTTATTTATTAATTTTTGAAAATATTTAAAATCTTCATTATGAAGATTATGATTAAAATTCAATAAAACATAATTTCTATCTTTTTTTATTGCCTTGGCCATTAATATTTCGGCGTCTAAATAAGGATTATTAATATATTTAGTTTTTAAAATTTTTGCACCAAATATAATTGCAGATTGAATATTCATTTAATTTAAATTATTTAAACTTTCCTCTTGAGCTTGAAGGGTTAGTGCTTCTATCATTTCATCAAAAACTTCACCTTCTAAAAATTCTTCTAGTTTATGAAGTGTTAAATTTATTCTATGATCTGTTACTCTTCCCTGGGGGAAATTATAAGTTCTTATTCTTTCAGATCTATCTCCTGTACCAATTTTTGTTTTACGATCTTTAGATCTTTCTTGATCAATTCTTGATCTCTCTAATTCATATAAACGAGATCTTAAAATTTTCATTCCCTTTGCTTTGTTTTTGTGTTGAGATTTTTCATCTTGCTGAGAAACTAATATCCCTGTTGGAATATGGGTAATTCTTACAGCACTATCAGTTGTATTCACAGATTGTCCGCCTGGCCCTCCAGCTCTAAAAACATCTACCCTTAAATCAGAATCATTGATTTTTAAATCAACCTCTTCTGCTTCGGGTAGTACAGCTACAGTAGCGGCAGAAGTATGGACTCTTCCTTGTGTTTCAGTATCAGGAACTCTCTGAACTCTATGAACTCCACTCTCATATTTTAAAGTTGAATAAATATTACTACCCTTAATTGAAGCAATAACTTCCTTTAAACCACCCGCGTCACTTCTCGAAATAGAAATTAATTCAAGTGACCATTTTTTTTTATGGCTAACTTTTTCATACATTTTAAACAAATCCGAAGCAAATAAGCTTGCCTCTAATCCGCCTGTTCCGGCCCTTATTTCAATAATTGCATTTTTTTTATCTGCCTCATCTTTTGGAAGCAAAAATAATTTTAATTTTTTCTCATTAATTTCATGTTGTGATTTTAAATCTACTAGTTCAATCTCAGCCATTTTTTTTAACTCTTCATCAGCAGAATTATCATTTAATATTTTCTTTAATTCTTCTTTCTCGACTTCAAAAGAAATGTAATCTTTAGCATTTCCAACAATTTCATTTAGATCTGAATACTCTTTTGATTTTTCGGCAAATAATTTATTATCCAGACTACCTGTGGATAGCTCTTTTTCTATAGATGAATGTTTTGTGATTAACTCCTCAATTGTCTTTAGGGGTATCATAATTAGTTCTCTAGTTCAGATGCTTTTTTCTCAACTTCACTAACAACCTTATTAACTATATCATCAGTCAAAACTTTTTCATTCTGGATCCCTGATAAATAAAGCATATTATTACCTTTTCCCCCTCCAGTAATTCCTATATCTGTCATCGCGGCTTCTCCTGGTCCATTAACAACACAGCCAATAATTGAGAGTGTTATTGGTGTTTTTATATGAGATAGTTTTTCTTCCAAAATTTTAACCGTATCGATTACTTGAAATGCTTGTCTTGCACAAGAAGGACAAGATATGATTTTTACCCCTCTATTTCTTAAATTTAACGATTTTAATATCTCATTACCTATTTTTACTTCTTGAGTTGGATTATCAGATAAGGAAATTCTTATTGTATCCCCAATTCCATCCATCAACAGACTTCCTAGTCCTATAGATGATTTTATACTACCAGAAACAAAACTTCCCGCCTCTGTGATACCAAGGTGTAAAGGATAATCTGTAACTTTTGATAATTGTCTATATGCTGCTATTGAAAGAAATACATCTGATGATTTAACACTAATTTTAAAGTTAAAAAAATCTTTATCCTCTAAAATTTTGATATTTCTTTTAGCACTTTGGACTAACGCTTCTGGACAAGGCTCTTTAAATTCTTCCAAAATATCTTTTTCTAAAGAACCTGCATTTACCCCAATTCTTATTGAACAACCATTATTCTTTGCAGCTTTCAATACCTCATAAATCTTTATTTCTTCCCCGATATTTCCAGGGTTAATTCTTAAACAGCTAGCTCCATTTTCCGCTGCCTCAATAGCTCGTTTGTAATGAAAATGAATGTCTGCAACTACTGGTATTGAAACATGTTTTATTATTTCCTTCAAGGCTAACGTTGAGCCCTCATCAGGACAAGAAACTCTTACAATATCAGCGCCCTCTTCGGCTATATCATTAATTTGTTTTATCGTTGCTTTAACATCTGTAGTTAAAGTATTGGTCATCGATTGCACAGAAATTGGGTTATCGCCACCGATCTTTACTTTTCCAACATTTATTACTTTTGTTTTTCTTCTTTTTATATCTCTAAAAGGTCTTATGCTCATTATAATCAGTCTAATTTAAATTCTTTATGTAAAGCAGCTACTGCTCTTTTAACATGCTGAGCAGAAACTAGAACTGAAATTTTTATTTCAGAAGTAGAAATAACCAAAATATTAATTTTCTTTGATGCAAGTGCCTGAAACATTCTATATGTTATTCCTGGAGTAGTTATCATACCAACACCGATAATTGAAACTTTGGAAACACCATTATCAAATGATAATTTTTTAAAAGATATTTTTTTATTTTGTTTAATTAATTTTTCTGTTTTTTTTAAATCATCAGACTTTATTGTAAATGTAAGATCAGTCTCCTTTCCATCTAAAGAAATATTTTGAACTACCATATCCACATTTATAAGATTTTTCGACAATGGTTTAAATATAGAAGCAGCAACCCCGGGCCTATCTTTTACTCCTATAATTGTAATTTTAGCATCATTTTTTGTTGATGATATTCCAGTAATAATTTGGTTACTAAATGCCTTTTTAGAGTCTGTTATTAAAGTTCCAGCTTTTGATACAAAGGAAGATTTAACCTTAATATCAATCTTGTTTAACTTTGCATCCTGAACAGATGTAGGCTGCATTACTTTTGAACCGAGTGATGCCATTTCTAGCATTTCATCATAAAAAATTTTTTTAATTTTTTTTGCTTTTTTATATTGCCTTGGATCGGTAGTATAAACTCCATCTACATCAGTATAAATTATACACTCATCTGCTTTAATAAATTTTGCAAGCATAATTGCTGTTGCATCTGATCCACTTCTTCCGATTGTTGTAATTCTAAAATCATTACTAATACCCTGAAAACCAGTGATTACAGGTATGCCACCTGATTTAATATAACCACTAAGTTCTTTAATGCCTATTGAGCTAATTCTTGCACTTGAATGAGGTCCATCTGTTAAAATTGGCAATTGCCAAGATACCCAAGATCTTGATTTAAATCCGTCATGTTTTAATCTCCCGGCAATAAGTGCGCATGACACCTGTTCTCCAGTTGAAACTAGTGAGTCATATTCGGCTCTATCAAAATTATTACTAATTGATTTTGATTTATTAACCAATTCATTTGTCACACCACTCATCGCTGAAGAAACAACTGCTACTCTATTTTTTTTCTTTTTGTAAAAAGCAATTATTTTACAAACCTTTTTTATCCTATCTATACTTCCAACAGAGGTTCCACCAAATTTTAATACTACTGTTTTCATGCTAGTTTTAATTATTATTATTTAATAAATAATTGATAAAATACATCTTAATTGTTATGTCAACAATTTATCATTATGAATAGTATAAATAAAAAAGAAATACAAAAATTTTCTAAAATAGCCTCTGAATGGTGGAATCCAGAAGGAAAATTTAAACCACTTCATAAATTTAACCCAATCAGGATTAAGTATATTAAAGAAAATATAATTAATAATTTTAAATTAAAAAATAACAGTAAACCTTTATCAGGAGTAAACATTTTAGACATTGGCTGTGGTGGAGGATTACTTTCTGAACCAATGTCAAGGATGGGTGCTAATGTAACTGGAATTGACGCATCAGAAAAAAATATAAAAGTTGCTAAACTACATTCGAAACAAAATAAGTTAAAAATTAATTATTTATGCTCATCACCTGAAAAACTTAATATTAAAAAAAAATTTGATGTAATTTTAAACATGGAGATTGTTGAACATGTGGAAGACTTGGATTTTTTTTTAAAGTCTTGCTCAAACCTTTTAAAAAAAAATGGACTAATGTTTGTTGCAACAATAAATAAAACTTTAAAATCTTATGTTTTTGCAATTGTTGGTGCTGAATATATTTTGAGATGGCTTCCAATTGGAACACATGAATGGGAAAAGTTTGTAAAACCTGAAGAACTTAAAAATATTCTTATGAAATATAATTTATACATTGATAAAATGAATGGTATGAATTTTAATATTTTAAAAGATGAATGGAATATTTCTACAAACTTATCTGTAAATTATATAGGGAAGTTTATTAAAAACTAATTTTCATTTTCATCTATCCAAGGTATCATTTGGGCATCTATACCTTCTTCTTTTAATTCTTTAAGATCTTTCTTTGATGCACTTCCATAAATACCCTTAGATTTTTTTTTACTATTATAGTGAATAGATCTAGCTTCATAAGCAAAATTTTCACCAACAAATTTAAAATTTTCTTTAATAAACTTTTGATAACCCATTATAGTTTTTTTTACTTTGTTGTATTTTTCAATACTTACTTTTTCATCAGCATTAGATTTATTAATTAGCTGAGGAGCCATAATAGTTTTTTCAACTTTTATAGAATTACACTTGTGACAAGACAAAAGTTTTTTTTTTTTTAATCTTTCGTATTCATTCGAAGATGCAAACCAGCTATCAAATTTTAAATTACAATTTCTACAAAAAAGTTTATACTTGATCATAAATATTATTTAATAACGCTTTATAATTTTTCAATAAGTTAACTTCTATAATCTGCATTAATTTCAATATATTTTTTTGTTAAATCCATCGTATAAGCAGTAAAATTTTTCTTTCCATTAAAAGTTTCAATATTTATTTCTATGTTTTCAGTCTTCATATAATTTGCCGTAAGCTTTTCATCATAACTTTGACTCAACTTGCCGCCTTCTACAATTATTATATTTCCAAATTTTATTGTTAATTTTTTTAAATTAATTTTGGGACCAGCTTTACCAATTGCCATAACAACCCTTCCCCAATTTGGGTCTTGTCCTGCAACTGCAGTTTTTACTAAAGGTGAATTTGCAACTGAAAAAGCAATTTTTTTTGCGTCTATCTCGTTCTTACATTTACTAACATTTATTGTAATAAATTTTGATGCTCCTTCTCCATCTGCAACAACTCTTTTGGCTAAGTTTAAAAGAACATTATTTAAAGCTTTATCAAAATTTTTAATTTTATTTTCTTTTACACTTTTCACTTGAGAATGTTTTACTTCATTGGTTGCAAAGATAGTTGCCATATCATTGGTGCTTGTATCCCCATCACAAGAGATTGCATTAAATGTGTTAGTTATATTTTTTTTTAATAACTTTCCTAAAACATCATTAGATAAAGTTGCATCAGTAAAAAGATAAACTAAAGTTGTGGCCATATTTGGATATATCATTCCTGATCCTTTTGCTATCCCGTATATCTTCACCTTTTCATTTCCGATTTGGCACTCTTCCATAGCTAATTTTGGCTTTGTATCAGTTGTCATAATTGCAAGCGCTGCCTTCATCCAAATAAATTTATTTTGCGTATAACGAATTTTATTAATCAAATTTGAAATATTATTATAAATTTTTTCATAAGGAAAAATTTCTCCAATAGTACCAGTACAACCAAAAATTATATTTTGAATAGAAATTTTTTTAGGAATTTCTTCGTCTTCCTCTTGTTTTTTATTTAATTCTTTAGCAGTTAAATCAGCTATTTTCTTTAAACTTTCATAACCTTGTTTTCCAGTAAAAGCGTTTGCATTTCTTGTATTTACGATTAGGGAAAATATTTTTTTTGGTCTTTGTTTTAAATTCCACTTAATATTCTCAGACACTATTTTTGATTGGGTATAAACAGATGCATAATTTGCACCACCCCTAAAATAAAACATGGTTAAATCATCCCGTATATCTTTATATAAATTTGCAGAAACAACTGAAATTGAAAGACCATCGAGATGATCAAGGTCTTGAAAATCAATCATTTTACTATTTTTTGATTTTGATGATAAAAAATTTGTTAAATTAATTCCCATATTGTTTAAATTATTTATTTAATACATATATTAAACAATATAAGTAAAGAATAAATCAAATAGTCATGTTTAACCCTTTAAATTTAATTACAAAATTTATCAAATCTAGTAATCAAAAAGAGCTGGATAGAATTGGTAAAATTGTTGAAAAAATAAACCTTCTTGAGAAGGATGTTAAAAACTTCAATGACGCTGATTTTCCAAAAAAAACTCTTGAATTTAAAAAACATATAAATGAAGGAAAATCTTTAGATGAGTTATTGCCTGATGCATTTGCTTTAGTTAGAGAGGCTGCAAGAAGAACACGTAACGAGAGACACTTTAACGTTCAATTAATAGGTGGTGTAGCTTTACATGAAGGCAAAATTGCTGAGATGAGAACGGGAGAAGGAAAAACTTTAACCATAACATTGGCTGCTTATTTAAATGCCTTAAGTGATAAAGGCGTTCATATAGTAACAGTTAATGATTATCTTGCAAAAAGAGATTCTATTGAAATGGGAGAAATATATAATTTTTTAGGCCTCACTTCAGGGTTTATTAATAACTACCAAGACGACACTGAGCGTAAGAAAAATTATAGTTGTGACATAACATACGCAACTAACAGTGAGTTAGGTTTTGATTACTTAAGAGATAATATGAAATTTTCTGAGGAGCAAATGGTTCAGAGAAATCATAATTTTTCTATTGTAGACGAAATAGATTCTTGTTTAATTGATGAGGCAAGAACACCTCTAATTATTTCTGGAGCAGCAGATGATAAAACCGCTCAATACTTGGCAATAGATAAATTAATAAAAATTTTGAACAATAAAGACTTTGAAGTTGATGAGAAAGAAAAAAGTGTTTTGTTGACAAATGATGGAATTAATAATGTTGAAAAACTTTTTTCAAATGCTGGCATTTTAAAAAATAATAATTTTTATGATCCTGAAAATTTACATTTAGTTCACCATGTTAATCAAGCTTTACGAGCAAATCATTTATTTGAAAAAGGTAAAGATTATATAATTAAAGATGGTAGTCTTAAAATTATTGATGAACTTACTGGTAGAATTTTGGAAGGTAGACGATTTGGAGATGGATTACATCAGGCTTTAGAAGCTAAAGAAAAAATTCAAGTGCAGGCTGAAAATCAAACCTTAGCTTCTATAACCTATCAAAATTATTTTAAACTTTATAAAAAAATATCTGGTTGTACTGGTACAGCTGCTACAGAATCTGAAGAATTTTTTGAAATTTATAATCTTCCTGTTGTTGTTATTCCAACAAATAAGGAAATGATTAGAAAGGATTTTAATGATTTAATTTTTAGAACAGAAAAAGAGAAAAACGATGCAATTATAAATAAAATAATTGAAAAACATAAATTAGGTCAACCAATTTTAGTTTTTACCTCGAGCATTAATAAATCTGAAATTTATTCGAATTTATTAAATCAAAAAAATATTAAACATGTGGTATTAAATGCAAAAAATCATGAAAATGAGGCAGAAATAATTGCAAATGCTGGTAAAGAAAATTCATTAATTATTACTACAAGTATTTCTGGAAGGGGAGTTGATATTCAACTTGGTGGTAAAAAAGGTTCTGTTCCAGAAGACCAACTTAAAATAAATAAAAATAAAATAAAATCTCTAGGTGGTTTATTTGTAATTGGTACAGAAAGAATGGAGTCTAGAAGGGTTGACAATCAAGCTAGAGGAAGGTCTGGAAGGCAGGGAGATGAAGGTAGTTCAATATTTTATGTTAGTCTAGAGGATGATTTAATGAGAATTTTTGGGTCAGAGTCTATGAATAGCATGCTTGAAAAACTTGGCCTCAAAGACGGTGAAAGTATTGATCATTCATGGATAAATAAGGCCCTAGAAAGAGCTCAACAAAAAGTAGAAGCTAGAAACTTTGATATTAGAAAAACCCTTATAAAATTTGACAACGTGCTTAATGATCAAAGACATGTTGTATTTTCACAGAGAAAAAATGCGATGAATAGCGAAAATATCTTTGATTATTCAGATGAATTTTTAAAAGAGATTTCTGATGATTTAATAAAGTTAAAAATAACAAACTTATCAAATCCTAAAAATAATGAATTTTACAATAAAACCAAACAGATAGTTGGAAAAAGTTTTGAAGAAACTGAATTTAAAGAATTAATTGAAGCTAAAGATGCTAATTTTAGAGAAAAAATCACTAATAAATTTCAAGATACAAGAAACGAAAGGATCAAACTTCTGGGTGAAGATCATGCAAAAGATATAGAAAAAAGAATTTTTCTTCAATCAATTGATCTAAATTGGAAATCACATATCCAATATTTAGAACAATTAAGACAAGTTATAGGTCTAAGATCTTATGGTCAAAGAGATCCATTAGTTGAATATAAAAAGGAAGCTTTTGAACTTTTCTCCAATCTTTTGGAAAAACTCAAATTAGATTATGTAACTATATTAATTAACTTAAAAGTTGTTATCGAGTCAAACTCTGATGAAGAAAATACACAAAAAAATATTTCTAAACAAATTTCAAAAAATAAAAAAATGGGAAGAAATGAACCATGTTTTTGTGGATCTGGTAAAAAATTCAAGCACTGTCACGGTGCTATATAAAATTTAAATAAATAATAAAATAGAAATAATCAAAACTAAGCAAGCAACAATTCCTATTAACTTTTTTTTAGATTTTAAAATTTCATCTAAGTTATTTTTCTTAAGACTTAATGTGCTTAAGTCTTCACTACTGCTCATAAATCCATCATTTCTTCCAATTTTTAGAAATTTATTTTTTCTCTCATTCGCAATATCTTCAGAAGATAATTCATCAAAATAATTTAAATTTTTAATTAAAGATGTTTTTATGTTATTTAACATTATATCTCTGTCTCTGTGTGCTCCACCTATAGGCTCTTGAATTATTTCATCGATAACTTTTAATTTTAATAAATCTTTAGCTGAAAGTTTCATTGCTTTTGCAGCATCAAGCATTTTTTTTGGATCTCTCCATAGAATAGTTGCACACCCTTCTGGTGATATAACTGAATAAATTGCATTTTCTAACATAAGGACTTTGTTTGATGAGGCTAATGCTATTGCTCCACCAGAACCACCCTCGCCTATAATTACTGCAATTGTTGGCACTTTAAGCTCCATACAGCACTCAATTGATTTTGCAATTGCCTCTGCTTGTCCTCGCTCTTCAGCTCCTACACCTGGATATGCTCCTGGAGTATCAATAAAAGAGATTATGGGAATATTAAATTTGTTTGCTAGGTTCATTAATCTTATAGTTTTTCTATAACCTTCAGGCCTCATCATTCCAAAATTTCTCTCAATTCTGCTATCAAGATCTTCTCCTTTTTCTTGACCTATTACTAATACAGATTTTCCATTAAACTTTGCAAATCCAGTTAATACTGATTTGTCTTCTCCATAATACCTATCACCAGATAATGAAATAAAGTCATCAAACAAATTATCAATAAAAAATTTTGCTTTTGGTCTGTCTTCATGACGAGCAACCATTGTAGTCTGCCAAGGATCAAGGTTGGAATAAATATTTTTTAATTTTTCATCTATTTCTGTCTGAGTGCTTGAAATTTTTTGAGTATCGACTTCTGATAATCCCTCTTGATTGTAAGGGTCTTTCAATTTTTCTAACTCATTTTCTAGGTCTTTAATTTCTGTTTCAAAATTTAAGTAATTTTTCATATTTAAGTTATAGCGGATGGTTAAAATACAAAAAAGGCAATAAAATGATATTAAATAAGGTGTAATTCTTATTAATTGACTTAAATAATTTAACAGATACAAATTCAATATCGGGAGAGACTACATTTGTAGCGCCGAAGGAGCAACCACCCCGGAAACTCTCAGGCAAAAGGACCGATTAAAGCATAACACTCTGGAAAGAGATTGAATTCCGCCGAAGGAGTAAAGCTCTCAGGCAAAAATACAGATGGGGTACGAATATAAGTGCTGTGCAAGAAAAATACATTAAAATTAATAATCTTCAAGTTTCTGAAAAACTATCAAGCTTTGTAAGTGAAGAATTATTAAAAGATACACATGTATCAACAGAAAATTTTTGGATGGGTCTTGAAAAAACTCTTGATGAGCTCACGCCAAAAAATAAAGAGTTAATTAAATTTAGAGAAGATTTACAGAAGAAAATAGATGATTGGCATATCAAAAATAAAGGCAAAGAATTTGATTTAGATGAGTATAAAAAATTTTTATTACAAATTGGTTATTTAAAAAATGAAGGACCTGATTTTAAAATTGAGACTGAAAATGTTGACGAAGAAATTTCGAGTATAGCTGGACCACAATTAGTTGTACCTATCATGAATGCGAGGTATGCATTAAATGCTGCAAATGCAAGATGGATGAGTTTATATGATAGTCTTTATGGTACAGATGTAATTGAACAGTCTGAAGATAGTGTGTCTGAAAGATATGACCCTCTAAGAGGTGAAATGGTTATAAAATATGGAAGAGATTTTTTAGATAAGCATTTTCCACTAGCAGGATTAAGTTGGAATAAAATTACAAGTTTTGCTGTAAAATTTGGTAAATTAAAAGTTTTAAAAGGTGCTGACATTTTTGATCTTGAAGACGAAAATAAATTTGTTGGACACAGAGGTGAAAGCGATAATCCAACAGCAATTATTCTAAAAAATAATAATTTACATATCGAAATTCTAAAAGACTCAAGAGCTTTTGCTGCTCAACAAGATCATGCTGGTATCAGTGACATAATACTAGAGTCTGCTGTGTCAACAATTTGTGATAATGAAGATAGTGTAGCAGCAGTAGACTCGGAAGATAAAATTATTTGTTATAGAAATTGGCTAGGTCTTATGAAAGGTGACCTTAAATCAAAATTTGAAAAAGAAGGTAAATTATTCGAAAGAAAATTAAATCCACATAGAAGTTATATATCAAAAGATGGCAAAGGTTTAAAATTACACGGTAGAAGCCTTTTACTAGTAAGAAACGTTGGTCATCTAATGACTAACTCTTCAATTTTATTAAGTGATGGAAGTGAAATACCAGAAGGTATTATGGATGCATTTATAACTACAGCTGCTGCTCTACATGATATTAAAAACAAAAATAATTCAAGAACTGGGTCAGTTTATATCGTAAAACCTAAAATGCATGGCCCAGACGAGTCAGCATTTACAGATTTAATTTTTTCTAAAGTTGAGGAAGTTCTAAATTTACCTAAGTACACTTGCAAGATTGGTATTATGGATGAAGAAAGAAGAACATCAGCAAATTTAAAAGAATGTATTAGAAGTCTTAAAAGTAGAGTTTTTTTCATAAATACTGGTTTCCTAGATAGAACTGGTGATGAAATGCATACATCGATGGAAGCCGGTCCTATGATTAAAAAGGGTGATATGAAATCATCCAAATGGATTGCTGCTTACGAAAACAACAATGTTGATATTGGTTTAAGTTGTGGGTTTTCTGGTAAAGCTCAAATAGGCAAAGGTATGTGGGCAATGCCAGATAAAATGAAAGATATGATGGAGCAAAAAACAGGGCACTTAAAAGCAGGGGCGAACTGTGCTTGGGTTCCGTCTCCAACAGCAGCTGCGTTACATGCTTTACATTATCATGAAATAAATATTTTTAATGAACAAAAAAAAATAATAGATAGAGAAACAGCTAAGCTTGATGATCTCTTAACAATCCCAATAGCAGATAGACCTAATTGGTCTGTAGAAGATATAATTAAAGAAATTTCTAATTCTGCACAAACTTTATTAGGCTATGTTGTAAGATGGATCGATCAAGGTGTGGGTTGTTCTAAAGTGCCTGATATTAACAACATAGGTTTAATGGAAGATAGAGCAACTCTTAGAATTTCATCTCAACATATAGCCAACTGGATTCATCACGGTATTACAACAAAAATACAAGTAACTGAAATAATGAAAGATATGGCTAAAATAGTAGATGAACAAAATAAAAATGATCCCCAATATATTAAGATAAGTGAAGATTACGAAAACTCTATAGCATTTCAAACTGCATGTGATTTAGTATTCAAAGGTAAAGAACAACCTTCAGGTTATACCGAACCATTACTTCATTTAAATAGGTTGAAAAAAAAATCTAATCTGAATTCGAAACCAAATTAGATCTATTTTTAAAAGCAGAAAATAAAGTTCCATCATCTAAACTTTCAATTTCTCCACCTACAGGTAATCCTTGTGCTAATTTAGTAACCTTAACATTCAAATTTTTTAAACTATCTTGAATATAATATGCAGTTGTTTGACCCTCAACAGTTGCACTGGTTGCAAGGATTACCTCTTCAATTTTATCTCTATTAACTCTTTCAACTAATGAATTAATTAATAAATCTTCTTTTCTTTGGCCAACAGAGGAAATTGTTCCACCTAAAATATGAAAATAACCCTTGTAGATATTAGAATTTTCAATCGACCATTGATCTGCAATATCCTCTACTACACAAATTTTATTAAATTTTTCTTTTATATTCTCACAATTTAGGCAACCACTTGAATTTGACTTTAACGCTCCGCATGAATTGCATCTAACTACATTTTTGTAAACTTGCGCCAAGGTATTTGCCATAGGTTTTACAAGTTCGTCACGATTATTAATTAATTTTAAAACAATTCTTTTTGCTGATTTGGGACCTAAGCCGGGGAGTTTTGAAATTAATTTAATTAATTCTTCTATCTCGCTGATGTTTTGCATCTATTATAAAGGCCATTTAAATCCAGGAATTCCAATGCCTCCTGTTGCTTTTGAAATTTCCTCGTTAGTTTTTGATTTAAGTTGAGATTTAGCACTGTTATGTGCTGCAACAATTAAATCTTCAATTATGGTTTTGTCCTCTTTCATAATTTCATCAGATAACTTTATTGTTTGCATCTCTCCTTCTCCATCCAAGGTTATCTTTACAGAATTTGAACCCGAAACTCCTTCAACTCTAATTTCCTTAATTTTTTGTTGGCTTTCTTTCATTTTTGCCTCAAGTTCTTTTGCTTTATCCAATATTTTACTAAAATCAGTCATTATCAACTCCATCTTTTTTTGAATTTACATCAATTAATTCGGCATCAGGAAATTTATCCATAACACTTTTAAATATTTCTGAATTTTTCATTTCATCTATTAATTGTTTTTTAACATTTTTTTGTTTGTCTTTTACTGACATTTGCCCTTTTAATTTACTAAATGTAATAATCCATCTTTCACCAGTCCATTCAAAAAGTTTTGATGATAAATCTTTTACAAAATCTTTGTCTAAACTTTCATTAAAAGATATTTCAATTCTATTTTTTTCAAATTTTACAAGATTAACATTTTTTTCTAATTCATATTTCAGTTTAATCTCCTTTTTTTTTGAACAGGTTTCAATTAAATCCTCAAATGCATTTATTTTAATTTTATGATCTGCTTTTATCTCTGTTTGAACCTCTGGTTTAATTTTTTCTTCCTGCGCAATATTCTTAATTTGATTAATTGTTTTAGAAGTTAATTCATTTTCTGTATTCTTAACTTGATCTTCACTCTTCAAATCAAGGTCAACTTTTTCAACTTTTTTTTCTGATTTTATAGAACTTAAATGCATTAGTCTAATTAAGAACATTTCAATTGAAAGGTGTTGATTGGAAACTATGTCTATTTCTTCGAGAGAAGATATAGCAAATTGCCAGAATAATATTAAAACCCCTGAATCTATTTGATTTGATAAATTTTTAATTTTAGAAAATTCTTCATCATTTAATGAAAAGTTTGTACTTTCCAAAGTTAATGAATTAATGTTTTTAAAGTAATAAAGCAACTCTAAGAAATCATTTATAAAAACCTTTGGTTCAACACCTTGATCATAAATTTTTCTATAAATACTTATTACTTTTGTCTCTTCGCCTTTTAAAATTAGCTCAAATAAGTCAATTAATTGAGATTTATCAAAATATCCAAAAATTTTCTGTGCTGAATTTAAATCTAATTCTTTTCCTTCGTCTAAACTTAATAAAGCTCTATCCAATAATGATAAAGCGTCTCTAACCGAGCCTTCAGAAATTTTTACTACAAGCTTTAAAGCATCTTCACTTATTTTTCCATTTTCCTTATCTTTAATTTTTTTAATAAATTCTAATAATTCTAAGGATTTAATTCTAGATAAATCAAATCTTTGACATCTAGACACTACCGTAACTGGAATTTTTTTAATTTCTGTAGTTGCAAAAATAAATTTTAGATATTCTGGTGGTTCTTCTAAAGTTTTTAATAAAGCATTAAATGCTTGTTTGCTTAACATATGAACTTCATCAATAATGAAGATTTTATATTTGGCTGAAGTCGGACCATATCTTGAAAATTCGATTAAATCTCTCACGTCATCTACGCCTGTTTTGCTTGCCGCATCCATTTCAAGTACATCTATATGATTTGAAGAGCTTATTGATTTACAGTTTTCACAAAAGTTATCTTTACATAAATTTTCAATACCATTTAAACAGTTAAGTGCTTTGGCAACAATTCTTGCAGTTGTAGTTTTTCCTATCCCTCTGATACCTGTAAATAAATATGCATTAGGTATTTTATTGGCTCTAATCGAATTAATTATAGTTTCCGCAACTACTTCTTGGCCAATAAGATCATCGAAAGTTTGAGGTCTATATTTTAAAGCTAATACTTTAGAGTTATGATTCATATTAATTCATTAAGGAGACTAGAACCTGAATAACTGTCTCTACGACTGCTTCCGTTAAGATCTGGTCGGGTTCAAGCAGCATCCACCTCTAGCCTCCGACTCTATTATAGCAGTTAAAATTTCTAATCTACAAGAAAAGATTCTTATTTATTTTGTCTCAAACTATCTGCTTCAAAAACACCTAGAACGTGAAAATCCTCACAATGTAGACCTAGCTCCTCAAGAGATTTCTGAACTTTTGGATCTTCTATATGTCCATCCAAATCACATAAGAAAAAATAAGAATCGAAACTATTTTTTTCTGGATAACTTTGTAGTTTAGTTAAATTTACACCATTAATTGCAAAGCCTCCTAGTGATTGATAAAGAGCAGCTGGCTTACTTTTCAATTTAAATAAAAAAGAAGTTATGTAAGTTTTATCTTTAAATTCTGGTTGAGAAATATTTTTTCCCATTACCAAAAACCTTGTCAAATTTCCACTTTCGTTTTCTATATTTTTTTTAATTACCTCTAAGCCATAAATTTCAGCGCTCAATGAGGATGCTATAGCTGATTGCTTAACATCTTTTGTTTTTGAAATCATTTCAGCAGATCCAGCGGTATCTGCTCTAATATGTTCTGTTAAATTATTTTCTTTTATAAATTTTGAACACTGAGACAATCCTTGTGCATGTGAATATACTTCTTTAATATATTTTAATTTAGTACCAGGTTGTCCTAATAAGTTATGTTCAATTTTTTGGAAATGCTCTTTATAAATATTTAGCCTGTGTTTAAATATTAAATATTCAATTCCAATGTTACCGGTAATTCTATTTGACTCTGGGATTATTATTCTGCTCTCAGGCTCTTCAGATGCTTTATTAAAACAGTCGTCAAAAGTTTTGCATGGCAGAATTTCTGCTTTTGGATCGATTGAAAGTGCTGCTAAATGTGAATATGCACCAAAGGTTCCTTGAAAATAAATTTTACTCATCAATTCTTATATTCCATTATTTTTTTTAAGGCTAGATAATCTTCCTCAGTATCTACTCCTATTGGAGATGATTTAGCAAGTGAAACATTGATATCAATATTATTATCTAATGCTCTTAATTGCTCTAACCGATTTTCTATTTCATTTTTAGATTGGCTTAATTGAATAAACTTTTCTAGTGAATCTTTTGAATAGCAGTAAACTCCAATATGATGATAAATATTTTCTATTTGCTCAGACTTTCTTGAAAAGGATACTGCCTTTGGAAAATTATCCTCTTCTAAGCTATTTTTAGTAATGACCTTAACAATATTTTCATTCTTGAGATTTTTATTATCTTTTATTTTTGCGGCAAGAGTTCCTAAATTAGAATGATTTTTTACCATTTTGTCATTCAAACTTTTTATATCATCAATGTCGATTGCTGGTTCATCCCCTTGTAAATTCATAACTAAATCAACGTCTTTAATATTTGATTTTTTTAATGCCTCATAAATTCTATCCGTACCTGTTTTATGTTGATTGCTGGTTAAAATAGCATTGAAACCATTCCTCTTTACATCGTCAACTATTTCCTGATCTTCGGTTGCTACAATAACATCACCAATGTTGGCTTCTTCAGCTTTTTTAGATACATGTGATATGATTGATAAACCATTTATTTTTAATAACGGTTTACCTGGCAGCCTGGTTGCAGACATTCTGGATGGTATAATTACTAAAGTTTTCATTATATTTTCAAATTATTATACTCATTAAACAACTGTAGAGGCAAATTTATACATTAAATTTTAGCTTTTTTTTAATTTATCATGTTATACGTTCATTACAAAATTTAGAAAAAATGGATTCTTTTGAAATAAACAAAATAGTTGCTGCAGTTTTAATGGTTGCCCTGCTTGTTATCGGTATTGGAAAATTATCTGATGTAATCTTTCATGTAGAGAAACCTGAGACACCTGGTTATTCAGTTGAAGTAGAAACTGCAACCACTGTATCTACAGCTAGCTCAAGTACGACATCAGACAAAATTGATATATCAGCATTAATGGCAATGGGAGATGTTACACATGGTGAGAAAGTTTTTAAAAAATGTGCAGCTTGTCATTCAATTGTTAAAGGAGGAAAGAATGCTATAGGCCCAGCACTATATAATGTTGTGGGAAGAAAAGTTGGAGCTGTTGAAGATTATAAATATTCTAAAGCGTTATCAGCATATGATAAGAATTGGACTTTTGAAGAACTGAATGGATTTTTGATTAAACCTGCTAAATGGGTTAAGGGAACGAAGATGGCTTATGCAGGTCTTAGAAAAGAAAAAGATAGAGCCTCTGTAATAAAATATCTGAACGAAAATTCAGACAGCCCTTTACCACTACCTTAATTTTCCAAAACAATATAATAAAATACTTTTTTGTACGTGAACTCTATTAAGAGCTTGTTGCCATACGTGAGATTTTTTACCTAAAAAAACATCATCACTAACTTCTTCGCCTCTGGGCAAACAATGTAAAAAAATGCAACTTTTTTTTGCATAACTCATTAATTTTTTATCAATTTTAAAATTTTTAAATGCTTGTATTTTTTTTTTCTTATTAACTTTGTCATTTAAAGAAATAACTTTATCAGAAAAAATTACATCTGCACCAAAAACTGCTTTTTTAGCATCATTATAAATATAAATTTTTTTATTATTTCTTTTGACCCAGGCTCTAACTTCTTTTCCTGGTTCAAATTTTTTTGGACACCCAATACTTAGTTTGAAAGAAAACTTTACTGATGCAGCTATCAAACTATCCAAAACATTATTTGAATCACCTATCCAACAAATATTTAATTTTGAAATAGGTTTTTTCATTATTTCTTCAACTGTAAAAATATCAGATAAAACTTGTGTGGGATGTGAAGATGGGCTTAAACCATTAATAATTGGGACCGATAAATATTTTTTGAAGTTTTCTACTTTTTTGTCACTATCTGTTCTTAACATAAATCCATCACCATAAGTTGAGAGTACTTTTGCAGTGTCAGCAATGCTTTCTCCACCTTGACCTAGATGAAGTTCATTAGAACGTAAAGTTAAAGTGCCTCCTCCGAGCTGTTTAATTGCTAAATAAAAACTAATTCTTGTTCTCGAACTAGCCTTCTCAAACATTTGTATCAAAATCTTACCTTTGAGAGGTGTACCTTTGTCAACTTCAAGCGTGCTTAGTTTTTTTCTTAAACTTTTTCTCTTTTTCGCGTCAGCAATAATTTTTCTAAGATCTTTTGCCGGTATATCTTTTAAATTTATAAAATGTTTCATATTTATTTTATTTCTGAGCACACTTTATCAATAATTTTTAATGCTATATCTATTTCTTTTTTTTTTACATTTAAAGGTGGTAAAATACGAACAACATTTTCAGCTGCACGGATAGTTAGCAATTTATTATCCATTAATTTTTTAATAAATTTAGTTTGTTCTGTATGAAGCTGTATTCCAATCAATAAACCTCTTCCTCTTATATCCTTAATAATATTTGGATATTTTTGCTTTAATTTGTTTAAATTTGAAAAAAAATATTTTGAAGATTTTTTTACATTGTTAAGAAATTTCTTAGTAGAAACTATATCCATAACAGTATTTCCAACAGCCATAGCCAAAGGGTTGCCACCAAAAGTTGAGCCATGTGTACCTGGCGTCATACCTGAAGCAACTTTTTTATTCATTAAAACTGCACCAATGGGAAATCCACCACCAATACCTTTTGCAATTGGCACTATATCTGGTTTTACTTTAGATTTTTCAAAAGCAAAAAAATCTCCAGTCCGTGAAATTCCACATTGTACTTCATCTAAAATTAATAATATTTTTTTCTTATCACACAATTTTCTTAATTCTTTTAAACACCAATCCGGAATTACTTTAATTCCACCCTCACCCATAATAGTTTCAACCATGATGGCTGCAGTATTTTTTGTAATTTTTTTCTTTAAAGACTTGTGGTCCCCAAAAATAAAATGATCAAAACCACTTACATGCCCAAATCCTTCTGTCATTTTCTTTGACCCACTTGCAAAAATAGTAGCCAAGGTTCTTCCATGAAAAGAATTTTTAATACATAAAATTCTTGTTTTATTGGGTTTTCCTATTGAATAAAAATATCTTCTTGCAATTTTAATAGCTGCTTCCGTGGCTTCTGCACCTGAATTTTGGAATATGATATAGTCAGCAAAAGTTTTTTGACACAACTTTTTAGCTAATTTTTCTCCCTCTGGAATTTGAAAAGCATTAGAAACATGCCAAAGTTTTTTTGATTGATTTCTTATTGTTTTTACTAATTTTGGATGAGCGTGACCCAATGAGTTAACCGCTATACCAGAGAGCATATCTAAGTATTTTTTACCATCAGTTGAAAAAAGATAACTTCCTTTTCCGGACTTAAAGGAAATTTTTTTTCTATTATAGTTTTTTGCTAAATAACTCATAAATTTTATTTGTTTTTATAAAGTTTAATTATTAATACAAGTTAGGATTGAAAACATATAAATACTTAATTTAAGTATTAATGTTGATAACTCTCATTTTTTGATTGTTTAATTTAATTTTATATCAGTATATTGTTGTTTTATATAAACAAGATACAAGATATTGATAATGAGCTGGACTGAGGAAAAAGTAGCTAAATTAAAGGAACTTTGGGGAAAAGGAAATACCGCAAGTCAAATTGCAGAGATTATTGGTGGTATAAGCAGAAATGCTGTCATAGGTAAAGCTCATAGACTTAATTTATCTGCAAAAATTAAAACAAGGTCAGCTACTTCAAATCAAAATTTTGAAAACTCTATAAGTGTAAAGAATATAAAAACTAGAAGAGGACGTAGAAGTAAATTTAAATCTTTAATTATTGAAAAAGATTTTGAACCTGAGAATCCTAAGCAACTAGAAGAGCTGGATGAAAATTCTTGCAAATGGCCTATAGGTCATCCTGACGAAAAATCATTTTACTTTTGTGGAAGATCTTCACTTAAAGATTTTTCCTATTGTAAATTACATCTTCTCTATGCTTATCAGCCAAAAGGTAAAAAAGAGGATACAACAGATAAAGAAGAAGTTCCAGAATTTATCGAGAAGAAAATTGAATCAGCTTAAATTTTAGTTAGTTTTAATATCTCAATTATTTCCAGAATTATATTTTTCAGTAGAAAATTGACCACCTTCTCTCCACATATAACAATATTTTTCTACCTCTGTATCAAAATACCTCAAACTAGGTATTCCAATATCTGAATTAGTTTTATACTTTCCAGTTGAAATATTATCATATTTTAAAAGTTTTAACTGATCTCTAGTCAGTAAAGGTTTGGGCATAATTTCAAAAAACCTTGCAGAAAATTCAGCTATCGGTAAAGGTAATGGTAAAAGAATTCTTGTTTTTCCAATTAATTTTAACATTTTTTTTATAATTTCTTTAAACGTTATTATTTCAGGGCCTATACATTCTATAATTTTAGAATAAACATTATTTGAAATTACATAATGAATTGTATCTGTTAAATCAGAACAATGAATAGGTGCAAACTTTGTTGCCCCCCTATAGTAAAGCGGAAATACTGGAAGTCTATTCAACAATGTCATGAAGTTTGTTGTAAAATTATCATCTACCGAATAAACAATCGATGGTCTTAATATTGTTGCCAAAGGAAAATTTTTTAACACTTTATTCTCTCCTTCTAGCTTGCTTAAAGCATACTTGGAGTCTTTAGCTTCATTAATACCTAATGCTGATAAGTGTATAAAATGTTTTAATTTATATTCTTTACAAAGTTTTGCCAACAGTGAAGGGAAAACTGTATGAATATTTGTGAATGTATTTCCTTTTTTTTGTTCATATAAAATTCCAACTAAATTAATGCAAATATCTGCTTTTTTAAAAAGCTCTCTAATTTTTTTTTCATCAAAAATATTAGCCTCAGCTATATCTATATAACCTGCGTTGGCTTGGGTTTTTATGATATAACTTTTTTGATGAATGTTTCTTGTTACAATAGTAACTTTATAGTTATTCTTTGTGAGTTTTCTTATTAAGTTTCTACCTATTTGGCCACTACCACCAAAAATTAGACAATTTTTTGCTTTCATATATATATGTTTAAAAATGAGTAATAATATTCAACTTCACAAAAACGATCTACCAGATGATTTAAATTTAGGCAATACAATTGCTGTAGATGGAGAGTTTATGGGTTTAAATGTCAGAAGAGACCCTTTATGCTTAATTCAAATATCTTCAGGTAACTTAGATGCACATATAATACAATTTGACAGAAATAATTATCAAGCACCCAATTTAGTTAAACTATTAAGTGATGAAAAAATAATTAAGATTTTTCATTATGGAAGAGCAGATATGGCTCACATTAAATACTATTTAAAAACAGAAACAAATAATATTCTAGATACAAAAATAGCATCAAAACTTGCTAGATCTTATTCGGATAACCATTCTTTGAAAACCTTAATTAAGGAATTTATAAATATTGATATTAGTAAACAGTTTCAAAGCTCAGATTTTGGTGGTGAATTAACACCCGCTCAATTAAAATATTGTGCTAATGATGTTATATATTTACATAAAATTCATGATCAATTAAAAAAAATACTAGAAAGAGAAAATAGAGTACAATTATACAAGGATTGTTTAAAGTTTTTAAAAACTAGAGTAGATCTTGATTTAGCATTATTCAAAGATGATATCTGGTCACATTAATGATTAACAAAAAATTTATATCCACTGCGCATAATGTAATTAATCTTGAAATCAAAGCTTTACAAAAATTAAAAAAAAGTATTAACAAATCTTTTAACGAAGCTGTTGTTAAAATTGCGCGTTGCCAATCAAAAGTCATTTTATGTGGTGTTGGAAAAAGTGGATTGATTGCTTCTAAAATTGCAGCCACACTTGCATCAGTAGGCACTCCTTCATTTAATCTAGCTGCCAGTGAAGCTTCTCATGGTGATCTTGGGATGATATCTAAAAATGATATTTTAATAATTATCAGTAATTCAGGTCAGACAAGTGAACTTAAAAACATAATTCAATACGCTAATAGAAATAAAATATTATTAATTGGAATTGTTTCAAAAAAAGATTCTATTCTATACAAGGCATCTGATATAAAAATTTTAATCCCAAAAGTAATTGAAGCTGAAGGAATTATTCCAACTTCTAGTACAACATCCCAGTTGGCTTTAGGTGATGCTTTAGCTATTTGTGCAATGAGGTATAAAAAATTTGGAAAACTTGATTTTAAAAAACTTCACCCCGCAGGTAGCCTTGGCTCCCAACTAAGAACGGTTGAAGATATTATGTTAACAGGAAACAAAATTCCTTTTATTCATGAAGATTTAAATATGAATAAAGCTTTACAAATCTTAACAAAAAAAAAATTGGGATTTTTACTTGTTCTTGACAAAAAAAAACTTACTAAAGGGATTATCACAGATGGACAGATTAGGAGGTTTAATGAAAAAAAAGAAAATCTTTATACTATGTCAGCAAAACATATCATGACAAAAAATCCTATAAGCATTGATAAAGACTCTCTTGCAGTAAAGGCATTGAGCTTAATGAATGAAAAAAAAATTACCTCACTATGTGTTTACAATAAAAAAAATAAAAACAAAACAATTGGAATTCTACATATACACACACTTTTACAATCTAGTGTAAACTAATGAAAATTTTGAGTTTTAGATGGTTAATTGGTTTATCTTTGTTGTTCATTATTTTTTTTTTTATTTATTCAAATTATTTTAAAAAAAAGGAAATTAACAACATAAATACTTCGGAACTAAAAGAAGACAACTTTACAAACTCAAATATCATTAAAGACATTAAATATTCTTCAAAAGATTTAAAAGGGAATGAGTATATAATTTTAGCAAAAGAAGGTGAGATAGATTTAAATAATAGTGATATTATTTTTTTAAAAGATGTAAAAGCTTATATCAATTTGATTGAAAAAAATGAGACAATCACAGTAATTTCAACATTTGGTAAATACAATAGTGTTAATTATGATACAATTTTCTCAAAAAACGTTAAAATAAAATACATAGATAATTTAATTACAAGTGATTACCTAGATTTTTCAATGATGAAAAATATATTGATTATTTCCAAAAATGTAGTTTACACAAACCTAGAAAATATTTTAAAAGCAGATGTGATAGAACTTGATACAATTACTAAAGATACAAAAATTTTTATGCATAATTCAAAAGAAAAAGTTAAGATTGAAAGTTTAAATTAAATGGCACTAATCAAACAATTCAGAATAAAATCTTATAAAAATCCTAATCCAATAATATCTTTTGAGAATGTATCACTTTCTTATGGTAATAGATTAATATTAGATAATATAAGTTTCAAAATAAATGAGGGTGAAATTTTTGGTATGTTGGGGCCTAACGGAGTAGGTAAGTCAACAATTTTTAATTTGATCACTGGTTTAATTAAACCAAATTCTGGAAAAATTAAAATAAATAATAATGATGTAATTAACTATCCTATTTATCTTAGAACAAAAAAATTTAAAGTAGGATATGTTCCTCAGTACGGTGGATATTTTAGTGATCTCACTTTATATCAAAATTTAAAAGCTATTGCAGAAATAGTAATTAACGAAAAAAAAAGTGAAGAAAATAAAATAAATGAATTAATAAATAAATTTGAATTAGAAAACCTTAAAAATATTAAAGCTAAATTTTTGTCTGGAGGTCAAAAAAAAAAATTAGTTATTGCATTGTCTCTTCTTAGTGATCCTAAAGTGCTTCTTTTAGATGAATGTTTTGCTGCACTTGATGTATTAACAATAAAAATGTTGCAAGAGATAATAGTTAATTTGCAAAAAGAAAAAAGAATAACGATATGTATATGTGATCACCAAGCAAGAGATTTATTATCTTGTGTAGATATTGGAATGATCTTAAGTAATTGTAAAATTATAGCAGAAGGTTCTCCATCTGAACTTGTAAATAATATTGATGCTAAAAGTGCATATTTTGGAGAGTCATTTAGTTTTAAATAATCATAAATGTCAAAGATAATTTCTGTAAATCAAAAAATTCGAAAATTTAATAATAAAATTATTGTACCAGGTGATAAAAGTTTAAGTATTAGATGGGTCCTATTGGCTTCTCTGGCTAATGGAGTATCGAAAGCAAATAATCTTTTGATGTCAGAAGATGTTTTTGCCGCAATAAACGCAATAAAAAAATTAGGAATTAAAGCAGAAATAAAAAATAATGAATGCAAAATATATGGCAAAGGCTTTAATGGTTATAAGTATATAAAAAATCTTACTATTAATGCTGAAAATTCTGGAACATTGGGAAGGCTTTTACTTGGATTTTTAGTTAATACTCCATATCCAATTAAAATTATTGGAGATAAAAGTTTGTCAAAAAGAGACTTTAAACGAATTTCTGATCCCTTAAGTAAATTTGGTGCTAAATTTAAATTAAGAAAAAATAAATTTTTACCATTAAAAATTTTTGGATCATCAAAATTGGTTCCAATAAAATATCATGAAATCAAAGGTTCTGCTCAATGTAAAAGCTCAGTCATATTTGGAGCTATGAGAACTGATGGGACTACAACCATTAAAGCAAAAAAATCAAGAAATCATACTGAGCTTTTATGCAAACATCTTAACTTGCCCATAACTATAAAAGAGAACAAAAATTATGATCAAATAAAAATTAAGAAAGTCTACAATATTAAGAAACTAAATTACAACATACCCTCAGACATAAGTTCGAGCGCATTCTTTATTGTTCTTACTGCCCTATCTAAGAATTCAGAGTTAACTATCAAAAATGTAAATATAAATCCTTCAAGAACTGGAATTATAACTATTTTAAAAAAAATGGGAGTTAATATTAATTTTAAAAATCAAAAAACTTATAAGGGTGAAAAAAAAGCAGATATAAAAATTAAAAGTACAGAAAACTTAAAATCTATTAAATGTCCACCTAAGTTAAATAGTGGTGCTATTGATGAATTTTTGGTTATATTTTTAGTAGCTGCCAAAGCTAAAGGGGTATCATATTTTAGTAATTTAAATGAGCTAAATCAAAAAGAAAGCCCAAGATTAAAATGGGCAGAAAAAATTTTAAATAAAATAGGTATAAAAACAGTTTCAACTCAAAACTCAATCAAGATTTTTGGAAATCCAAATTTAAATTTAAATTTAAATAAAAAAATTATAATAAAAAATTATTTAAAAGACCACAGAGTCTTTATGACAAGTGTCATTGCTGCACTAGCTTTTGGTGGACATTGGAAAATTTATGATAAAGACTCAATAAAAACATCTTTTCCAAATTTTTTAAAAATTATTAATAAATTAAAAAAAAATGATTAGGAGAAAAAATATTTTAAAGATTGCTATAGATTCACCCGCTGCAGCAGGAGCTGGAACCCTAGCAAAAGCCATATCTAAACACTACAATCTTTTCTATCTTGATACTGGAAAAATTTATAGATTTATAGCTTATTTAAAAATTAAATTTCCAAAAAAATTTAACAATAAATTTATAAAATCAAAGATTAAATCATTAAAGATGAAAGATCTTACAAATAAATATTTGGTAACAGATGAAGTGGGAATTGAGGCGTCTGTAATTTCCAAAATTAAAAGTATAAGAAAAATGGTACACACTTTCCAAATTAATTTTGCATATAATCCTCCTAAAAAATACAAAGGATCTTGTCTAGATGGTAGGGACATAACTTATAAAATTGTTCCAGATGCTGATTTTAAATTTTATGTAACAGCAAACTTAAATACTAGAGCATTAAGAAGATATAAGGAACTAAAGGAATATAAAAAAAATATTAGTTATAAAGAGGTGTTAAAAAGCATTAAAAAACGTGATAAAAGTGATCTAAATAGAAAAATATCACCACTAAAGAAAACAAAAGATTCACTATTGATTAATACGACAAACCTTAATAAAAGGGCATGTTTTTTAAAAATAAAAAAAATAATAGATAGAAAAATTAATATTAATGGAAATTTATAAAGATTTATCAAATCCAGCATCACAAGAGTTTGAAAAATTACTAAACAGCCAACTTTCAAAAATTCAAATAGAAGAAGGTAAGATTATTGAAGGTAAAATAAATAAAATTACTGAGAAATTTGTATTTTTATTTGTTGAGGGATTAAAATCAGAACCGGTTTTAGATATTAATGAATTAAAAAGCATGGGTCTTTCTGAAAAAATTAAAATTGGTGAAACAATTCCAGTATTACTAGAAAAAATTGAAGATAAACATGGAGAAGTTTTGGTTTCTGCCAGTAAAGCTCAAAAAATTAAAGGATGGGATAAGCTTGTTGAGGCATATGAAAAAAATGAACCAATAATGGGTAAAATTACATCTAAATGTAAAGGTGGTTGCATTGTTGAACACATTGATACAGGTTCTTTAATGTTTCTTCCTGGTTCTCAAATAAGTGATAAGCCCTTGAAAGATATCAGTCATTTAATGAATGAACCTCAAAAATTTGCACTAATAAAATTAGATAAAATTAGGGGAAATGCTTGTGTTTCTAGAAAAGAGATAATCTCATCATTTAAAAAAGAAGATAAGGCAAAAATAATTGAAAAATATAAAATTGGAGACATTATAAAAGGTGCCGAGGTAAAAGGCTATAGTTCTTTTGGATGTTTCTTTAATGTCAATGGAGAGTTAGATGTTCTTGTTCACTTACAGGAAATATCTTACTCAAGAGTTAATCATCCTGATGAAGTTTTTAATATTGGAGAAAAACATGATTTAAAAGTAATCAGTGTTGATAAAGAAAAGTTACAAGTAGGATGCTCTGTAAAACAATTATCCCCAGATCCTTTTGCTCATATTGAAAACTATGAGCTAAATAAAATTTATAAAGTTAAAGTTGTTAAGATTATGGACTTTGGTGCATTCTGTGAATTGGAGCCGGGTTTAACTACTTTACTTCATTCAAGTGAACTAAGCTGGACTAAAAAAAATATATCAGCAAAAAAGATGTTTAAAGTTGGTGATGAAATTGATTGCGTTATAACTGAAATCGATAAAGACAAAAGACGAGTTGCAATTTCTTATAGACTAACTCAAGAAAATCCTTTTGATACTTTTGAAAAAAAATATCCTGTTGACAGTATTGTAGAGGGAGAAGTTGTGAATAAAAATGAGTACTCATTATTTGTGAAATTTGAAGACTTAGATATAGATGCTTTCTTACACTGTAATGATTTAACTTATCTAAACAACGGCGAAGAAGAATTAGCTAAATATAAAAAAGGAGATAAGATTAAAGTTAAAGTTTTAGAGATTAAATCTTCTGAACAGAAAATAAGAGTTGGTTTAAGGCAAACTCAAACAGATCCATTTGATTGGTTTAAAGAAAAATCTAAAAACCAAACAATAACTGTTAAAGTTATATCAACAGATAACAAAGGATTAATTGTAAGACCCGAAGGTTGTGAAATGGATTTTCAAATAAAAAAATCAGCAATTGCAATAAATGCAGCAGATGCCAGACCAAGTAGATGGACAGGTGGTGAAAAATTAGACTGTGCAATAGCCGAAATAGATATGACAAAAAGAAAAGTAACATTAAGCATCAAATTACTTGAAGAAATTGAGAAAAAAGAAGCACTTGAAAAATATGGATCTGAGGGTTCGGGTAAAAACTTACCTTTCTCTTCATTATCTGAAGATTTAAAGAAAAAAGAAGAAGAAAAAGAATAATTGAAGAAGATTTAAATTGGCTATTGTAAAATCAAAGCTTTTAAAACAACTCTCAAACGACTATCCAAATTTCTTAAAAAAAGACTTAGAGAAATTCACAAATATCATTTTAGATGAAATAAAAAGAGCTCTTAAAAGAGGTGACAGAGTAGAATTAAGAGGTTTTGGTGTTTTTTCTACAAAAATCCAAAAAGCTAGGATATCAAGAAATCCAAAAACAGGTGAGAAGGTTAATACTCCAGAAAAAAAAACAATTCACTTTAAAATGTCAAAGGACTTGTTTAAAAAATTAAATAATAATGAAGAATAAAACTGTATTTGTTGCGTGTGATACCTCAAATCTTAGTAAAATAAAAAAAATAATTACTCAAACAAGATCAAAAAAACTTAAAATAATTCCAAAATTTGGTCTTCAGTTCTTTTACTCAAAAAGAGGCAGAAAATTCTTAGAAGACATTAAAAGTGACTTTTGGTTAGATTTAAAAATAAATGATATTCCACAAACAGCCCTATCTGCAATAGATAGTTTAAAAGATTTAAAAAAATGCAAATATATTACAGTACATGCTAATGGGGGATTAGAAATGATGAAAGCAGTAAAAAAAGAAGCAAAAAAAATAAATAAAAATATAAAAATATTAGCTGTTACAGTTTTAACAAGTCTTAATAATAAATCTCTTAAACAAATAGGTCATACTAAAAAAGTTAAACAATTAGTTTTAAAACAAGCTGATCTTATTAAAAAATCAAGTTGTGATGGAATAGTTTGTTCCGCCCAAGAAGCCAAGATAGTTCGAAAAAAACACAAAAAATTATTAATTATAACTCCAGGAATTAGATTGCCTGGAGATAGCTCAGATGATCAAATGAGAATTATGTCTCCTAAAGATGCTTTTGAAAATAAAGTTTCTGGTGTTGTTATAGGAAGATCGCTAACAAAAGGAAATATAAAAAAAAATACAAAAAGACTCATAGATCATCTAAAAAATGATTAAAGGTTGTAAAATTTGTGGCATAAAAGATCCTGGTACTCTAAATTTTATAATAAATCATCCATATCCTCCAAAGTTTATTGGTTTCATTTGTAATTACCCAAAGAGCCCACGATATGTTGCAAATAATGATTTAAAAAAATTATTAAATGTTAAAAAAAATAAAAGTGAATTTGTTGCGGTCTTGGTAAAACCTAACGAAGAAATTTTAGAAGAAATAAAAAATTTTTCTTTTGACTATTATCAAATATATGATTGCACTCCAGATGAAATAAAAACTATTAGACAAAAATATCAAAAAAAAATTATTACAGCTTTTACAGTAAATAATAAATCTGATGTTGTTAAACACAAATTATTCACAGATGTAACCGATATTTATTTGTTTGATAGTAAAGGGTATGAAAAAAGTCATGGATTTGATCATAATTTAATTAAAAATATCAAACTCAAGAAAGAATTAATGTTAGCTGGTGATATAAAATTCGATGATAATATAAAAAATTATGAGAAAATTGCTAATTATTTAGATTTATCTGGAGGCTTGGAAACTTCTGGATTAAAAGATAAATCCAAAATAAATATTTTTTTAAACAATTTAAATAAATTAATAAATGAAACTTAAAAAAAAAATTCCTCTAATTGACCAGCATGATCGTTACGGTTTTTGGGGTGGTAAATTTGGAGGAAGTTTTATTCCTGAAACTTTAAAAAAACCTGTAGAAGATCTAACGCGAGAGTTTTCAAAATTAAGAAATAATAAGAAATTTTTAAAAAAGAGAGATTATTACTTTAGGAATTATATAGGATCACCCACATCATTTGTAAAATTAGAAAATTTATCTAATCATTTGGGTGGTGCTCAAATATGGGCCAAAGTTGTATCGGAAGCTAATGGTGGTGCCCACAAAATATACAATGCAACTGTTCATGCTTTAATTTGCAAGGCTATGGGAAAAAAATATATAGTTGGTGATACTGGTGCTGGTTATGCCGGTAAAATGTTAAGTATGGCTGCAAAGAAATTTGGTCTGAAATGTAAAATTTTCATGGGTGCAAAAGACATCAAGAGACAAAAACCAAATTGTGATGCCATGAGAAAAAATGGTGCTGAAATAATTCCCGTATATTCAGGCAGTCAAACATTAGTCGATGCAGTCAGTGAGTGTATGAGATATTGGGTATCAAACTGTGACACTACACATATGTGTGTTGGAAGTACAGTTGGTCCAAATATATTTGTAAAAATTTGTGGATGGAGTACAGCGCAAATTTCAAGAGAATTAAAAATACAAATTAAACAAGAATTTAAAAAAATTCCAAAAAAAATTAAATTAATCAACTGTGTGGGTGGTGGGAGTTCAGCATATGGTTTTTGGAGTGAATTTATAGATTTTAATAAATCGCAAATTGAGTTAGTTGGTGTAGAGGCTGGAGGTCCAAAAAAATCTAAACTCCATGCCGCTCCTTTAAGTAGAAATGCTAAAATTGGAATTTTACATGGCGCAGCTTCTTATGTTTGTCAAAACAATGAAGGTCAAATAAATGACACTGAGTCAATTAGTGCTGGATTGGATTATCCAGGTGTAAGTCCAATACATTGTTTTTTAAAAGATACAAAACGAGCGAGATATACATATGCTACTGATGAAGAAGCACTAAAAGCACATGTGATGGTAACTAAATTTGAAAAAATTAATCCAAGTTTAGAACCTAGTCATGCATTTGCAGAGGCGATAAAAATTGCTCCAACATTAAGTAAAGACACAATAATAATAGTTAACTCTTGTGGTGATGCTAAAAAAGATAGAGATATTTTAAAAGAAAGACTGGGTAAAAATTAATGAGTTCATTGATAAAAAAAGCATTTTCAATTGCAAAGAGTGAAAACAGGCCGGCGCTACTCACTTACACAGTTGCTGGAGATAACACTAAAAAAAAATCTTTAGAAATATTAAAATCAATTTCTAATTACGCAGATATTTGTGAATTAGGTTTTCCACATAATACTCCAATAGCTGATGGAGGACAAATACAGACAAGTGCTTATAGAGCAATCAAAAATGGTATTAAAATTAATGATGTATTTTCAATTGCAAAAAATTTTAAAAAATCAAAAAAAAATAAACCAATTATTTTGATGGGTTATTACAATATGATCTATCAATATAATGAAAATAAATTTTTACAAAAATGTAAACAATCAAAAGTTGATGGTTTAATTGTTGTTGATCTACCTTATCCTGAAAATAAAAATTTTGCATTAAAATGCAAAAAAAAAGAAATTAATTTTATTCAATTGGTTTCACCTACTACTTCCCAGATAAGATTAAAAAAAATTATAAAAGGTTCTCACGACATGATTTATTATATAAGTATGTTATCAACAACAGGTGGAAAGCTTAAGGTATCCCCAAAGAAAATATTAGAAAAATACAACAAAATAAAAAAACTAAACAAATCAAAAAATGTTGTTATTGGTTTTGGAATTACAGAAAAAACCATCCAATCTCTTAAAAAAGCAGATGGTTTGGTGGTTGGAAGCGCAGTTTGTAAAGAAATTTCTAAATCAATTGAAAAGAGACAAAATGCGGTCACAAATGTTACTAATATAGTTAAAAGATTAAAAAATAAAATTCTATGAACTGGATAACTAAAATTATTAAAGCAGGTGAAAAGATTAAAACTGCTATACGTGAAAGAGCCTCAAAAGAAGATATTGCGAAGAGTGATTGGACATCATGTTGCAAAGGACCAATTTTAAAAAAGGATTTAGAAGAAAACTTGTGGGTATGTCCAGATTGTAAGCGTCATCATAGAATAAAACCACATCAAAGATTTGATATATTGTTTGGAAAAAACAATTATGAAATTTTCAAAACTCCAATACCAAAAGACGATCCGCTAAATTGGACAGACTCCAAACCTTACAAAGAAAGATTAAAAAGTGCACGAAAAAAAACAGGACTAGAATGTGGAATGATGGTTGCCTCTGGAACTATAAATAATATTAAAATTACAGCTGTAGCTTCTGATTTTGAATTTTTAGGAGCTTCAATGGCAGCTGCAGAAGGTGAGGCTTTTTTATATGGAATACAACATGCCATAGAAAATCAAACACCTTTTTTATGTATTAGTGCTGGTGGAGGAATGAGGATGATGGAAAGTTTAATTTCATTATCTCAAATGACTAGAACAACACTTGCAATTAATGAATTAAAAAAGAGTGGATTGCCATATTTAGTGTGCATAACAGATCCTACAGCTGGAGGTATTACTGCATCATATGCAATGCTAGGAGACATTCATATTGCTGAACCAGGTGCTTTAATTGCTTTTGCAGGTGCAAGAGTAATTCAAGGAACTGTTAAAGAAGAACTTCCAGAAGGTTTTCAAAAAAGTGAATATGTTGAAAAAACTGGTTTTGTCGATTTAATTGTTGAGCGTAAATATCTTGCATCTAAAATTGGAACTTTATTATCAATATTGTTAAAGAAAAATTCTGATATAAGTGCTGAACAAAATGAAACTTCAGAAGATAGTCAGTCGCTTGCAAGAGCTGCATCCTAAAGAAATAGATTTAAGTCTAGATCGTATTCGAAGTCTCTGCAAAAAATTAGGAAATCCTCAAGATAAAATCAAAGCAATTTCAATTGTTGGAACTAATGGAAAATATTCAACGATCCAAGCAATGTTTTCTATTTTAAAGGAAGCAAATTTCAATTGTAATATCTACACTAGTCCTCATATCAAAAATATAAATGAAAGGTTTGTTTTTAATAATGAAGAGTTGAATGATGAAAATTTAGCAAATTTACTTGAGGAAATTGAAATTGCTAACAATAATGAACCGATTACTTTTTTTGAAATACTGACTGCAGCTTATTTTCTAAAGGCCTCTCAATATTCGGATAATATTAATTTAATTGAGAGTGGATTATTTTTTAGATTTGATGCTACAAATATCTTGAAAAATAATCTTGCTAGTATTGTAACGTCTATTGGCCTTGATCATTTAGATTGGTTGCCTGAAAATGATCAAAATGTTGAAAGAATTATTTTTGAAAAAACATCAAGCCTTTTAAACTCAAATATTATAGTAGCAAAACAAAGTACTAATCAAATCAAAGATCATATTAAAAAAATAATATCAAATAATAGATCAAATAAAGTTTTCCATAACGAAAATTATAGTTTTACAATTCAAGAAAATGACTTCTTTTATTATGAAGATCAATTTGGGGGGGTAAAATTACCTATGCCAAATGTTAAGGGTCAATTTCAATTAGAAAATGTCTCAACAGCTATTGCAACCCTAAGAACTTTGAAAGATTTAAATGTTAAAGATGATCACATTAAAAAAGGTATTTTAAAAATAAATTGTATTGCAAGATTACAAGAAATTAAATCTGGAAAACTTAAAGCACTTATAAAAGATCACAAACTTTTTGTTGATGGATCTCATAACCCTTTGGGTGCAAAAGTTTTGAACGAATACTTGGAAAGTTTAGATTGCAATAAACATATCATTCTTGGAATGATGGCTAATAAAGATCATAATGAATATATGAGTTTCTTTAAGAATATTGCTACATTGACTACAATAGATATACCTAATCAACCAAATTCAATTAAAGGAAAAGAGCTTAAAGATAAGCTTAACAGCTTTTCAAATATAAATTATAAGGAAAGTATAGAGGATGCTATAAAGTCAATCCCAGTAAAAGAAAACGATATAATACTAATTACTGGATCGTTATATCTTGCGGGTGAAGTTTTGAATTTAAATTAGATATTTTTATCTAAAAATTCCTTCATGTGACTTTCGGGAACTCCACCAACTTTTCTATCTACTTCAACACCTTTTTTATAGATAATAACTGTTGGAACACCCCTGATCCCTGCTGCACTTCCAGTATTTATACCACCATCTTCAACATCAGCATAATAAAAACCAGCCTTATCTTTGTATTCATCAGATAATTTATCCATTACTGGTTTTAGTGCCTTACATGGACCACACCACTCAGCTGAAAACTGAATGACCGAAACATCTTCATTTTTAATTTTAGTATCAAAATCTTCGTCTTTAAAATTTGTAAGCATATATACCTTCTATAAATTGCAATCTTAAAGTCAACTAGGCAATTTCATATTTTTTTTCTATAGACATAATAAATTCATTAATTTCATCTAATTTTTTAAGTTCTTCTTCATCATCTCGATTAGATGCCTGGTCTCTTAAGGTATCAATTTCTTGATAAGCCATTCCTATAGTTTGCCATTTTTCTCTATTTTTACTTAAAATTCGTCTAGCGATTTCACTTTTTATATTTTTATATAAATCTGGTGGCAAAATATGTGGTGCTTCTTGATATATAATTTTTTGGCCAAACCAACTACATCTTTTATCTTGAAATTTATCTAACATTCTTAATTTATCTTCCCAAGAAGAACTATGCCAAGTTTTAAACAATTGCGTGTCTTTATTTGGAATAAATTTTTCATATAAAGTTTCTTCTGGTAATAAATCTTCTTGCGTTTGAGTTTGAGCCTTTTCTTCAGCTGCTTCCCTATTAATAATTTGAATATTTTTACAAAAATTTTCACTCTTTCTTACCATTTTTGATCTTTTTTGAATAGTTTCTAAATCTAAGTCTGCATATGCCTTTTCTTTTAATGCAAATTTTTTATCTAAAACTACAGGGGCTTTATTTGTTTTAATTACTCTAAGTGCTTTTGGACTAAACTTTTTTAAATAAACTTTAAGATCATTTACTGATAAATTTAATAATGGTTCAGGATCTCTTCTCAAATCAAATAAATATCCCCATGATGCATATGATGGATGGAAACAATGATCTGGATGCAATGTAGAGACAAGGTACATCATATTTTTTCCTTTAACGTTTTCAAATATTGAATAAATCCCTTCACTTTTTAAAATAGTCTCAACGCTATTTTTTGTGGATGTGCTTAAAAAATTTTCCCAATTGTCTTTATGTTTATCTTTTATAATTCGAAGAATTTTTAAGCTTGTGAACGCATCATGATAAGCTGTGTGTTGTTGAGATGTATCAAATCCTTGTTGTCTAGCTAAACCTTCTAAAGCCAAACTTTCATTACCTGCATCTGTTAATTCAGTCTTTAATGTTTTGGGATTTAAAGTTTGAGCTACTCTTGCAACATGCAAACCATCATGTTCTTTATTAGGTGATGAGTGTGTAATGTATGGGTATCTGTTTCCTTTAAAAAAATTAAAATGAAACATCCTCCTGTCAAAATTTAAGTTACTCCAACCCATAAACAATGCCGGTGCAGCTTTTGAGAAAAAGTTTTCTACAGCTCCTAAAAAATCATAATGCGAGTAATTGCCTTTGGTAAGTAAATCAATACTTGTTGAATTAACTAATAAGGCTTTTGCGCTTGGGACCTCGCCTTCAGGCATTCTGCCACGAATATTAAGCTTACCAATTTCTTTTAAGTTTTTATCAACAACTACAGCACCTACTTCAATTATTGAACCCCAAATTGTGCTATTGGTTGTTTCTGTATCGTAAATTACTATTTTATCCATAAATTCCTAAGTTAAATTCGATAGCTCATTAAATTTTTTTAATCTTCCCAAAAACAAATTTTGATAAACAACTAATTCGTGTCCTTGAATTTTAAACTCTTGGAATAATTTATCTACTGTGCAAACCAAAATTACACAAGAAGTGATATTGGAGTTATACACAATATTATGTGCTAACGAATATGCGCTAGTTTGAAGAAGCCATGAGTCTATATACTCAGCTTTTTTGGGTTTATTACTTTGTTTAAAATCAATTATCGTTTCTTTTCCTTCATACACTCCAACACAATCGGCAGTACCTGCATACTTCTCTGGGTAATATAGAGTGCATTCAACACCCCAAATTTCATCCAATCTATTTTTCAAACCTTTTTCTATAATTTCTTTAGCCATTAATTTATATTGTTCATTATCTTCAAAAAAACTTAAATTTTCTCTTCCAAGTAAATAAGACTCTAAATAGTTGTGCATTTGAGATCCCCTGCTACTTGCTGCTTTTGTTATCGCTTCAGCTTCTTTTTGACCTGTTCTTTCACGCCAATTAGCGAGAGCAGCCTTATCTTCCTCTGATTTTGTTACATCAAGTATTGAGGTAACACTTGGTAATTTTTTCTCCCCTAAAAGATATCTTCTAATTCCATCTACAGTTGCTCTTGAGGATGTAGGATAATCATATTTTCTATTCCATTTCATGATGATTCGAGTGATACCTTGTACTATTAAGTTTAATAATTATCTACTAGATATGATAAAAAGTTAAATTAAATTATGGAAACAATTTTAGGAGTAATAGTAGGATTTGTAGCATTTGGTATTATTTGGTTTTTTTTACTAAAACCAAAAAACAATCAAGCATCAATTGATGAACTGAAATTAAAAGAAGAAGAATTAAAAAAATCTCAAATAGATTTAGCTACAAGGGAGGCAGAGATAAAAGCTGCAGAGGATGCAAAAAAAGACTTAACAAAACAACTTGACGATAAAAAAGTAGAGGTAACAAATCTTTATAAGAAAGTTGATGGTATCGTTGAAGGAGTAGGTGAATACAAGTCAATTTCTGAAAAAGCAATTAACAAACATGATGAAGCAATAGCACGGCATACAAATTGGTGGGAAAAACTTACAACTAACATCACATATCAAGGAAAATTTAATCAAGAAATTTTAGAAAATCTTTTAGAAAGTGCAAATCTTGTAAAGGATAGAGATTTTTTTCCACAAAAAAAACAAACAACTTATGACATTGATGGTAACGAAGAGAAAGATGTAATTCCTGATATGCTTGTAAAATTTCCAGAGAGAAATTATATCATTGATGCAAAAATGTCTTTAACTCATTGGACAAAATACATTAATGAGAAAGATGAAAATCGAAAAAAACAATATCTCAAAGATCATATAGCATCAGTTAGAAATCACTTATTTGGACCAAAAGGTTTAGCTAAGAAAAATTATAACAAACTATATGGAATAAAATCATTACAGTCTGTTATTGTTTTTTTCCCAGCATCAAGCTTATATTCTGTAACACTTGATGCTGATAAAACTCTTCAAACAGAGGCTCTTAAAGCAAATTTTATTTTATCATCTCCCACTGAGCTGTTGAATATGATTAAGGTTTTTGAGCAAATCAAAAGTGAAAAGAAGCAAATTGAAAATATTAGTAAGATCATAACCTCTGCTAGTAAGATATTTGATAAATACTCAGATGTTAAAACTGCAATTAAAGGAGCGCTTCAATCATATAAAACTCATGCAAATCAACTACAAAGCTTAGTTACAAAATCTTGGGGCTCACAAGGATTAGAGAAGCAAATAAAAAAACTTGAAGATGAACATGGCGTAATACCTGGAAAACAAATTCCTGAAATACCACCTGAACAAGCAAATATTACTGAGGTTACAGATCCAGAGGAAGACAAAGATAAGTTAAACTGATTAAATGGAATTAGCTTTTATAATTAAAATATTCTTTTTTATTGCAGGTATTGTAACTTTATACGCAATAGGTAGAAACCTTGGTATTATCAAAATTATACTAATTTATTGGAAAGACTTACTTTTTAGAAAGTAATTTTACCATTTTTTTAAGGCCTATTTTTTTATTTGATGACTTAGAAATCATCATACAAGCCTTTGATCTGAGTATCTCTCCATCCTTTAAAATACGTAGATTGTTTGCTTTTAACGTTTCTCCGGTAGAAGTGATATCTGTAATTATTTCTGATGAGCCCGTGAAAGGGTAAGCTTCAGTTGCACCCAAACTATCAATTAAATTGAATTGAGTAACACCCTTAGAAAACAAAAATTCCCTTGTTAAGTTTGGATATTTTGTTGCTACTCTTAATCTTTTCTTTTTCTTATCCTTAAATTCGAATGCAATTTCTTCTAAATCTGCAACAGTTTGTACATCTATCCATGGATCTGGAATTGCAACTACTAATGTAGCCTTACCAAAATCATATTTTTTAATAACATTAATTTTCTTTTGAGTGTTAATTTCGCTTTCTTTTAATAAATCAAAACCAGAAAAACCTATATCCAAAGATCCATCTCCTAGTCTTTCGATAATCTCTCTTGCATGAAGATATAAAATCTTAATATTTTTATATTGTTTAATTGATCCTAATAAGTCTCTCTCTCCTCTTTCGGAAATGAGATTTAATTTATTTTTTTTAAATATATTTAAAACATCTTTTCTAAGTCTGCCTTTGCTTGGAATTCCAATATTTAGAATATTATTTATCATTAGTAATTTAAATTTAAAGCAGCACCGACTGCTGGAGTTTGTTTTTTTGATCCCAAGTCTGAAATTAGACCATCATAACGACCACCATTAATAATATTTTTTAATGAGTTTTTAGATTTAATATCAATTTTAAAAACCATTCCGGTGTAATATTCTAATTGCCTTCCAAAAGATGCCGAAAATACTACATTTAATTTTGAAACCTTGTTATTAGAAATTGGAAAATATTTTTGATCTACAGCTAAATTTATTTTGTTTTTTTTAAAAAATTTATTTAACTCTATGGCTGCTTTATTAATTGGACATTTAATTTTCAAAAAATCTTTTATAATTTTTGAAACATTTTTTCCTTTACTAGCTCTTCTGGGATCTTTTATTTTCTGATCAAATCTTTTTAATATTTCATTAATTGTTCTTCCTGCCACAACATTTGATAAATCTTCTTTAAGCATTTTCAGATAACGCTTTTTATCTATTTCTACAATTGTTGGATCAACATCTGAATTAGTTTCTAATCTTTTTAATAAATCATTAAAATATTCTTCTCTCCAGAAGTGCCTGGACAATCTTAGCTTCCATCTCTTTGGAATATCTAATTTTGAAATTAACAAATTAAATATTTCAACATTTCCAATAGTGAGTGTTCCTGAAGAATATTTGATATTTTTAAGTGATTTAAGAGATGTATTTATAATTTCTTTATCATCATTTTTCTCATCCTTAGATCCTAAAATTTCAAATCCGATTTGATTTCTAATGATTGAGTCTTTTTTGTTTTGTGATTTTCGATAAGCTTGACCACTGTAAAAAATTTTTTCCTTACCCTTTAAATTATTTTCTAAATATCTTAAACAAGATACAATCGTTAAATCTGGTCTTAGGCACAACTCGCTTCCATTTTGATCTGTAAAAGAGAAGATAAACTTTCTAAAATTTTCTCCTGACCTTTGAACGATATGATTAGCCTCAATTACTGAGGGTAAATCAATATATTTAAAACCCTTAGATTTTACCGATCTAAGGATACTCTCAGATAAGTTTTTTGACTTCATTGATTAAATTTTCTTTTGGAAATGTTTTATTGTTTTCACCCTTAACACCTTTGAGGTTTTTTAAAGTGACTGTATTTTCATTAAATTCATTTTCACCACATATAATTGCAACATCTAACTCACGTTTATTTGCTAAAGTTAGTTGCTTGCCTAAATTTTTCTTTGTATCTAAAAAAATTTCAGCATTTATATTATTATTTCTTAATAGATCTAAAATTTCATAGTAATTTTTAAGATATTTTTCATCCATTACACAAACTAAAACTGGTTTTTGACTATCTATTTTTATTTGATCTAATTGGATCAAAGCAAATAACAATCGATCAACTCCAAAACTAATTCCGGTGCCTGGAATATCCACACCTTTAAATCTCGAGATTAATTTTGCATAGGCTCCTCCAGAACAAATACTGCCTATATCAACCTCCTTACTTTTGTTATTTGTAACTTTAAAATTTAGGTTTGTTTCAACAATGAAATCTGAATAATAAGCTAATCCCCTAACAATTGTAAAATTTGTTTTGACCTGATTTAAATTTGAACTGTAACCCAATACTTCAAATACTTGTTCTAATTCCTTTATACCTTCTTGAGACAATGGATTTTTTAATGTTTCTTTTAATTCTTTCAAATCTTTAATTTTTAGAAAATTAAGTATTTCGGACGCTTGTTCATCATTTAAATCTGCACCCTTAGTGATTGCGCCACTTATATCTTTTCTTTCTTTTTTAAGAAGATCTTCAACACCTTTTAAACCAAAACCTGGTTTATCTAATTTATCAATTGCCCTAATTACTTTTACCTGCTTATATTCTGATATTTTTAAATCATCAATTAATCCTTGAACTATTTTTCTATTACTGATGTTGATTGTAAATTGATCTTTTTTTAGACCACAATCTAATAAAGTACTTGATATTAAATTACAAAGCTCAGCATTTGCCTGGGCAGGATTAACATTTCCAATAATATCAAAATCTGCTTGCATAAATTCCCTGTACCTTCCGTTACCAGCCTTTTCATTTCTAAAGACATTTTGAATGGCATACCTTTTAAATATTGATGGAAGCTCTTGATTATTTTGCGCAACAAATCTAGCTAGTGGGCTTGAAAGATCATACCTAAGAGTAATGCTTTTTTCTCCATCCTGAAATGAGAATACATCAGACATAGGATTAGCATCATCTTCTGCCAAAAAAGATCCTATATTTTCACTTATCTCAAACGAAGGGGTTTCCAGAGCTTCTGCTCCAAATTTAATAAAATTATTCTCAATAGCTTTTAAAAGCTTTTTTTTGAGAAAAAGTTTCTTATCCCAACGATCTTCAAATCCTGAAGGTAATCCAGGAATTAATTTTTTTTCTTTATTCATTTTTTGGTACCCGGGCTGAGAGTCGAACTCAAACTTAAAGTTCCACAAACTTCCGTGCTAACCATTACACCACCCGGGCTTATCCTCTTTGTTTTTATCTTATTTTATGTGGATTTAAAATTATAATATAAATAAATAGCCTACTGGCTATGGAAACAGTTTCTGTGAGTACTTCTAAAAGTCTTTCTGTATGTAATATTTATATTCATGAGCAGTCTTTTAGAGAAAAAAAATTAATATTCAAGGTCTAAATAGAAAAAGGACGTTTATCTATTTGATAGATAAAACGCCCTTTTAAATATTTTCTAAATTAGTCTATTTTTTTTAAATTAACTGCAGAAGGACCTTTGGGACCATCTTCTAATGTGAATTCAAGTTTATCGCCTTCATTGAGATATCTCATACCAGCAGCTTTTACCGCTGAAGCGTGAACAAAAGCATCTTTTTCTTTATCATCTCTTTCAATGAAGCCATATCCCTTTTTACCGTTATACCATTTAATTTTTCCTTGTAGTGTACTCATCTTATTTCTTAGTCCTTTTGTTATTTATTATATCTTAAAGTTAATTTCTTTTACGATTATTTCAAGATGAAACTTTGTGGTGGTGGCTGAGGAAGGATTCGCACCTCCGACACAAGCCTTTTCAGGGCTCTGCTCTACTCCTGAGCTACTCAGCCTTATTTATCCCCTAAAGATAATTCTTCCTTTAGTAAGATCGTAAGGTGTCATTTCAACTGTCACATTATCACCTTGGAGAACTCTAATTCTGTTTTTTCTTAACTTACCAGCTGTATGGGCAGTAACGGTATGTCCATTTTCTAATTTTACTCTAAACATAGCGTTAGGAAGTAGGTCTATCACTGTACCTTTAAATTCCAGTAAGTCTTGTTTTGACAAATTTATTTTCTCCTTATTCGTTTTACTACAGATTGAGCGTGTCCAACCAACCCTTCGTAATTTGCAAGTGTTATAACTGATGGTCCAAGACTTTCAATACCCTTTTTTGATAAGTTTATGTATGAAATCCTTTTATAAAATTCATTTACACTTATACCACTTGAGTATTTTGCAGAACCATTAGTTGGCAACACATGGTTTGATCCAACATTATAATCAGTCATTGCCATCACTGCATATTTTCCTAAACATATTGATCCTGAATTTTTTATTTTTGGAACTAACGATTTATAATTTTTAATATTTAATTCTAAATGTTCTGGTGCAATTTTATTTACAACACTTATTATTTTAGTGTCTGAGGAAATATACATAAGAATTCCATTATTAATTAAACTTCTTCTTGCAACAGAAGCTCTTGGAATTTCTTTTAATTGTTTAGTAATTTCAACTTTTACTTTATCTAACAAATTTTTATCTTTTGAGATTAAAATACATTGTGCAAGAATATCATGTTCAGCTTGTCCAATTAAATCACTTGCAACCCACTCTGGATTTGAGAATTTGTCACAAACTATAGTCACTTCCGAAGGTCCTGCGGTCATGCCTTCAATTCCAACAACACCAAAAACTTCTTTTTTTGCTGCTGCAACATATGTGTTTCCTGGACCAACTATTTTATGAACTTTTTTAATTTTTTTAGTCCCATACGATACTGCTGCAATAGCGGGAGGACCCCCGATGGAATAAATTTCTTTTATTTTACATTTTTTTGCAGCGTATAATACGGCTGGATTTTGTTTTCCCTTGTGACCTGGATTAATCATAACTATTCTATTAACACCTGCTACAATTGCTGGAATAGCGTTCATCAACACGCTCGATGGGTATGAGGCAGTAGAACCAGGAACATAAATTGCAACTGACTCTAAAGGTACATATTTATATTCAAGTTTATTTTTTAATTTATCTGTATAAGAAATATTTTTAAATTTTTGAAGTGAATGAAATTTATAAATTCTATTATAAGCTATATCGATTGCTTTCTTTACTTTTTTATCAAGTGAATTTATAGATTTTTTTATTTGTTTTGAGCTTGGAATAATTATGTTGTTTTGATTAAATCTTTTCTCGTATTTTAATAATGCTTTATCTCCATTTTTTTTAACATCTTTAATTATATTTGTTACAGAAACAGAGTCTGATTGAATTTTTTTTTTTCTTTGCAAAAGCAAATTCTCTAGTAATTTATCGAAATTTTTACTTTTACTATTTAATATCTTCATAACTATTTAATTTCACTTTGATCCTCTAATCTTGCTTCAATAGTTTCTGTAGTTAAAGCAATATGAGCATTGTTATTAAAAATAAGATTTATTTCATAAACATCATTATTTTTCAAATAATCTATACCTATTAGTTCTAAAACTGTTTCTTGATTTGATTGATCAATGTTCTTTGATCTTACTTTATCAACAAAATCAAACCTACAAATGCTATTGACTTTTTTATCTTCCTGATCACTTTCAACCTTGGTTCTTTCAATCGACAATAAAAAAACCTTATTGGATGCGAGATATTTTATATCGGCAATTTTAACCTTAGCCCCTGAACTACAAGCTGAAATCATTTGTAACCCTTCTTGATCACTTGCTATTATTTTTGCTAAATATTTATTCACTATTTTAATCTTTTAATTTTAACGCCAATTTTGTTTAATTTGTTTTCAATTTTTTCATAACCTCTATCTAAGTGATAAATTCTGTTAATATATGATTTACCAGTAGAAACTATAGCTGCTAAAACCAAAGCAACAGAAGCTCTTAAATCACTAGACATTAATTCGGCGCCAATGAATTTAGTATTTCCTTCTATCGTAGCAGTATTATTTTTAATATTTATTTTTGCTCCTAGTCTTTGCAATTCTGCAACATGCATAAATCTATTTTCAAAAATACTTTCTGTTATTGAACTTTTGCTAACTGCTTTGCACATTAAAACCATCAATTGTGCCTGAAGGTCTGTAGGAATCCCTGGAAACTCTTTAGTTTTAATGCTTTTTATTGATTTTATTTTTTCAGGTCCTTTAATTAAGATTTTATCTTCACTAGTTTTAATTTTAGCACCGACTTTTTTTAGTAATTTTATTTCTGCATCAATAATTTTAGGATTCAAATTATTTATTTGTAAATTACCTTTTGTAAGTGTTGCAGCTACACAAAATGTGCCTGCTTCTATTCTATCAGCCATTACAGAATAATCAGTTTCATTCAAAGAATTTACACCTATAATTTTACAAACTCTTCCTGTCCATTTTATTTTTGCTCCAGCTTTATTTAAAAAATTTGTAAGATCTTTAATCTCAGGTTCTATTGCACAATTTTTTAAAACTGTTTTTCCTTTTGCTAAACATGCTGCTATTATAGAATTTTCAGTTGCCCCAACACTTATCTTTGGAAAATTTATAGTTGTTCCGCTAAGTTTTCCTTTTGATTTTGCTAGAATATATCCATCTTTTAGTTCATATTTCATGCCAAGTTTTTTTAATGCTGTTAGATGATAATTGATTGGTCTAGCACCAATTAAACACCCTCCAGGTAAAGAGATTTTAGATTTATGGTATTTTGAAATAAGTGGACCTAAAACTAAAATAGAACCACGCATTGTTTTGACTAAAGAATAACTAGCAAAAGTTTTCATTTTTTTTTTATTTATAATTTTTGCTGATTTTTTATCTCTTGATAAAATTATTTTGGAACCAAGAGACTTTAATAAATTTAACATTGTATTAATGTCTCTAACTCTTGGTAAATTTTTGATAACTACAGGTTTATCAAATAGTAGTGTTGCAGCTAATATAGGTAGAGATGCATTCTTCGAACCTGAAATTGAAACATTGCCCTTGATTTTACAAGGGCCATTAATCAGAAATTTATCCATAAATTACTTTTTAATCTTAGCAACTTGAATTGTGGTTTGACCCTGATATTTGCCGTTCTTTGACTTATAAGTTGTTTCTGGCTGAGTATCTGATTTGAAAAATAAAAATTGTGCTATTCCCTCGTTTGAATAAATTTTTGCAGGATTGGGTGTTGTATTACTTAGCTCAATTACAATATTGCCCTCAAATTCATTTTCAATTGGAGTTACATTGCAAATAATTCCTGTTCTTGCATAAGTACTTTTTCCAACACAAATACACAGGACATCTTTTGGTATTCTAAAGTATTCTACTGTTTTGGCTAAAACGAATGAATTAGGGGGAATAATGCAGTATGGCCCTTTTCTTTCTATAAAATTGTCGTCTGAAAAATTCTTAGGATCCACTAAAGAACTATTAACATTAGTAAATATTCTATATTCATCTGAAATTCTTACATCATATCCCATACTACTTAATCCATATGATATTTTTCCTTCTGAAACTTGATGATCTAAAAAAGGCTCTATCATATTATGTTCTTTACACATTTTTTTAATCCATGAATCAGGTTGAATAGACATTATTTATTTTTTTTTTTATTTTTTTTTTGAAAAATTTTCCTTTTCTTTAAATTTTTCTTAAGCGCTAAGCTTAAACGCTCATTTTTATCTTTTGAACTCATTCTTTGTTTGGGTTAGTCAAGAAATCTAAAGAAATTGGTTTATTCGGATCTAATGATTGTGTTTTGTTTTCTTCTTTTTTTGGGCCTTCTTTAGCTAAACGTTTAGCTTTTTTTTCAGCAAGCTTTCTTTCTCTTTTAGCCTGCTTTTCCATAAGCTTATTACCTTTAGTTGATTTGTAATCGTAATGAATTCCCATAACATTTTCCTAAAATAGATATAAATCAAAATTACTTAAAAATTAAGGCAATAATTTGAAAAAAATGCTTTATTATCAATAAAATATAAATTGTTTCTAAGCTCCTGTAGTTAAATGGTATAACAAGTCATTGGTAATGACTAATTCCCTGGTCAGTACAGGGTGGGAGCACCACTAGTTTTTATAAAAAAAATTTCTTAAAAATATTGTAATTAAAATTAAAATAAAGAAAGCTGAAAGTGGAATATATATTTCAGGTGAAAAAATTATGTCAGTTATACCAGGTACACTGGAATTTTGGTCTATAATTTTTTCTAATCCACTCCCAATTGAGACGGCTAAAAAAATTTGAGGAATTATTCCTATTAATGTAGCAAAGAAAAAATTCATTACTTTGACATTGAATAAAGTTGGCAACAGACAGCTCAACTGCCAAGGTATACCACCAATAAACCGATAAATTAATAAATAAATAAATTCAGATTGTTTAAATTTAATTTCTAAATTGTGAAATTTTTTTAAAAATTTTTCTCTTATTAAATTTTTTAAAAAATAATTACCAAATACATATAAAAAAGTTGCACCTATACTTAAACCAAAAATAACGATTAATGTACCAATCCATTTTCCAAAAATAAAACCACCCATTAAAGCAACAGGAGAACCAAAACCTAAGAAAGGGAAAACCCAAAGAATAGTCAACACAAAAAAAATTATAGATATTAAAAATAAGTTAGATTTTTTAATTTCAATAAAATACGACCGATTATCTCTTAGAAAATCGTAGGATGTAATTTCCTGAAGGCTAAATTTTGAAAAAAAGAAATACAAAAATAAACAAACAATTAATAAATAAAATAACCCAATAAATAATTTAATTTTTTTTGTATTTTCCATGATTCTTGTTATTTTAATGCTTAATCTTCTATTTGCTATTTTAATTATTACTAATATAAAGAGGCAAAATTATTAAAAAACTTAATCAAATCTAATTATGAAAAGAACATATCAACCCTCAAATAAAAAAAGAGCTCGTAAACACGGTTTTCGTTCAAAAATGAAAACTAAAGGTGGTAAAAAACTTTTGGCTAGAAGGAGAGCAAGAGGTAGAAAATCACTAACTGTTTCTGTTTAATATAATGAAAAGCAAAATACTTGCTCTTTCAAAAAACGAAGAATTTAAAAATCTACTTAAGCAAAAAAAGATTACAAATAAATACGTAAGTATTTTTTTTGGAAAATTACTAAATAAAGATAAAAAAAGACTAAATATCAGTTTTGTGACTAAAAAAAAAATTGGCAATGCGGTAAAGAGAAATAAAATCAAGAGAAGATTAAGAAACATTATGGATGAAGCTGTTAAAAAAATATCAATAAACTTTAATTATTCATTTCTTGTTATCGCTAAGTCTTCTATGCTAAATAATGAATACAAAATTATAAAAGAAACTCTATTTCGGGATTTTGAAAAAATAAAATAATGAATATTTTTACTTTAATTTTAATAAGATTAATCAAAGCCTACAAATATTTGATTAGTCCGTTATTGGGTCATTCTTGTAGATATTTACCAACATGTTCTGAATACAGCATTGATGCATTAAAAGAGTTTGGTTTCTTTAAAGGTTTTTACATGAGTATAAAAAGAATTTTATCATGCCATCCAATAAAGTTTTTAGGAGGTGGTGAAGGATTTGATCCTGTTAAAAAAGAAATAAAGGAGAAAAAAATTGGAAACTCGTAACATAATAGCAGCTATAAGTTTATCAGCAGCAGTGATCATATTATATTCGCTGTTTTTCGCTCCGCCTCCAATAACAAAAGAAAATTTAGCTGAAAAAAACAAAACTGAACAAAATTCCGATGCGCCCAGTTTAGATCAAAAAGAGAATGTGACTGAAATTTCAAGAGAAGAAGCTTTACAAAAAAGCGAAAGGATTTTATTTGAGAACCAAAGTATTATTGGATCTATTGCTTTAAAAGGAGCGGCTATAGATGATCTAACTTTTAAAGAATACAATGTCAGTTTAGAAAGTGATGAAAAAGTAAAATTTCTTGCACCGCGAAGCTCTAAAGAAGGTTATATAATTGAAAGTGGTTTTATAACCACTGATAAAAATATAAATATCCCAAATTCAGATTCAATTTGGTCGGTAATTGGAAATAATAAATTAACTGATCAATCTCCTGTGAAACTAAGTTGGACAAATGACCAAGGAATTACTTTTGAAAAAGAAATTGCTTTAGATGACAAATTTTTATTCACAATAAAACAAAGAGTTATAAATTCTACTGATAAAAACTACGACTTTTATTCTTATGGACAAATTATAAGAAATGAAATCCCAGAAGGCTTAACTGATTTTTACATTCTTCATGAAGGCCCTATCGCTACGTTAGATGAAGAATTAATAGAGGAGGATTATGATGATATTGAAGAGAAAAAATTTTCAAGAACTGCTCAAAAAGGATGGCTAGGAATTGGTGATAAATATTACATATCAACACTTATTCCACCAAGAGAAAAAGAATTTAAAACTACGATGGATTACAAGAACAAGTACCGAATAAACTTTGTTACAACAGAGCCATTAGAGTTAACTGGAAATTCCTCTATACAAGAAAACTTACAAGTGATAGTCGCTGCTAAAAGAGTTGATGTAATCGATGGATATGCAGAGACTTTAAAAATAGATAAATTTGATCTTACAATTGACTGGGGGATGTTATACTTTTTGACTCGTCCTTTATTCACTGCTCTAGAGTATTTCTTTAAAATATTCGGTAACTATGGTCTAGCTATCATAGCTGTTACTGTTTGTATTCGTTTAGCATTCTTTCCTCTGGCTAATTTCTCTTTTAGAAGTATGGCTAAGATGAAGGCCTTACAACCAGAACAAGCTCGTCTTAAAGAGCTACATAAAGATGATAAAATGGCACTTCAAAAAGCTACCATGGCTTTATTTAAGCGTGAAAAAGTGAATCCTATGAGTGGCTGTTTGCCCATTCTCGTCCAGATCCCAGTGTTCTTTGCTTTATACAAAGTTTTGTTTGTAACAATAGAAATGCGGCATATGCCTTTCTATGGTTGGATCAAAGATTTAAGTGCCAAGGATCCTACTTCAATATTTAATTTATTTGGGTTACTTCCATATGATGTGCCATCATTTTTAGTTATAGGAGCGTGGCCCGTAGCGATGGGAGTTTCGATGTTTATTCAACAGAAATTGAATCCCGCCCCAACTGATCCAATGCAAGCTAAAATTTTTATGTTCTTTCCACTTTTCTTAACTGTAATTCTTGCACCATTCCCAAGCGGATTAGTAATTTATTGGACAGTCAATAATATTTTAACAATGGCTCAGCAGGTTGTAATAATGAAACGTACAACAGTTAAAACTGCAACATAACACTTCAATAAATACTAAATGGATCTAGAAAAAATATTACCCAAAAATGGACCACCAATAACTGAAGTAAATAAATATATTGAAAAATATAAAAATGATTTAATAGTAATTAAATATGGTGGAAACGTTTTAATTGATAGAAACGTATTTAATAACTTCATTACTGATCTTAGTATTTTAAATAAATTGGGTCTTGCGACTGTGGTTATCCACGGAGGTGGTCCTAGAATTAAAAGAGAATTAGAAAAATCAAATATTCAATCAAAATTTATAAGAGGTCTAAGAGTTACTGATAGAAATATTATTAGTATAGTTGAGTCTGTTTTAATTGATTTTAATAATGATATTGTTAGTTCCTTAAAAGATAAAGGAACGGAAGCAATTTCAATACATACAAAAAAAAATAATGTTATAAAAACTATACCGGAAGCAGAAGAGCTAGGATTTGTTGGAATACCAAATGAAATTAATAATCAACAAATATTAAAAGTGATTAATGAAAATAAAATTCCTATAATTTCACCATTAGGATTAGGTACAGAAAATCAAACATATAATATTAATGGAGATACAGCTGCAATGGCCATAGCAAAATCTTTAAAATCTAGAAGACTTTTGTTAATGACGAATGTAGATGGTGTTCTAGATAAAAATAAGAAATTAATAGAAGAAATTTCTTCATCCGAGATTCTAAAAATGATTAAAGATGAAACTATTACAGAAGGTATGATACCTAAAATAAACGCGTGCTTAGATGCAGTGAACAATGGTGTTACAGCAGTTGGGATAATCAATGGTACAAAACCAAATTCATGTTTATGGGAAATATTCTCTGACAAAGGTTCGGGAACCTTAATAAGACAATGAAAGAATTAAAGAATATAAAAAACATATTATTTGATTGTGATGGGGTGCTCTACAGTGATCTCGAAGGAGTATTTGGTCAAGTAAGTAAAAAAATGACCCAATATATTTCAAATAAATTAAATGTAGATTTAAAGGAAGCAAAAGAATTACAAACAAATTATTTTCATAAATATAACACTAGCCTTAATGGTTTAATGATACATCACGATATACCTGCAAGAGAATTTTTAGATTATGTACATGATATTAATTTAGATTTTTTAGAAAAAGATACTGTTTTGAGGAATGAACTAGAAAATATTAATCTAAACAAATTTGTTTTCACAAATGGTAGTAAAGAACATGTTAAAAATATTACTACTCACTTGGGAATTGAGGATCAATTTGACGGTGTATTCGATATTGTTGATGCTGAATACAATCCAAAACCTGAGGCAAAAGCATTTGATCTTATGGTTAAAAAATTTCAAATCGATCCAACTGAGACACTTTACATTGAAGATATCGCGAAAAACTTGTCCATTGGAAAAGAAAGAGGAGTAAAAACAGTTTGGTTAATCAATAATGAATACTGGGGGAAAAAAGAGTCTGATCAAGAATATATTGATTACAAAATAGAAAATCTTTCTTTATTTTTGAAAGAAATAAGGTTATTAAAAAACTCATAAAATTATGAGTATTGAAAAAATTATAAATGAAGCTTGGGAAAATAAAGACCAAGTTGACCAAAATTCAGATAAATCTTTAAAGGATGCTGTAAATCAAATTATTGATGATTTAGACAGTGGAAAAGCAAGAGTGGCTGAAAAGATCAATGGTGAATGGGTTACTCATCAACATCTAAAAAAAGCTATCATGTTGAGTTTTAGAATGTATCCAATGGAAAATTTAAATGGTCCATACAGTAGCTGGTATGACAAAGCTCATTTACTTAAAGGAAAAACAGCTGGATGGACAAAAGAAGATCATGAAAAGGCTGGTTTTAGAATGGTGCCTAATTCACCAGTAAGAAAAGGGTCATTTGTTGGAAAAAATGCAGTTTTGATGCCGTGTTATGTAAATATCGGAGCATACATTGATGAAGGAACAATGATGGATACATTTAGTCGTGCAGGAAGTTGTTGTCAGATTGGAAAAAATTGTCATATCTCCGCTGGTACTGGAGTTGGAGGTGTATTAGAACCTGCTCAAGCATTACCAACAATTATTGAAGATAATGTTTTCTTAGGAGCAATGTCCGAAGTAGTAGAAGGTGTAATAGTTGGAGAAGGCTCTGTTCTAAGTATGGGAATGTATATTGGACAATCAACAAAAATTGTTAATAGAAAAACTGGTGAAATAAGTTATGGAAAAATTCCACCTTATTCAGTGGTAGTTCCAGGATCCTTACCAGATAAAAACAATCCACAAGCGCCATCTTTATATTGTGCAGTAATAATTAAACAAGTTGATGAAAAGACCAGATCAAAAACATCAGTCAACGATCTTTTAAGAGAATAAAAATGCAAAAAATTAACGAACTTCAATTAGCTAAAGAGCTAATTAGGTTTCCTTCTGTTACAAAAACTGATGCCGGTGTAATAAAATTTTTAGAAAAAAAATTAAAAAAACTTGGCTTCAAAACAAAAATACTCGAATTCAAAGATAAAAATAGTTATCCTGTAAAAAATCTTTATGCAAGACTTGGTACTGCAAGTCCAAATTTTTGTTATGCAGGCCATTTAGATGTGGTACCACCTGGTAATTTAAATGATTGGACTGTAAATCCTTTTAAACCTGCTGTTAAAAAAGGATACTTAATTGGAAGAGGTGCAAATGACATGAAAAGCTCAATAGCTGCATTTGTTACTGCTATAAGCAATTTTTCTAGGGAAAACAAAAAATTTGGTGGGTCTATTAGTCTTCTAATTACTGGAGACGAAGAAGGAATTGCAATTAATGGAACAAAAAAAGTTGTTAAGTATTTGAGAAAAAGAAAAGAAAAAATAGATTTTTGCTTAGTAGGAGAGCCTACGAATCCAAATAAATTAGGAGAAATGATAAAAATTGGTCGTAGAGGTAGTATGACTGGAAAATTATTTGTCATTGGAATTCAGGGTCATGTCGCTTACCCAAATAGAGCTAACAATCCGTCAACAGCTTTGGTCCAAATACTAAAAGAGTTAAAAGAAATTAAATTTGATAAAGGAACAAAAGATTTTCAACCTACAAATTTAGAAATAACAAAAATTAACATTGATAATTCAGCTGATAATGTAATTCCGGGATTGGCTAGTGCATCCTTTAACATTAGATTTAATAACAAACACACATCTTACAAATTAAAGAATAAAATAAATAAAATAATTAAAAAAATTTGTAATAAAAATAAATCAAAATATAAAATCGAATATAGTGTTTCTGGTGAGGCCTTTTTAACTAAGCCTAACAAAACTACATTTATGATACAAAATACAATTAAAAAGATTACTAAAATTAAACCTAAATTATCTACAACTGGTGGTACATCGGATGCTAGATTCATAAGAAAAATAGCTCCATGTTTAGAATTTGGATTAGTCGGAAAAACTATGCATAAAGTAGGGGAATGTGTGTCCTTATCTGATTTAAAAAGATTAACTTTAATTTATACCAAAATCTTAGATAACTACTTTAAGTGAAAACTGGTTTAATTACATCGGATACATCTCAAAATCATGATACAGGTCCTGGTCATCCAGAACAAATAGCCAGAGTATCAGTCATAGTAGATAATTTTAAAAAACTTAATAATAAAAATCTTATATGGAAGAAACCATCTAAAGTTTCAGATGACATTCTCTTAACTACACATGACGCGAATTACTTAAATTTAGTAAAAAGTTCTTTCCCAAAAAATGGTTTTTCCTCACTTGATAGTGATACAATTATTTCACCTGGAAGTGAGCACGCAACTTTCGATGCAGTTGGATCAATAATTACTGCAATTGATGGAGTGGAAAAAAAAGAATTTAGAAATGCATTCTGTGGTGTTCGACCTCCTGGACATCATAGCTCACAAAATAAGGCTGCTGGTTTTTGCATTTTAAATTCAGTAAGTATCGGTGCAAATTATTTGTTGAAAAAATATAAATATAAGAAAGTTGCAATAATAGATTTTGATGTACACCATGGTAATGGAACACAGGATATTTTTTATGAAAATGAAAATGTCCTTTTTATATCAACTCACCAATATCCTTACTACCCAGGAACTGGTTCAGAACAAGAAAGAGGTAAATTTAACAATATCTTTAATATACCTTTGCCAGCTGGCATAAGTTCAGAAGAATATTTAAACGTATTTGACCGTGTACTAAAAAAATTGGAAGATTTTAATCCAGAATTTATATTAATTAGTGCTGGTTTTGATGCCCATGAGGATGATCCTCTCGCTCAATTTAATCTAAAAACAGAGGATTATTTCACCATTACAAAGAGAATATTAAAAGCTTCTAAAAAATTTTGTAATGGAAAAGTTGTTTCAATTTTAGAGGGTGGTTATGACCTAAAAGCACTTCGAGATAGTACTAAGAGACATGTTGATGCTCTTTTAGAATTTAATTGATAATTCCTAAGAAAACTCTAAATAAAAAACTTCATGAAGTTATATAAAATAAAAAGATCTAGTATTGATAACAAAGGTAGAGGACTTTATGCAACTAGAGATATTAAAGAAGGTACTAAAATAATTGATTATGTTGGAAAACTAATAACCAAAAAACAAACACAAGACTCTGATAAATACGATAATAATAAACCAATATATTTATTCACAATAAACAAGAGATATGACTTAGATGGAGATTTTCCATGGAATACTGCTGGTTTAATAAACCATTCATGCAATAATAATTGTGATTATGATGGTAAAGGATTGAAGATTTGGGTCAAAGCAATCAAAGATATTAAAAAAGGTGAAGAGTTTACATGTGATTATGGATTTGGTTATGATGAAAACTACAAACAATTCCCTTGTAAATGTAAGTCAAAAAACTGTTGTGGTTATATTGTTAGAGCTGAGTCTAGATGGCGTATCAATAAAAAATTTGCTATGACTAATAAGCTGAATTTAATAAAGAACTTTAAATAAAAATAAACCGTCTGGTGGGGCTGGTGGTGCACACAATGTTCTTTTTTTTAAATTAAATCTCTTTTCAAAAGTTTTTAAATCCCATTTTTTTTCTCCTAAATATTTTAAACAACCAACCATAGATCTTACTTGATGTTGTAGAAATGACTGAGAACTAAATTGAAATTCAATTTTATTTTTAGAAGATTTTATCTTTATTGATTTAATAGTTTTAATTGAACTTTTTGCATTGCAACTTGAAGATCTGAAGGTTGAATAATCATTTGTGCCTATTAACTTTTTTGCCCCCTTTTTCATTAATTCTAAATTTAATGGCTTACGAACATGCCATGCTTTATTTTTCTCAATTATTGGTTGGCTTATCTGATTAAAGATAAAATATTTATAAATTCTTTGTTTTGCTGAAAATCTAGCATGAAATTTATTGTTTCTTTTTTTTATGTTTTTTATTGCAACATCTTTTAAATTTAAAAAATGATTTATTGATTTTAAAAATTTAAGTGTATCGATTATTTTGTTTTTACAATCAAAGTGTGCAGATTGTTCATATGCATGCACACCTGCATCTGTTCTTCCTTGACCGTGTAAAACGATCTTTTCATTTAATAATTTTGATAATTTTTCTTGAATTAATCCTTGAATTGTTGGACCTCTTTTTTGAATCTGCCATCCTCTAAAATTTGTCCCCACATACTCGATAAGTATTTGGTATCTATTCATTATAAAAATGAACCCTTTTTAATTTGTGTTCCCAAGACAAATTCTCCAATACTTTGAGGTTTTTTTCCTTCTCTTTGTATTTGAATAATCTTTATTGATTTTTTATCTCCACATGAAATTTCTAAATAATCAGATAAAACCTCGCCTGGTTTTCCTTTTGTTTGTCCAATTTTCGCTTTTAATATTTTGTATCTTTCACCATTAAACATAAAGTAAGCTCCAGGAACTGGATAAAGTCCATTTATTTTGCCAATTATAATTCTAGCATCTTCTTTCCAATTAATTTGCCCTTCTAATTTTTGAATTTTAGATGCATATGTTGCTGCTGAGTGATCTTGTTCTATAAAGTTTGCTTTATCCTCAAATATATCATCAACATTATCTAAGATTTTTTCTGAAGCTAAACTTGAGAGTGTTTCATTAATATCTTCTGCGTTTAAATTATTTTCTATATTAATTGTATAAATGTTGCATACTGGTCCTGAATCTAGCTCCTCTCTTATTTTCATAATACTAATTCCCGTCTCTTTATCTAAATTCATAATTGATCTTTGAATTGGAGCAGCACCTCTCCACTTTGGAAGAATAGAAGCATGTATATTAATAAACCCCTTTTTAGTTAAATTTAAATATGCCTTTGGTATTATTTGTCCATAAGCAACGACTATTGCCAAATCTGCATCTAATGATTTTAAATACTCAAATTCCTCTATATTTTCTCTTAATGAATTTGGTGTTCTGTATTCTAAATTTAAAGTTTCAGAAATTAATTGTATTGGAGACTTATTAATTTTTTGACCTCTTTTAGATCTTTGTGGAGGCTGAGTATAAACACAAGATATAGGGTATCCATTTTGGTAAAGAGATTTTAAAATAGGGACAGCAAACATAGGTGTACCCATAAAAACTATTCTTTTTGACATTGACTAAGCTTCTGCTGAACTAGATTTTAATTTTGATAATTTTTTAATTATCATTGAACGTTTCAATTTTGATAAATAATCAATAAATAATATTCCTTCTAGGTGATCCATTTCGTGTTGTATACATGTAGCAAGTAAACCTTCTGCTTTTAAAAATTTTTTATTTCCATCATAATCTAAATATTCAACTTCACACTTACTAGGTCTATCAATTTCTGCAAACTGATCTGGCACTGAAAGACATCCCTCTTCGTATGTAGCATTTAAAGGATCTTTATTTTTAATAACTGGATTTACAAAATATCTTGGTTCTTTTTTATTTTCATTTTTGCTTATATCCATTACAATAATTCTTTTTGGTACTCCAACTTGTATGGCTGCAAGACCAATTCCATTCGCTGCGTACATTGTCTCAAGCATATCATCCATTAATTTTTGTTCTTCTTTTCCAACACCATCAACAGATTTAGAAATTTGTCTAAGCAATTTATTGGGTTCTGTTATTATATTTCTGATAGACATTACTAGTTTTATTTTATTATAATTTTTATACTTTTAAAGGAAGAACTTTTAATAAAAGTTTATTTCTAATTTCATCCACATTTAACTGATTTAAAGTATTGATAATTAAATAAACTGTATCCTCATCTATATTTTCAATTCTTTCTGTGCCAATTTCTTCAATTACTCTTAGTAATGCAGCACCTACTTCTTTATTATCAATCATTTTCTGAATATCTGTTGGAAAATTAAACTGTTCAATGTCATAGAGATTACTAAATTCATTAGAAATATTTATACCATCAGATTTTAGTGCTTCTAAAAAAATTATATCTTTTTTTGATAATAAATATTTTTTATCCCTTTGAATTTTTATTAAAAATTTTTCTAAATCTTCCTCTATTTTTGATCTCTCATAATCACCATTGAAATAATTTACTAATCTGGACTGATGTAAAATTTTACTATTATATTTTATTTTTTTACTCAGGTTTATATCATCACTTATATTGTTATCGTAAAAAGTTTTGTAATTAGAAGGCACATCAGATTTTTCAATTTGTTTTAAAAATTTCTTTAACTCTAAATCAAAACCATCTCCAATATTATCTCTATTAAATAAGTCTTTTAAAATTTTTAAAAACTTTAATTTTAATTTTGGTTCCTCTATTAATAAAGTTCTCTGATACAATAAGGCTCTTCCTTCTATTGATGATAATGATTTATAAATCTCTTCAGCATTCAACAATTGATTTATATTAAATTGAAATTTTTTATAAAATTCAAATAAATCTTCTTCTAAGAAAATTTTATTATGAACTGCTTTTTCAATAGATGAAATTTTATCAATATCTGTAGATACAAAAGGAGGGTATATTTCTAAATCTTGAATTTTATATAACAAATCTGACTCAGAAAGATATTTCCAAATAAATTTTGGTGTTTCTTTAGTTGGTTCATATGAAAATTCGGGATTGGTTCTGTGTGCTAAATGAAAATCTAAAATTGAATTTGTTGAAACTTCTTTATCTACTTCGTCTATGTATCCAAACAAATAATTAATTTTATTTTCATAATAAATATCTTCAAAACCTAATTCTTTTTTTAAATCTAAAATTAATTGTGCCTCTTCATTCTTGCCGTAATTAATCAAACAATATAAATAAAATTTAGATAGGTATTCATTCTCTATAGGTTCAGTATTTTTTGAAAATATTTCACATGCTTTCTTTATATTTGATTTGGATAAATATGTGTCAACTAAATGTTTTGTAAGCTCTGGATGCTGATTTACTATTTGGTTTTTAATCAAATATTCTTCAATTAAATCTAGATCTATATTTTTTATTAACAACTTCGATTTAAAAGTTATAAATTCTTCATCTGTAATATTATTATTTGGATAATAAGCATTTGTCAGTAAAGATACTTTCATAATTTCTGATGCATCCTTAGATAACTTAAAATTTTCAATATTATTAAAAAGAGTTTTTAATTTTAATCCATCTGAATTTGACCACATATCCATGCTTAAACCATATTCCTCTGGATCATATAAACCTATAATTTTAATGTTATTTAGAGAAAGCTCTTCTTCAAGCTTTATAGTTTCATCTGTTTTATTTTCCTGAAGATTATAAACACTTTCTACTGACGAAGTTTCAACGTTTTCAGTAGATATAGAATCTTCAGCCTTATTCTCATTTTCTTTTGTTTCTAGATTCCAGATATCGATTGGTTTTTCTTCAGCTAGAACTAAAAATCCTGAATAGAAAGTGGTTAAAAGAATTAGGAAAAACTTTTTATTTAATAATTTTAAAATTCTCATTTGGAATAATTTTCTCAATTTCTTTTTTAGGTGCAGGAAAATCAATTGTACTCAGAAAAAAAATAATTCCTGAAATAAGCACTACGCCAACAATTAATTTAATTATAATGCCCTTAGGATTTATATCTCCTGAACTTGTATTTTTTCTAAATTGCATATAGTTTTAGTTAATTTCAAATTAAGACATATTTATGTTTTTTCAATAAAGAAACTTATGAAATCAAAAGAAAATCTTATATTTTTAGGCATGATGGGATCTGGAAAAAGCTCTATTGGTTTATTAGTAGCAAAGAAACTAAAATATAATTTTATAGATATAGATAATGAAATCGAAATAAATTTAAAAAAATCAATAAAGAAAATTTTTGAAGAAAAAGGTGAAGATTATTTTAGAGAAATTGAAGAAAAAACAACACTAAACAAACTTAAAATGAATAATACTGTGATTTCACTTGGTGGAGGCGCATTTATAAACAAAAAAATAAGAAAAGAAATCTTAAAAAATCATTTATCATTTTGGCTAAATTGGGATGATAAAATATTATTAAATAGAATTAAAAATAGTAGAAAAAGACCACTAGCTATAAATGCAACCGATGCTGAATTGATTGATTTAATAAAGAAACGGAGTAACATTTATTCCAAAGCGTTATATGAGGTAAATTGTGATAATCTTAGTAAAAGTGAAATTGTGAATAAAGTTGTAGAAATTTATGAAACAAATTAAATTAAATATAACAACAAAAACAGAAAAATATCCAATAATTATTGGATCAAATTTAACTTCAAAAGTTTTACAAATTTTTAAATCAAACTCAATTAATTTTGAAAAATGCTTTCTTGTTGTAGATAAAAATGTTCCAAAAAAATTTATTTTCAATATTAAAAAATCTCTTAATAATAAAAAAATTTATATTTTATTTTTTAATGCAAACGAAAAAAATAAAAATTTAAAGAGTATTAATAAAATTCTAGAAATTTTGTTAAATAAAAACTTCTCAAGAAGTGATTGTTTAATTTCTATAGGTGGAGGAATTACAGGAGATGTAAGTGGTTTTGCAGCTAGTATTTTTAAAAGAGGTTTAAAATTTGTTAATATTCCAACTACTCTTTTAGCCCAAGTTGACTCATCAATAGGAGGAAAAACTGGAATTAATTCTAAGTATGGCAAAAATTTAATAGGAAGTTTTTATCAACCATCATTAGTTATCTCGGACACTAAATTTCTTAAATCATTATCAAAAAGAGAGATAGTTTGTGGATATGGAGAAATATTAAAACATTCTTTAATAGATAATAAAAAATTTTTTAATTATTTAAATAAAAATTTTAAGAAAATTCTAAATCTTTCATCTCCATTTATTGAAAAGTCGATTTATGAAAGTTGTAAAATTAAAAAAAAAATAGTTGAGAAAGATGAAAAAGAAATAGGATTAAGAAAAATTTTAAATTTTGGTCATACATTTGCCCATGCTTATGAGGCGAGCTTAGGATACAGCCATAAACTAAACCACGGCGAAGCTGTGATTCTTGGTATGAAAACAGCACTTAATTTTAGTTTTAAAACAAATATTATCAGTAAAAGTGAATATGAGTTAATTACAAATCACATTGATGCTTCTGAGCTACCTTCCTCAATAAAAAAATATTTTTCTCTAAAAGATTTAAATAAAATCTTATCATTTATGGTTAAAGATAAAAAAAATAATTCAAAAAAA
>CACISX010000004.1 GCA_902589455.1 uncultured Pelagibacteraceae bacterium | reverse complement strand
CAAATTAATCTTAAAAAATTAAAACCATTCATGATTGGATTTATTTTCTTTTTCTTTTTATCACCAGGACTTTATGCTTATATTTCAGTTTCAAATGATGATAAAAGAACCGATTATCTAGGTAAAGAAATTGCAATAAAAACTCAATATGCTTGGGATCAAAAATTTAAATCAACTATTAATGTAGTTTTGGGAGATGAGTGGAGTGCAGGAAATTTATCTTATCATTTAAATTCAAGACCAGTTTGGGAGGGAATTGTTGAAAGAGAAAAACTTGATCAATTGAAAGATTATATTTGTCTTGATAATGTTTGTGTAGGATCAAGATAGATGAAATACATAATATTAATTCCAATTTATAATGATAGAGAGTCTTTAAAATTATTGATTGAAAATATTAATAATCAAATAAAAGGTTTAAATTTTGACCTATCAATAGTTGTTATAAATGATGCTTCTTCACAACAGATAATTGATACCTACCCAAATATTGAAAATATCCAATCTCTTGAAATAATAAACATGAAAGAGAATAGAGGACATGCTAGATGCATAGCCTCAGGTTTAAAATATATTTTTGAAAAAAAAGACTTTGATTTTGTTATTCCAATGGATGGAGATGGAGAAGACAGGCCTGAAGAAATCAAAAATTTTGTTGAACTTTCTCAAAAGTCTGATGACAAATCTATTATAGGCGAAAGGGTAAAAAGATCAGAAGGCTTAATTTTTAAAGTTTGTTATCAATTTCATAAATTTTTAACTTTAGCATTTACAGGACAATCAATTAAATTTGGAAACTTTACTTGTCTCTCTAAATCAACAATTAAAAAGATGTTAAACGAGAAAGCCACATGGAATAGTTTTTCTGCTTCATTAAAAAAGGTAGAAAAAGAACTTGTTTCAGCACCATCTATTAGAGGAAAAAGATACTTTGGCCCATCGCAGATGAGTTTTTTTAACTTATTAAAACATTCACTTTCAATAATAAGTGTTTTTAGAAAAACAGTTTTAATTCGATCAGCTTTATTTATAGTTTTTTATATTTTATTAATAAAAAGCAATGCATCTATAATCACATCCTTGCCATTAGTATTTTTATTGATAATGATTTATTCAATTTCCAATTTAGCTTTACGAGAAAATATTGATGAATTTAATAATTCTTTAAAAAATATTCATGATATCGAAAAAGTTAAATAAATTTTTAATATTGACTTGAAATTTTTTCTTTAATATTATCATCCTATATGGAGCAAGTCTGGTTGTGCTGACTTGTAAATCAAGGGACAACAACAATTTTTTATGAAAAATTTTTATAGAAAAGTAGCCTTTGGTTTAAAACCGGATGAAAAAATTCCATCTGACCCTTTGGTTTGGGCAACTTCTCAGATAACTGATAAAATTCCAGATTTTTCTTTTAAAGGTAAAATTTATTCTGAGGAAGAATTAAGAAAGCATTATAGAGAGTGGGTTTATCAAGACAGAAAAGTATTAAGAAAAAAGTTTAAAAAAGATAAAATGGGCTATAAAGCTGCAAAAAATCTTTTAAGAGATAGCACTGGCAAAAAATTTTGGAAAAATCTTGAAATAGCAATTAGACACAAAGAGGCAACTTATGGAAATTATCCAGTACTTGCAAAACTTTGGTACTTTTGGACAAACCATTTCACAATAAGTGATAAGGATATGTTGGCCGATTATTCAACAGGAGCTTATCAAAGAGAAATAATTAGAGAAAATTTAAATAAAACTTTTGAGGAGTTAGCCTACGAAGCAACTGTAGCTTGGGCTATGATACATCACTTAGATAATGCTGAAAATGTTGGTCCTAAATCTGAAGATGCAAAAGCAGAATGGAGAAGAAGAAAAAAAAGACCAGCAACTATCAACGAAAATCATGCTAGAGAACTTTTAGAACTTCACACAGTTTCACCAAACTCAGGATACACTCAGGATAATATTACAGAATTAGCATTAATAATGACGGGTTGGGCTCCAGATGATAAATATTGGAAGACTAAACTGGAAACCGCTGATGTTAAATTTCAAAGAAAATATCATGAACCAGGAAAAAAAATATTTTGGGGAAAAGAGTTTCCTAAAGGTTCAAAAGGTTTGCCAGCTGCAATAAAATTCTTAGCAAACCATCCTTCTTGTAGAGAATTTATTGCATATAAATTGTGTAGATATTTAATTACCGATTATCCTACCAAGGAAATGACTGATCCAATAGTTAAAGCCTGGGAAAAAAATGATGGTTTTTTACCTGAAGTTCATAAAGCTGCGATTGAGGTAGCTTTTAAATTTAATGATAAATATTCAAAATTTCAAAATCCAGAAAATTGGTGGCTTCAAATGAGCCGAATGACTGATGCAAAGTGGCCTGCAAAGGATGAAAAATTCGATACTTATAAACTTGGAGGTGGACCAGATCCTTATCAAGCAAAACCTAGTTGGTTCATGGAAGATATGGGGCATCATCCCTATCTTTCAAAACAACCAAATGGCTATTCTGATTTAGCTGAAGATTGGATGTCACCAGAATTAATTATCAGAAGACTTATTTATGCAAGACAAGGTTATATTAATTTAAAAGCTGATAATAAAAATAATGAATTTTTTGATAAAGTGGTAAATCAAAATTTTGATAATCCAGATAGAATACTGAAACTTTTAGAACAAAATGAAAAACCAATTGATAGACATATTTTATTGTTTAATTTACCAGAGGTGTTTAGAGCATGAAAATATCTAGAAGAAATTTTTTAAAAGGTTCTTTAGCAACATTATTTTTGGCTGGATCAGGAATTCCAGTATATTCATCAACAAAAACTAAAAAAAATCTTGTTGTTATAATGCTGAGGGGCGGAATGGATGCCTTATGTGCAGTGCCTGTAATAGGTGATAAAAATTTTGAAAAGAGAAGAAAACAATTAATTTTAGATGATACTATAAAATTAAATTCAGATTTTGCATTACATCCAATTTTAGAGAGTTTTCATGAACTATGGAAAGAAAAAAAAGGAGCAATTGTTCACGCAACAAATATTCCTTATACGCAAAGATCTCACTTCGATGGTCAAAACTTAATGGAGTCTGGTGGAAAAATTCCTTACAAAGAAAAAACTGGTTGGTTAGGTAGAGGAATGAAAGTAGCAGGGCTCAAACAAGAAGGTTTGGCGTTAGCTTTACCGATGCCGCTAATTTTAAGAGGAGTTCCAAAAAATAATAATTATTTTCCAACAAAAGGAAAACTACCAACAGATAAAGTTTTATCTTTATTAAAAGAAGTTTATTCAGAAAGATCCGAAGATGAACTTATTGGTATGCTTGAGATAATAAAATCTAGACCAAAAGAAAGGTCTTATGCTGCAGATGATTTATATTCATTAGCAAATGAAGCTGGTACTTTAATGAAAGAGCCAAATGGACCAAGAGTAGCAGTTTTTGAAGTAGGAGGATTTGATACTCACGCTGCACAAGGAGGTGTTCATGGCACACATTCAGATTGTTTAAAAGATATGGATCTTATATTTGCAACATTAAAAAAGAGGCTAAAAGAGGAATTTGATAATACATTGATAGTTACTCTTACTGAATTTGGTAGAACAATAAAACAAAATAGCGGTTTAGGAACTGAACATGGATATGGTTCAGCCATATTTATGGGGGGAGGTCTTCTAAAGAAAAATCAAGTTTATACTGATTGGCCAGGTTTGAAAAAGAAAGAACTATTTGAGGGTAGAGATTTAAACTCAACAATAGATTCTAGATCTGTTTATGCCTCAGCAATGTCTACTGTATTTGATGTTGATTTTAAAAATATTCAAAATGAGGTATTCTGGGGAGAGGATTTACAAAATTTATCTGACAAGCTTTTTAAAGCTTAAAGTCTGGTTGTGCTGACTTTTAAAAAAAGGGACAACAAAAAAAGTTAAATTTTAAAAGAAAGACAACATAATGAAAAGAATTTTAATTATTATTTTTAGCTTTGTTTTTTTGTCCAACAAAGTTGTTGCAAATGATAAATATCTTAACGCGTTTAACAAGTGGTTATTAGACAACGGTCATACTCAGTATGTAAATATTGAACAAAAAGCAGGATGCAAAAAATTAATTCAAAAACATGGTTTAAAAGTACCAAAGGTTGGTTTTTTTGATGAACCAAAGGTTAAAACTAACGAGTGGTTCTGGCTTGAATGTCATAAACCTCAAACTACAAATAATCTAAAAATCAAATTTTTTAAAAAAAAAGATGGTAAAATTCGTGACTCAATTCCATGGAATGCAAAAAAAATTAGTGATGATACTTTGTTATATTATGGATTTGTAAGAAGTAAAAAAGCAGATTTGATGGGCGGAAAATGGTTAACCGAGGCTTCATCAAATCCATATGAATTTGAATTCGATTTACGTGAGGATAAAAAGGTAGATAAAGAGCTCAAGAAATCAGCTATGATGAGTTATCTATTATTTGAAAATGGTAAAATTACTGTAGACAAGAAAAGTCCTGAAAATCGATTTGGTATTCTATTACATGAAGATGCTAAACTTTTTGCATCATCAATGGGCAAAACAATTGTATCGTATGTTTTAGGAAATGCAGTCTGCGAAGGTTATATTGATGGAGTAAATTCTAAAATCGATGATTGGCCACTAATTAAAAATACACTTTATGATGGTCAAAAAATAATTGATGTAATTAATATGTCTGCTGGAGATCAAGAATATATAAATATTAAAGAGAGAGTTAAAAAAACTGGAAACACAGCGGGCAATTATACAATTAAATATCTTATGGAAGAAATTTTTAAAAATTCTACAAAAAAGAAACAAAAATGGAATTATAGTGGATTACCTGCACCTTTAATAAATAACTATATATGGTTCAAGTCTAATGGAGATTATCAAAAAATATTAGATAAAACTTTTAAAGAAAAAGCAAAAATTAAACATAGTGTTCAATTTAGAACGAAGAAGTATGATAAAAATTATGAAGATAGAATTGCAACTTATGAAGATGGAATATTGGATAGTCATTTTTGGGCTACAAGATATGATTATTTAAGAATTGCAAAAGCAATGTTGGATGATTGGCAAAATGATACTTGTGTTGGGAAATATCTTAAAACAGTATTTAATAATAGAGTGAAAAAAAATTACCAAGGAAATGTGGATAATAATAGTAATTGGTTCAATCCTAAACAATATGCAGGCTTTTTTCACACTGGATATACAGGAATGAAAGATAGAGCTGTAATGGGTATGGATGGAAATGGTGGTCAATCAATAATGATTGATTTTGATCGTGGACGAATAATTGTAATAAATGCGATATTCAATAATTATAATTGGAAAAAAATAGCACATTCAGTAATCAAAAAAGGTATATGAAAAAAATCTTAATAGCTATTTTTATATTAATATTTTCAAATAGTGTACATGCAGAAACAAGACTTACTAAGGAATTTAATAAATGGTTAGCGAAAAATGAGTTTACTCAATATTACAAAGTAGGATTTGCTGAACCAACTGGGAAATGTAAAGATTTAGAAAAATATAGCCACCTTTGGTACTACAACAAATGCGATAAAGATAAAAAAATTATAGGTAATTATGATGTCAATACCTATAACAATAGTTCTGAAATTCCTGAAAAAATACAAGGTAAAGACGTAAAACCAAATTACGAAACTTTGTTATATTATTTCTGGTTATATGTTAATGAAAATTGGACAAATAATGATAGGTACAGTGATATCAAACCTTCAGACAATCCATATCAATTCAAGTTTGATTTAAGAGAAGATAAATATATTAAAAAGCAAATGCAGAAAACTGCGCTGTTGAGTTATATGTTGTACGAAGACGGTAAAATTGTAATCGATGAAATGAGTCCAAAAAATAAATTTGGAAAAGTTTTTACTAATGAAACTCAATTTCATTCACAATCAGTTGGTAAAAGTCTTGGATCATATATTTTAGGTCACGCAATATGCAAAGGATATGTTGAAAGCATTGATGCCAAATTAAATGATTGGCCTTTAATTGAGAACAGTATTTATCATAATCAAAAAATTATCGATATTATAAATATGGCAGCTGGAGATCAGGCATATTTTTCATCAAAAAATCCTAGTAATAGATATAAAAAGACAGGACGTTCCGTTTCTAATACCACAATTAAAAAAGCAATGGAGAATGAATTTAAAGAGATAAAAAAATCTAAAAAAAAATATGCTTATAATAATTTTCCACCTCCTTTGATTATGAATTATATAATTTTCAAAGTTGGAGAAGAAAAATACCAAGAATTACTCGACGATATTTTTAGAAAAAAAGTTGGAATTGAACATGGTATGTATTTTGTTGAACCTGAAACCTCCGAACCAGGTGATCGATCAACTCATAGTACCTTTTTAGCCACAAGATATGATTATTTAAGAATGTCAAAAGCCATGTTGGATGACTGGCAAAATGATACTTGTGAAGGTAAATATTTGAAATCGTTGTTCGAGAGAAAAATTAATAAAAATGCAGAATGGGAAAATAACAAAGACTCATTCGGTCTTACTAAATCTTATGCTGGTTTTTTCCATACAGGCCTAAAAGGTATGCAGAAAAGACCAATATTTATTATGGATGGTTATGGTGGCCAAATTTTTACAATAGATTTTGAAAGAGGAAGAATAGTTGCAACAATAGCTATTCATAGGGATTTTAATTGGAAGAAAATAGGTTATTCAGTTATCAAAAAAGGTAAATGAAAAAACTTTTAGCAGTAGTGGTTCTAGGGTTACTGCTTTGCAATCCAGCATTTTCTAAAGAAAAACATGACTCGTTGAAAACAAATGTTGGTATTAAAAGTAAGGATACGACAATAAAAGGTTGGAAATTTAGATCATCTAATAAATTAAAAGAGCTAATTAAAGAGGGTAAAATTCAATATGTTTATAGAGTATCTAATAAAAAAAATGGTGAACCAGTTAGACATGGTGATACTTCTCAAAGATTTGAATTAAGATCTGATTGTACTGATAAGGATGGTTCTGATTGTGCAAAAGCTGCTGAGTCAGTGATAAGATCAGAAGTGTTTCTAGCTGACGATTTTCAAATGAAAAATAAATCCGAATATTGGATTGCTTGGTCGGTTTACATTCCTGAAGATTATTTACTTTATCATAGAAAAACAGGTATGGGGCAGTTTCACTCGAACCAAGGACCAATGCCTTCATTATGGGAGTTTAAATTATTTAATGATGATAAATCTAGCGGTTATCAATTATATAATTCTGTAACAGGCGGAACTGTAAAAAGTTTTAATGCTTGTGGAGGTAGCAGTGTAGTTATAGAAAAAATGGCTGGAAATGCTAAATTTCATTGGTGCGAAACTAAATATTATAAATATAATTTAATGTCGCTTAAGGAGTTTTATTCTTACAGAGGAAAATGGTTAGATTTTATCGTTAATGTAAAATGGGATCAAAAAAATATTGAAGAAGGTGGAAAAGGATTTTTTAAACTTTGGATTAATGGAGAACAAAAAGTTAATTACTCTGGACAAACTATGCATAAAGCAAGACAATATGGTAGCAAATATAAAGTAGCATTTCAATACGGGCTATATAATGAGAGAGCTCCTGGATCTGGATATACTGATGAGGATATTTCAAATCCAATAGTTGTTTATTATGATGAATTGTGGAGAGTAAAATCTTGTAAAAAACTAAAACTAGAAAGACTTGGTTATTCTTGTGATACTCTTGGACAAGGTGGAAAAACAGAACCTGATATTATTACAGAAAAAGATTTAAATATGCCAAAAGATTTAGATATGCCATCTAATGATAATGATAATACTTTTGACTGTAGTTCAGTTCAGAAATTTTCGCACACATGGTATTATAACAAATGTGATGTTGCAGCCAAAACTAAAAAAAATGTAGAGTTTGTTGCTATAGTAAAAAATAAATTAGACGATAAAGTTTTAATTAAAGTTAGAGCAAACAGTAAAGAGAAAGCTATTGAGGAGGCTATGAAAAAATGTACTGATAAACATGAAAGTGGTTGTTATGTGCACTACTCAAGCCAAGTTGCTTTTGGCCAATAATTATGAAAAAAATTCGAAATATTCTTTTTATAATGGCTGACCAGTTAAGATGGGATTATCTTTCTTGTTATGGTCATCCTCATCTTAAAACTCCTCATATAGATAATTTAGCAAAAAAGGGAGTTCAGTTTGAATCTGCATTTGTACAATCACCTGTATGCGGCCCATCAAGAGCATCTTATTACACTGGTAGAACAGTTTTTAGCCATGGCTCTACATGGAACCAGGTTCCACTTCCAATTGGAGAATTGACTATTGGAGATTATCTACGAAAATCAGGAATAAGAACTGGAGTTGTTGGTAAAACACATATGAGACCAGATTTAGAAGGTATGAGTAGACTTGGTATTACTAAAGATACTGAAATAGGATTAATTGTTAGTGAACCAGGTTTTGACCCTTATGAGAGAGACGATGGACTCCATCCAAACAATCAAATTAAAAATTCAAAAAAAACTTTATCTTATAATGAATGGTTAAATAAACTTGGGTATGAAGGACCCAATCCATGGAATGATTGGGCAAATTCTACTGAGGGAGAAAACGGTGAAATATTAAGCGGTTGGAGATTAAGAAATTCTAATAAGCCAGCTAGAATTCCAGAGGAACATTCCGAAACAGCTTTCATGACTAATCGTGCAATGGAATTTATAGAGGAAAGTAAAGATAAACCATGGTTTTTACATTTATCTTATATCAAACCACATTGGCCTTATATGGCACCAGCTCCTTACCACAATATGTATTCTGCTAATGAATTTTATCCAGTTCACAGAAATGATGCTGAACGAAATAATGATCACCCAGTTTATAAAGCATTTATGGAAAATAGTATTTCCAAAACTTTTTCAAAAGATGAAGTGAGAAATACAGTTCTTGCTGGATACATGGGCTTAATAAAACAAATTGATGATAATTTAGGAAGGTTGTTTAAATTTTTAGAAGAAGCGGGTCATATGGATGACACTATGATCATATTTACTTCAGATCATGGAGATTACCAAGGTGATCATTGGTTAGGTGAAAAAGAATTGTTCCATGAGCAGTCAGTTAGAGTTCCTATGATTATTTATGATCCAAGTGATTATGCAAATAAAACTAGAGGGATAAAAGAACAAAGATTTATTGAGGCAATAGATCTGCTACCAACTTTTTTGGATGCAGTAGAAAGCCCGGTGAGCAAACATAGATTAGAAGGAAATTCATTAATTCCATTGTTAAAAGGAGAAGAAACAAAAAATTGGAAAGAGTTCGTGTTTAGTGAAATAGATTACGCATTTAATGAAGCTAGAAAAATTCTGAATATAGGGGCTTCAGATGCAAGAGCTTTTATGATTAGAAATAATGATTGGAAATATATTTATTATAAAGGATTTGAACCACAGTTGTTTGATTTAAAAAATGATCCTGATGAATTTAAAGATTTAGGAAAATCTGAAAAACATTCAAAGATTAGAGAAGAAATGAAAGAATTACTTCTAAAAAGAATTATAGATAGAAAAAATAGAGTTGCAGCCACTGATGAGTTTGTAACTAAAGAAAGAGACTATACTAAAGATGATGGTATTATGATTGGAGTTTGGTAATCAAGAAGATGCCATTAAACTTGGTAAGTACAAACATATTGCAGGAAAAGCAATAATAAGCGCAACTCTAATTACATCGGTTAGTAAAAAAGGAATTGTTCCAAACCAAATAGTTTGTAGAGGTGTATTTTGCATCACACCTTTAATTACAAATAAATTCATTCCAACAGGTGGCGAGACCAACCCAAACTCAACAACTATTACAGCAAAAATCCCAAACCAAACAGGATCTATGCCTGCATCAACTATCACTGGAAAAAAAACTGGAATTGTTAAAAATAACATAGCCAAAGAATCCATCACCGTTCCAAGCACTAAATAGATTACACATATTACTAGAATAATTCCTAATGGTGTTAGTTCTAAATAATTTATAAAGTCAACAACTGCAAAAGGTAATTGAGTGACTGTAATTAAGTAGTTAAATATACTTGCTCCAATTACAATTAAATATAAAGAACCAACAGTTTTAATTGTCGTCCATAAGGCTTCTTTCAATAGGTTTAATGTAAGTTGCCCTCTTGCAAAAATAAATATCAAAACCAAGATCACTCCAACAGCAGCACTTTCTGTAGCTGTAAAGAAACCTAAGTAAAGACCACCCATTATAATTGCAAAGATTAAAAAAATTGGGAACACTTTTGAAATTGCTGAAATTCTCTCGTTAAGAGGCATCTTTTTTCCATAACCTCCATGAGATGGATAGATTACGAGATAAACTCTAATTGCAATCATATATAAAATTACTGCTATTAGACCTGGAATTAATGCTGCAAAGAAAAGTTCTTGAACTGATTGTTCCGTTAAATATGCATAAATTACAAGAATAACACTTGGTGGAATTATAATTCCAAGAGTTCCTCCAGATGCAATAGAACCACTTATTAAAGCATCGCTATAACCATGTCTTTTCATTTCAGGTCCTGCCATTTGAGACATGGTTGCTGCGGTTGCAATAGAAGATCCACAGATCATTCCAAATCCAGCACAAGCCCCAACAGTAGACATTGCTAAACCACCTTTGTAATGACCGACAACTGCGTAAGCAGCGTCATATAAATTTCTTGATAAATTTGCGCTATTAGCAAGATTTCCCATTAAAACAAAAAGAGGGAGTACAGATAAAGTATACTTAGAGACCGCATCAAATGGTGCAGTTCCTAAAACAAAAATAGCAGGATCAAAACCAGATATTAATGCAAATCCGGTGAAGCCTACAAGCAACATTGCAATTCCAATTGGAATATTTAAAACCATAAGTATTAAGACTGCAGCAAATGCTATACCACCATTAATAATTGGACCCATTTCCATTAAATTTCTCTCGTTTTAGAATTTGTTTGAGACAATGCTTTTATAAACCAAAATATAATAGCCAATACGCTTAGCCACATCCCAAGAGCTGAAATAAAATAAAATGGATAAAAATACAGCTCTAGATCAATTGTAACTCTTTCGTTCGACATAAATTTTAAAGAAGTTTTTGTAGTCGCATAAGCCATTAAAGACATAATGGTGATCATTAAAAAAAATTTAAGAATTATTAACCAAGTCTTAAACACTCCTAAATTTAAATTGTTAATAAAATCAGCAGATACATTTGCATTTAAAAAAAAAGCTCTTGGCATAGCCAAGAACGCAACTAAAGCCATTCCAATTTCAACTAATTCGATTGTTCCTGTAACTGGTGAGTTTAAAAATCTTCGACCAAATACGTCGCAAAAAGTTAGTATAGATAAAAATAAAAGTATCAAACCTGAGGCTATTGCCGAGTAGTCAAATATTTTATTCATATTTTAAAAATCTATCTTCAAATATAAGAAACATTAGCATATAAGGTTGGTTTAAAACAGAAAGTATTATTTATGAAATTTATTTCTTATTCACATAAAGGTGAACATAAATTTGGTATTTTAGACAATGATTTAATTACAGATCTTACTGGTAAAATATCAGGTGCAACTTCTTTAAAAGATCTAATTTTAAAAAAAGGTATTGCTGAAGCAAAAAAATATGCCATTTCAAATCCTGGTGATTTGAATGTTAACGATATTGAATATTTGCCATTAATACCAAATCCTGGAAAAATTATTTGTGTTGGTTTGAATTATAGTGAGCATGTTAAGGAAACTAATCGAACAGTAGAAGAAAATCCTGTAATTTTTCATCGTTTCCCAGAAAGTCAAACTGCACATTTACAATCAATACAAAGACCAATTGCCTCTGATAATTTAGACTTCGAGGGAGAGATGGCTGTAATTATGGGTGAAGCTGGCAAACATATAAAACCTGAAGATGCTTTAAAACATATAGTTGGTTATTCTTGTTATAACGAAAGCACGATAAGAGATTGGCAGAGACATACTAGACAATTTGGCATGGGAAAAAATTTTGAGAAGACTGGAAGCTTTGGACCACATATGGTGCTTGCAGAAGACATTAAAGATTACAAAGAGCTTACCCTTGAAACAAGATTAAATGGTCAAGTGATGCAAAATGCAAAATTAAGCCAACTTATTTTTGATATACCTATTCTAATTTCCTACGTTTCAAAAGCTATGGCTTGGAGAGCAGGAGATGTATTGGTTACGGGAACACCAGGAGGTGTTGGTTTTAAAAGAAACCCTCCAATTTTTATGAAACCAGGAGATAAAGTTGAGGTAGAAGTGACCCAAATTGGTGTTTTATCTAACACAATTAAAGATGAAATAATTTAAATTTCAAGTTACTATTTTAGAATAATTTTAAACAACTATGAGGGGTGTTTTATGAAAAAGAAACTTATTGGATTAGTAATTGGATTATTTTCTATAAGTATAGTCAGTGCATATTCTGCAACTGAACTTAAGTTAGCAACTTTTGAACCACCAAAAGCATTTATCGCAAGTAAAATTCTAGCAGGCTGGGCAAAAAAAGTTAATCAATGTTCAGGAACATTAAATGTAAAAATGTATGCTGGTGGAGTACTAGGAAGTCCTCCTAAGCAGTATGATATCGTAACTTCAGGAGTTGCAGATATTTCTTGGACAGTTCTAGGTTATATTGGTGGTCAGTTTCCATTGAGTTCAGTAATTGAATTACCATTTCTTACAAAATCTTCAAAAGCTGGAACTACTGCTTTGAACACTTTGTTCAATGAAGGATATTTGGATAAAGAGATGGCAGGAATTAAAGTAATTGGATTACATTCTAATCCTGGATACCAAATACACATGAAAGAAAAAAAAGTGGTTAGACCAGCAGATTTCAAAGGTATGAAAATGAGAGTACCAAGCAAAATTGCTGGAACAATTTTAAAAACTTTAGGTGCAACAGGAGTTAAAGTTCCTGCTCCAGGAACATCTGAAGCATTAAGCAAGGGTGTAGTTGATGGAACTCCATTTCCATACACTGCTGTTGGATCATTTAGATTGTTTGACGTAACTAAATATCATACAGAAGTTAATCTAACGAATGCAACATTTGGTTTGATAATGAATGAAGATAAGTTCAATAGTTTACCAGCAGGAGATCAGGCTTGTATAAATAAATTTAGTGGACATGCTTTTGGTGATTGGGCTTCAAGCTTAATTGATAATCAAAACGCTAAGATGAAAACTGAAATCTCAAAAAGAGATGGTCATGAAATCATTATTGCATCGGATGATGTTATTGCTGAATATAAACAAATATTAGCACCGATTGAATCTGATTGGTTAAAAGAAATGAGTGGCAAAGGTCTTGACGGTGATGCTGTTCTTACAAGAGCAAGACAGATCATCACTTCAATTGAACGTTAAAAAGTAAATATTTTTATGAGCCCATATTAGATTGGGCTCATATAATTTAAGGAATTTTTAAATGACCATAACAGCTCTAAGCTACATTGGAGTAAATTCAGATAAATTTGAAGACTGGTCTGACTACAGTCAAAAAAATTTAGGAATGCAGTTAGTTGATAGAGGTAAAGACATTCTGTCTTTTAGAATGGATGATCAAAAACAGCGTCTAACAATAACCGGAGATAAAGGTGACAATCTTGGATTCATGGGTTGGGAAGTTGAAAATAAAGAAGACTTGGAGTTGTTTGCAACAAAACTAGAAAAAAATAACATTGAGGTAAATCAAGGAAAAAATTCGTTTGCAGACAAAAGGTTTGTTGAGGATTTAATTTATTTCAATGACCCACAAGGTAATAGAGTTGAATTAGTTTATAAACCAATGAACGATACTGATCCATTCAAACCAGGTCGTCCAATTTCAGGATTTAAAACTGGTGCATTAGGGATGGGTCATGCAGTTATTCATGTTAAAAAAATTGATGATTTAATACCTTTTTATACAGAAGTTTTAGGTTTTAAAATTAGTGATTACAGTCATACACCTATTTCTCTATGTTTTTTTCATGTGAATGGCCGACATCATAGTTTAGCGTTATTTGGATCTGGAAGAACAGGCTTCCATCATTTTATGGTTGAGTACAATAGTCTTGATGATGTTGGTCAAGGATATGACTTGTTACAATATGAGAAAAATAAAATTGCTTACACTTTAGGAAGACATACCAATGATTATATGACGTCATTTTATTCAATAACACCATCTGGTTTTTTTATTGAAAATGGATGGGGTGGAAGAATTATTGATCCTAAAACATGGAAACCCATCGAAACTTTTGAAGGACCAAGTTTTTGGGGTCATGAAAGATTATATTTACCAGACGAAGAAAGAATGAAATTTAGAAACAAAAGATTAGAAACTGCTTCAGAAGGAAAACAAGCACCACTTTTTATTGATTGCCCTTGGTTATATTCAAATACTATAAACAAAAAATAACAGGATTATTATTTTGTAAATGAAAAAGTATGATGTTGTAATTGTAGGTTTTGGTCCAACAGGGGGCACTTTAGCAAATTTATTAGCTCTACATGGTTTTTCAATTTTAGTTTTAGAAAAGGAAAAAAGTTTTTATCCATTACCAAGAGCAGTACACTTTGATGACGAGGTTATGAGAGTGTTTGAAACTATAGGTATAACTAATACTTTTTTAAAACATACAATAATAAATAAAGGAACAAAGTTTGTTGATAAAAAAAATAGAGTAATTTTAGATTGGCCAAGACCAAGAGAAATCACAGAGAATGGATGGTATCCTAGTTATAGATTTAACCAACCTAATTTAGAAAGAGAACTTAGAAAGAAACTAAAGTCTTACAAAAAAGTTGAAATTAGACAAAGCTCTAATGTTAAAAAAATAATAAATAAAAAAAATGATGTAAATATTATATTTGAAGACATTAATTTAAAAAAAATATTTAACATAAAATCAAAATATTTAATTGGTTGTGATGGTGCTAATTCAATAACAAGATCACAAATGAAAACAAAAATGAATAATCTTGGTTTTACTCAAAAATGGGCAGTCATAGATTTAATATTAAATAAAGATAAGAAAAATTTACCAGACAGGACTATTCAATATTCAAACCCTACAAGACCAGCTACCTATTGTAGAAATGTAGGCAAAAGAAGAAGGTGGGAGTTTGCAATTAAAAAAACTGAAAATATAGAGACAATTCTTTCTGATAAGTATATTTGGAATTTTTTAAAACCTTGGCTTAAGAAAAAAGAAGCTCAAATTGAGAGAAAAACAATATACACATTCCAATCTGCATTAGCCAAAAGTTGGCAAAAAGGCAGAATTTTTTTAGCTGGAGATGCTGCGCATTTGATGCCGCCATTTATGGGCCAAGGAATGTGTGCTGGTATTAGAGATGTTTCAAATCTTGCATGGAAGATTTCGCTTTGTTTAAAGAATAAACATGACGATAAGCTTTTAAATACCTACCAATCCGAAAGATCTTCAAACGTTAAAGAGTATATAGAAACCACGATGCGTATGGGAGAGTTTGTCAATGCAGTAGGAAAATCACCGATAACTAATAATATTTCTGCAGATAGCAAAGGTAGAAAAAGTATGAAATCAATAAAACCTAGACTTGGAAATGGTTTAGGAAATTTAAAAGATAAGTTTCGAGGAAAAATTTTTCCACAATTTGTAATTAAGAATAATAAAAAATTAGATGAAAAATTTTCTTTAAAACCTGCTTTAATTATATCAGACGAAATAAAAAAAAATATATCCTCAAAAATTAAATTAATAAGATCCAAAAATATTAAAAATTTAGAACTTTTTTTTAAGGAATATAATTGTAAGGCAGTTATAGTTAGACCAGATAGATTTATTCTTTCGTCATGTAAATCAGTTAAAGATTTTAACTCTTATTTATCTAAAAATTTATCTTATTTAGTTTAATTTAAATAATTTATTGATTGCATCAACTTTCATATGATTATCTGATGCAATTTCGCCATTAGGCAAAAATAATGAATTTTCAAATCCAACTCTAATTTTACCCCCAAGAGTTATAGCTTTTTCTAAGCAACTCATTTCTTCTTTCCCAAAAGCACATATTGACCAATCAAGTTTTATTTTTTTTTCTTCCATTTTTTTTATAAATAAAGAAATATTATCTGGATAACTTATTCTTCCACTATAGTGCCCAATTACAAATAAACACCAAGCATCATTAATTTGAATCTCAGCTTTATTAAGTAAATTGATTAATAAATCAATATCTTCAGGCTGATAAAGTATATGTTGAATTTTTGTACCTGCTTCAGTTAGATATTTATAAAGTTTAATATCTTCATTTTCTGGATTTCTTGAAGGGATTAATTCAGATGTTCCAATTGATGCCCCTGGGGGTGTTACATCATATGCAAGCTTTCTCATATCAGCTGGAGAGTATTTTCCAACCGCTTCAGTAGTAACTTGTATATGCATATTAGGTACTTGATACTCTAATTCATTTAAGGCTTCTTTATAAAGTCCAGCATCCAAAACATGTTGTCCTTCCTTATCTCTAACATGCAAATGTATTGCACCCGCACCAGCTTTGTAACAAGATTTTGCTGTTTCTACTGTTTCGCTAATTGTTAAGGGAACAGCTGGGTGATCTTTTTTTACTTTTCTAGCCCCATTTGGAGCTACCATTAATTTAGGTAACTTTTCTGGTTTATAAAAACTCATTCATTTAACAACAACTACAGCTTTTTTTAGTAGCTTTTGGTTGTTCTTCAGCTTGTGATGTTTCTAATTCTTTTTGCTCGTTTTCAAGAGCTTTTTGTTTTTTTGAGATTTTATCTTCAAAGTACTCATATAGAGAAGCAAAACCTAATTTAGAAGCTTTTTTTTCCTCATAATTTCTTCGCCCTTTAAGGTTTTCAATTATTTTAACTATTTCTTGGTTCTGCATGCTTCTTTTTTATTAAAAAAGCCAGATAAATCAAGCTCTAATAGTTGGTAAACAATAAAAGTCAGCTGTATCAATTTTTGAAGAATACTGCCTTCTCATATTCCACTTTTTATGAACCCCGGCACTAGCAACACTTAAAGTAGATCTTCCATATCGATGATTAGTGTTATCAATAGATCTCATTAAGCTATTTATTTTTTCATCTTTTTCAGATGTAAATAAATTTGTTTTATCACTAGCATTAGATAACCCTGTGAGCATGACACCTGCTTTTTGATAACGGTAACCATTTTTAAAAATACTTTCTAATATTAAAACTGCTGTCTTAACTGTTTCAATACTATTATTTGTTGCAATTGGAAAATCAATTGTCTTTGCATTTGAATAATATCCAAAGTTTCTTTGGAAAGGACTTGTTCTAACAAATACTGTAATTGCTTTTGCAACTAAAGATTCTGATCTAATTTTTTCAGATGCATTTAAACAATAGTTTGCAACTGCTTCTTTTAATTCTTGGAACGTTTCAATTCTTTTTCCAAACGATCTTGAAACAACACAACTTTTTCTTTTTGTTGTAGTTGTCTCTAATCCAATACAAGAAATTCCCCTAAGCTCCATTGCAGTTCTTGAACTTAAAACATTAGAAGATTTTTTAATCCAGGTATTAGACTTATTCTTAAGTTGTTTAGCGTTGTAAATCCCATGCTTTTGATAAAACTTAGTGAGTTGTCTTCCAACACCCCAGACATCATTAATTTCAACTTTTTCTAGAATAGGATCTAAGTTTTCTATTCCAATTAAACTAGTAACACCTGATTTTTTTTTCTTTGCAATATGATTTGCAACTTTACTTAAAGTTTTTGTATTTGCTATTCCAATACTTGTTGGAATGCCAGTCCATTGTAAAACTGTCTCTCTAATTTCTTTTCCAACTTTTTCTACTTCATTATCAGGAAAGTTCGATAAATCTAAGAATGCTTCATCAATTGAGTAAACTTCTATTCCTGAATTAAATCTTTTTAGCGTTCTCATTACTCTTCTAGATAAGTCTCCATATAAAGAATAGTTTGATGAAAAAACTTCAACTTTATTTTTAAGAATAATATCTTTTGCTTTAAAATAAGGTTCACCCATTTTAATTCCTAAAGCTTTTGCTTCATTTGATCTTGAAATAATACAGCCATCATTATTAGATAAAACGACAACAGGCTTTCTTCTTATCTTTGGATAAAATAATCTTTCACAAGAAACGTAAAAAGAATTACAATCAATTAATGCTATTTTTTTAGTATGTTGAATGGATGACATAAGTAACAACCCCCCAAATAAAAATATCTTGTTCTTCGTTAATTAAAATTCTGTCAGAAAATTCTTTAGATCCAGAAGTTAAAAATTTTTTGTCTCGTTCTTGAACTAAAGTTTTAACTACAAGCTCGTCATGAACATTTGCAATCACTGTTGAAAAGTTTTTTGGTTTTAAACTTTTATCAACTACCAATAAGTCACCATCATTAATTCCAACATCGACCATGGATTTACCCTGAACTCTGATGATGAAAGTTGCCGGAACATTTTTTATTAAATGCATGTTCAGATCAATATCTTCTTCGATATAATCAGTAGCAGGGGAAGGAAAACCAGCACCTGCTTTATGTAGGTAATAAGGGATTGTTAGTTTCATGTTCTTGTTTTGTTCTACTTTATAGACCATTTATACAATACACTCAAGAGGTTGTATTTTGAGTCCGTAATTGAATCAAAAGTGAATCAAAACGTGAACATCGAAAACAACATTTGGTGGACATGTGGATAACTTTTACAATAAGTAGTCTTAAAGTGATTTAAAAAGGAAAATTATGATTTGTATTAAAGCTGATATTCCAGAAGAGTTAAACGAAATAGATGATGAATTAAAAGCAGTTTACCATAGCAAAGATACTGTTTGTTTTTTCATATTAAAAACAAGAGAATTAAGAAATAAGTTTATAGAAGAAACCAAAGGAATGAACAAAAGTGAAAGAGAAAAAATTTACGAGGTATATAATAGTAAATAAATAAAAATTATGAATATTTTAGATTTTGTAATGGTTGGTTCTAATGATTATAAAAAATCAAGTGAGTTCTATGATGCTATTCTGGAACCTTTAAAATTAAAAAAAACAGTAACAACAGAAAAATATATTGGTTATTCTCATTCAAGTGATCCTGACAAAACTTTATTCTATGTGACAAATCCAGTAAATGGTGAACCAGCAACATTTGGTAATGGAACACAAATAACTTTATTAGCAGACTCTAAAGAGGCAGTAGAAAAATTTTATGAAATTGCAATTTCAAAAGGTGCTACTGATGAGGGTGGACCAGGAGTAAGAAGTGATGGAAATTATTATGCTTATATCCGTGACTTTGATGGAAATAAGATTGCAGCAAAAAAAAATTTGAAATAAATTAGAGGGAATTATGAAATTAAATTGTCATTGTGGTGCTATCGAAGCAGAAATTAATGCTACAGTAAACGAATTAGCAAAAATTGTAAGATGTAACTGTTCTATTTGTAAAAGAAAAAATGCAACAATGGGGATGGTTAAAAATGAAGATTTTAAAGTTACTAAAGGAGAAGATAAATTAAAACTTTATCAGTACCATACTAAAGTTGCTAACCATTACTTTTGTACTGAATGTGGAATTTACACTCATCACAATCCAAGAAGTGCACCTGCTATGACTGGTTTTAATTTAGGGTGTGTTGATGAAGTTAAAGTAGAAGATTTAAAAGAAGTAGCTAACTTTGATGGTCTAAACCATCCAATGGATCAAGAAAAATAAAATTCCAATGAAATTATCTGAAGAGTGTTTTAAGAAAGTTAAAAAAGATTGTTTTAAATTTATTAAATCACAAGAAACTTCAACTGAAAAGTTTGGTAATAAAGAGGGGATGATTAAGAATTATTTAATCCCAATATGTTTTTGGATTTCAAAAAAAGCAGATAAAAAAAAACCTTACTTTGTCGGTTTAGCTGGAGGTCAAGGAACGGGCAAAACAACAATAAGCTCAATAATAAAAATAATATTAGAAAATTATTTTAAATTAAAAGTATTCAAGATCTCTATTGATGATTTTTATAAAACTAGAAAAGAGAGAATATCTTTATCAAAAAAAGTACACCCCATGTTATTGACTAGAGGAGTTCCTGGAACTCATGATATCAATATGATGTTAGATTTCTTTAAAAAATCAAAAAGAAAAAATTTTAATAAAATGAAATTACCAAGTTTTAATAAGGCGATTGATGACAGGTTTTCCAAAAATAAATGGAACACAATTAATAAAAGACCAGATGTTATTATTTTTGAAGGATGGTGTGTTGGAGCAAGAGCGGAAGCTAACAAGACATTAAAAAAATCAATTAATTTTATGGAAAAAGCCAATGATCATAAACTTGTTTGGAGAAAATTTGTTAATCAGCAATTAAGAACTAAATATAAAAAGCTGTATTCTCAGTTAAATTGTATGATTTACTTAAAGGCAAAAAACTTTAGTTTATTACAAAAGTGGAGATTAAAGCAGGAACATAAACTATGGTTAAAAACAAAGAAAAAAGGTGGTCATAAAATAATGAGCAAAGGCGATGTAATTAATTTTATGCAAACATACCAAAGAATTACTCAAAATATGTTTAAATATGCGCCAAAATATTTTTCGATTATTTTAAATTTAAATAGCAATCATCAAATTAAATCAATAAAATATAACAAATGAAAAAAAATTTATTAATTATACTTTCATTATTAATTTTTCCATTTAATGCATTTAGTGCAACATTAATAGATGCATTAAAACAAACATATACAAATAATTTAGAATTACAGGCAGAGAGAAAAAATCTTGAAATACAAAGGGAAGTTATTAATATTTCTAAGAGTGATCTTTTTCCTTCTTTAACTTTAACAGGTAAAAAAAATTTTGAACAAACAAATGAAATTACTACACAAGCTGGAGCAGATGCATCTGTTACAGATGTAGACACAGCTTCTGCTTCAATTAAAATTGAACAAACTTTACTTGATGGACAAGGAAGAAAAACAGAATACGAAAAAAGTAAATTGGGTTTAAATTTGTCAGAGGCGCAACTTGTTAGAAAAGAACAAGAAATTTTTTTAAGAGCTATTGAAGCCTACACTGGCTTAATATTAGCGTATGAAAAATTAAATATAAATGCAGAAAATGTAAACTTACTTCAAAGACAATATGAACTAGACAATGCTAGGGTTAGTAGAGGACAAATTACTGCATCTGATTTAGCTCAATCTCAATCATCTCTTTCCGGCGCTCAAGCAAGATATATAGAGTCACAGAATAATATTGTTACTAGCAAATTAAATTATGAAAATATTATTGGCATAATTACTGAACAAGAAAAATTAAAAAAAATTTATAATGCACAAGAGAAAATTCCATCAAGCTTAGAAGAAGCAAAAAAAATCTCATTACAAAAAAGTCCTGAACTAATTATTGCTGAAATAGAATTCGGTCAGTCAGAACTAGATGTAAAAATTGCGAGATCAGATCTTTCACCTACTGCAAAAATTTCATTAGAAAGAACTTATACTGAAGATTTGAGCTCAACCTATGATGAAAGAGAAAAAGACGTTTTACAAGCAACGGTTACTTGGCCTTTTCAATTTGGAGGAAAAGATAGATCTACGGTAAGTAAAAATCTTCAAGCAAAAGGAATGAAAAGATTGTTGTTAGAAAATGCTCAAAGAAACAATACTCAATCAGTGACTTCAGCTTGGTCAACATTGCAATCATCAAGAAGTTTCTTGCAAGCAGTACAATCTCAAGTTAAAGCAGCTGAAATTGCAACTGAGGGAATTAGTTTTGAATATGAAAGTGGATCTGATAGATCAACTTTTGATGTTCTTCAATCAAGATCAAGTCTTATTAATGCAAAAATAAATCTTGCTGAAGCCGAAAGAAGCTATTTGTTAGCTCAATATAGAGTTTTAAAATCTGTTGGGTTACTGAATAGTGATTATCTAAATCTTAAGTAATTCGATCTTTTTTTAATACTTTTAATTAATTTATTGCTAATGAGAACAAAATGTGTACATTTATTTTATGATTCGACTGTTAAAAAATATAAAAAAAGAGGCAAAAAATGACGAAAAATAACCTAAAAGTAGTTAAATCTACTAAAGATCAAGAAATGGATGTTAAAGAAAAGAACAAAGCGTTAGACGCTGCAATAGCTCAAATTACAGATAATTTTGGAAAAGGTTCTGTAATGAAGCTTGGTGAAAAAAGAGCAATGGATATCGAGTCAGTATCCACAGGTTCTTTAAGTCTTGATTTAGCTTTAGGTATAGGTGGATTGCCAAAAGGAAGAATTATTGAAGTTTACGGACCAGAGTCTTCTGGAAAAACAACATTAGCATTACAAGTTGTTGCTGAAGCTCAAAAAACAGGTGGAATTTGTGCATTCGTTGATGCAGAGCATGCATTAGACCCAGTTTATGCAAAAAAATTAGGAGTAAATACAGAAGAGCTTTTAATTTCACAACCAGATACTGGTGAACAAGCTTTAGAAATTGCTGATACGCTAGTAAAATCAGGGTCAATTTCAGTAATTGTTATCGACTCTGTTGCTGCTTTAACACCAAAAGCTGAAATCGAAGGTGAAATGGGAGATCACCATGTTGGTCTTCAATCAAGATTAATGAGTCAGGCTTTAAGAAAATTAACAGGATCTATTTCAAACACAAACACAATGATGATTTTCATTAACCAAATCAGAATGAAAATTGGAGTTATGTTTGGAAGTCCAGAAACAACATCAGGTGGTAATGCACTTAAGTTTTATTCATCTGTAAGAATGGATATTAGAAGAATTGGTGCGATTAAAGATAAAGATGAAATTATTGGTAACTCCACAAGAGTTAAAGTAGTTAAGAATAAAGTAGCACCACCATTCAAAGTTGTTGAATTTGACTTAATGTATGGAAGAGGAATTAGTAAGATGGGTGAGCTAGTCGATCTTGGTTCTAAAGCAGATATAATTGAAAAATCAGGTGCATGGTATGCTTATAAAGGTGAGAAGATTGGTCAAGGTAGAGAAAATGCCAAGACTTATTTAGCTCAAAATCCTAAAGTTGCTGCAGAAATTGAAATGGCAATTAGAGAAAAAGCAGGTGTGATTTCTAAGAAAATAGAAGGAAATCCAATCGATCCTGAAAAATTAGAGAAAGAAAAGAAAGTAGCTGAAAAAGAAGAGGCCCAAAAAGCAGAAACTACTCCTCCATCTAAAAAGAATTAATAGGTCATCTTTATTAATAAAAGGCGCTTAATTTAAGCGCCTTTTTTCCCTTTCGATATCTAGACATAGAATAAAAAAGCTGTATTTTAAAAATATGGCAGACAAAACACTTAATGAAATAAGAAATACTTTCTTAAAGTATTTTGAAAAGAACGATCATAAGATTGTGGAGTCAAGTAATTTGGTTCCCAATAACGATCCTACTTTAATGTTTGCCAATTCAGGAATGGTTCAGTTTAAGAATGTATTTACTGGATTAGAAAAAAGAGATTATGTAAGAGCTACAACTTCTCAAAAATGTGTTAGAGCAGGCGGTAAACACAATGATCTAGAGAATGTTGGTTACACGCCAAGACACCATACATTCTTTGAGATGTTAGGAAACTTTTCTTTTGGTGATTATTTTAAAGAGCAAGCAATTCATTATGCATGGGATTTAATAACAAAAGATTTTGGAATAGATAAGAATAGACTTTATGTAACTGTATTTCACGAAGATGATGAAGCCTTCAATTTTTGGAAGAAAATTGCGGGTTTTAGCGATGATAGAATAATAAGAATTGCTACATCAGATAATTTTTGGTCAATGGGAGAAACAGGTCCTTGTGGACCGTGCTCTGAAATATTCTTTGATCATGGTGATCATTTACCTGGAGGTTTACCTGGATCTAAAGACGAGGATGGAGATAGATTTATAGAAATTTGGAACTTGGTCTTTATGCAGTTTGAACAAGTTACAAAAGATAAAAGAATAAATCTTCCAAAACCATCAGTTGATACTGGAATGGGATTAGAGAGAATTGCAGCTTTACTACAAGGTACTCATGATAATTATGAAACAGATCATTTCAAAAAAATAATTAACTCAGCATCTAAAATTGTAAAAGTTAAATCAGATAAATCTAATCTTTCTAGTTTTAGAGTTATTGCAGATCACTTAAGAGCTAGTTCATTTTTAATTGCAGAAGGAGTTTTACCTTCAAACGAAGGAAGAGGATATGTTCTAAGAAGAATTATGAGAAGAGGAATGAGACATTCTCATTTATTAGGATCTAAGGAACCAGTTTTTTATAATTTGTTTGATACTCTTAAAAATGAAATGTCTGGAAATTATCCAGAACTTGTAAGAGCGGAGTCTTTAATTAAAGAAACTTTAAAAATGGAAGAAGAAAAATTTTTAGTTCTCTTAGATAGAGGAATAAAAATTTTAAACGATGAAATATCTAAAATAGATAAAGTTTTACCAGGTGAAGTAGCTTTTAAATTATATGACACCTATGGTTTCCCATTAGATCTAACAGAAGATATTTTAAGAAATAAATCAATGTCAATTGATACTGAAAAGTTTCAATCTTTGATGAAAGAGAGCAGAGAGCTTGCAAAAAAAAATTGGAAAGGTTCTGGTGATGCAGCTGTTGAAGATATCTGGTTTGGAATAAAAGATAAAATTGAGCCAACTGAATTTTTAGGATACGAAACTAATCAAGCTGAAGGTGTTGTATTATCTCTTTTAAAAGATAACAAAGAGGTAGGTCAATTAAAAGAAAATGAGGAGGGAATGATTATAGTAAATCAAACTCCTTTTTATGGTGAGTCTGGTGGACAAGTTGGTGATACTGGTGAGATAGTTTCAAATGAGTTTAAATTTGAAGTGACTGATGTTCAAAAAAAAATTGGAGATTTATTTGTCCATTATGGAAAGGTTAAGAGCGGATCAATTAAATTAAAGGAAAATGTAGAACTAAAAATTGATGTGGAAAGAAGAGATAATACTAGAGCCTATCACTCAGCAACCCATCTGCTACATGAATCCTTACGAAGAGTTCTTGGCACGCATGTCACTCAGAAAGGATCTTTGGTAGAGCCAAGCAGATTAAGATTTGATTTCAGCCATATGAAGCCAATTTTGAATGAAGAAATCGATAAAATAGAAGAGTTTGTAAACATAATGGTTTCAAAAAAATCTGATGTAAAAACTAGATTAATGACACCTGATGAGGCAGTCGAAAATGGTGCTTTGGCTTTATTTGGTGAAAAATATGGTGATGAAGTAAGAGTTCTTTCCATGGGAGACGAGGATGGAAAGTATTTTTCAACAGAATTGTGTGGTGGTACGCACGTAAAAAACACTGGCGATATTGGTAAATTTAAGATTGTCAGCCAATCTTCAATTGCTGCAGGAGTAAGAAGAATTGAGGCGTTAAGAGATAAACAATTGGAGGAATACCTTCAAAATAAAGAAAAACTATCAAATTTATCTGCAGAAAAAGATGAAGAAACAATTAAAGAATTAAGTCAGCAAATTATTAAACTTGGAGGAAAACCAAGTTTAGATGAAATTGATCAAAAAACTTTAATTAAAAATTTAACTAAACAATTAGAGACTATTTCAGTTAATGCAATTTTAAAAGATAAATCAAAAAACATTATTAAAGACGAAGAAATTAATGGAATTAAATTAAGACTTCAAAAAATAGATGGATTGCCTCCAAAAGAATTAAGAAAACTTGTAGATAAAGGTAAAAAGGATTTAGGCGCAGGTATTGTTGTTGTGTTCGCAAATAAAGATGACAAGGTTGGTTTAGCAGTTGGAGTAACTGACAATTTAACAAGTGAATTTGATGCAGTTCAATTTGTTAAAGTTGGATCTGAAATAATTGGTGGTAAAGGTGGTGGAGGAAGAAAAGACTTTGCCCAAGCTGGTGGACAGGATCAATCGAAAATTGAGGAAGCTTTTGAAAAGCTTAAGAGTTTAGTTTAATTTCTTTTTCAAATTTCCATCAATTTCATCTAAAAATTGATTTGTAGTTAAGAATTTACTATTTGGACCAACAAGAATTGCTAAATCTTTTGTCATTGATCCACTTTCCACACATTCAATGCAAACTTTTTCTAAAGTTTTTGCAAATTTGATTAGCTCTTCATTACCATCTAATTTACCTCTGTGAGCTAATCCTCTTGTCCACGCAAAAATTGATGCTATTGGGTTAGTTGAAGTTTCTTTTCCTTGTTGATGCATTCTGTAATGTCTAGTAACTGTTCCATGTGCAGCTTCTGCTTCCATTACTTTTCCATCTGGAGTTAACAATGTACTTGTCATTAAACCTAAAGATCCATAACCTTGAGCCATAGTATCTGACTGGACATCTCCATCATAATTTTTGCAAGCCCAAATATATTTACCACTCCACTTCATTGCACATGCAACCATATCATCAATTAACCTGTGTTCGTAAGTCAAATTATTTTTTTCAAATTCACTTTTGAATTCTTTGTCAAAAATTTCTTGGAATATATCTTTAAATCTTCCATCGTATTGTTTTAGAATTGTATTTTTTGTAGACATGTAAACAGGCCACTTTTTAATTAACCCATAACTAAAACAAGATCTTGCAAAGTCTTCTATTGACTTATCTAAATTGTACATTGATAAAGCAACACCAGGGCCAGTGAAATTAAAAACCTCATATTTGATTTCATCTTTTCCATCTTCTGATGTCCATTTGACTTCCATTTTTCCTTTTCCAGGAACTTTAAAATCAGTTGCTCTATATTGATCTCCAAATGCATGTCTTCCAATGATTACAGGATCTGTCCAAGAGGGAACAAGTTTAGGAATATTTTTACAAATTATTGGTTCTCTGAAAACTGTTCCTCCAATTATATTTCTTATGGTTCCGTTAGGCGATCTCCACATTTTTTTTAAATCAAATTCTTCTACTCTTGCTTCATCAGGGGTAATCGTCGCACACTTTATTCCAACACCAATTTTTTTGATCGCATTCGCAGAGTCGGTTGTAATCTGATCATCAGTATTATCTCTACTTTTCATGCCTAAATCGTAATATTCGATGCCAAGATCTAGATATGGGAGGATTAATTTATTTTTGATGAACTCCCATATAATACGAGTCATTTCATCGCCATCCAGCTCAACAACTGGGTTTTTTACGTTGATTTTACTCATTAAATAAAAATTATCTTATTAATTGAATTTGATCGTTTTATATACATATTAATCGAAAATTAGCAAATAGAAGAATATGTTTAGTAAGATATTTCCAAAGATTCACACAGAAGGATACAAGTTTATAGTTATAGCTGTATTCATAACTATTATTTTTCTAATTATTAATAATTTTTTAGGTTTAATAGGAATATTGTTAACTGTCTGGGTTTATTATTTTTTTAGAGATCCAGAGAGAACAATTATAGGTGATGATAGTTATCTAGTTAGCCCTGCAGATGGAGAAGTGATTAAAGTTGAAGAGGTGGATGGTCCAAAAGAACTTGGGCTAGAAAATAAAAAATTTAAAAAAATAAGTATTTTTATGAACGTCTTTGATTGCCATGTAAACAGAACACCGTGCTCAGGTACTATTGAAGATATTTTATATAAACCAGGTAAATTTTTAAATGCATCTTTAGATAAAGCAAGCGAAGACAATGAGAGAAATTATTATAAAATAAAAGATAAACATGGAAATGATATTGTAGTTGTTCAAATTGCAGGATTAATTGCAAGAAGAATAGTTTGTGAAACAAATAACAATCAACACCTTAATCAAGGTGATAGAATTGGTATGATTAGATTTGGTAGTAGAGCAGATGTTTATTATGAAAATTATGAACCTCTAGTTAAATTGGGTCAAACAGCAATTTCTGGAGAAACGTTGTTAGCTAAAAAATAAATATGGAACAACCAAAAAATAATTTGAAAGTTGTTACTGACAAAAAAAATAATGCAAGAGTGATTTTGCCTAATATGCTTACTCTAATTGGAGTTTGTATAGGCTTATCTTCAATTAGATTTGCTTTAGATGGTAAGTTTGAATTTGCAGTTATAGCAATCATATTGGCTGCAATAATTGATGGGCTAGATGGAAGAATTGCTAGATTAATTAAAGCAACATCAAAAGTTGGAAAAGAATTAGACTCATTAACTGATATGATTAGTTTTGGAGTAGCTCCTGCATTCATAATGTATTTTTGGAAATTAAATACATTGGGTAGATTCGGCTGGTTGTTGTGTCTTATTTATGTAATTTGCGTAGCATTGAGATTAGCTAGATTTAATATTAATACTGGCCAGGCACCATCATGGAAAGATAATTTTTTTGAAGGAGTTCCATCTCCTGCAGGAGGTATTTTAGTATTAACTCCATTAATTTTTAGCATGACTAGTTTTGAATTTATTCAAATCAATTATAATATTGTTGTTCCAACTTTTTTTATTATAACATCCTTATTACTTATTAGTAAATTTCCAAGTTATTCGTTTAAAAAAATTGTTATACAAAGAAGAACAACAATTTTTTTATTATTCGGAATAGTTTTATTTTTTGGTTTATTACTTGTTTATACATTTAATGTAATATTTATAAGTGCAATTATATATTTGGGTATGCTTCCAATAAGTTTTTTTCATTATCAAAAGTTGAAAAAACAAAATGAAGATCAAAACTTTAAAGATGATGAAGACGATCTTGAAGATATTCTCTAATGAAAGATAACGTCATTATATCTTTAGCAGACTCTAATTACTATGAGTTGTTAGATGAATTAGTTGACTCCATTAAACGCTTCAAAGAAAGTGAAAATACTGCAATCTGTATTTTAGATGCAGGTTTATCGGATGAACAAAAAAAGCAGCTTTCACAAAAAGTTGATGAAATAAAATCAGCTGATTGGGACATACAGGTACCTGAATTTAAAGTTAAAGGAAAAGAATGGCTTAAAAGCCAAGTATCAAGAGCCTTTTTACCAAAATATTTTCCTGGTTACAGAAAATATTTATGGATAGATGCTGATGCATGGATCAATTCATGGAGTGCAATTGAGCTATACTTAAAAGGATGTGAAAATAATAAACTATCTATTGCAACCTCAGCAGATAGAGCCTATGGAAGAGTTCTAAGAGCTGAATGGGTATTTGGAAGTTTTGCGAGAGTTAAGTCACAGAATTATAAACATGCAAAGTCCTCAGGTTTCTCGGAAAAAATAGCAAGAGAAGTTGCTTTAAAGCCTCATCTAAATATAGGAGTATTTGCTTTAGAAGCAAATGCATCTCATTGGGAAGCTTGGCAAAAAAATTTAAGAGCAGCATTAAAATCTGGAAAAATTTGGGGCTCAGAACAAATAGCGATGAATATTACAATTTATCACGATGGGTTAAATGTAGAGATTTTGCCAGCTTATTGTAATTGGACATTAATAGAAGCATTAAAATTTGATAAAGAAAAAAATACATTAGTTGAACCTTATCTTCCAAATCATCAAATTGGCATCGTACATTTTGCAGGAAAAAATAACGACCAAATAAGAAATGATAAAAATTTTATTTCAAAAGTAAAAGCTACTGATGGCAGTTTAGTTGAAATGAAACTTAGGTTTAATAGATAATTGAAAAAAAATAAAATTTCAAAAAACTGGGTCAATAAACAAAGAAGAGATATTTATGTCAGACAATCTAAAGTAGATGGTTATAGAGCTAGATCAGCTTATAAATTAATAGAAATTGATGAAAAATTTAAAATTTTTAAAGGCGGATTATCAGTAATCGATATAGGAGCTGCACCAGGAAGCTGGTCTCAATACTCTGTTAAAGCTGCTAAAAGTGGTAGATTGATATCTATAGATCTTAAAAAAATGGAACCTATAGGCAACAGTGTTCAAATCCAAGGAGATTTCACTCAAGAAAAAACTCAAGAAGAAATTAAAAAAAACTTAAATGGTAAAGTCGACGTTGTGATGTCAGATATGGCTGTAGACACAACAGGTATTAAAAATATTGATTCTATACAAACAGGAGAACTATGCAAAGAGGCGATGTTCTTCGCTAAAGACTTAATTAAAGACAATGGATATTTTATTTCTAAAATTTTTATGGGTGGTACATTTAACGAAATCGTCGCAGAGGGAAAAAAATATTTTAAAGAAGTTAAGGTTTTTAAACCAAAATCTAGTAGAAAAGACTCAAAAGAAAGCTTCATAATTTGTAGAAAAATTCGATAGAGACTTTTAATTTAAAAGGAATCGTATATAAAAGATTATGGTTCCTATAAAAGAAGCACTTACCTTTGATGATGTTACTTTAGCTCCAAAGTATTCAGAAATATTACCTTCTGATGCAGATACGAGTTTGTCATTAACAAAGAATTTGAAACTTAAAATTCCACTTTTATCATCTGCAATGGATACTGTTACAGAGAGCAGAATGGCAATAGCTATGGCTAAAGCCGGTGGTATCGGAGTAATTCACAGAAACATTGATATTAAAAAACAATTATCAGAGATAAAAAAAGTTAAAAAACAAAAACTAATTGTTGGAGCTGCTGTAGGTGCAGCACCAAATGAGTTTGTTAGAGCTAAAGAAATAATTAAAGAAGGTGTTGATTTAATTGTAGTAGACACTGCTCACGGCCATACAAAGAAAGTTGCTGAAATAATTAAATATATAAAAAAAATAAAGACTAAAAAAATTGCGTTATGCGCAGGTAATATAGCAACACTAGAAGCTGCAAAATTCCTAATAAAGTTAGGGGTAGATATAATTAAAATTGGTATCGGGCCAGGTTCTATTTGCACAACAAGATTAGTTGCAGGAATAGGAGTTCCTCAATTAAGCGCAATTTTATCTGTAAGAAGTGGTCTAAAAAATAAAAATGTTAAAATAATTTCAGATGGTGGAATAAAATATTCTGGTGATTTAGCAAAAGCTTTTGCTGCAGGAGCTGATGCAGTAATGATTGGCTCGTTATTTGCAGGTACAAATGAAACCCCAGGAAAATTAATTAAAAAAAATGGACAACTTTTCAAAAGATTTAGAGGAATGGGTTCTGTTGGAGCCATGAATAAAGGGTCAGCAGATAGATACTTTCAAAAAAAACAGAAAGATTCCTCAAAATATGTACCTGAGGGTGTTGAAGGTTTTGTAAAATATAAAGGAGATGTTGGGAGTATCATTTATAAATTAATTGGTGGATTGAAATCTTCTATGGGTTATCTTGGGTCAAAAAAAATCATTAAATTAAGAAATAAACCACAATTTGTAAAAATTACAAAAGCTGGATTTTATGAAAGTATGGTTCATAATGTAGATGTGGTAAAAAACGATAGTAAATATTAATGAGTAAATTTTTAAGATTAATAGGATTAATAATTTTAACAGCTTCTTTTAACAGTACGTCTTTTAGTAAAGAAAATTTTTTTAATGAAGCTTTAGAATTGTTTAAAAAAGAAAAATACGAGGATGCGCGTTTTTTATTTGAGAGAAATATAGTTTTTAATCCAAAAGACGCAAATTCATACTTATATTTAGCAAAAATTTACAACCAAGAAGAAAATCAAAGAAAAGAAGAATACAATTTAGAAACAACACTATTAATTGAGCCAGATAATGAAGAAGCTTTATTTATGTTAATGAAAATTGCATTACAAAAATCAAATTACGAAAAAGTCAAGGATCTTTCAGATAAATTTGTAAAAGTTTGTAAAAATTTATGTGATGAAAACAAAGATATTCAAGAGTCATTAAAAAATATAGAACCTGAAAATAATGAGTCTTGATCAAAATTTGAATAAAATCTTAATAATAGATTTTGGTTCTCAATTTACCCAATTAATAGCAAGAAGAGTAAGAGAATTAGGTATTTTTTCAGAAATAATTAGTCACAAAAAAATAAAACTAAAAGATATAAATACCAGCATTAAAGGAATAGTATTATCTGGTGGTCCATTAAATGTTTATCAAATAAAAAAGTATTCATTTGATAAAAAAATTCTAAAGCTTGAAATACCAGTTCTTGGAATATGCTTTGGGCATCAAATTTTATCAAAACTCAATGGTGGAAGAGTTAAACAATCAAAACATAGAGAATTTGGTCTAGCTAATGTTTATAAAAAAAATAATAGTCTTTTAACAACTAATTTTTTTGGAAATAAAAATTACAAACAAGTTTGGATGAGCCATGCTGATCAAGTTTCAAAACTTCCCAAGAATTTTAAAGTTGTTGCATCAAGCACTAATTCAAAATTCGCTATTGTTGAAAATAAAATAAAAAAATATTATGGAGTGCAATTTCACCCAGAGGTAACTCATACTGAAAATGGGACGAGATTAATAAGTAACTTTATTTTTTTAATTTGTAAAATTAAAAAAAATTGGTCCTCTAAGGATCAAAAAAATCAGCTTATTAAAAATGTTAGAAAACAAGTTGGAAATAACAAAGTTATATGTGCATTATCAGGAGGCGTTGATAGTAGTGTAGTTGCTCAATTACTGAATAAAGCTATTGGTAAAAAACTTTATTGTATTTTTGTAAATACTGGCCTTCTAAGAAAAAACGAAGAAGTACAAGTAGTTCAAACTTTTAAGAAGCGTTTAAAGATTAATCTGATTTATGTAAATGCTGAAAAAGAGTTTTTAAAAAAATTAAAAAATGTTTCTGATCCAGAGAAAAAAAGAAAAATAATTGGTAATTTATTCATTAAAATTTTTGAACGGTATGCTAAGAAAATTAAAAATGTTAAATTTTTAGCTCAGGGTACTCTTTATCCAGATTTAATTGAGAGTAAATCCGTTACTGGTAGCCAAACCTCTAAAATTAAATCACATCATAATGTTGGTGGTCTGCCAAAAAAAATGAATTTAAAATTAGTAGAACCACTAAAATTCTTATTTAAGGATGAGGTAAGAAAATTAGGATTAGAGTTAAATTTAAATAAAGAAATAATTTCAAGACATCCTTTTCCAGGACCAGGCTTGGCTATTCGAATGCCAGGTATAATTACAAACGAAAAAATAAAAATTTTAAAAGAAGCTGATTATTATTTCATCCAAGCGTTAAAAGATTGCGGACTTTATCATAAGATTTGGCAGGCATATGCAGCATTACTTCCAGTAAAAACCGTGGGTGTTATGGGAGACAATCGTACTTATGAATATTTATGTTTATTGAGAGCAATTACTTCTGAAGATGGAATGACAGCAGACTATTATGAATTTAAAAGGTCTTTTATGCAAACTATATCAAATAAAATAGTTAATAGTATAAGGGGTATAAACAGAGTGGTGTATGATGTTACTTCAAAACCCCCAAGCACTATTGAATTAGAATAGTTTTTAAATATAAATAAAGCCTATGAAATATTTGCACACAATGATTAGAATAAAAAATGTAGATGAGTCTTTGAGGTTTTTTTGTGAGGGTCTTGGCTTAAAAGAAACGAGAAGAATGGAAAATGAAAAAGGCAGATTTACTTTAATTTTTCTTGCAGCACCAAACGATGAAAAAGCAGAAATAGAATTAACTTATAATTGGGATGGGGACGAGCTTGGTGAAGGTTCAAGAAATTTTGGCCATCTTGCATATAGAGTAGATAATATTTATGAAACCTGTCAAAGATTAAAGGATATGGGCTATACTATTAATAGACCACCAAGAGATGGTCATATGGCTTTTGTTAGATCACCAGACAAAATATCGATTGAAATACTTCAAGAAGGAAATCTAGAACCTAAAGAACCTTGGGCTTCAATGGAAAATACCGGCTCTTGGTAGGTCGATGAAAAAAAAAATTACAGATTTAATTAAAAAAAAAAATAAAAAAAAAATTGTAAGTTTAACTGCTTACTCAAAAAACGTAGCATCAATTTTAGATAACCATTGTGATATTATTCTTGTAGGAGATTCACTTGGTTCAGTTTTATATAATTATAAATCTACTAGAGAAGTATCTCTACATATGATGATTGAACATTCAAAGAGTGTCAGAATGGGAATTAAAAAAGCTTTAATGGTTGTTGATATGCCACATAATACCTATCGAAATTCAAAAGAAGCTTTAAAAAATGCAAAAAAAATAATGTTAAAAACTAAATGTGACGCTGTGAAATTAGAGGGTGGAAAAAAAATTTACGAAACAGTTAAAATTTTAGTTAAAAATAAAATTCCAGTTATGGGTCATTTAGGTTTGCTTCCTCAGTCAGATAAAACATTCAAGTTTAAAGGAAAAAAAAAGTTAGATAGAGACAACATTATAAAGGACGCGCAATTATTAGAAAAAGCTGGAGTATTTTCAATTGTTTTAGAATGTATTGAAACATCTTTAGCAAAGTTTGTGACTCAAAATTTAAAGGTACCAACTATTGGAATTGGAGCCTCTAAATTTTGCGATGGTCAAATATTAGTTTTTGATGATTTAATTGGATTAAATCCAATCAATTATAGGTTTGTAAAAAAATATGCAAATATTAGAAATGAAATTTCTAAAGCTGTTTCAAATTATTCAAAAGATGTAAGAAAAATTAAATTTCCAAATAAAAATAACTCTTATTAATTAAAAGTATTTTTTAAATTCTTCATTAATATTTAATATTTCAAGGTCTACTAATCCACCAATTACTAGTTGAAGACCAACAATTAAGATAAACACTAAACCAACATAAGCTATCCAAATATGTCTTTGTATAAAATTAGCCATATATGTTGCTAAAGCACCAGTTAAAACAACTGATAACATTAGTCCAAATATCATGAATCCAAAATATCCTTTTGCTGCCGCAACTACACCAATGACATTATCAAAACTAATCATGATATCTGCAAATAAAACTTTTCCAATACTACTAATGTATGAAGGTTCTTTCATCTTTTTTGAAGTGGGTTTTACTTTTTTAATGTCTAACAAATCTTTCCTTAAATCATTTACAATCCAAATTAATAACAAACCACCCAAAATCTTTATAAAATAAAATTCAAATAAAAAAGTTGCGAAAATTGCAAAAAAGATTTTAAAAACGAAGGCTCCAATTACACCCCAAAGAATTATTTGTTTTCTATTTTTTGGAACAAAATTTGAAGCAATCGATCCAACAATTACTGCATTATCAGCAGTTAATATAATGGTAATAAAAATAATATTGGTTAATATTATAAATTCTTCTAACACAATAATAATATATAGTTTATATTTAATTTTAAAACTGAAATATCTTATTTTTTAAAATGAAAAAATATTTTAATTATTTTGGTAAGGAAATTATATTTTCCAAAAAAGAATTCATTTCTAGAATTAATAAAGTAAAACTAAAAATGATAGAAAAAGGAATTGAAATATTATTAATTTCCAACCCCGCCAACCAGTTTTATCTTACAGGATATGATGGATGGTCTTTTTATACACCTCAAATGGTTTTAATCCATATAAATGATGCTCAACCATATTGGATTGGTAGAAGAATGGATGCAGTTGGGGCAAAGTTCACATCATTTCTTAATAAAAATCATATTGTCTCATATCCAGATACATATGTAGCCTCAACCATTAAACACCCAATGAATTTTCTTGTAGAATTCATAAAGAAAAAAAAATGGCATAAAAAAAATATTGGTGTTGAAATGGATGACTACTATTATTCTGCAAAATGGCATCAAATTTTGAAAAAAAATTTAAGCCAATCTAAGTTTTTTGATGCTTTTTTACTTGTGAACTGGGTAAGAATGATAAAATCAGATCAAGAGTTGTTATACATGAAACAAGCTGGACAAATAGCAAATTTAGCTATGAAGAATGCAATGAAAAAAGCAAAACCAGGTATTCGACAGTGTGATGTAATTGCTGAATTAAATAAAACTACAACCAGTGGCACAAAAAAAGTAGGAGGAACTTTTACCTGCAAACCCCCTAACGCTATGGTTGGTGAATATTGTAGTGCACCACATTTAAGTTGGACAGATAAAAAACTAAAAAAGAACGAAATTTTTTATTTAGAACTTGGAGGCGCTAAGCATAGATATCACGTGCCACTCGCGCGATGTATTTATATGGGTAAAGCACCAGAAAAAATACTTAGAATAGCTGAAATTATTAAAGAAGGTTTAAATTCTGTTCTAGATAGAGTGAAACCAGGAGTTTCAGGACATGATTTAGAAGAAGTGTGGAAAAAAGTAATTTCTAAATACAATATTGAAAAAGATTCTAGAATTGGATACCCAGTTGGTATTGGATATCCACCAACTTGGGGAGAACTTACAACAAGTTTAAGAAAAGGTGATAAAAATATTATTCATGAAAATATGACTTTCCACTGTATACCAGCTTTATGGATGGAAAAATTTGGAATAGTTATTAGTGAAACTTTTGTCGTTAAAAAAAAAGGTGCGGAAAGATTAACAAACTACAGTCAAAAACTTTTTGATTTAAAAAATTAAACATGAAGCTAAAAACTAATTATGGCATGGTTGTTAGCGGCCATAAAGAAGCAACAAAATCTGGAATTAAAATTTTAAAAAAAGGTGGTAATGCCATAGATGCAGCCATAGCTGCTGCCTCTACTTTAGCTGTAGCTATACCAAATATGAATGGATTAGGTGGGGACAGTATTGCGCTTTACTATTCTTCAAAAAAAAAAAAAGTTTATACAATTAATGGATCCGGTAGATCACCTAAAAAAGCAAGTGTTAGATACTTTAAAAATCTAGGATTAAAAGAAATTCCACAAAAAAGCTCGCTTTCAATTACAGTTCCAGGAGTAATTCATGCCTGGGAAACATCATTAAAAAAATATGGAACAAAGAAACTTAAAGATATCTTAGAAGATGCGATTAAACTTGCTGAAAATGGAATTAAAGTTGACCACTATTTATATAATTTTTTTAAAGGAAATGTTTACAAAGATCTAATAAAAAAAAATAAAAATTTATCTAATATCTATGGTTTACCAAAAGACATAAAATTTGGAAAAATCATAAAACAAAAAAAATTAGCTAAAACTTTAAGAGTTTTAGGGAAGTTTGGCTCTAAATTTTTTTATAAGGGAGATTTATGTGATAAGATGGTAGATGATTTAAAGAAACAAGGTGCTATTTTAAGTAAAAAAGATTTTATTAATCATTCAACATTAATACAAAGACCTATTAGCACAGATTATTTCAATAAAAAAATTTTTTCCGCACCCCCCAATTCACAGGGTTTGGCATTGATTGGATTATGTAAATTATTCAATAATATAAATAAAAAAATAAATTTAAATAATTACTTAGATTTTAAAAAAAAAGTTTTTTCAATAAGAGATAAATATTGTTTAGATCCAAGTGTTTCTGATTTTTTTAAAAAAAAACAAATTAATTTTAATGATTTCAAAAATATTACAAAAGATTTTAAAAAAAATTTTGGAGATACAAGCACTTTAGTTGTTGTTGACAAAAACGGCAATGCTGTAAGTTGGGTTCAAAGTTTATTTGAGGAATTTGGGAGTGGAATTGTTTCTCCTCAAACTGGTGTAGTTTTTCATAATAGAATGTATTTAGAAAAAATTTCAAAAAAAGGTTTTAATATTCTTAAATCTCAAAAAAGACCATTTCACACCTTATGTCCAGCTATTATTTTAGATAATAACAAACTTGATTTATCAATCTCAACTCCAGGAGATCACGGACAACCTCAAACAATTTTTCAAATATTAAATTATATTTATAATTATGGATATAAAATTCAGAAAGCTATAAATTTACCAAGAATAAGACATAATCAAGGTAATCAAATTTTAGCTGAAAAAGGATTTAAAAAGCAATTTAAATTTTTAAAAAATAAAAAAATTAAAATTAAAATATACAATAAACCTAATAGAGTTTTTGGAGGTGTTACTGCAATTAAAGTAAATCCAAACATGACCTTGTCGAAAGGTGTAGATAAAAGAAGAAGCTGTAACTAAGTTGTCATAAATGCATCTAAAATAATTACAATAGCACTTACAAAACATACTATAACAATTAGATTTTTTAAATTTCTATCAACAAATTCTCTTATGAATTTTCTTCTTCCTATGTAGGTTCCAATTATTAATGCAGGAGCTAAGTATATTGACTTCATAACTTCAGGAATATTTATTATATCAAAGTAGACAAATAATATTACTGAAAACAATGCACCGATCCCAAAAAACATATTCAAAGTAGCGACTACTTTTCTTGCAGCACTATTTTGATAAACAATAGCCATAGGTGGACCACCAATACCTATTAAGGTTCCCATTAAACCAGATGCTGTACCTGCAATAGTAATATTTTTTTTATTAGCAATAATATACCATTTTTTTATACTCATATAAGTTGCCATTAAAAGCAATACACCAAAAATTATTAAATAATTTTTTGTACCAAGTGTAAAAAAAATTAACGGCATAGCTAAAAGAGAACCAATTATTCTACCAATATATGCATAAATTAAGTCAACTTTAATTATATCTTTAAAACTCAACATAGCGTTACTAAATGCCAAAAACGATCCCATTAAAACAATACAACTAGGTACCATTGAGGGCTCTAATAAAACTAAAAAACATGCAGGAATTCCAAAACCTATTCCAATAGCACTTTGTGTTATTGCACCAATGATTATTAAAAAGAGTACAAAAAAGTAAAATTCAAATGAAGAAAAATAAATTAATACATTTGACACATTTACTTTCTGGGATCATCATGATCTGGATTAAATCTTGCAGGCAATAAGCCAGATTGAAACCATTCTACAAATGTATAAATGTTAAATACAGGCACTTGAAATTTTTTTCTTATATCTGCTGCAAAAGGGCTCATGTTTGTACATTCCATGACAATGGCTCCAATATTATTGTTTTTAGTCATTAATTCCTCGGCTGCATCTAAATGGTCTTGCCGTGCTTGTTCTATATCCATTTCCATTTCATCATTTAGGATGACCCTAGTAAATTCTTTTCCATTTTCTGTTCCTATGATTGGTGTATCTAAAGGAACATTAGCAGCTTTTAAATGTTCCTTAGTAAGAGATGGTTTATGAATTGTTAAAATTCCTACTTTTTTTGTTTTTGGCAATAAACTTTGAACCATTTGTGTTTGCATTAAAGAAGAAGTGGCAACGGGAACATTTACTGCTTCTGCCATTTTTTCTTGAAATAAGGATAAGAAGCCACAGTTTGTAGTAATTCCATCAGCACCCATTCTTACTAATTCTTTAGCAGCATCAATAAATCCATCCAATATATCTTTTCCTTTTTCATAAACAGCAGCTTTAGGCGTAGATCCCGGAACTACCCTATAATGTACTGGAACACTCCAGGTTCTTGCATTAGCAATATCTCCATGTATTCTTGGAAATTGTGTGTCAAGCATGCAAACTCCAACTGTACCTCCATATACAGTTTTTCCACCAACAGCTATACTTTTTCTGTTGTGTCCTAACTGTTTATTGTCACTCATAATTTAATCCTACTGTTAAATTCATTCTCAAACAAGTTAATAAATTTGACAGTTATCAATATTCAATATTATAAATTAGCATGTCCTCTGAGATTAAAAGAAATTATTTAAATGGAGCTGAGGCTACAGTAAAACTTTTAGATCTTCATAAAGTTGAGCATATTTTTGGACTTTGTGGAGATACATCACTTCCATTTTACGATGCTTTACATAGATTAAATCACTCAATAAAACATATTTTAACAAGAGACGAGAGAAGTGCAGCATATATGGCTGATGCATATGCCAGAGTAACAGGCAAAGTAGGAATATGTGAAGGACCAAGTGGTGGTGGAGCCACTTATATTTTACCTGGTGTAGTGGAAGCTAATGAGTCCTCAATAGGTTTAATTTCATTTACTACAGATGTTCCAACTACATCTGTTGGTCATTTTCCATTAACTGAATTAAATCAAAAAGAATTATTTAAGCCACTTACAAAGTGGAATACTGTGATTAATAAATCATCTAAGCTAGCAGATAATATTCGAAGAGCATTTAAAGAAAGCACCACAGGAAAACCTGGAGCTTGTCATATTTGTTTTCCATTTGATATTCAAACTTCAGAAGTTCCAGAAAAAGATATATGGGCTGATAAAAGCCATTCATCTTTTCCTTCAAATCCAAAAAAACCAAATATTCTTAAAGTTAAACAAATATTGAAATCTATTTATAATTCAAAAAATCCAATAATTATTGTAGGAGGTGCTATAAAAAATGCTTTTGCTGAAAACGAATTAAAAAAATTTGTTGAAAAATTAAACATTGTTCTGGCAACAACGGTTACAGGTAAAGGAACACTTTCAGATAACCATTCAAATAATTTAGGAGTTGTTGGAAGTAATGGTGGATCTTTATTTACTCGAGAATATTTAAAAAAATCAGATTTAATAATATTTTTTGGTTGTAGAGCGGGTTCCGTAACTACTGAAAAATGGCAATACCCATCTAAAGATAAGAAAATTGTTCATGTAGATATAGATCCCAATGTAATAAATTCTAATTATAAATCACATATATCTTTAGTCGCTGAAATTAAAGAAACTTTAAAAATTTTAAATAAGCACGTGATTAAAAAAAATTTTAAAGGAGACAAAATAGTTAAGGAGGTAAAGAAAAAAAAGTTTAAAGATTTCAATAAGCTATCTGAAGAAAACAGTGGATTAATAAAGCCTGAAAGAATTGTAAAAGAATTAAACAATGTACTTCCAGTTAATACTTATATAGTTGTAGATCCAGGTACTCCTTGTCCTTATTTTGCTGCTTATTATAACTTTAAAAAACCAGGAAGATATTTTTTAACCAACCGCGCTCATGGTGCTTTAGGATATGCATTGCCTGCTGCAATTGGGGTACAGGTTGGAAAACCTAAAAACAGAGTAGTATCGGTTATGGGAGACGGAAGTTTTGGTTTTGCGGTGGGAGAATTAGAAACTGCAATAAGATTAAAATTGCCAATTATATTTATTGTTATTTCAAATAGTGTTTATGGATGGATAAAGGCTGGCCAAAAAACAAAATTTGATAAAAGATATTTTTCTGTTGATTTTACAAGAACAGATCATTCAAAAGTTGCTTCAGCATTTGGTCTCAAAACCTGGAAAGTTGAAAAACCAATTGATCTTAACAAAACAATTAAAGAAGCTTTAAATTATAAAAAAGGTCCTTGTTTAATAGATATAATTAGTCAACCACTTCAAGACGCGAAGGCTCCAGTAAGTGAGTGGATCGCTTAATGAAAAGAAAAAAAATTGCAATAGTTGGTGCAGGAATTGTAGGAATATCTAGTGGAATTTATTTAGCAAAAAGAGGGTGCGATGTAACCTTAATAGATAAAGATTTTAAAGGTAAACCAGCTTCGTATGGCAATGCTTCATGGTTATCAAGTCCATCTATTACTCCTGTGCTAATGCCAGGAATGGTTAAAAAAATTCCAAAACTTTTATTTTCAAAAGATGGGCCATTGTTTTTGAGATTTCCTGGATTTATAAAAATTATTCCCTTTCTTTTGAAATATCTTACTTATGCAAGTAAAAATAAAGTAGAACATATCTCAAAAAATTTAGCATATCTCTTAAAAGATAGTGTAAATGAACACAAACAATTAGCAGAGGGGACAAATGCTACAAAATGGATTGAGGATAGTCCTTTTTTATTTATTTATAAAAATAAAAATGATTTTATTAATGATGAATATACTTGGTCTTTAAGAAAAAAGCATGGATTTAAATTAATTGAAGTTGAACAGGAAGAGTTAAAATCTTTAGTACCTGGTCTTTCATCAGAATATAAGTTTGCAATAAAAATTGATAACTTAGGATATATTTCTAATAGCCAAAACTATTTAGATGATTTGTTAGATGGATTTAAATCATTAGGCGGAAAATTAATTCAAGATGAAGTTCTTGATATTTCGGAAAAAGAAGATTTGGTTCAAGTTGTAGGAAGAGAAAAAAGTGTTCTAGTAGAAGATATTATAATTTCTTCTGGTGTGTATTCAGATAAATTTGCAAAGAAATTTGGTGTTAAAGTTCCTATTCAATCTGAAAGAGGTTATCATCTCGAACTTTATGAAACAGATATAAATCTAAAATATCCAGTTATGAATGGTTATTTAAAATTAGCAATTACACCAAGACCTAAAGGAATAAGGTTTGCAGGCTTAGTTGAATTTGGAAGTTTAAATTCAAATCCAAATCCTAAAGCTTTTGAATTATTAATGAGAAATGCAAAATCTATGTTTCCAGGAATTAAATTTAAAACTAAGCAAGAATGGTCAGGACATAGACCATCCACCGTTGATAGTTTACCTGTAATAGGAAGTTCATCTGTCAACAAAAAAATTCATTTTGGTTATGGACACCATCATATTGGTTTAACAGGTGGTCCTAAAACAGGAAAAATACTTTCAAAAACGATTTTAAGAGATAATGAAAAATTAGATATAGAATCTTTCAACCCTAGTAGGTAGAATTTATCATTGAAATTTTATATAAATTCTGTTCAAATCTATCTTTAAATACTTAGGAGGGAAACAAAATGAAAAAAATAATAAACATTTTTTCAGCTATAGTTTTATCTCTATTTTTAACTTCTACATCTAATGCAGTTGAAAAATGGGATATGCCTATGGCCTATTCAGCAACAAACTTTCATAGTCAAAATGGAGTAATGTTTGCTGATGCAGTAAGAATAGCTACTGGAGGTGAAATAGATATTACAGTTCACGCTGGTGGATCACTTTTTAAAGGTGGTGAAATTAAAAAAGCCATTCAAACTGGACAAGTACCAATCGGAGAAAGATTGTTATCTGGACACCAAAATGAAAGTTTAATTTTTGGTACAGATTCAATTCCTTTTTTAGCAACCTCATATGCTGATTCTGATAAATTATGGAAGCATTTGAGACCTGAGCTTGAAAAAATCTTAGATAAACAAGGTTTAGTTCTTCTTTACGGAGTACCTTGGCCGTCACAAGGTTTGTATTTCAATAAAGAAATCAATTCTGTGGCTGATACCAAAGGTATCAAATTTAGATCTTATAACAATTCAACAGCTAGAATAGCTGAGTTAATGGGTATGTTGCCAGTTCAAGTTGAAGCAGCTGAATTATCTCAAGCTTTAGCAACTGGTGTTGCTTCTTCATTTGTTTCATCTGGTGCCACAGGTTATGATAGAAAAGTTTGGGAACATTTATCACATTTCTATGAAGTAAATGCTTGGCTTCCAAGAAACTACGTTATGGTTAACAAAAAAACTTGGAATAAATTAAGTGAAAAAAATAGAAATATCATAATGGGTGTAGCAAAAATGGCTGAAGCTGCAGGTACTGCTAGATCAGAACAACTTTCTGGTTGGTATCTTACTCAATTAGCTGCAAATGGTATGACTGTTACTAAAGCACAAGGTCAACTAAGAACAGATTTAGAAAGCATTGGTAAAACAATGTCTGATGAATGGATTTCTAACGCAGGTTCTGTTGGTAAGAAAATTATCGACGGCTTTAAATCTGAATAATTAGTATAAAGATTAATTGAGCCCAATATTATTTGGGCTCAATTTTTAGTATAAAATATGAAAAAACATCCTATTAGAAATTTCCTAGATAAATTATATTTATCAGCGGCTTATATAGCTTCATTTTTTTTAGTTTGTATTTTAGTAATTATCTGTATTCAGATGATAGCTAGATGGACAGGCTTTGTTGTTATGGGAGCCACAGCATATGCAGGATACTCTATGGCGGCATCAGCTTTTTTAGCAATGGCATATACTCTTCATCAAGATGGACATATAAGAGTTAGGATTTTATTAAACAAACTTGGAGATAAAAAAAAATGGGGTGAAAGATGGTGTTATGGAATAGGTTCTTTGCTGGCAATATATTTTTTTTATTATTCTGCAAGAGGTGCACATTTTTCATATATTTTGAACGATATTTCCCAACAAGATGATGCTTGGCCCATGTGGATCCCACAAATGGTAATGGTAATTGGTACTTTAATATTAGCAATTGCTTTTCTAGATAGATTCTATCAATCCATTTTTTTTAAATATGAGGATCTAGAAGTAGCATGGAAAGTAAAAGACGAAAAATCAATTGATAAAGAATAAATTATGGAAAATTTATATCTCACAGTAATATTTTTATTTACCCTTTTTTTCCTGTTAGGAAGTGGTGTTTGGATAGGTCTTGCATTGATGGGCGTTGCATATGTGGGTATGGAATTATTTACAGTACGACCTGCTGGAGATGCAATGATCACTACTATATGGACAACTTCTTCGAGTTGGTCTCTGACCGCATTACCTCTATTTATATGGATGGGTGAAATATTGTATAGGACAAGGTTGTCAGAAGATTTATTTAAAGGCTTGGCACCATGGATGAATAACCTTCCAGGTAGACTTTTGCATACAAATATTGTTGGATCTACTTTTTTTGCCGCTGTATCAGGTTCATCAGCTGCAACACTTACTACGGTTGGAAAAATGTCAATTCCAGAATTAAGAAGAAGAAATTATCCTGAAAATTTAACTATAGGAACATTGGCAGGATCAGCCACATTAGGGCTTATGATACCTCCTTCTTTAACGTTGATTGTTTATGGGGTGACTATTAATGAGTCTATTGTTCAGCTATTTATGGCTGGAATTTTACCTGGTCTAGTTTTAGCAGGACTTTTCATGTTATATGTTGGTGTTTGGGCAACAATAAATAAGAAAAAAATGCCTCCAAAAGATCCCCAAATTTCTATAATGGAAAAAATCAAAAGCTCGAAATTTTTAATTCCAATTTTTTCACTTATTATTTTTGTAATTGGTTCAATGTACATGGGTTGGGCAACACCGACTGAAGCTGCAGCATTTGGTGTAGTAGGCGCCTTGTCTTTAGCAACCTTACAAGGTTCGTTAAATTTTAAAACATTTTTTGCAAGTTTAATTGGGGCAACCAAAACTTCATGCATGATTGCATTCATTCTTGCAGGTGGTGCATTTTTAACTATGTCAATGGGTTTCACTGGATTGCCAAGGTCTATTGCTGAGTGGATCGCATCTCTTGGATTAACAAACATAGAATTATTATTATATTTGATGGTTTTCTATATTATTCTTGGATGTTTTCTTGATGGAATTTCGTCAATAGTACTTACTATGGCTGTAGTGGAACCAATGATAAGAAGTGCAGGGATTGATGTTATTTGGTTTGGTATTTATTTAACAGTTTTAGTAGAGATGGCGCAAATAACACCTCCTGTAGGGTTTAACCTCTTTGTTCTTCAAGGAATGACTAAGCATGAAATGTTATTTTTAGCTAAATCTGCATTACCAATGTTTTTAATGATGGTTGTAATGGTTTTTATAATGATAGCATTTCCAGAATTAGCCACTTATTTGCCAAGCACCATAAAAGGTCCTGGTGCGGGCTAAAAAATAAAAAATGTCAAAGACAAAGACTGTTGAATTTCAAATTAAAAAAAATATTGGAATCATAATATTAAAGAACGAAAAAAAATTAAATGCATGGGATTATGACATGCGATCAACAATAATTAAAATTTTTAAAAAACAAAAACATAATAAAAAAATTAAAGCACTAGTTATAACGGGCTCTGGAACCAAAGCTTTTTGCTCCGGCCAAGATTTGCATGAAATGAGTAAGTTTACTCATAAAGATGTAATTAAATGGATTAACCAATTTAAAATATTATATTCCTGTATTAGATCTTTTGAAAAACCTATAGTGGGAGCTATAAATGGAGTTGCTGCTGGTTCGGGTTTTCAATTAGCTTTGCTAACAGACATTAGGATTTCTCATAAAAATGCAAAATTTGGACAAGTTGAAATAAACTCAGGTGTAGTAAGTATAATAGGGCCATGGATAATAGAAAAAGTTTTAGGTTTTTCAAATTGTGTAGAGCTTTGCCTCACAGGAAAGCTTGTTAGTGGTGAAGAAGCAAAAAATAAGGGCATTATTCATCATTTTACAAATAAAAAAGATGTACTTAAAAAGTCAATAAAAATTGCTAGAGATTTGTCTTTAAAACCGACAAATGCAATGACTTTAACCAAAAGAAGATTGTGGCAAATATTTAAAGCTGATTTAAATGAAATCTTTAAATCTGCTATTATTTATCATAAAAAATCCTTCAATTCAGGAGAACCACAGAAAGTTTCAAAAAAATTTTTAAAGAAATAGTTTAAGCAATGCTTAAGATACCTAATATTTCTATAAAAGATATTATTTATAGTCTTAAAACTCAAGAACCTGATAAAGTTGCAATTTTTATTGATAAACAAAAAATTTCAAGAGCAGAACTTTACCATCAAATTATATTATGTAAAAAAAAACTAGTTAGCCTAGGATTTAAAAAAAAAGATAAATTGTTATCTTTAATGGATAATTCTATTGATCAGATTATTCTAATTTTATCATGTTTGAGTTTAGGTATTATTTGGGTGCCATTAGGAAAAGAAAGAAAAGGGATTGGTTTAAATTATATTATAAATTTAATAAATCCAAAAAGGATAATTATTCAAAACAAAAAAAAAATAAATATTAAAAAAAAACTTAATAAAAAAATTTTATTGATTAAAAATTTAAAAGACAAATTTGTAGATGATAAAGTAAAAGTTAAAGAATATACAAATAACATTTCCTGTATCTTATTTACTTCAGGTACAACAGGGCCACCAAAAGGAGTTATAGTAAGTGATAAAATGTTAATAACCTCAGCTTATGCCACTGGATTAGCTTGTGACGTTAAAGCAAATGATAGATTTTTATTATGGGAGTCTTTGCATCATATCGGTGGATTAGAAATTTTAATTATTTCATTATTAAAAAAGACTCAATTATTTTTAGTTAAAAAATTTTCTGCAAGAAATTTTTGGAAACAAGTTAGAAAATACAAGATTTCAAAATTTCATTATTTAGGTGGTATATTAGATATTTTAGTTAAACAACCATCGCAAAAAACAGATCATAAACATAATATTAAACTTGGATTTGGAGCAGGAGCAAGAAAAAATACAATCGAAATATTTAATAAAAGATTCAAGATTCCTTTGAGAGAAGTGTATGGAATGACTGAAGCCTCAAGTTTTACAACTATCAATTTTGATCGGATCAATAATTCTATAGGAAAAGTTTTACCTTGGTTTAAAATTAAATTAATTAATAAATCAAAAAACGTAGGAGAAATCTTTATAAAAGAAATTAGTAAAAATGTAATTTCAAAAGGATATTATGGTGATAAAAAATCAACAATTAAAGCATTCAAAAATAATGGTTTTTACACAGGAGATCTTGCCAAAAAAGATAAGTATGGAAATTTTTATTTTATTGGAAGAAAAAAAGATTCTGTAAGAATAAAGGGTGAAAATATTTCATGTTGGGAAATTGAAACAAATTTAAATTTGCATAAAGATATTTCAGAATCAGCAATTTTGTCTACTGATGCTGATATTGGTGAAGAAGAGATGGTAGCCTTAATAATTAAAAAGAAAAATAAAAATTTATCAATTAAAAAAATATCAAACTATTTCAAAACAAAATTAAATAAAAACTATATTCCTAGGTATTGGACTTTTGTAGATAAATTTCCAAGAACACCAACTTTAAGAGTGGACAAAAAAAATATTAACATTTCTATATTGAAACTCTATGATAGTCATAGAAATATATTTCTTTCTAATAAAATTTAATATTTTGATTTTCTTGTGCCGTCTAATATTTCTTTTAATTGTACATATTCATCACAGTTACAGCTAGCTAAAACTTCTAATCTTTCTTTTGCAAGATTAATTCTATTAGTAGCAACATAGAGTTCTCCAAGATATTCATTAATACCTTTATGTTTGGGGTCAATTTCTAAACCTAGAAGATAATATTTTTCACCATTTTCATAATCGCCTAGTTTTCTTGTAGTGAAACCAAGATAATTTAAAGTATCTGCTTGAAGTGGTTTTTCTTTATTAGATTTTAAAAGAAGTTTTTGAGCCTTTGCATATCTTTTTTTTGCTTTTTCAATTTTTCCTTTTGCTTCATATTTTTTTGCAAACTTTATTGATTGTACCGCTTTATCATAATTAGATTTAACTTTTGCAGAAGTAGAGTCTGATCCTGCAGAAAAAGAATTTGTTGAAAATAGTGTAAAAAGCAAAATAACAAATATTTTTTTAATCATTTTTAAATTTCTCCATTTTATTCAAAGATTTTAATTCCAATCCATTCTCTATCAGATTCTCTTTTATAAATTTTGCTGTAGATAACGAACTTTCGTTATCTCCATGTATGCATACAGAGTCTATTTCACAAGGTATCTGCTTCCCACTGTGACAATTTAGTGACTGATTTTTAACCATACTTAATACGTGTTTTTTTGCCTCATCTGGGTCAGTTATTAGAGCATGTGATTTTTTCCTTGATACCAAGTTCCCATCATCTTCATAATTCCTGTCGGCAAAAATTTCACAGGCTATCCTCATATTTAATTTTTTAGCAGCTTCTTCCATTTTAGAGCCTGTAGGAACCAAATATATTAAATCTTTACTAATATCATTGATTGCACTAGCCAGCGTTGTGGCTAATTCAATATCCTCACATGCCATGTTATTTAGAGCCCCATGAGGCTTAATATGAGTTACGTTTTCTCCATGCTGATTAGAAATATTTTGCAATATATTATATTGATCATAAATCAATTTTTTAATTTCTGAGTTTGATAAATTCATTCTTTCTCTTCCAAAATTTTCAGGATCATTAAATGAAGGATGGGCACCTATACTTACACCATTTTTTTTTGAAATTTGAACTACATCATGCATGGTGGCAACATCTCCAGCATGATATCCACAAGCAATATTTGCTGAATTAACTATTTTTAGCAGATCTGGATCATGTTTATTTGAATGATGTTTTGATTTTTCTCCTAAATCACAATTTATATTAATTTCCATAGTCTTTAATGTTGAGTATAACATTGCATGATAAAAAATATATCAAATCTTGGTGACGCAGCACTTTATTGCGATTTTGGCAAAGAAGTAAATATAGAGATAAACACCAATGTAATTAAATATTTTAAAAATATTAAAGAAAAAAATATTCCAGAAATAACAAATATCACGCCTTCTTATAATAAATTGATCATATCTTTTGACCTGAACAAAACAAACTACTCTAATTTAAAAAAACTCATCGAAAGAATAGATATAAAAAATGTTAAAGAAAATCCTAGTAATCAGATTAACATACCAGTTTGTTGTGAAGATAAATTTTCTTTAGATATCAAAAGATTAAAAGAAAAATCAGGTTTGTCAGAGGATAAAATTTTAGAAAAATTCTTTAATAAAAAATATTTTTGTTACATGACAGGATTTATTGCTGGAATGCCATTTGTAGGAGATTTAGATCAAGAAATTAGAGTTAAACGTTTAGATACACCAAGAGTAAAAGTGCCTAAAGGCGCTGTGGCTATAACAGAACAATTTGCTAATATTTACACTTTTGAAAGTCCTGGAGGTTGGAATATAATAGGTAACACCCCATTAAAAATTTTTGATAACACTAAGGAAATTGAACCAAACTTAATTAATCCTGGCGACATAATTACTTTTAAGCAAATAACAATAGAAGAATATAAAAGTTTTAATGAATAAAAATTATTTTGAATTAATTAGACCTGGTATTAACACTACCTTTCAAGATGAAGGTCGAAAAAACCTTTATCATATTGGAATTACTTTTAGTGGAGCAATGGATAAGCGAAATTATTTAATTGCAAATAAATTAGTTGGCAATAATCTTAATGCGCCTGTAGTTGAATTTGCTTATCAAGGCCCTTTGTTAAAATATACAGGTAATGAAATTAATTTTGTTATAACAGGTGATGTCAGCTTCATAATCAGATCAAAAGGTAAAGAAATAGATGGAAATTGTTATGAAGTGTATAAATTAAAAAATAATGATGAGGTTGATATTTTATCAACAAATAAATCTATATATGGATATTTTAATATAAGTGGTGAGTTTAAACTCGAATCTAAATGGAATAGTTATTCTATAAATACAAAAGCAAAAATTGGTCCTAATAATGGAAATAAATTTGAAAAAAATCAAAAAATATTTATTTCAAAAATATTTTCTGATCTTAATAAAAAAAAAATTGAGTATATAAATACGAAAATTGAAAATATAAGAGTCATCAAAGGTACAAACTTTGATTATTTTTCAGAAGAAGGAAAAAAAACATTTTTTGGAAAAGATTTTACTGTTTCTAAATTATCTGACAGAATGGGAATGAGATTGGAAGGACCAAAGATTGAAAATATAGTTGATACAAATATTAAGTCTGAGGGTCTGATAAAGGGTGTAATTCAAGTACCACCTGATGGCAATCCTATTATCATGCTTTCCGATCATGGCTCAATTGGTGGATATCCAAAAATAGGAACTGTTATAAGTGCAGATTATGACAAGCTTGTCCAGTTATCATCAGGATCAAAAATAAAATTTAAAGAGATTAATTTATCTGATGCAGAAACACTTTTTAAGTTATATGAAATGGAAACTCAAAATTTGCTATCACAAATTTAATGAATTTTTTAACAAAGATACCAGGACCTTTTTTAGTTTTTTTGGGAGCATGTGCACTAAGTTTTGGTGGTTTAATAGTAAAATCTTTTGAAGGATCTACACTTTGGCAAATATTATTTTGGAGATCGCTTTTTTTTATTGGAGTGATTACAATATTTTTAATAATCACTTATAAAGGAAATATTTTTAGTGCTCTTTATAAATCTGGAGTCCCAGGTTTAATAGGAGGTATAATTTTATCTATTGGATTTGCTAGCTACGTATTTGCTATGTACGAAACAACAGTTGCGAACGCAAACTTTATAATACAAACACAAGCTTTGTTTTTAGCAATTTTTGGTTATGTATTTTTAAAAGAAAAAATTTCTAAAATTACATTAACTTGTATTATTACAGCAGTTGTTGGTATTATTTTAATGTTAGGAAGTTCACTAACACCTGGTCAAATGACTGGAAATTTAGTTGCATTCATTATGCCAATATCTTTTGCGATTTTAATACTAATTGTTAGAAAATATCCTGAAGTTGATATGATACCTTTACAACTCGTTGCTGGAATTTTTGCAACATTAATAGGCTTATTAATGTCACCAAATATTTTTGTCTCAACAAATGACATTTTTTTAGGTTTTATTGCAGGATTTTTTCAAGTTGGACTTGGCTTTATACTTATAACAATTGGAGCAAGATCAACTCCTTCGGCATTTGTTGGAATAATTATGTTAACTGAAGCTGTGTTAGGACCTTTGTGGGCATGGATATTTGCAAACGAAAACCCACCACTTACAGTGCTTTTTGGAGGAGCTGTTGTTATAACAGCAGTAGTTATACAATTTTTATCTCCATTACTTATAAAAAAGATAGCTAAATAAATTTTACATTAAAATTCTAAATGTGTTATAAACTTTTATACGGGAGAGACTACTTTTGTAGCGCCGAAGGAGCAACCACCCCGGAAACTCTCAGGCAAAAGGACCGTACATATTAACTCTGGAAAGAGAATTATTCTCGCCGAAGGAGCAAATCTCTCAGGCACCAAGACAGAGGGGGCAAAGAAGAGTTAATATGGAAATAAAAAAAACATCACTAAATAAACTTCATCAAAGTAATAACGCTAAGTTTGTTGAATTTGCTGGTTATGAAATGCCTATACAGTATAGCAAGGGTATTATTGAAGAACATAAATTCACAAGATCTCACTCTGGAATATTTGATGTATCTCATATGGGCCAATTATTCATATATGGTGATGAAAGTCTAACAGATGAGTTAGAAAAAATTTTTCCTTTAGATTTAAAAAATCTAAAACAGAACTGCTCTAAGTATAGTTTTTTAATGAATAAAGATGCTGGGATTTATGATGATTTAATCATTACCAAAATTGATCAAGGTTATTTAATTATTTTAAATGCTGCATGCAAAAATAAAGATTTTGAGATTTTATCCAATCTATTAGGTACAAAATTTAAAATGAATTTAGACAACAGTAGATCTTTGATAGCAATTCAAGGACCTAAGTCTGCTAAAATTTTAAACTCAATTATAAATGGGGTTGATCAACTAAATTTTATGACAGGAAATTGGTTCGATTCTGATAATCAAAAATTATTTATCACAAGATCAGGTTATACAGGGGAAGATGGATTTGAAATTTCAATTTCTAACAACAAAGCTGAAAAATTTGTAGAAAATTTAATAGAAAAGGGAGCACAACTTATAGGACTTGGGGCAAGAGATACCTTGAGATTGGAAGCTGGATTGTGTTTATATGGTCACGAATTAGATATTAATAAAACACCAGTTGAGGCAAACCTTAGATGGGCAATCTCAAAATCAAGATTATCAAATGGAGGTTTTATTGGATCAAAAAAAATTATGAACCAAATGCAAGATGGAGCAAGCCAAGTAAGAGTAGGGATTAAGCCTGAGGGAAGATTGATTGCAAGAGAAAAAACTAAAATATTTGATGATACAGAAAATCAAATTGGTGAGATAACTAGTGGAACGTTTGGACCAAGTGTAAACGGACCAATAGCGATGGGTTATGTTGATAAAGAGTTTTCAAAAGTCGATACTAAAATTTTGCTTGAGGTAAGAGGAAAAAAACATCCAGCAAATGTTTGTGCATTACCATTTTATAAAAAAAATTATGTGAAAGGAGTAAATTAATGAGTGAAGTAAAATTTTCTAAAGAACATGAGTGGATTACTTTAGAAGGAGATGTAGCCACAATAGGAATTACAAAACATGCAACAGAAATGCTTGGTGATATAGTTTTTACAGAACTTCCTGAAAAAGGATCCAATGTTGAAAAAGATGGTACTGCAGGAGTGGTAGAGTCTACAAAAGCTGCTAGCGATGTTTATACTCCAGTTAGTGGTGAGGTGGTAGACACTAATCAAGCAATAGTCGATGATCCTTCTAAAATTAATGAAGATCCAGAGGGTTCAGCATGGTTTTTTAAACTTAAAATGAAAGATCAATCCGAAATGGATAGTCTTATGAGCAAAGAAGAATACGATAAATTTGTAAAGGAGAGTGCTAGCTAATGTTACATAATTCTCAAAAAGATTTTTTAAAAAGGCATATTGGACCCTCAGATCAAGATCAAAATAAAATGCTTAAGGAACTTAATTATAAATCACTAGATGATTTAATTAAAAGTACAGTTCCAGAAAAAATCCAATTAAAAGACGAATTAAATATTGGTGATTCTAATTCAGAATATGAAGCATTAAGAAAATTAAAAGCAATTTCAAAAAAAAATCAAATTTACTCTAACTTTATTGGGATGGGTTATTATGGTACTTACACACCATACGTAATTCTAAGAAATATTTTAGAAAATCCAGGTTGGTACACATCTTATACACCTTATCAACCCGAGGTAGCTCAAGGAAGATTGGAAATGTTACTTAATTTCCAACAAATGATAGTTGATTTCACAGGAATGGATATCGCAAATGCATCTTTATTAGATGAAGGAACAGCAGCTGCAGAAGCTATGGGTTTGAGTCATAGATTAAACAAAAAAGATAGTAATTTAGTTTTTGTTTCACAAAATTGTCATCCACAAACAGTTGATGTAATTCAAACAAGAGCAGAACCAATGGGATTAAAAGTGCTTGTTGGTGATGAAGATAAAGTATTAGATCAATTAAAAGAGGACTTAGTTTGTGGAATTCTCCAATATCCTGGTACTTTAGGAGATATTAAAGATCCAAGTGAGTCTATTAGTAAAATCCATAAAAAGAATGGAAAAGCAATATTAGCTTGTGATTTATTAGCACTTGCTAAGTTAAAAACACCAAGAGAATTAGGAGCAGATATTGCTGTAGGAAGTTCTCAAAGATTTGGAATTCCAATGGGTTACGGTGGACCTCATGCAGCTTTCTTTGCAACCAAAGATGAATACAAAAGATCTATGCCAGGAAGAATTGTGGGGGTATCAGTTGATAGACATGGAAACAAAGCATATAGATTATCATTACAAACTAGGGAACAACACATAAGAAGAGATAAAGCTACAAGTAATATTTGTACTGCACAAGCTTTATTAGCAATAGTGTCAGCAGCTTATGCTATTTATCACGGCCCAGAGGGCATCCGAACTATTGCTGAAAGAGTTTCACAATTAGCAAAAAACTTTGCAGACAAACTAAAACAATCAGGATATGAGATTTATTCAGATCATTTCTTTGATACAGTTACAATTATTACTAAGGATAAAACTGATCAAATTTATAATAATGCTTTAGATCAAAAAGTGAATATCAGAAAAGTTAATTCTGAAATGCTAGCAGTATCTTTTGACGAAAAGAAAAATGTTTATAGAGCAAATCAACTACTAAAAATTTTTAATGCAGCAGAATCAATTAAAAAAGAGGATCCAACAGTAAGCTTACCCAATTTACCAAAAAACTTATTACGAACTTCAAAATATTTAGAACACCCTGTATTTAATTCATATCATTCGGAAACTGAGATGCTTAGATATTTAAAAAAATTAGAAGATAAAGATATAGCTCTTAATAGAACTATGATTGCACTTGGTTCATGTACTATGAAATTAAATGCTACTGCAGAAATGATACCTATTTCATGGAGAGAATTAGCAGAGCCTCATCCATTTGTGCCTATTGAGCAGATGGAGGGATATAGAGCTTTATTCACTGATCTTAAAAATTGGCTTAGATCAATTACTGGTTTTTCTGGTGTTTCACTTCAACCAAATGCGGGCGCTCAAGGGGAGTACGCAGGATTAATGGTTATTAGAAAGTATCATTTAGATAGAGGTGAAGAAAACAGGAATATATGTTTAATACCAAGCTCAGCACATGGAACTAATCCTGCTAGTGCACAAATGGTTGGAATGAAAGTTGTAGTTGTTGATTGTGACAAAGAAGGAAATGTTGATTTCGAGGATTTAAAGAAAAAAGCAGAAATGCATTCTGAAAATCTTGGAGCATTAATGGTCACTTATCCGTCTACACATGGTGTATTTGAGGAAAAAATTACAGATATATGTGAGTTAATTCATAAACATGGAGGTCAAGTTTATATGGATGGTGCAAATTTAAATGCACTTGTTGGTATAGCTAGACCTGGAAATTTTGGTCCAGATGTATGTCATATAAACTTGCACAAAACATTCTGTATTCCACATGGTGGAGGAGGACCTGGAATGGGACCAATTGCATGCAAAAGACATTTACAAGTTTATCTACCTAATCATCCAGTTGTTAAAGACTGTGGACCTGCAACAGGAATAGGAGCAGTTTCAGCTGCACCTTGGGGAAGCTCAAGTATTTTATCAATTTCATGGATGTATATTAAAATGATGGGCTCTGAAGGTTTAAAAATAGCTACTCAAGTTGCAATATTAAATGCAAATTATATTGCTAATAGACTTAAAGATCATTATCCAATTTTATATAAAGGCTCAAATGGAAATGTAGCTCATGAATGTATAATCGATATACGAACTATTAAAAGCGAAACAGGCATTACTGAAGAAGATATAGCCAAAAGATTGATTGATTATGGTTTTCATGCACCAACAATGTCATGGCCAGTAGCAGGTACAATGATGATTGAACCAACTGAAAGTGAGAGCTTATCTGAACTTGATAGATTTTGTGATACTTTGATCAGCATTAAATCAGAAATAGATATGATCAAGTCTGGAAAATTTGATAAAGTTGATAATCCAATTAAAAATGCACCTCATACTGATATTGAATTAGCCTCAGATGAATGGAGTCATAAATATTCAAGAGAGCAAGCTGCGTACCCAGCAAAATTCTTAAAAGCAAATAAATTTTGGCCTCCAGTTGCAAGAGTTGACAATGTATACGGAGATAAAAATATTTTTTGTACTTGTCCAAGTATGGATGAGTTTAAAGAAGATGCAGCATAATAATTAATGAAGATTGCTGTTGTTGGGTCAGGTATTTCCGGATTAAGTGCTGCTTATTATTTATCTAAAAAACATCACGTAGATCTTTTCGAGCGAGAAGATCATTTTGGTGGACACTCACATACAATAGATATTTTTTTTGATGAAAAAAAAGTTTCTGTAGATATTGGTTTCATTGTTTTTAATTTTCAAACTTATCCAAATTTAATTAATTTTTTTAAGGAAAATGATATTCAAATTGAAAAAAGCAATATGTCATTTTCAGTTTCAGTAGATAATACAAACTTTGAATATTGTGGAAAAGGGTTGAGTGGTATTTTCTCTAATAAATCAAATCTATTCAACATTGATTTCTTAAAAATGTTTTTTGACATAATTAAATTCTATAAAAAAAGTGATCAAGTAACCACATCCAATGATAAAATAACTTTAGGTGAATATTTAAAAATCAATAAGTTATCTAAAACTTTTATCGATTATCATATAATACCAATGGTATCTGCAATTTGGTCTATGCCTCCTTATGAAGCTAGTAAGATGCCAATTAGTTTCTTTCTTAGATTCTTCCAAAATCATGGTTTGTTTAAATTAAAAAATAGACCACAGTGGTACACAGTAACAAATAGAAGCAGATCTTATGTGAGTAAAATACTTTCCCAAATAAGTGGTGAACATTATAAAAACTATAAAGTTACAAAAATAAAAAGGAAATCATCAGGATTAGATTTGTATTATGGTGGAGAAAGTGAATTCTTCGATTATAACAAAGTAGTTTTGGCAACACATGCTGATGAAGCTTTAAAGTTAATTGAAAATCCAACTGATGATGAGAAAAATATTCTTTCTAATTTTAGCTACAAAGAAAATATAGCTTATATACATACAGATCAGCAGTCTATGCCAAAAAATAAAAAAGCTTGGTCTTCTTGGAATTCATCAATAGATGATAAGAATTTAGAGAAAAATTCAATTACATACTGGTTAAATTTATTACAAAACTTAAAATGTGATGAAAATATTTTCTTAACATTAAATCCCTACTTCAATATTGATGAGAAAAAAATATTGAGGAAAGTAAAATTTACACATCCTTATTATGATCAAAAAGCATTAGATGCTCAATCAGAGCTTGTTAAATTACAAAACCAAAAAGATTTACTTTTTTGTGGCAGTTATTTTGGTTACGGATTTCATGAAGATGGAATAAAATCATCTATCGAAATGCTGCAAAACCTTAATGATTAGTTCTTGTATATATAATGGAAATGTAATCCATAAGAGATTCAAACCAAAAAAACATTTTTTTAAATATAAAGTATTTTCACTATTTATTGACCTGTCAGAACTTAGTGAGCTTAATAAAAAACTAAAATTTTTTTCTTTAAATAAATTTAATCTAATTAGTTTTTATGAGAAAGATCATGGTGATCGTGATGGCTTACCTCTTTTTGAGTGGGTAAAAAAAAATCTAATTAATAACGAAATCAGTACAGAAAACATAAAAGTTAAACTTTTATGCTATCCAAGAATATTTGGTTATGTTTTTAATCCACTAAGTATTTTTTTTGTTTACGATAAAAATGATAATTTAATTTCTATATTATATGAGGTTAAAAATACATTTGGTGAGCAACACACATATGTTTTTAAAGTGGAAGGACAAAATAAATTAATTCAAAATAATTGCTCTAAGAAATTTCATGTTTCTCCATTTATTGAAATGAATTGTAATTATTTTTTTAGAATATTAAATCCAGAGCAGAAGTTGTCAGTTGTAATTGATCAATATGATCAAGAAGGAAAAATTCTTTTTGCATCTCAAGATGGCGAAAGATCTGATTTGACAAGTAAAAACTTAATGAATTCTTATTTAAAACACCCTTTAATGACATTTAAAATTATCTCTGCGATACATTTTGAAGCGTTTAAATTGTGGATTAAAGGAATTAAATTTATTAAGAAAAAATTTAAAATTAAAAATAATATAACAGTAGAAAATTAATGTTTTTAAACAATGCAGCAGATAAATTAGTTTTTAAATTTCTTAATAAAATAAGTCATGGTTATCTTGAGCTAACAGCATATGATGGAAAAATATTAAAGTTTGGAAATCCAAATGAAAAATTGCATGCAAATATTTTTATTAAAAAATCAGATTTTAATTATAATTTAATTAGAGGTGGTAGCATTGGATTTGCTGAGAGCTACATGAGAGGTGAATTTGAAACTGATAACTTATCCAATTTAATCGAATTAACTGCAAGAAATACAGAAGTAATATATAAATTCTCAGGCCTTCTCGATTTTCCAATAATTAATTTTGTTAAAAATAAAATAATCAAAAATACAAAAAGCAGAAGCAAAGAAAATATTGCCAAACATTATGATCTAGGTAATGATTTTTTTTCGCTTTGGTTAGATGACACGCTCACTTATTCTAGTGCTATTTTTGATGATAAGTCAAAAAATCTTTCTGATGCTCAAAATAACAAATATCAAAAATTAATTGATCTAATCAAACCAAATAATGGCGACAAAGTTTTAGAAATAGGATGCGGTTGGGGAGGTTTTGCTGAGTACTTAGGTAAAAAATACGATGTTAAACTAGACTGTATTACAATATCAAAAAAACAATTTGAATACGCAAAAGAAAGAATTTTTAACTGTGGTTTAAACGAAAAAGTAAATATTGAAATAAGGGATTACAGAGATCTTAAAGGCAAATACAATTCAATCGCCTCTATAGAGATGATAGAGGCTGTTGGTCAAAATTATTTAGAAAGTTATTTTAAAACTATTAAAACTAACTTATCTGATGGGGGTAAAGCAGCCATTCAAGCAATTACTATTGATGATAAGTTGTTTGGTAGATACAAAAATAAACAAGATTTTATTCAAAAATATATTTTTCCAGGTGGTTTTTTACCAAATAAAAATAGTATTAATCGATATGTTTCTGATAACGGTTTAACTATAAATTCATATATTTCTTATGCTGACCATTATGCGAATACATTGGCAATATGGAGAAATGATTTTTTAAAAAAATGGAATTTAATAAAAAATCAAGGTTTTGACTTAAAGTTTAAAAGAATGTGGGAATTTTATCTTACTTATTGTGAAGCAGGATTTAAGTCAAAAAATATTGATCTGATACAATTTTCAATGCAGAACAAATAAAAATAATGGAGATATTTATGCGACATATAAAAATAATTAAGTCAATTTCATTGATAATTTCATTATTCTTAATTACAAGTTGCTCAAATAATAGTGTAATGAAACCAGAAGACTTTAAAAACAAAGAACCAAGATTAATTATAGAGGAATATTTATCTGGAAATGTTAAAGCTTGGGGCGTTCTACAAAATAGGTCAGGTAAAGTTACAAGACAATTTTCTGCAGATTTAAATGGAACCTGGGATGGTAAGCAATTAATTCTTAAAGAAAAATTTAATTGGGACGATGGTGAAGTTCAAGACCGAGAATGGACAATAAATAAAATTGATGAGCATAATTACGAAGGAACAGCAGGAGATGTTGTTGGTAAAGCAATAGGATATTCTTATGGACCAGCGTTTAAATTTGAATATGTTTTATTAGTTCCGGTCAAAGGTAAAGAATTAAAAATAACTTTTGACGATTGGATTTTTAAACAAGATGATAGAGTTGCAATTAATAGAGCAACAATGACTAAATTTGGTTTTAAAGTAGCTGAATTGACAGTTGTATTTGTAAAAGATTAACTATTTTTTTTGATATTTCGTTAGTTTTCCAACTAAACCAAAATAAATTTTACTCGGTAAAAAACTCAATAGTTTTAATGTAATTGTAAGTGATTTTGGAAAATGTATTTCAAATATATTTTTGTTAACTAAACCTTCATAAATTTGATCTGCAGCATACTCAGGAGTTTTTAAAAAAGGCATTTTAAAATCATTTTTATCTGTCATTGGTGTTTTAATAAATCCAGGAGATACTAAACAAACACGTACGTTGTACCTTTTAAAATCAAAGTACAAACTTTCAGCTAAGTTATTTAATGCAGATTTAGATGGTCCATATCCAGTTGAATTAGGTAACCCCCTATATCCTGCAATTGATGAAACAATAGTAATTATACCGTTTTTTTTATCTCTAAAGTATTTTTCAACTGCTTTGATGCTATTTACAGTTCCAAAAAAATTTACTTTAAAGACATCTTCCATTTGTTCGACATCTATATCTTTTTCTTTTTTGGGGTCCCATGTTCCAGTTGAAAAAAAACAAATATCAATATTTTCATATTTGTTTTTAATTTCATTAAATACTTCTTTGCATTTTTCCTTATCTGTTACATCTAAAGGAAAACCTGAAATATTTTCATAAGAATTTGAAAGCTCATTTAGTAATTCAGCTCTTCTTGCAGATATAGCAACGTTCCATCCCTTACTTGCAAATTTAATTGCTAAAGCTTTTCCAATACCAGTGCTACCGCCAGTAATCCAAATAGTTTTTTTACTCATTTTTTGTTATGTATATATTTAGCATGTTTAAAAATAAATTTTTAACATTTATATTGTTTCTTACTATTACATTCTCTGCTTCATTAATTGGCGGTTTAGCTACCGTTACATTTAAAGAGCCATGGTACTCATTACTAAATAAACCATCATTTAATCCACCAGATTGGATATTCGGACCTGTTTGGACCACCTTGTATACATTAATGACAATTTCAATATGGCTTTACTGGCATACAAAAAATAGAGATATGAATACTGTTTACATTTATTTTATTCATTTAGTATTCAATACAACTTGGAGTGTAGTTTTTTTTGTTTTTCATAACATGGTCTTGGCCCTTTTAGTATTAATAATATTAATAGCATTGATAATTAATCTTATTTTGAGGTTTAAACGCGTCAAGATGTTGAGTGCTTACTTAATGATTCCATATTTACTTTGGTGCAGCTTTGCACTAATTCTGAATATAAGCTTAATTATGTTAAATTAGATATGGATGATGTTGTAGTAGTTGGTGGTGGAATAATAGGGGCGGCAACCGCTTATTTTTTATCCAAAGAAGGCAGAAAAGTAAAAGTTATTGAAAGAGATCCTACTTATAAAACAGCTTCATTCCCATTATCTCTAGGTGGTTTTAGAAGACAATTTTTCCAAAAAGAAAATATTTTATTAGGAAAATTTGCAAGAGAATTTATTTTTCAAATACCAGAATTATTAAAAACAGAAAAAAATCCTAATCCAACAGCAAGTATGGTAACCAATGGATATCTTTTAATGTTTGGCCCTGAACATGCTGAAGAACAATATAGAGCATTAGAAAATCATAAAGAATGTGATGCAGGAACAAAAAATATTAAAGGATCGGAATTATCAAAAGTATTCCCTTATGTTAATAGTGAAGGGATAGAGACAGCAACTTATACGGATAATCAAAGTGAAGGATGGATTGATCCATTTATGTTTCACAGCGCTCTTAAAAGTAAAGCAATAGAGCTTGGGGCAGAATTTATTAAAGGTGAAGTAAAAAGTATTTCTGAAATAAATGCTAAAACAATTGTTTCTGCAGCTGGTTGCTGGACAAAAGAATTGCTAGAAGATATTCCTGTTGTTCCTCAAAAGCATACCGTGTTTAGAGTTAAATGCCCAACATATATTAAAGAGATGCCACTAAGTGGAGACTTAACAACGGGTGTTTATTGGAGACCAGAGGGTGGGGAATATTTAGCAGGATCACCTATTTCTGTATTTGATGCAGATGATTTGGAACCAGCTTGGAATGATTTTGAGGAATTAGTTTGGCCAGCTCTTGCTAAAAGAATACCTGCTTTTGAAGAACTTAAGTTAACTGGTGGATGGGCAGGTTACTATGATTGCAATAGATTAGATAACAATGCAGTCGTTGGTAAGCATCCAAAATATGACAATGTTTACATGGCTTCTGGATTTACAGGCCGAGGATTAATGCAGGCACCAGGTATTGGTAGAGCCTTAACTGAATTAATTACAACAGGATCATACCAAACAATTGATATAAGTGATTTTGCAGTTGAGAGAGTTTTAGGTAAAACTGCTAGGCCAGAGCCCTACGTTCTATAATTTAAGTTCCACAAAAAGTTTGATATTTTTCATTGCTCGATGGAGCAGGCGTTTGATATTCTTGAATATTATTATGATTGTCATAAGGATTTTTTAAAATAGCTAATAATTTTTTCATTTTATCTAAACTTCCTTTGTCTGCTTCAGCTAAAGCTTCCTCTACTTTATGATTTCTAGGAATTACAATTGGATTATTTGATTTCATAAGTTTGCTTTGTTTTTCCTTAGTTGAATTATTTAACTCAGATCTTTTTTTCCATTCATTTTTCCAATTGATAAAATCATTATTTTTGTAAATTTCATCTGAATTGACATTCATTAGATTACAAAAAGTATTTGTGTAATCTGCTTTATTTTTTTCCATCCAATTAAACAAATCATTAATTAATTTTTTATCATTTTTATCCTCACCAAATAGACCAAGCTTATCTCTCATCATATTTAACCATTTATCTTCATAAATATTTTGGAAATTATCAATTAAATCTGTTGCTAATTTAATTGCAGTATCTTCATTTTTGTCAATTAGTGGGATTAAACATTCTGCAAATCTTGCTAAATTCCATTTTGTAATTGGTGGTTGATTAGAAAAGGCATATCTTCCAAATTTGTCGATTGAGCTAAACACAGTTTTTGGATCATAATGATCCATAAATGCACAAGGACCATAATCTATTGTTTCACCTGAAATTGCCATGTTGTCAGTATTCATAACCCCATGAATAAATCCAACTCTCATCCAATTGATTACTAACTGGCATTGCTTTTCCATTACAAGATTTAACAAGTCTAATGCTTTTGAATTTGATGTTTTAATTTCGGGATAATGCCTGTTTATTGTGTAGTCGACTAAAGTATTTAAATTTTCAATGTTTTGAGTTGCAGCTATATATTGAAACGTTCCAACCCGAAGATGACTTGATGCAACTCTTGTTAATATAGCGCCCTGTAAAAGATTTTCTCTTACAACTTTTTCTCCTGTTTTGACTACAGCAAGGCTTCTAGTAGTTGGAATATTTAATGAATATATCGCTTCACTGATAATATATTCTCTAAGCATAGGTCCTAGTGCTGCTCTTCCGTCGCCACCTCTAGAAAAAGAAGTTCTTCCTGAACCTTTAAACTGAATGTCGAAACGATTATCATTGTTAACTAAATGCTCGCCCAATAAAACTGCTCTACCATCTCCCAACATAGTAAAGTGTCCAAACTGATGACCTGCATATGCTTGCGCAATGGTATTAGTTTCTTCTGGTATGAAGTTTCCAGAAAATATTTCTGCTAATTTTTTTTTGTCTGTTTTTGAAAAATCTAAATTTAAAGTAGATGCTAGTTCCTCATTTAAAATTACTAATTCAGGATCATGAACAGGAGTTGGTTTAATATTTTCTTTAAAAGTATTTGATAACTTTGAATATGAATTATCAAAATGCCAACCAATGGTCATTTTAATTAACTAACTTCAGCTTGATTTTCTTTTGGTTTAACTTCTGTTTTAAATTGATTAGAGATTTTTTGTACTTCAACAGAAGATACTTTGTATTCAGCACACATTGTTTCTTCATCTTTACCATGACCTGTAACCATATTAACCATATGCTCTGGGAAATGGAACGTAGTAAACACAATTCCTTCTTTAACTTTATCTGTAACTTCAACTTTAAGCGCAACCTCACCTCTACCTGAATAAAGTCTTCCGATATCACCAGTATTTAGATCTCTATGAGCTGCATCTTTAGGATGAATTAACAAAACATCTTCATCAACAATATTTATATTTTTTGTTCTTCTAGTCATTGTTGCTGCGTTGTAATGTTGTAAAACTCTACTCGTTGTTAAAATCAAAGGATAGTCTTTTTGATTAGCTTCTATTTCTGATGATTCTTTCCAATCAAAGTTTTTTAGTCGGCCTTTACCTAATTTAAATGTTTCTGTATGTAAAATTTTTGTATCAGTTCCATCTTCTTGAACTGGCCACTGTAATCCAAATTTTCCAAGTCTCTCTCTAGTAACTCCCTTAAAGAAAGGAACGATATCAGCAATTTCTGCTAGAACTTGATCTGCATCATAAGTTGGCTGATCAAATCCTAATTTCTGCATCATCTCAGTTACAATTAATCCATCAGGTTTAGTTCCTGGTAGAGGTGGTACAGCTCTGTTCACTCTTTGAATTCTTCTTTCAGTATTTGTAAAAGTTCCATCTTTTTCTAAGAAAGTAGTACCTGGCATAACAACAGTTGCTAATTTTGCTGTTTCACTCATAAATATCTCTTGAACGACTAAAAGTTCTAAAGAGTTCATAGCATCAATAACATGTGCGCTATTAGGATCTGTTTGAACAATATCTTCTCCAATGATCCATAAACCTTTTAATTCTTTGTTTATTGCAGCTTCAAACATTTGAGGAATTTTTAATCCTGGCTTAGTTGGGTGAGTTACACCATATTTTTCTGTGTAGAATTCTTGATGCTTTTCATCAGCTACAGGAAAATAACCAGCACCTTGGTGTGGTTGACATCCCATATCTGCTGCACCTTGAACATTGTTTTGACCTCTTAACGGATTAACCCCGACACCTTTTCGTCCAATATTTCCAGTGATCATTGCTAGATCTGCAATTAACATTACAGTTTTAGATCCCTGTTCGTGTTCAGTAACTCCTAAACCATGGAACTCCATTGAATTTCTTGCAGTAGCATATGCAATTGCTGCTTCTTTAACTAATTGTTTATCTACGCCAGCTACTTTCGCTAAATGATCTACATCTTGTCTTTCAATTTCTTTTAAGAAATTATCAAAACCTTCAGTTCTATCTCTAATAAAATCTGCATTATAAAGTTTTGATTTAATAATAAAGTGTAACATCATATTTAGAACTGCAACGTTAGTTCCTGGTCTTAGTTTAATATGATAATCAGCAAGTTTTGCTAGTTCAGTTGTAACTGGATCAAGTACAATTAATTTTTTACCTTTCATGACTTGTTGTTTTATTTTTGCTCCTGTTACAGGATGAGCGTTAGTTGGATTAGCTCCAATTACCAAAAATAAATCTGCATGATAAATATCCTCTGTAGAGTTAGTTGCTGCCCCAGTCCCAAAAGTTTGTTGCATTCCCCAAGCTGTTGGTGAATGACAAATTCTTGCACAACAATCTACACTGTTAGTTCCCACAGCAGCTCTAATCATTTTTTGAAAAACATAATTTTCTTCATTCGTACATCTTGCAGAAGAAATTCCAGCAAAGGCATCTGGACCATTATCTTTTGTAATTCTGTTCATTTCTTTTTTAATAAAATCATAAGCTTCATCCCAAGAAGCTTCTTCAAACTTTCCATTTCTTTTAATTAAAGGTGTTTTTAATCTGTCTGGATGATCATAAAAACTAAATGCATATCTTCCTTTAATACATGTATGACCAGCATTTACCTCTGTTTGTTTTGGAGTATCTATTGCAACAACTTTATCATCTTTTATTGATGCTTCTAAATTACATCCAACACCACAGTATGAACAAGTTGTTCTAACTTTTTTATCTACAGCCGCAGATTTAGATTGAAAAACATCTGAAATAGCATCTGTTGGACATGTATGCGCACATGCTCCACAAGATACACATGAACTATCTCCAAACATCATATCATTATCAGTTGTTATTCTAGATTCAAAACCTCTTCCGCTCATTGTTAGTACAAATGAACCTTGAATTTCATCACAAGCTCTGACACATCTTCCACAATTAATACAGTTATCTAAGTTCATTCTCATGTAATCATGAGAAGTATCTCTTGGAATTCCTTTATGTTGCTTAGGACTATTATATCTGTGATCAGCAACTCCTAGATCGTTTGCTACTGTTTGTAATTCACAATTATTATTTACCTCACAAGTATCACATTCCATTGGATGGTCTGTTAAAACTAATTCAACAATATTTTTTCTTAGACTTGTTAAAGCTTCATTTGAGGTAAAGATATGTTGGTTTTCAGCAACCGGAGTATGACAAGATGCAACCACTCTTGTTGGACCATCTTTTTCTAAAGCAACTTCTACAGAGCAAACTCTGCAAGCACCATAAGGAGCTAGATTTGGATCATCACATAAAGTAGGTACTTTTTTTTCACCTACATAGCTTTTTACAAATTTTAAAATAGATGTGTGTTTAGGACCAATTTCGTATGGTTTTCCATCAATATAAGCAATTTTTCTTTTTTCTGAGCTCATTAATTATCTTTCACCATATCATTTTTCATTTCATCACCAAAGTATTTTAGGATGTTCTGAATTGGAGTTGGGATTGCTCCACAAAGAGCACATAGACATCCTTTTTGCATAGTAACCAACAATTCTTCTAGTAATTTTAATGGAATTTTAGCCGTTTTCTTCTTAGCTTGATCAAACATCTCCTTACCTCTGTAAGATCCAAGTCTTCCTGGGAAACATTTCCCGCATGATTCTTCTGCTGAGAATTCAAACAAGTGATGAATGTATTCAGCCATTGGAAAATCTTTTGGAATACTAACTACACTTGCGTGACCTAACATAAAACCTTTTGCTGTGAACTCTTGAAAATCTAAATTTAAATTTTCTATTTCACTTAAAGGAACAACACCGCCTAATGGACCTCCTATTTGGAAAGCTTTAACAGGTTCTTTGTATCCACCACCAATTTCATTAAATATTTTTTTCATTGGCGTACCCATATCTATTTCATAAACACCTGGGTTGTTAAAGAAACTATCTAAGCAAACTAATTTTGTTCCAGCTGATTTTTTATTTCCAACTGAAGAAAATTTTTCTGATCCATTTAATAAAATTCCAGTTGCAGCAGCTAATGTTTCAACATTATTAACTACAGTTGGTTTTTTATATAACCCTTCAGTAACAGGGAAGGGAGGTCTTACATCCACTTCAGCTCTTCTTCCTTCAATAGATGCAATCAAAGCTGTTTCTTCACCACAAATATAAGCACCTTGACCAATACAAATTGCAAGATCAAAAGAAAAATCAGTTCCTAAAATATTTTCACTTAGTAAATTTAATTTTTTAAGTTCATTGATACAGCCATTAATTGCTTCAATAGATTTAGGATATTCACCTCTAATGTATAAAACTCCTTCATTACTTCCTATCACATAACCACAAATTACCATTCCAAAAATAACTTTTAAAGGTTGGTCCTCTAATAAATATCTATCTGAGAAAGCACCAGAGTCACCCTCATCTGCATTACAGATAACATATTTTTTATCTCCTTTTGCTTTACTACAGAAATCCCATTTCATTCCTGTTGGAAAACCAGCACCGCCTCTTCCTGTTAAATTTGAATCTAATAATGATTTTACTATTTCTTTTTTATCTGTTTTTAAAAATTTACTTAATTGCTCTTTGAATTGATCTGTTGAAGATAACTTGTCATCCATTAAAAAACTTGTTGTTGCATAACTTTTAGAGAAAAACTTATCTTGTTTAATTTCTTCACCTTTAATTATTTGGTCAATTTTTTCTATATCTTTACCAGCATAATTTTCTCCATCATAATGAAATGCATGGTTTTCATAACAATGACCTAAGCAGAACATTTCTCCAACTTTGTCATCACCTAGTTTTTCTTTTAGTTTATCTTTTAATTTGTCTTGAGTACCTGCACACATGCATGCACTACCGTTACAAACAAACGCTTTCTTTTCTCTATGAGAGGGTCTTAAAAACTCATAAAAGGATTCTGCACCATGGAGAGTTGAAACACCTAGGTTATGTTTTTTGGCAATTTCATTAATATCTTGTGGATTATCGCTTAAGGTATTTTCTGAGATTTGCTTAAATAGATTATCTTTTAAGCCTATTCTGCCTGATAAATTACTTATATTTTTTGACACAAATACCCTTTTATTAATTTAGCCCACAATAACTTTTTTGTTATTTGTGTAAATATTAAAACTGTCCCTCTTTACGAAACCAACAAGGGTAATGTCAAATTTATTCGCTAAATCAATAGCTAGACTAGTTGGCGCACCAACACCTATCATTATACCTATATCAGTCATCAAGACCTTTTGAACCAATTCAAAATTAAGTCTGCCTGAGCATGTTATAAATTGGTTTTTCGGATCAATTTGATTGTTCTTTAATGCAAAACCAATAAGTTTATCTAAAGCATTGTGTCTTCCTACATCCTCTCTGACAGCAACCAATTCTCCATTGCTATTAAAAAGACCACTTGCATGAATTCCACCTGTTTTACTGAATTCTGATTGGCCTTCTCTCAATATATCTGGTGATTTAACAATTACCTCTTTTTTGATTTTAGGTTCTGATGAATTTGTTTTATTTTTTTTAATTATTTCTAGAGCATCAAGAGAGGATTTTCCACATACACCACATGAGGAATTAGTTAAAAAATCTCTTTTTATTTTTGAAATATTTATATTTTTAGAATTATTTAAAGTTGCTAATATTTTATTTTGAATATTGTATTGACCAACTTTATCTCCATAACTTTCTATTGAATCAATATCACTAATATCTGTTATAATTTGTTCATTATATAAAAATCCTCTTACAAGATCCTCATCATAACCTGGAGTTCTCATTGTTATAGATAAACTTTGATTTATCCATTTATCAGATTCTTTATATTTCAATGAAATCTCCAATGGTTCTTCGATTGAAATTAAGTCATCTATATTTTCAAACTTATTAGATGAATATTTTAAAACTTTGTATTTGGAATTCATAAAACTATTTTAATGGATAGTTATTTTTTAATAAATATTTGTTAATTATGATTGCTAGTAACAATATAATTATACTACCAAAAATTATTGGATTAATTAAATAATCATAAGAGGCGCTCCCAATAATAACTATAATTGGATTTCCACCAGCAGGTGGATGGACAATATTAAATAAAATCATTAAAAAAACTCCTGCTCCAACAGCAATTGCAATACTGATATAAATAGGTAACGGAATATAATTTACAAAAATTACTCCTACTAAAGCTGTTACCGAATGTCCAAAAAAAACATTCTTTGGTTGTGCAAATGGGCTTTCAGGAAAACCAAATAGTAAAACCATTGAGGAACCGAATGAAGCTGCAATAAAATATCCGAGTGTACTTTTATAAGTAAGGACTGTTAGCACACCAATTGTGAAGGCTGAAAAAAAACCTGCAATTAATGCTTTTTGTAAAATTGGTTTAGTGATTTTAATCATTTAAATTTTTAAAGCTTTCAAAACAGTTTTTAAAGGCAATAACAAACATTCTTTACGAGAAAGGTTTTTTTTATCTAAGATTTCTTTAAAATCTTTCCAATGTTTTTCTAAATTTACCTTAACATTATCAAAAAGTTGTTCTCCAATTGTAATAAAATCTTTAATCTCCTTTATATTTTTTTCCTTAATTTTTCTTGATAGTAAACTAACGGAGGCCTGGCAATAAACACACGATTTGCATTGATATCCCATATCTTTTACAACCTCGTCTTTAACAATAAGACTTATTTCCATCTCATCACCACATATTGGATTTTTGTTTTTTGATTTATGAGTATAGTTTTCGAGAACTTTATTGTTTTCCGTGTGTGATGCGATTTCTAAAATTCTTAAATCCATTTAATTTCTTTAATTCAACTTTTAATGTTTTATATTTTGATTAATGGATCATAACAATATTTTAGGCACTGTGCTAGCAGGCGGTAAGTCACAAAGGTTTGGAGAAGATAAATCCCAAGTAAAGTTAGCTGGTAAATTGTTAATTGATCACATGTTGACTGAAATAATTGATGAATTCAAGGAACTCTTAATAGTATCAAATAATAAAATTAATTTTCATAACTCAGAAAAAATTTCAATAATTGAAGATTTTGAAAAAGGTCTTGGTCCGTTAGGAGGAGTTTTATCAGCTATGAAATGGATTAAAGAAAATCAAAAAGACTACAAATGGATAGCAACTTTTCCTGTAGATACGCCTTTTTTTAAGAGACAAATACTTAAAGATTTTATTCAAAATATTAATTTCAATGAAAGTGATTTATTTTTCATTAAGTCAAACAACACACGACATAATATATTTGGCTTATGGTCGATTAATTTATTAGATAAGTTAGAGAAGGATCTAAATAATGGAGAAAGAAAAGTAGAGTTGTGGGCTAATAATACTGGGGTAAAAATAATTAATATGGAGTTTTCAAATAATGATCCTTTCTTTAATATAAATACAAAAGAAGATTTAAAAAAAGCTGAAGAAATATTCAAAAATGATTAGTTACGAAAAATCAAAAACAATTTTAAAAAAAGCCAAAATTAAAATTAAAGACGAAACTATAAAGAGTATAAATTCCCTAAATAGAGTAGTTTCCAACAACATTTACTCTAAAATAAATTATCCAGCAGGAGATAACGCTGCATTTGATGGGTACGCAATTAATTCAAAAGATACTAATGGATTAAAAAAAAAATTCCCAAAAAAATTTAAAATTATTGGATCAATTGCAGCAGGAATGAAACCGCTTAAAAAAAAAATAAAAAAATTTGATACTGCTGAAATAATGACCGGAGGAATTATTCCAAAGGGTTTTGATACAATTATTCCTATAGAACAAATAATTTTTGTGTCTAATAAAAAATATATTTTAATTGACCAAAAAATAAAAAAATTTAGTCACGTTAGGTTTGCGGGTTCAGATTATAAAAAAGGGGAGGCTGTAATAAAAAAAAATACAATTGTTCAACCAAACCATATTCTAGCTTTTAAAAGTTTAGGTATTAAAAAAATTAAAGTAAAAAAAAAGATTAATATATTATTTTTTTCAACTGGAAACGAAATATCAGACAAAGATAATATTCCAAATTGGATGGTAAGAAATTCTAACACACATTATATTAAAAACTTAAATCAAAATTTTTTATTTAATTTTAAAAGTGGAAGTATATTAAGAGATAATCATCAAAATATTTTTAAACAAAAAATAAATAAATTAATTAAATCTAAAGATGATATTATTATTACGTCAGGTGCAGTGTCTGCAGGTAAGTTTGATTTTATACCTGATGTTGTTAAAAAATTTAAGTTATCAAGCTATTTTAAAAGTGCTGCAATAAGGCCTGGTAAACCAATAATGTTTGCGAAAATTAAAGGAAAAGAAAAGGCAATATTTGGACTCCCTGGAAATCCAATCTCTTCAGCCGCATGTTTTAGATTTTTTGTAATTCCATATATTTTAAATGCTTTAGGATTATCAGAAGAAAAATCAATTAAAGCTAGTTTGACAAATGGATTTGATAAAAAAAAGAATTTCACAAGATTTGTAAAGAGCCAATTAAGCACAACTAAAAATGGAAAACTAAATGTTGAAATTTTAAAAGGTCAAGAGTCTTTTAGAATTAAATCATTTGTAAAATCAAATATTTGGGTTTTGCTACCAGCTGGTAAATCAAAATTTAAAAAGGGAGATATCGTTGATTGCTTTTTCCCCAACCTTTCAAATCAAAATTTAGTTTAGAAACGTATTTTTGTTGTAGAAAATTCTATTTACAATTAGATTTCTGAATATGTTAGAGTTGAGAAATCCAAGAATAGCCATTCCCGTTGTACTTTTTGCTGGTCTATTATGGTCGTTTGGCCCATTAGTAGTTCGATATATGGATAACCCTCAATTGGTACCTTGGCAGTACATTTTTGGCAGAGGTTTAACAATTTTTATCTTATTAAATCTTTATTTATTTTTCGAGGAAGGAAAAAATTTTTACAAAAATTATTATAAAATAGGTTTATCTGGAGTAATCGGTGGATCTGGATTGGGGATCGCTATGATTACATTTATTTATTCAATTACAAATACTAGTGCTGCAGTTACTTTGCTTTGTTTAGCAGCAATGCCCTTTTTTACAGCATTATTGGCATTTTTATTTTTAAGAGAAAAAATTTCTCTTAATGTGTGGATATCAATAATAATTGCAACAGTTGGTATCATTATTATGGCACTTGGAAACACCGGTGAAAAATCATTAATTGGTTTCGTGTTTGGTTTAACTTCTTCAATTGGTTTCTCAGTTTTTTCTGTAACTCTTAGATGGAGAAAAGAAACACCAAAATTCACAACAGTAGCTTTTGCAGGTTTTTTTTGTTTTGTGTTTGCAACAATTATGATTTTATCAAAAAACTTAGTTTTCTTTTCATCTAGCTATAACGGAGCTTTATTTTCTTTGCATGGGACACTAGTTTGTTTTGGTTTAATTTTATATTCAATTGGATCTAAAGCGATACCAGCAGCAGAATTGACTTTATTATCTTTAACTGAAGTTGTAGGTGGAATTTTTTGGGTTTGGTTACCATTATTTGGCATTAATGAAGTGCCATCCACAAATACTATAATCGGCGGTTTTTTTCTTTTCGTATCTATATTTTATTACAGTTTAATAATGAGATGGAATAAAAGATATATAGCATTAAATTAATATGGAACGACCAGATTTTTTTGAGCTTAAAAACGGTGAAAAAGTAAAATTACCTTTTACAGATAAAGAATATAACGATCGAGTAAGTAAACTTAGATCAGTGATGGACCAAGATGGTCTCGATATGGTTATCTTAACCTCAATGCATAACGTTGCATATTACACAGGTTTTATTTATTGCTCTTTTGGAAGACCATACGGATGTGTGATCACTCAAAATAAAATCTCAACAATTTCAGCTAACATTGATGCAAGTCAACCATGGCGTAGATCTCATTGTGATAACGTAATTTATACTGATTGGAAAAGAGATAATTTTTTAAGAGCCATTGTTTCAATTATTGGAAGAGATGATCCACCAAAAAATATTGGAATTGAAAATGATCATGTCACATTAGATATGCGAGAAAAAATAGGATCTATCTTTACTTTCTCTGTATTTAGCGATGTTTCAAAAGATCTAATGAAACTTAGAATGATTAAATCTGACGAAGAAATTGAGATAATTAGAAATGGCGCAAGAATTGCAGACATTGGTGGTGAAGAAATAGTTAAAAATATTAGAGAAGATAATACAGAGATTGAGGTGGCAATAGCAGCAAGAGATAGAATGGAAAGAGAGATTGCTAAAACTTATCCAGATGCAGAGTACATGGACACTTGGGTATGGTTTCAATCTGGTATCAATACAGATGGAGCTCACAATCCAAAGACCAATAGAAAATTAATTAAAGGAGATATTTTGTCTTTAAATACTTTTCCAATGATATCAGGATACTACACTGCACTTGAGCGAACTTTATTCTTAGATCATGCTGATGACGCTTCACTTAAAGCATGGGAGGCAAATGTTGAAGTTCACAAACGTGGATTAGAATTAATTAAACCAGGTGTTAAATGTTCGGATATTTGTCATGAGCTTAACGAACTATTTGCTAAGCTTGGTTACCTTCAGTATCGAACCTTTGGTTATGGACATTCATTTGGTATGCTTTCACACTTTTATGGAAGAGAAGCTGGTTTAGAATTAAGAGAAGATATTGATACTGTTCTTGAGGAAAATATGGTGGTGTCTATGGAGCCAATGATTATGATACCAGAAGGTAATCCTGGTGCAGGTGGATATAGAGAACACGATATTTTGGTGATTGGCAAAGATGGAGCAGAAAATATTACAAAATTTCCTTTTGGTCCTGAGCATAATATTATAAAAAACTAATCTTTATGAGCGAGAACAAAACTATTGTAAATAGTTGGAACGAATGGGATCCATTAAAACATGTAATTGTTGGGAGAGCAGATGGCACATGTATACCTGCGCCTGAACCGGCATTAGATGCAAAAGTTCCAGAAGACAGTGATATGCGAGGTCAGTTTGGACCAAGAACAAAAGATACTGTAGATAAAGCAAATCAACTTTTAGATGATTTTTCAAATATGCTTCAAAAAAGAGGAATTAAAGTTGATCGACCAACGCCGATAGATTTTAATCAAAAAACTTCAACACCTGATTGGGAAGCCGAAACTATGTTTGGCTGCATGCCTCCAAGAGATGTTTTGTTAACAGTAGGAAATGAAATTTTAGAAGCTACAATGAGCTATCGTTGTCGTTGGTTTGAATATTTATGTTACCGACCACTTCTAAAAGATTATTATAATCAAGATCCTAACATGAGACACGAGTCTGCTCCAAAGCCAAGATTAACTGATGCAGATTATAGAAAGGATTATTTATCAGATAAAATAGGTGTCCAAAAAAGATTAGAGTGGACTGAAAAAAAATATTTCGTAACCACTGATGAAGAACCGTTATTTGATGCAGCGGACGTATTAAGATTTGGTAAAGATTTAGTTGTTCAGCATGGATTTACAACAAATCTGAAAGGAATTGATTGGCTAAAGAGACATTATAAAGATCATAGAGTTCATGCAGTTAACTTCCCAGGTGATCCTTATCCAATTCACATTGATGCAACTTTTACACCAATAAAAGAGGGTTTAATTATCAATAACCCACAAAGAAGACTTCCTAAGGGACAAAGAAAATTATTTGAAGATAATGATTGGGAAATTGTAGACAGCGCACAACCAGCACATAACGAACCACCACCATTATGTTATTCATCAACTTGGCTATCAATGAATGTTTTAGTTCTAGATCCTAAAACTGTGTGTGTGGAAAAAAGCGAAACTTATCAAGCTGAACAATTAGATAAATTAGGAATGGAAGTTATACCAGTAGAACTTAGAGATGCCTACGCTTTTGGTGGAGGTCTACATTGTTGTACTGCGGATGTTTTCCGAGAGGGCGAACTCAAAGATTACTTTCCAAAACAATAATTATGGCAAAAATTAAAATTAAAAGAGAGCGAGTTAAATTCGCTTCTGATAATGTTGCTGGCGCTTGTCCTGAAGTACTAGATGCAATTTTAAAAGCTAATGAAGGAGATAGCATGCCATATGGTAATGATGCAATATCAACCGAATTACAAGATAAGTTTTCAGAAATATTTGAAAAAGAAGTCATTGTTTTTCCTACTGCCTCAGGTACTGCAGCTAATGCTTTAGCATTATCAACAATGACACCTTCTTATGGAAACATTTATTGTCATAAGATGTCCCATATAAATACTGACGAATGTGGTGCACCTGAATTTTATACAGGAGGAGGAAAGTTAATTACTTTAAATGGAGTAATGGGAAAAATAACTGCAGAGGAGCTAGATCAATCAATAGGTGGAAAAGGAATTGTTCATCATACACAACCCTCATCAGTTAGTATTACACAAGTTTGTGAGACGGGTGAAGTTTATCAACTTGATGAAATAAAACAGATATCTGACATTGCTCATAAGCATAATTTGAATATGCATATGGATGGAGCGAGATTTGCTAATGCGTTAGTTTCCTTAGATAAAACACCTGCTGAAATGACATGGAAATCCGGCATTGATGTATTGTCTTTTGGTGCAACAAAAAATGGTTGTTTAGCTGCTGAAGCAATCATTTTTTTTAAAAAAGAATTAGTCGGAGATATTACTTTTTTAATGAAAAGAGCAGGGCATTTATTATCTAAAATGCGTTTTGTGTCAGCACAATTAGATGCTTATATTTCAAATGATGTGTGGTTAAGAAATGCTAAACATGCAAATAAAATGGGAAAAAAACTTAGTGATGGATTAAGTAAACATAATGATATTGAAATTGCTTATCCCACAGAAGCAAACGAGGTGTTTGCAAAATTTCCAAGAAATAAAATCGAACATTTGAATTCCGAGGGTTATAAAATGAATGAAGAAGAATTGGATGGAAAAGCGGTGAGATTAGTTGCTGCTTGGAATACTAAAGAAAGTGATGTTGATGAGTTGTTAAATACAATTAAAACTAACTAGGATTTTTTTTTAAAAACTCAATATATTTTATAACTTCATCATACTCTTCATCAGGAATGTCTTTATAACTTGCATTGAATTTGCTTTTCACACATATAGCAACATGAGCATAAGGGTTTCTTCCTTTAGGGTGATTTGGATGATTGGGTAATTGTCCTACCAAATAATCGCCAGCTTCCTGAATAATTTTCCAGAGTTTACTTGCGTTTTCTTTGTTCATACAACTTAAATTCTTGTTTTATCTCTATTCTTTTCATTAATTTATTTTTTAATCACTTATACAAAGTTTGTTTTCTATTCTTTATAAACATAGAATGAAATTTTTGAATATTTGCGAGCATCCATAGTTTATTTGAATTAGAATTAATAAAAGAGTCTTTTTTATTAAAGAATTCAAATTGTGTTTTATCAAGAAATTCTTGCTTAAATAAATCTTTTAAAATACTTTTTTCATTAAAAATTTCCTCTATGTGATGAGTAAATTCTTTTTTTTTTAACCACATATTTATTGGTACTGAAAAACCTATTTTTTTTCTATAAATAATACTTTTAGGAAGATATTTTTCTGCTAATTTTTTTAATATAAATTTACAAACATTATTATTCACTAATTGATTATCAGGAAGTGAGGCAGAAAAATCTAATAGTGATTTAGTTTGAAATGGAACTCTAAATTCTACTCCAGATGCCATTGACATTTTATCAAGTCTGTTATTAAGAGTTTGTAATTTTGTATTTAGAATAAATGACATTTTGTTTTTTAAACTATAATTTTCAAATTTTTTTAAAATATTCTCTCTAAAAATTAATGGAGATTGATGATCTTTAAATATAGAATCAATATTTTGATTTACATAATTCCCTTCTAGAATGCTAATATTTTTATCTCTAAAAGTATCATATCCAGCAAAAACCTCATCAGCACCTTCGCCTCCAATAATTACTTTATGTTTACTCCTAGAAATTTTTGAAATTAAATAGATTCCTGCCGAGTTTGGTAAACTTAAGGGGTCCTCATTATGCCATACCAATTTATTCCAAATATTAGAAAGTTTTTTTGAATTTAAAATAATATTTTTTCTTTTTGTACTATACAATGAATAAAATTTATTAATATATTTTGACTCGTCTATAGTTCTTCCATTACTTTTATTTTCTTCAAATATAATTGAATAAGTTGTTATTTTTGAATTATTATATTTTGTAGTTAGTGCCGTTAAAAGAGATGAGTCAACTCCACCGCTTAGAGTAGTTGCAATTGGAACGTCAGAAATTAAATGACTTTTAACATTTTTTATAAGCAATTCTTCCAGATACTCCACATTTTCATCAATTGATAATTTATTAATTTTAAGATTTGGTACTGATAAATTAAAATATCTTTTTTTTGTTATATTTAAATTTTGATCAATTTTCATAGTATAGCCAGGAAGAATTTTTTTAACATTTTGAATAAAAGTATTTTCCCCAGTTAAATCTCTAAACATTATATATTCTTTTAAAAAACTAGAATTAAATGACCAGCTACTATCTTCTAATGAAAAAGGTATAAAAGCTTTTATTTCACTAGATATAAAAAAAGTATTTTTATTTTTGTACAAGTATAGTGGTTTGATTCCAAATCTATCTCTAGCAAGAAAGAGACGATTCTTGATCTTATCAATTATTACTATGGAAAACATCCCATCAATTTTGTGTATAAAACTTTCTCCTTCATATTCATATAATTTAAGAAGAACTTCTGTGTCACTATTTGATTTAAAACTTGCCCCTTTTAATATTAATTTTTTACGTAATTCCTTAAAGTTATAAATTTCACCATTGAAAACCAAAATATATCTTTTATTTTGAGAAACCATTGGTTGACGACCTTTTATAGATGTATCTTGAATTGAAAGTCTTGCAAATCCTAATCCAAAATTTTTTTCAGTTATAATTTGTGTATCATTAGGTCCACGGTGCTTGATAAGATCTAAAGCTGATTTAAGTTTTGATTTAAAATCAACTTTTTTTTTATCAAAATAAACAATAAATCCACACATATTTATAATTTCATTTTATTTAATTAGATCTATTGTAAATCTTATCATCGATATAATTTGATAAAACAGTATAAGAACTAAATCTATTAATTAATCTAATATTAAAATTTTTAATATATTTATTTGTGAAATAATGCCAGAATTTTGCAGTATGTTCATTATAGTCATCAACTTCCTTTATAATTTTCCACATTTTGCTTACGTTTTCTTTATTCATTTATTTAGGTATCCAAGAATTATATAAGGGATTATCTTTATCTATGGGAAGTTTAATGTTCTTATTTTGTCTTGATGAGTAGTAGACAGCAGTAACAAATTCTAATGATTTTTTCGCGTCAAGCAGTGTAACCTCATCACTTGAGGATCCATCTAACTTATTTGCAATTTCTTCAAACATTCCTGCGTACCAAGATTTTGGTTCTTTTACTTTCGATAGCACTTCATCAATTTGAGTTTGGGTTATAGGAGATCTTGGTAAAAAATCCCATTTATCATCAGCAGGATTATAAGGTTTTTCAGGAGAAGCAGCTGATTCGACTGTTAATCCTTCAAAACAAAATCTTAGTCTACTAGTATCATTTGCAGCACCCAATGTAATAGAACTTGTCACCAAAGCTCCAGTTTCCATTTCGATTGAAAGTGCAGCACAATCCTCAACCTCAATATCATTTACTCTAGTTGTTAGTTTTGCAAAAACATTTGAAACGGGACCTAGGATCATACTAACTAAATCATGAATATGAATAGAGTGACTTAAAATAGCTCCACCTTGTTCACCTTCCCAAGTTCCTCTCCAAGGTTTTGAATAGTAATCTTTACCTCTATTCCAATGAGTTTCTAATGAACTAACCAAAGGTTTTCCAGCCAAACCTGATTTGATTAATGCTTTTAATTGAGAAAATCCAAGACCATATCTATATTGAAATACTGGGAAAACAATCTTACCAGTTTCTTTGCTAATTTTTTCTAATTCATCTACTTCTTTAAGACTTGAAACTAATGGTTTTTCACAAATCACATGCTTTCCAGCTTCCATAGCTTTTTTACAAGCAGAAAAATGTAAATGGGGTGGTAGACAAATATCAATGATATCAATTTCTTTAACTTTTAAAACATCGTCAAAGTTAAGAGAAACTTTTGTATCAGTATTTGATTGTAATATTTTATCAATTGCTTCCCTTGTTAAACCACATAAAGTATGAACATTAAATCTCCCAGACACTTTTTGAAAATCTTCAAAATGTTTTGCTCCTATATTGGTTCCAATTATAGCAACTTGATACTTTTTCATTTTTTTTCAGCTTGCTCTTGAGCTTTAATAGCAAGTTCCATTGAAAGATAAGTAAGATCTTGAGGACATGCAGTTTCTGTTCTGTTTAAAACATCATTAATTAAATTACTAAAGTAGGTCAGCTTAACATTAGAACAATCAATATGTTTCACCTCATCATTATTTGCTAAAAATAAATGATTACCTTTTTCTGATCTTGCTAAATCTGTATATTTTCTTATTTCAATAAAACCTTTGTCTCCAAGTATTAATAATCTTCCATCTCCCCAGGCTGGAAGAGCATCTGGAGTAAACCAATCTAGACGAATATAACCATGCCCACCATTACCAGTTAGATTCACTTCACCAAAATCTTGGAAACCAGGCATTTCTTTCTTTGTCGTATTTTCTACTAATGCATGGTTGATTTTTGCCTGATTTGAATTTGTAAAAACTAAAAATTGATGAATTTGGTGAGAACCAATATCGGTAATGATTCCTCCATAACTTTGACGATTATAAAACCAATCAGGTCTTTCATAGTTTCCTTGTCTATGTGGACCTGTACCGATAGTTTGTTTTACGTTTCCTATTTTGCCTACATTTACTAATTCTTCTGCTTTAGCAACTGCAGCAACGTGAAATCTTTCAGAAAAATTTATTGACCAGATCTTTCCAGTTTCTTTAACAGTGTTTTTTAAATTGTTTAACTGATCTAAGGTAGTACAGCCCGGTTTATCTACCATAACATCTTTCCCTGCTTTTAATGCATCTATTGAATGACCAGCTCTATCTACAGGGATCGAAGATATTAAAATCATATCAATAGATGAGTCATTTAATATCTCCTCTTTATTTTCTTTTCTTTTAATATTTGGATACTTTTTATTAAATTCTTGAAGAGTTAAAGGATCCCCATCTGTCCAAAAGTAATTACAAATACAACCTTCTTTTAACATTTCATCCAACATGTCAAATATATGTCCATGATCGATACCAATTATCCCAAGATTTAATTTTTTCATCATTTATTTAGTAAAATCCTTTTTTCTGGGAACCTTTATAAAAAATTTCTTGAAGATTGTCGTTTTCTTGTTTTTTTATTTTAAGATCATTTGAATTTATTAATGAATGTGGCCTTCCTATTTTTTTATGAAAATTATAGTTATCCTCACCTCTAGCTATTTGAACTCCATTTTTACCTAAAACTTGCTTAACATCTGTTCCAATGTAACTTTGAATTACAAAACCTATTCTTCGATCATTACTATTATTTATACCAGACCCATGAACTGTTTTAGGATGATGTAAAGACATTTGCCCTGCATCTAAAATCAAAGGAACAATTTTTTCATCAGGCACATTTTTTACAGTCTGACCTCTAGTTAATAAATTTTTTTCATTGAAATTTTGATCATGTTCTTTTAAATCACCTTTGTGCGAACCAGACCACATTCTCATACAACCATTAACTTCATTAGCATCAGTGATAGCCACCCAAGCTGTTACCCAATTATGAGGCTCCAAACCAATATATTTTGCATCTTGGTGATAACTTACAAATCCGCCTTCGCCTGGATTTTTAATAAATAACGTAGTACCACAAACTAAAATATTACCTCCAATTAGACTTTCTACAGCATTTAAAATATTCTCATCATGAGTTACTTCATCAAGCATTGGAGAAATTAGATGTGCATTATATCTTCCTGTTTTTTCAAGTTCATTAGGTAATTTTTTTTCAATTAATTCAATTTCATCTCTTATTACTTTAGCTTTCTCTTTTGAAAAAATATTCACAGGTGATACAAATCCTTCATCTTTGTACTGTTTAAGTTGATTTGAGTTTAGATAAGTCATATTATTTTTAAAGATTATATGAGCATAAATATTTCTTCAATACATAACTGTCCTGTAAAATCTATTTCATTTCAAAATATCGAGAAGTGTAAAATTAATAAAAATATTGGAATAGAAGGGGATAGAGTTTTTGCTTTCTCTCAAAATCTTGATTTGGATCAATCTAAAGAATTTGAAAAAAATCCTGAAGCAAGAAAAGGAAAATGGAATAAAATTGTAACACTTAAAAATACTCCTGTGTTTAATAAGTATAATTTTTTACATGAGGATAATAAGTTAACTTTAACACTAAAAGATAAAGAAATTATATCTATTAATATTAATAACTTTGATGAAAGAGACAATCTTGCAAAAAAATTAATTGAATTAGAGGGTTCTTTAAAAAATGATATTAGACTTATGAGAAATGATGAGCACCCTTTTTATGATACTTCTATATCTAATAAATCAATGTTTAAAAATTCAATTTCTCTTTTAAATATTAATAGTATTAAAGATTTTGAAAATAAAATTGATAGAAAAATTGAAACGTCAATATTTAGAGGAAATTTATATTTTGATGGGATTGAGGCTTGGGAAGAAAGAAATTGGATTGGTAAATCCTTAAAAATTAATGATCTTTCTTTTAAAGTGGAAAAAAATATTCCAAGGTGTGTAGCAATTAATCTAAAACCAAAATCAGATGATAATTCTTTTAATTTACTTAAAATTTTAAATCAAACTTACAATCATTTTGATATGGGTATTTATCTAACCCCATTAGAAGATGGAGAAATCAATTTGTTAGATAAAATTCAAATTTATTAAAAAAATTAAACAACTTAAGATTGAAAAAATTTATTGAGGTTGGGTGTACACTGCTTCTCTAATCTGTTTAAATTAATTTTAAAATAACAACTAAGGGGAAATAATTATGAGAAAGATATATAAAACATTAACTGTTTTATTTGTTCTTCTGTTTAGTATTTCTACTGTTAGTGCAAAAACATTAACAGAGCGACTTGCAGATGGGCACAAATTAAGACTTGGTTTTGGAACTGCTGTGCCATGGGCGTATGCTGGAGATAATGGTGAAGCTTTAGGTTTCGTAAACATGATAGCATTAACTGTTCTGGAAGAAATGGGCATCAATGAGCATGAAACTAAAGTTTTTGAATGGTCAGGTCTTATTCCAGGAATAAATGCAGATAGATCAGACATGATTACTGGTGGTATGTACATTTTAAAAAGTAGATGTGCCAATATTGATTTTTCTGATCCAATTGGAGTATTTGGTGATGCAATGTTAGTTCCTAAAGGAAACCCTAAGGGAATTAATAATTATGCAGATGTTATTAGAACTGGAGCTAAGCTTGTTACAGGGACTGGATTCAATACTGTAGAAGCTGCTAAAAAAGCAGGTGTGCCTGATAGCCAAATGTTACTAGTAGAAGGTGAAGTAGGAATACTTGCTGCTATGAAAGCAGGAAGAGCTGATGCTGCTGTACAAACATTTTTTGGTGCAAAAGAGCATGAAGAAAAAACTGGTGGTAAATTTGAAGTTACTGATCCAAAACTAATGCCTAAAGAAACTGTAAATGTGGTTGGAATTGGTTTTAGAAAAAGTGACAGTAAGTTCAGAGACGCATTTAATGCAGCTTTAGCTAAAGTTTTGGCAAATCCAGGTAAAATGTTAGAAAGAGCGGGTAAGTATGGCTATGATAAAGCTCAACTTCCTCCAGCTGACATGACTACTGAGTGGGCTTGCACAACTAAATAATTTAACAAATTAAAAAATTAAACCAGGCAACTTTATTGTTGCCTGGTTTTTAAAATCTAGTGGAAAATTACTTTGTCATATTTTGAATTTTTAAACGAACATGGGATTACGCTCTTACTAGGAACAGTTACAACTGTAAAAGTCCTAGTTTGTTCAATGTTTCTTTATGTGATTATTTCTATGATTTTTGGTTTGATGAGGCTTTCCAAAAATTATGTAATACAAGGTATTGCTACAGTTTATATAGAATTTTTTAGAGGTACATCTCTTCTAGTGCAGTTATTTTGGGCATATTATGTGTTACCATTTTTTGGAATATCCTTAGAAGCTTTTACAGCAGGTGTAGTAGCATTGGGTTTAAATTTTGGAGCATATGGTGCTGAGATAGTTAGAGCTGGGATATTAGCAGTGCCAAAAGGCCAGTGGGAAGCTGCACACGCATTAAACTTTACACCAGCAAAAAGAATTAAAAGAATTATTATTCCACAAATTTTTCCAATAATTTTACCACCAGCAGCAAATTTAACTGTAGAACTATTGAAGGCAACAGCATTGGTGGCTTTGGTTACTGTTGTAGATCTCACTTTTGAAGCAAAACAAATAAATTCTATAACATGGTTGTCAGCGCAATGCTTTGGAACAGCTTTACTCATCTATTATATAATTGCTAGATTTGCATTAGTTCCATTTTTAAGATGGCTAGAGGTATTAGCTGCAAGAAAAGTTGGAAAGGAGAGAATTTAATTTATGGAAATGGGATGGAGATGGGATTTTACTGTAGAAATATTGCCACAAATGGCAATTGCAACTTTAAATACTATTCTTGCTGCTGGCGTAGGTTATGCAATAGCTTTAATTGTAGGATTGTTTTTTTTATTAGGTCAAAGAACTCCTTCAAAAATAGTTAATTGGATCAATAGAGAAATAGTAGAATTTATTAGATCAACCCCGTTATTAATCCAGTTGTTTTTCGTATATTTTGTACTTCCTCAGTTTGGTATAACTTTATCAGCATGGGTATGTGGAATGATTACAATTGGTCTTCATTTTGGAACCTATTTGTCTGAAGTTTATAGGGGCGCTCTCGAAGGTGTATCAAAAACACAATGGGAAGCATGTAGAGCTCTTAATTTTTCAACAATTTATACTTATCGAAGAATAGTTTTGCCACAAGCATTTCCAATTGCAATACCTGGAATGGGGAATTACTTAGTTGGAATTTTTAAAGATACTCCTTTACTATCAACAATTGGAGTTGCGGAATTATTCCATGCAGCTACTGCTGTAGGAGGGTATAACTACAGATATTTAGAACCCTATACAATGGTTGGTGTTATATTTTTGACACTATCAATTCCTGCTGCTATGTGGGTTAGAAAACTAGAAAAAGATGTTAATAAAGCACAAGGAAAAGTAAAAAAATAAATTATGAATCAAAATAATTCTGAAGATATTATTGTTAAATTTGATCAAGTAACAAAACAATATGGTGATTTAGTTGTTTTAGATAAATTAAATTTAAATATTAAAAAAAATGAAATGGTTTCTATAATTGGACCCTCGGGCTCAGGAAAAACTACTGTTCTTAGAGTTCTAATGACTTTAGAGAAAATTAATGACGGTGTTATTTATTTAGATGGAGAGACTTTAACTCATATGAATGAAAATGGTAAAATGGTTGAAGCTAGTGAAAAATATTTAAGAGACAGGCGTTCAAAGATAGGTATGGTATTTCAGCAATTTAATTTGTTTCCACATATGACAGCCTTACAAAATTGTATTGAAGCTCCAGTTGAGGTATTAGGTCTCAAAAGAGAAGAGGCTGAAGAACGAGCATTAGAATTATTAGAGTTAGTAGGTTTAACCGATAAAAAAGATCAACATCCAAGTAGACTTTCAGGAGGTCAACAACAACGAGTTGCGATAGCAAGAGCTTTAGCAATGAGACCTAAAGTGATGCTTTTAGATGAAATAACATCTGCTCTTGATCCAGAGGTAGTTGGAGAAGTTTTAAATGTAATTAGATCTTTAAATAAAGAGCATAATCTGACTATGATTATGGTTACTCATCAGATGGGATTTGCTCGCGAAATATCAGATAGAGTTTGTTTTTTTAATGAAGGTAAAATTTTTGAAGAAGGACCTCCAGAAAAATTATTTGGAGACCCTCAAAATGAAAGAACAAAGCAGTTTCTTCATGCTGTTCTTGATGCAAATTAATTATTATTAATAGGCTTATCTTCGGGTTTTATAGGATCTTCAATTGGTTCAGTTGTTGGGTTTAATTCAATACCTGCAGGTGTAATGGATTGAGGCATTGCAACAAACTGTGAATCTGGGTTTTCAACAACTGGTCTTACTCTTGATCTGTAAATACCATATAACCCAATTAAAATATGGAAAAACATTAAGAATACAAAAAAACCATTTAAATTAGTTATGTTCATGAAAATTGAACACAAAAAAGGACCTCCCATAGCCCCCATTCCAAATGTAAACTGCAAACTTGCACCAGCAGCAACAAACTTTTCTTTAGGAATAAAGTCATTTGTATGAGCCAAAATTAAAGAAAACATTGGCAAGCTACAAAAAGAAAATAAAATTAAAAAAACATAAAACCAAAATTTACTTGTTGCTAGACCATCAGGCAAATACATTTGTTTAGAAGCAAAAATTGCACAGAGAGCAAAAAATGCGGCAGCAAAACTAACTATAATAATTACTTTTCTTCTATCATAAATGTCCGATAGTTTTCCAATTGGCCATTGTGAAATAGCACCTGATATTGCTAGTAAAAATGTAACTACTGAAATTTGAAATATAGAAAAATTCATACCTGCAGCATAGACAGCAAGTAAGGTAAATAATGCAGACTGAATTGTACCATAAAAAAATGAACTAACCATTCCAAAAGGTGACGAAATATATGCTTCTTGTAAAGACATAGGTTCAATCTTTTTAAACGTTGGAGGCTTTCTTTTTGTTAGCAAAATAGGGATTAGTGCTGCTGAGGTAATAACAGAGATTAATATAAAAGGTTCAAAATTTATTGGATTACTAAAATTTAAAAAAAACATTCCACATCCCATGGCCCCATATAAAATAACCATATAAAGCGAGAGCACACTTCCTCTATTTTTATTACTTGCTCGATCGTTTAACCAACTTTCAGCAACTGTATAAATAGAAACCATACTGATACCAGTTAGCACTCTTAATAAAAACCATACGAATGGATTTATAAAAACTGCATGAATAAGAACAACTAAAGACGCAATGGAGGCAAAAGCAGCAAATATTCTAATATGTCCAACTCTTGAAATTAATTTTGGAATTGTAATTGCACCAATAAAATATCCTACAAAATATCCAGACATCATAAATCCAGTTGCAGCTAGACTAAATTCTTCCTTAACAGCTCTAACTCCTAGTAAGGATCCTTGAAAACCATATGCCAGCATTAGAGCTCCCATACCTAAAAATAGGGCCCAAGAATTCTTTAGTATTTTATTCATATGAATCGCTATCTATTTCTGATTTGTGGCTAAATCAAGTTAATTATAATTTGAATTTAAGATTTTTTGAGTTTAAGAAACGAGTGAATTGCTATAGTTAATATTATAACAGCACCTCCTTGGATAGTTTCTATGCTTGGCTGCTCTTTGATTATCATCCACACCCAAATAGGACCAATAATAGTCTCTAACAAAAAGAATAAATTTACTTCCTCAGCAGGGATAAACCTTGGTGCAATAGTTACTAATACAAAAGGTATAGCAACACACAAGACACACATTAAAGGAATATAAATCATATCATTTCCAACTAGGTCAAAACTTTCAACGAAGAAAAATGCAAAAATAGCGACACATAGTTTCCCCAAAACTGCTGAGGGAAGCAAATCTCTGTCCTTTGCTGATCTTACCAACACAGCATTAACCGCAAGTCCAGTAGCAGTGACCAACCCCATAAAATCACCGAAAAAGTTCCCTAACTGAATTGAGTCATAAAATATATAAATAGCAGAAAAGAAAGTTATAAATATTGCAACCCACGTTTTTTTATTAGGCACTTCCTTTAAAAAAATCCCACCTAATATTGCCGAGATCATTGGGGCCATAGCAACCATTACCAGAGTATTTGCTACATTAGTATTTTGAATAGATACAAGAAATGTAATATTACAGATTGCAAAACTGATAGTATAAAATATTCCTGTGTAACCTACGTTAAAAAAAGCATTTAAGAAATTTTTGTTATAAAAAATTAATAAACCTATTAAAACTACAACAAAAGGAATAGCCCCTCTATAAAACAACATTCCCCAAGTTTCGATATTTGATAATCTTATTAAAAGAGAGTCAGGTGTAATAAGCATTACCGCTATGAAGGCTAACAAAGAACCTTTTTGTTGGTTGTTTAAACTATTCATGCTTTAAGCTCATTCCAAAAAGTTTTAGCTAAATTTTTTCCTGAGAGATCATAAAGTGTTTTAAGTCCAGTTGGAGATGTAACATTTATATCCCCATTGAGTTTTTGATCTATAAAATCAATTCCTGCAAAAAAAATATTTTCTTTTTTTAAATCTCTTGCAATTAGCTTTGAAACCTTAATTTCTTTACTTGTTAATTTGATATTAGTTGGTTTTGCTCCTTTACTCATATTGCTTAAAATAGAACCTTTTTTTGGAACCCTTGAAATTGCACCACATACTTTTCCATTAATAATAAAAACTCTTTTATCTCCCTTACTTATTCTAGGAAGAAATTTTTGACACATGATATGATCATGTTTTTTTATAAATTTTTTAACTAATTTTGAATTAAATTTAGATAGTAAACAAATATCATTTCCACTGAAACTATGAATGGGCTTTAAAATAACTTTTTTGTTTTTTTTGAAAAATTTTTTTAATTCATCCATATTTTGAGTAAAAATAGTAGCTGGCATATATTTTTGATATCTAGATGAATACAATTTTTCAGAAACATTCCTAACAGAGGTGGGATTATTAATTATTTTAACTTTAGTCTTAATTGTATCTAAAATATGTGTTGTTGAAATATATTCAAGATTAAAAGGTGGATCTTGGCGAATAAGAATAAATTTACATTTTGTTAAGTCTAAATTTTCTTTTTTTATGATTTTATAGAATTTTTTTTGGTTATAGTTAAATTTAATAAAAAAACCCTTGGCTGTAACTTTTGAATTAACAACTGATAAGTCTTTTGGATCGTAATAGAAAATTTTATATTTTTTATTCTGAATTTCGTTTGCTAAAAAAACACTTGTATCTGTTAATGGATTTAGTTTAGAAGGATGGTTTCCTTGAATAGCAACAATTTTATTTATCATACAATTCATCTAAATTTTCATTTTTTGAAAATTTACTAATCATATGATCTGCGTTTGTTGTCTTATTATCAATTACTTTTTGTAGATGGTTTAGAAATATAGTTTCGTTATTACCTTTTTTGCTTAAAACATCTCTATTCTCTAAACCCTTTCTTGAAAGATCTAAAAGCGTAGATGACCAATAAAGAAGATCTTTACCCATTAATTGAGTATTAAATCCCTTTTGTGGTGCTTCTAGATAAGCGTTAATTATTTTATTGGTGTCCCATTTTGAAATTATTTCATAAACTTCATCTAAATTTCCATAAAGCATACCTATATTGAAAGCTGGTCCTGCACATAAACAATCCCAACCACAGGTATCCATTGATCTCAATTCAATATATTTTTTAACTCTATTTTCAGTAAATATTGTACTTAAGTGAGTTGTTAAGTCTGTTTCAGTTGGAAGCCTATTTCCAATTTCTTGAATATTTCCATCCATAAAATCTTTAAAAATATATTTCCTACCAGAAATATATTGATCTTTATGTTGTATAAATAATAAAGGAAAATTGATTACGAAATCTGCATATTTTTCAAAATTCATATTTTCAAAAAATAATTTAGGTAATCCACCCCTTGAAGTGCTTTGCCATACCTTAGATCTATAAGATAAATAGTTGCTATTTTTTTTCTCTACAATTGATGAATTAGCAAACAAAGCAATTGCAATTGGTACAATTGAGTTTGCTACTCTAAACTTTTTAATAAAATCTTCCTCTGATTTATAATCTATATTTAATTGAGTACCACATGTTCGATACATCATATCTAAACTAAGCTCACCACCTAGAGGCATATCCTTAGTCATCACTTCATATCGTTGTTTAGGATTATTTGGGATTTCATTTAATTTAGATATAGGATCAAATCCTGCACTAACAATTTTTATATTTAATTTTTTAGTAACTTGTTTTAATTCAAATAAATAATCTTGTGACTCTGCACAAGCCTCGTGCATATGATTTAATTTATCTCCTGATAGCTCTATTTGGTTACCTGGTTCAAGAGTTATATTTTTACCACCTTTATTAAGAGCAATTATATTTTCTTTTTCAAAAACTGGATTCCAGCCAAATTCAAGCAAGGCATTAAACATTTCTTTTATTTTTGAATAATTAATTCTCTTATTATCTAAATTATTAAATAAAAACTTTTCGTGTTCTATACCAATTTTTAAATTTCTAGATTCTTTAATACCAGATTTAAAATAATTAATAATTTTTTCTTTTGAATCAATCATTCGCTGTAAATAGTGATTTTTACCTAAATTTAAAGATGATAATAAGGCTCTTTTGCAAATATTTTTTTAATTAATGGTTTAAAATCATCCAAAGTCATACTTTTATAATCAGGATCAAAAGAACATTGGTCATATTTTTCACAAAAATCAATGGTGTCTTGATAATATTTGTGATCTTTATATTTATCTCTTGCATTCCTATCACCACCTAAATGATGAGCACTATAGTATGTTTGAAAGAGACCATGATGTAGAATGATCCAATAGGTTCTTTCTGAAACATAAGGTCTTAGTATAGATGCGGCATATTGAGAATGATTCATTGGCGCAAGATCATCTCCAATATCATGCAGTAATGTTGCAACAATCATTTCATCACTTTCTTTATTTTTAAAAGCTCTTGTTGCAGCTTGTAATGAATGCTCTAGTCTGGTAATTTTGTAACCTTCCAAAGTCGTAGTTTGTTTAGATAAATAATTTAAAACTCTTTCAGCTGTTTGTCTTTCAAAGTTTTTTTCAAATTTTTCAAGAAGCTCATAATCTTCTTTAGTTCCATCTTTCATTTGAGTGAAATTTACTGTTTTCATATTTTAATTATTTGATCCAGTGCTTAGTAAAGATAATTGAGTTATTTTATTATCTCCTAATTCATCTACTAATTTTACAGGATATTCACCTGTGAAATAATGATCTGTTAATTGAGGATAAGCTTCGTTTCTTTTTTCAAAACCAATAGCTTTATACAATCCTTCTATTGATAAAAATCTTAAAGATTTAGCTCCAATATACTCACAAATTTCATCGTTCGTTTTATTTGCTGCTAACAATTCTTTTTTAGTAGGTGTGTCTACACCATAGAAATCTGGATATCTTATTTCAGGGCATGCAATTTTAACATGAACTTCTTTTGCTCCAGCATCGTAAAGCATTTTAACAATTTTATATGAAGTAGTTCCTCTAACAAGAGAGTCATCAATTAGAATAATTTTTTTATTTTTTATTGTTGTTTTATTAGCATTTAATTTTAATTTAACTCCCAAGCTTCTAATTTTCTGGCTTGGTTCAATAAAAGTTCTTCCAACATAATGATTTCTAATTAAACCATGTTCAAAATTAATTTTCAATTCTTGGGCAAAACCCATAGCAGCTGCATTTCCAGAATCTGGAACTGGAACCACTATATCCGCATCAGAATCATTTTCTTTTGCAAGTTCTCTACCGATGTTTTTTCTATGTTCATATGCTGTTTTTCCTCCTATCAGACTGTCTGGCCTTGAAAAATAAATATATTCAAATACACAAGGTTTAATTTTTTTGGCAGGGAAGGGCTTAATACTTTTCAGTTCATTATTTTCAATTAAAACTATTTCACCGTTTTCAACTTCTCTTACAAATTTTGCACCAATTATATCAAACGCACAAGTTTCAGATGCTAAGACATAACTATCACCGAGCTTACCGATAACCAGAGGTCTAATTCCATAAGGATCTCTAACGCCAATTAATGAGTTTTGAGTTAACATTACCAATGCATAGCCACCTTGGATTTGAAAAATTGCATCAATTACTTTGTCAATTGTTTTTGGTCTCTTTGATTTAGCAATAAGTTGAACAATTGTTTCTGTATCAGAGGTGGTGTAAAAAATAGCCCCATCTTCAACTAGCTTATTTCTTAAAGATATTGAGTTGGTTAGATTTCCATTATGAGCTACTCCAATTCCACCTGCGTTAGTGTCAGCAAAAAAAGGCTGTATGTTTCTTAATATATTATTTCCAGTAGTACTGTATCTATTGTGCCCTATTGCATAATTTCCTTTAAGATTATTTAGTACTTTTTCTTTATTGAAATTATCACCAACTAAACCAAATCTTTTTTCAGAATAATACTTTTCTCCATCAAAAGTAACTATTCCACAGCCTTCTTGGCCTCTATGTTGGAGGGCATGCAAACCAAGTGCTGTAAGAGCAGAAGCATCCTTTGCATTGCTAATACCAAAAACCCCACACTCTTCCTTTAATCTTGGATTATAGCTCTGTAATTTTTTCTTTAGAGTCTTGATAAGTTTTTTCATTTGGAAATTCTTTTATCAGATAACTACTACCTTTTTCTAAATATGGAAAGACGTATGATTTGTCAAAATTTATTGGCCATTTATCATAGTTATAAACGATATGAACACCTGAAAAGATACAAACAGAAATAATATAAGCTCTTATAAAACCAAAAAAGAATCCAAATATCGTATCCAAGTTACCGATTCCTGTGTATCTGATTGTTTTACTGATTCCTTTATTAACTAATAAAACTAAAAAAATAACAACTATAAATATTGCTATTCCCAAACTAACATCAAGCACATACTCATTATCAATTATGTCTTTTACATATGGTTTAATTTTTGGAAATAGAATTAATGTAATTATGTATGCAAACAACCATTTAGCCATTGAAAGAATACTTAAAATGAAACCTTTTTTATAACAATTTATTAAAGACAGGATAGTTAAAATTAAATAAATAAAATCAATTATTGATATTTCTTTATAAAAATTTTCTAAGATTTCTAACATTAAGATGCTTTGCCAAAAGGTTTAACAATTAAAATTAATGCAGGTAATAAGGTCAACACTGATATCATAGCCAACAACATAGCTAACCCAGTAAATACTCCAAAATAAATTGTTGGTATAAACTTTGATAAAACCAATATTGAAAATCCAAAAACAATTGTAATTGAAGTATTTAGTATAGCAACTCCAACTGTTGAATGACACATTTTTAATGTCTTATCGTAATCTTTAATTTTATTAAACTCTTCTTTAAATCTATAAATATAGTGAATACTATTATCTACAGCGATTCCTATTGTAATTGCAGCAATAGTTATAGTCATCATATCCAAAGGTATTCCTGACAATCCAATTATTCCTAATATAAAAAAAGCAGCAATAAAATTTGGGACAACACCAATCAATGAAAGCTTAATATTCCTAAATAAGATTATGAACATTGAAAATATTCCAATCATAACTAATCCTAAAGTTAAAATTTGAGATTTAAATAAACTTTGTAATAAATTATTAAATAATATTAAAACACCAGCTAGCTTATAATCATTTTCTTCTAAACCGAATTTATCCTTCAAATCAAAATTGATTTTGTTAATTAAATCATTTCTTCTTAAATCTTTTTGTGAGTCTATAATTCTTAAACTAATTCGAGCCTCATTATCTTTGATTGAAAGATATGGATCAATGATTTCAGTTTTAATACTCTCGGGGATCTTAGAATATAGCAATCCCATTTCTAAAGTGCCCAAAGGCTTATTATTATTTAATTCAGTTGCTACTTCTATAATTGATGAAAATGAGAGAACTTTGCCAATTTCAGGCAAGCTATCTAGGTAATTATGAACAGATGAAATTAAATCAATTTTATCTTTGGTAAACCAATATTTTTCATCATTACTATCTTCTTCATCACCCCAATCATCAAATTCATCATCATCTTTAGATTTTTTTACCTTTTCTTTCTTTGGAAATTTTAAAATAACCTCTAAAGGCGTGGTTCCCCCTAATTTTTCATCTATAAGTTTCATCCCCTTATAAATTTCAGTATTTTTATTAAAATAATTTATAAAGCTATTTTCAACCTCTAGCTTGCTTATCCCAACAACGCTCAAAACTATAATTATTCCAGTTACTAAGAAGATTGAGTTTTTATTATTTAAAGAAATTTGACCAAGTAAATTTGTAATTTTCGATTTCTGCTCTTTTTTTACTGAAATATTATTTGTTGGTGCAAAATTTAAAAGGGTAGGTAGCAAAGTAAATGTAATAATAAATGATGTAATTAATCCAAAAGTCATCATCCATCCAAAATCGATAATAGGTTTTATTTCACTAAAAATTAAAGAAAGGAATGCAAAAATTGTTGTCAGAACAGTGTAAAGAATTGGCCAAAACATTTTTGAAGTAGTTAATGAAATAATCTCAAAATTGTTTTTTGATGGAAAATCTTTTTTAAGTTGAAGAAACCTGGTACTTATATGAATATTCATTGCCATTGTTAAAATTAACATAAGCGCAATAAAATTTGATGAAATAACTGTAACTTTCCATCCCAGCAGTCCAATTAACCCCATCATAATTATTACAGAAAAAAAACAACTACTTAATGGAACTACAATCCAAAGAAGGTTTCTAAAAACAAACCATAAAGTTATAATAATAAATATTAAAACTCCCAAACCAAAAACAATTATATCGCTTTTTATAAAAGTCATCATATCATCAGCAATCATTGGTATACCTCCAAGATAAATCTTTCCAATATCACCATAACTTTGAATAACTTGTCTTATTTCTAAAATATTCTGATGGTTCTGATTTTTAATTTCATCTTTGATTACTTCAAATTCTTCTTTTGAATAATTTTCTATATTTTCTAATTTTTTAGATTGTTTAATATTAACAATAATTCCACTAGTTTTACCATCTTCACTAATGACAAAATTTCGAAAAACAGGACTATTTAAAATTTCTTTAAAACCTCGATTTCTATCAACATCTTCATCTTTT
>CACISX010000003.1 GCA_902589455.1 uncultured Pelagibacteraceae bacterium | reverse complement strand
TAATACCAACTCTGAAATCTAGATGTTTAAATTTTAAAATATTTTTAACAAGAGAACAGTCAATAAAAATTATTAATCAAGTAATTAATAATGATATAAATAATATTATAAATAATAAATTATTAGATAACTATATTACTCCAGGTAAATTATTTGACCTGATAAGGTTGTCTGAAGAATATGATTTTGATCTTTCAAATATTGATTTAAATAATTTTTTGAAAACTTTATTTAAAGAAAAAATATACAAAAAAAATAAATCAATAAATAAACTTATTTATTCTTTTATTGAACTTTATTTTAGAAATAATATATCTATAAAAAATATTAATTTACTTCATTTACATCATTATTTTTTGGAAAAAATTAATAATACTAAATTTTACAATTTAGATGAGGAGACATTATTTATGGAGTTTGAGGATAAAGTTCTAGATGGATAAAACTTTTTATATAACCACTCCTATATACTATCCATCAGCCAAACCTCATATGGGTCATGCTTATTCAAGTATTATTGCTGATTTTTTTGCAAGGTTTAAATTAATTGATGATTACAAGGTTCATTTTCTTACTGGAACAGATGAACATGGATTAAAAATTCAAAGATCCGCAGAAAAGGCAAATGAAGAACCTCAAATTTTTTGTGATCAAATTAGTCAGACCTTTAGAGATCTCTCGAATACCTTAAATTTATCTAATACAGATTTTATCAGAACTACAGAAACGAGACATAAAAAAACAGTTCAATATCTTTGGAATGAACTTGAAAAAAATGATGATATTTATTTATCAAATTATTCAGGATGGTACTCTGTATCTGATGAAGCTTTTTATAATGAAGATGAAATAGAGGAGGTGGATGGAAAAAAAATAGCTATCTCTTCAAAATCATCTGTTGAGTGGATTGAAGAAGAATCTTATTTTTTTAGACTATCAAAATGGCAAAAACCATTATTAGAATTTTATGAGACTAATCCAGATTTTATTTCTCCAGAGTCTAGAAAAAATGAAGTTATTAGTTTTGTAAAGAGTGGTCTTAAAGATCTTTCTGTAAGTAGGAAAAGTTTTTCATGGGGAATACCAGTCCCAAATAATAAAAACCATGTAATATATGTTTGGCTTGATGCTCTTACAAATTATTTGAGCGCATTAAATTATCCAAACATAAATGATGATTTATTTAAAAAATTTTGGCCAGCATCAATACATTTAATTGGTAAAGATATACTAAGATTTCATGCAGTTTATTGGCCTGCTTTTTTATTAGCGGCTAAAATTGAATTACCAAAAAAAGTTTATGGTCATGGCTGGATATTATCTGGTGAAGAAAAAATGTCAAAATCTAAAGGTAATATATTAGATCCGCTACAAATAATTAAAGAGTATGGTTTAGATCCCTTAAGATACTATTTGATTAAAGAAGTTTCTTTTGGAAACGATGGAAATATTTCACAAGATAGATTAGAAGATTGTATCAATAGTGATTTAGCAAACAATTATGGAAATTTATGTCAGCGTGTAACTGCGTTTGCTGATAAAAATTGTGAAGGAAAAATTCCATCAGTAATTAATTTTCAAGATGAAGATTTATTAATATTAAATAAATTTAAAGATAATTTAAATAATATCAGGTCTCAAATTGACGATCAAAATATTAATTTTTATATTGATTATATTGTTAATTCTCTCTTCGAAGCTAACAAATATTTTAATGATCAAGAGCCATGGAAAAAAAAAGATAATCAAATCAGATTAAATACTATAGTCTATACTACATTAGAAATCGTAAGAAAAATAAGTTTTTTATTGTATCCAATTATTCCAAATTCATCCTTAAAGGCATTAAAGATTTTTAACATTGAGGAAAATAATATAAAATTAAACACAATCTCAAACAATGAGTATTTAATTAAGGGTAATAATTTAAATAAAATAGATATACTTTTTAAAAAGATAGAAAAAAATAATGATTGATTCACATTGTCATCTAGATCACGAACCCTTACTTAGCGACTTACCAAACGTCATACAAAGATCTAAAGATGCAGGGATAGAGAAATTATTAACTATATCAACATCGTTTGAAAGTTTTTCTAGAGTAAAAGATTTAATCAATAGAGATGAAATGATTTATGGTACTGTTGGCATACATCCTCATGAAAGTTCCACAAATATAATTACTTCAAAACAAATTATTGATAATTTGAATGAAAATTTGAAAATTATTGGTATTGGAGAAACTGGTTTAGACTTTTACTATAATAATAGCGAAAAAGATAAACAGATAGCAAGTTTTAAAGAACACATAGAAGCATCTATTAAAACCAATGTTCCTTTAATTGTCCATTCAAGAGATGCGGAAAAAGAAACATTTGAAATTTTAAATGATTATAAAAATGAGAAAATTAAAATTTTGATGCATTGTTTTACTGGTTCTAAAGCATTTTCTGAGAAATTATTAACATTAAATTCATACTTTTCAGCTAGTGGTATTATTACTTTTAAAAATTCATTAGATTTACAAGAAACTTTTAAATCAATTCCTATAGACAGTATTTTAATTGAAACAGATAGTCCTTTTTTAGCACCAGTTCCTAAAAGAGGAAAAAAAAATGAACCATCTTTTATAGATTTTACAGCAGCAAAGTTAGCTGAGATAAAAAACATATCTAAACAAGAGCTTATTAAAAAAACTACTGATAATTTTAACAACCTTTTTTTTAATTAAAAATTATGAAATTTATAATTTTAGGATGTGGTAGTTCAATGGGCGTTCCTAGACCTGATGGTTTTTTTGGAAATTGTGATCCAAGAAATAAAAAAAATTACAGAACAAGATGTTCTGCATTAATTAAAACTACAGATGAAAACATTTTAATAGATACTTCTCCAGATTTGCGACAACAGCTTTTAAGACATAAAATAAAAAAAATTAATAAAGTTTTATTTTCACATATGCATGGTGATCAGACACATGGTATTAATGATCTACGATCTTTTTATATAAATAATAGAAAACAGATAGATGTATTTGCTGATAAATTTACTTCTAAATATTTGAGAGGATCTTTCTCATATATATTTAAAAGTGTCTCAAAAGAATACCCAGCAACGCTAAAATTAAACAAATTGCCAAAAAATATATTTACAAAAAATAATAATAAAAAAATTACAATCAAATCAATTATGGTCGAACATGGAAAGGTTATTTCAAACTGTTTTATTATAGATAAAAAATTAGCTTATATAAGTGATGTAAATAAAATATATAATAAAGATTTTAAATATTTTAAAAATCTTAAATTCCTAATAATTGATTGTTTATGGTATAATTATCACCCATCACATTTTAATTTAGAAACCTCTTTAGCTGTGATTAAACAATTCAAACCTAAAAAAGCTGTTCTTACAAATTTATCTCCAGTATTAGATTATGAAGTACTTAAAAAAATGTTGCCTAAAAATGTTATTCCAGCACATGATGGGTTAACTATAAATTTATAATATATTTTCTATAGCTTTTATTATTTTTTTTGACATCGGTTTTGTCATAGATGAAAATGTATCTTCTACCATGCCTTCCTTATTAATTAGAATTTTATGAAAATTCCATTTAGGGACAGCTGATTTTCCATGATTTTCTTTTGCCCATTTGAAAATCTCATGAGCATTTTTACCTTTAACTTCTGTTATAGTTGTAAGAGGAAAGTTAATGTTAAAATTTACTTCACAAAAATCTTTAACATCTGCATCATTATTTTTTTCTTGATTAAAGGAATTAGATGGAACACCAAGAACAATTAAATCTTTTTTTTTATATAAATCCCACAATTCTTGTAATTCATCATACTGCTTGGTAAACCCACAATAACTAGCAGTATTCACAACTAAGATAACTTTATTTTTGTAATCTTTAAAATTTATTGTCTCACCAGTTATGCTTTCTATACCGAAATCATAAATTTTTTTTTCATAGTTTGCTAATACTGAAGTTTTAAAAAAAAACATAACTAAAGATAATAAAAATATTACTTTTCTCATTTATTAGGTTTATTTGGTGTAAGTAATATCAAAAAATAACCAAATAAAGTTGATAATAACGACCCAGTTAATACTCCTATTTTTACACCATCCATATATTGCATATTTTCAACAAAAGCCAAGTTTCCAACAAATAAACTCATTGTGAAACCAATACCTGTAAGAACCCCTACGCCATAAAAATTATACCAACTTGTATCGTTTGGCATTTGGGCTACTTTCAGTTTTATAGATACATATGAAAATATAAAAACACCTAGTTGTTTACCTAGGAATAGTCCTAGCACGATACCTAGAGGAACTTTATTTAATAAAGAAGCAAAAGATAAACCCTCTAAAGATACACCTGCATTTGCAAATGCAAATAAAGGCATAATACCAAAAGCAACATATGGACTAATTGCATGTTCAATTCTTATTAATAAAGAAAAATCTTTTCCTTTTTTTCTATGAGGAATTGTCATAGCTAACAAAACACCAGCAATAGTAGCATGGATACCTGAGTTATGTGTAAAATCCCAAAGGAAAAGTCCGACAACCAAATAAGGTAAAAACTTTTTAATATTAAATTTATTAATTAATAATAAAATAATAAAAGCTAATAACATTAAAGTTAAATACTTAATGCTTAAATCTCCAGAGTAGAATAGAGCAATAATCACTATTGCTCCTAAATCATCTATAATAGCTAATGCAGTTAAAAATACTTTTAATGATAAGGGAACTCTTTTACCCAACAAAGATAAAACTCCTAATGAAAAAGCAATGTCTGTAGCTGATGGAATTGCCCATCCATTTAAAGTTTCACTATCACCAAGATTAATGAAAACATAAAATAATGCTGGAACTAACATACCACCTACAGCAGCTATTATTGGCAATAAAGCTTGCTTTATATTTGAAAGCTCTCCTTGTAAAAATTCTCTTTTAATTTCTAAGGTGACGAAAAAAAAGAAAATTGCCATTAACGCATCATTAATCCAATGTAATACGGATAATTTTAATCCAAAATTATTAATACCTATGAATAAATATTTATTTAGGGTAGCAAAATATAAATCTGCTAGACCAGAATTGCTTATAAATAATGCAATTATTGCAGCAAACAATAGTACAAGACCACTTGCAGCTTCTAATTTAAAGAACCATCTAAAAGGTTTAGAAATATGATTAATCATAAAAAATTAAATTAGGTCTATAATAAATAGTTTTATATCTTGCAATGTTTCAAAAAGGTTAAATAATATTATTTCTAATCCAGGAAACACATTAATTATTGGAGTTTTTAGAGTATCAAGCAATATAATTAATGCTACAAAAGATATAATAAATACAATTAAATAAGAAAAAAACTTAATGCCCTTAGTTTCAGCATTTTTAGCTGCAGTTTTATTTTTTTGTTTTTCTGAAATTTTTTCTGGTGGTTGTTTTTTCTCTTTTATTTTTTCCTTTTTATTTTCAACTTTTATTTCAATGTTTTTACTTACGATTTCTTCATTTAGCTTTAATACTTCATTTTTATCCTCTTCTATTTTAAAAAACCAAACATGATTGCAAGAACCACATTGTAAATCCCTACCTTCATCAGGTATTAAAGAATTATCAATTTTAAATTGCTTGTTACAATCTGGACAACTAATTATCATGCTTCGTTATATACCAGATTTTTGTTAAAATTCTTTTAATTTTGGCTTCTTTATCCATTGAAATTATCAATAACTGCTGTATTAGTACTCGGATCGGAGTGTAGCGCAGCCTGGTAGCGCATCTGGTTTGGGACCAGAGGGTCGCAGGTTCGAATCCTGCCACTCCGACCACCACTATGAAAAAAGCTATTATTTATATTCCTAATAAAAATCCAATGCAATCAGGATTAGCAAAAAATAATAAGTGGATTTTAGAATTTAAAACCAAGGATCCAACTAAAAATCCATTAATGGGTTGGGAAAGTTCTTCTGACACGTATACAGAATTAAAATTAGAATTTTCATCTAAAGAGTTGGCTATAAATTATGCAAAAAAGAAAAAAATTGATTTTGAATTAATTGAGCCTCGAAAAAGAAAAACTGTAAAAAAATCTTACGCAGATAATTTTCTTAAATAAAAACATGTTTAGATTTTTCACAAAAAAAAACTGGTTTATATGGTCATGGATAGGTTCTTTTATTATTCTTTCATCATTGTGGGTTCAGGTTGAAATAGATGTAAAAATAAATGAGTGGTTTGGTGTTTTTTATGACATGATTCAAAAAGCACTGGCCGAGCCAAATGCTGTTTCAATTGAGGAATATTTTGCAAGTTTGTTTTCGTTTATTACATTGGCAGGCATGTACATTGCTGTTTATGTAGCGATTAGTTTTTTTACAGCTCATTATTTATTTAGATGGAGAACAGCAATGGTCGAATGGTATCATTCTGTTTATGATAGAGCACGAAATATAGAAGGTGCATCTCAAAGAGTTCAAGAAGATACAATTAAATTCACAAGAATAATGGAAAGTTTAGGTACAAGTTTAATAGAGTCTATAATGATTTTGATCCAATTTATTCCCATATTATTTGGCTTAAGTGTTGGTATTCCTATTTTCTTTTTTGGGGAATGGGAATATGGACTAATAGTAGGAGCCTTAATTTGGACTATAGGTGGAACTGTTTTTTTAATTGTTCTTGGTTTAATATTAAGATTGGTCGGTGTTGAGTATGATTTACAAAAGCAAGAAGCAGCATACAGAAAAATTTTAGTTATTGCGGAAGATGATGGAAATGTAAGACCAAAAAGAATAGATGAATTATTTGACGATGTACGTAAAATTCATTTTTTAAGTTATTTAAGATACCTATATTTTAATATTGGTAGAATTGCATACTTACAAGCGAATGTATTATCTGCATATGTTTTTTTAGCTCCAGCTATTGTGGCAGGTGTAGTTACATTAGGAGTTATGCAGCAAATTATTAGAGCTTTTGGAAGAGTAGAAGGATCTATGCAATATCTATTAAAAGCTTGGCCAACTATTATAGAACTTGCTAGTGTTTATAAGCGTTTAAGAGAATTTGAGTCTAAGATTAAACAAGAAGATTTAGTAAATGAAAAAGGTTAATGTCAATAGATAAAAAATTTGTAGATCAATTAGCTATCGTAACTTCAAAAGCAGCATTAGCATCATCCTATCTAGTTGGAAAAAAAGATAAAATTGCTGCAGATAAAGCAGCCGTTGACTCAATGAGAACTAATTTAAATCAATTTGATATTCGGGGCGAAATAGTAATAGGTGAGGGTGAATTAGATGAAGCACCAATGTTGTATATTGGAGAGAAGTTAGGAACAAATAAAGGACCAGAATTTGATATAGCTGTGGATCCATTAGAAGGTACAAATTTTGCTGCTAACAATCAGCCTGGTGCTTTATCGGTAATTGCTATTGCTGAAAAAAATAATTTATTTAAAGCTCCTGAAACCTATATGGAAAAAATTTCAACTAAAATAAATGAAAAAAATATTGTTGATTTGGATTATACTGTTAAGAAAAATATTTCCAACTTAAGTGATTATTTAAACAAAAATCCAGAAAATTTAACCGCATGTATTCTTGATAGACCCAGACACAAAGAAATTATAGAAGAGCTAAAAAAATTAAAAGTTAATCTGAAATTAATCACAGATGGTGATGTATCCGGTGCTTTATTAGTAACAGAAGAAAAATATAATATTGATATTTTTTTAGGTATTGGTGGTGGTCCAGAAGGTGTTCTTGCTGCTGCAGCTTTAGATGCATTTAGCTGTAGTTTTCAAGGAAGATTTATTTTTGATACCGAAGATGACAAAGTACGTGCAAATAAAATGGGAATAAATGATTTAACAAAAAAATATGAATTACATGAAATAGTAGCAGGCGATTCCATTTTTTGTGCAACTGGTATTACATCTGGAGATTTAGTTAAGGGTATTGAAATTCGAGACAATGAATTCTTTTCAGAGACATTAGTGACACATAAATCCACAGGTCTCAAAAAAGTATTAAAATTGAAACAAAATTTATAATGATATGCTTGATTAATGATTGATTTTACAATAAAAAGCAGCAATTCGGTCCCTTCGTCTATCGGTTAGGACACGTGGTTTTCATCCTCGAAAGAGGGGTTCGATTCCCCTAGGGACCGCCATATGACTTACTACGTTTATCTTATAAAATGCACTAGTCCAGGAGTTAAAAAAAGCTATGTGGGTTATACAAATAATCTTCAATTAAGATTAAAAAAGCATAATAACAATAAGGGTGCAAAAACTACAAAAGGTTATAAATGGTTGTTAATATATAGCAAAGAATTTAATAATAAAAGTTCTGCTATGTCATATGAATATCAATTTAAAAAAAATTATTACTTAAGAAATAAAATTTTAAAACAAAATTCGAATGAAAAAAATTAAAATTTTACATATCACAGATTTGCATCTTCGTCATAATGGAAGATTGTTTTATTCTACAGGAAAAAAATTAAATAATGGTTTAATTTTAAACGGACATAATGTTCTTAATATTTCTGATAGAGATATCACAAGTCAAAAAAGAAATATTTTTGATATTGGATCTAAAAAATTTCTTTTAGAACAAATTCTAAAAAATATTGAAAATTTTAAACCTGATCTAATATTATTTGGACATGTTGACAGATTAGATTATGAAAGTTTTTTAAAAATAAAAGAAAAATATAATAATATTAGATTAGCACAATGGTTTTTAGATCCGCTAAATATTAAAGGACCAGATTTTGAAAAAAATAAAAATAGATTTTTTTTAAAATATCAATTTTGTGATGCTAATTTTGTTACAACATCTGTTGATGTACTTAATTTTGCAAATCAAAATAAGACTTTTTTTATACCAAATCCAATTGATCCATCAATTGACCGTTATAGAAATTACAATACAAAAAAACCTATAGATATGTTTATTGCTATTAGTCATGGTCAACATAGAGGAATATTAAAAAGAGATTACATAGATGATCGTGTAAAATTAATAAATAAATTAACTAAAAAAATTTCATATAATATTTTTGGATATAAAAATAATCCTGTATGGGGTCAAAATTATTTCGATGAATTATCTAAATGCTCAATGTCAATAAATTTAAGCAGGGGTGAGCCTATAAAACATTACTCAAGTGATAGAATAGCATCTCTTTTGGGCAATGGACTGTTAACTTTTATTCATGAGAAATACGAATACAAGGATTTTTTTAAAAATAACCAAATTGTATTTTATAAAAACCTTAAAGACTTGAACAAAAAAATAATCTTTTATAAAAAAAATCCTAATGTTCTAAAAAAAATAGCTGAAAATGGTTGTAAAAGAGCTCATGAAATTTTTAATAATAAAATAATAAGTGATTTTATTGTAAAAAAATCCATGGGAATTAAAATTAATTCACATTTAAAATGGATAAATGAATAAATTTCTAATTTTTAGAACTGATAGAATAGGTGATTATATATTTTCAAGAATGTTAACTGAAAGTATTAAAGCAAATAACCCCAAAAACAGCATAGATTTTGTCTGCTCTTCTTACAATTCAACTTACGTAAAAAATTTTAAAGATGTAAATAAAGTTTATATTTTGGATAAATACAATCTTGCTTTAATGATCAAAAATTTATCTTTAATTAACAAAGTTAAATATGATTATATAATTATACTTGATGGTAAAAGGCGATCAGTTTTTTTTTCGTTATTATTAAAATCAAAAAAAAAATATGCTATTTTAAAAGATTTTAGACCTCGTCTTTTATTAAAAATTTTTTTTGATAGTTTTTTCATTAATTCTGAAGTTAACACTCAGTACAATAACTTTTGTAGTGTTATAAATTATCTCAACATAAAAGTTCCAGATAGTATTAATTATTATAATAGTTATAAATTTAAAAAAAAATGTAGTTTCAAATTACCAAGAAAATATTCTCTTCTACATTTAGATGAAAAATGGTTTGAAGGTCATTATTATAAAGATTTCAACTACATGAATTTAAACCCAAAAAATTTTAAATTGTTAATAAATACTTTAATTAAAAAATTTAATAACGATATTGTAATCACCACTGGTAAAATAGATATTGATCAATTCCATAAAATTAGAAGTCATCTATTTAAAAAAATCAAAAAAAACAATTTTTTGTGCTTATTATTTAAAAAAAAAATAATATTTTTAGATAATACTGATTTTAGAGATCTTGAATATATAGTTAAAAATTCTAATGAGGTTATATGTTGTGAGGGAGCTATAAGCCACGTTTCAAATGCTTTTGGTAAAAAAACATTGGCATTAGTTAATAATTTTAAAACAGCAAGATTTTGGACTAACCATATGAAAAATATCAACCTCTTAAAAAGAGATAATATTAATAAAATTACCAAGCAAATTAATTTGTTGTAGTAAATGAATATTTGTTTTTTAGATAAAACATCTTTTAATTATAATATCAAAGATTTAAATTCCTATAAACTTAGAGGGGCTGAAACAGTTTTGATTAACCTTGCTTTATCTTTAACAAAATTTGGTCACAACGTAACCGTTATCAACAATTGTCCAACAAATGAGAGTATTTCTGGAATTAAATGGCTAAATATTAATGGTGTCTCAAAAAAACTTAATTTTGATGTTGCAATAAGCAACAATGACTGTTGTTTATTTGATTATATTTTTTGTAAAAAAAAAATACTATTATCACATAGTATTCAAAATTTTGAAAAATTTATAAGAAAAAAACAACTTCTTAGTTACTTTAAGCATAAACCTAAAGTAGCATTATTGGGTAATTATCATTTAAGTAAAAGATCATTTTTCACAAGATTTTTTGGATATTTTTTGCTTCCTTATGGTTTAGATGAAATATTTCTTAAAGCTCATTTAAATAACAATGATAAAATTGATAATAATTTAGCAATATTTACTTCAAGAGTTGATAGAAATTTAGATTTATTAATAGAAATTTGGTCAAATCATATTTTTTCAAAATATAATAGTGGTAAATTACTGGTAACACCTTTCAATTCTATGAAATTAGAAAAATTTAATATTTTTGCTAGAAAATTGGGTGATAGAAATATTATGATAAGTGATCTTTTAAAAGCAAGAATGATGCTTATACCGGGTCACAAAGCCGAATTATTTTGTTTGGCAGCTGAAGAAGCTAGAGAATTATGTGTGCCAATTGTTACTATGGGTTTAGGTTCGCTATATGAAAGAGTAGACCATGGTAAAACTGGATTTATTGCTAAAACAAAAAAAGAATTCGCTGAATATTCAATAAAATTATTTAAAGACGATATGCTTTGGAATGAAGTTAGATCTAATCTTTTCAACTTAAGATCAAGTAGAACTTGGGAAAATTGTACTAAAGTTTTAATAAAAAATTTTTAGTTTTATAATTTTACCTTATTTAATGCATTGTTTTTAAATATATTTGCCTCTTTAATATATCTTCTGACCATTTGCGTCGTTTTATGCCCTGTCATTGCCATTATACTTCTTTCATCGGCACCAGACTCAGCGGCTACAGTTGCGAAACCAGATCTTAAACTATGACCTGCAAAATTTTTATTATCGATTCCTGCTAACTTTAAATATTTTTTCATTAACAAAACTACAGTTTGGTCTGTTAATCTTTTATCTGTTAATGATAAACCTTTGGAAAATTTTCTAAAAATAGGTCCAGACTTGATTTTGGAAATTTCTAACCATTGTTTTAAATTTGTAATAGGACAGTAAATTTCATTAGCGAAGTAGGGCAGTCCTTTGATCATCCCTTCGCCAAATTGGTCAGTTTTTGATTTTTTAATTGTAATTTTTAGACCTTCATAAACAAATTCTAAATCTTCATAATCAATTGATACTAGTTCTGTTCTTCTAAAACCACCTCCAAAGCCAATTAAAATTATAGATTTATCTCTTAGTTTTTTTATTGTCTCAATTTTTTGTTCATCTATTACATTAATGACTAATTTTAAATGATTGATTAATAAGGGTTTTTTTCCTTTTTGAATACTTCCTTTGACTCTTCTTATTCCCATTAAATTTTCAACTATGATTGGATGTTTGGTATCAAGATAATGACCTTTTAGCTTATGAATCATACTTATTGATACCAATCTTCTCCTTAAAGTACTTATTTTTGAGTTTTTAGATAGATGAGTTAGGTATAAAGAAACTATTTTTGGTTCTGTTGGTAATGAATTTAATCCATGCTTTACACAAAACGATGCGAAGTCCTTAAAATCAGATCTATAAGCTCTTAAAGTATTACTTGCTTTTGAGCTTTTGAGGTTATTTAATGTTGCCTCATGAAGTAATTTTAGGTCTGTTGTTAAATTATTCATATAATTACTATTGATAACAATTAATTATCATTAGTAATATATTAAGTGATTTTATATGTCAATATAATAAATTAAATTATGAAATACTTATTATGTCTATTAATAACGAGTTTATTTATCATAAAAACTTCAAAAGCTGAAAAAATAGATTTTGCTACAAAAATTGCTGGTCCATTAGACATTGTTTATGACTTAAAAATTGAAATATTGGGACCTTATGACGTGTTTGAAGACGAAACATGGAAAATATTAGGAGCTTGCTCTAATAAACCTAATTTAACAGTAGAAATTTTAGATGATTACGATAGTTTTGCTGATAAAAAAATTAAAATTGCAGATAAGTATGATGTAGTTGTGGACAAAAAAATATGCATCACTAATTCAACTGATTTAGATAAGGAAACTCTTAGACTATTAAAACTAATTGATTAAAATACAAATTTATGGGCTCAATTGATGGCATAATAGAACCAATATATTTTTTAATAACGTCCATAGCCTTCGTAATTCTTGCTTTTTTGCACTATAGAAAAGTTGGCAAAACCCTTGAGACCATTTATCTCTCTATTTTAGCGGTTTTTTTTGTAGTTTGTTTTATTATTTTAAATTTTTATTAATGAATGGCACTAAATTTCAATTAAAAGTCTGGAAATATCTTAAAACCATACCAAAAGGACAAGTAAAAACTTATAAAGAGATAGCTATTGGCATAAAAAGCCCAAAATCAGCCCGTGCTGTGGCTAATGCATGTGCAAAAAATCCATATCCCCCCAAAATACCATGTCATAGAGTAATTCGGTCAGATGGAGGCCTTGGAGGATACTCAGGTAGGGGTGGAATTAAGACAAAACTGCGTTTATTGAGATCTGAAAAAGTTGATATTTAGTGTTTATTTAGCCCTATTTTATGGTCAAAAAAGCTAATAAAATCAACATTTTTTTAATATTTAACATTATTTTATCATAAATAGTGTTATGCACCCTTCAGTTGCACTATATACCGAGAAATACCAAAATAAAGCACCTCTATGGCCGTTTAATACATATATTCTATAAATGCATTGCTCTACTTTTCAATAATGACAAGGCTTATTTTAGTGTCAAATTTCAAAGTATTTTTTATGAATTTTTGTTCCCCTACTGACTTATCCAAATAACAATTTTGAATTTGATGTTTAATTAGCTAAATAACCATTGGTATTAAACACTTTTAATTATTTTGGTTTATTGTCTTTATCAAGTTTGTCACTTTTGCCTTTATCTATTTAAAATGATAGTTTTTAATTGTCTATTTTCTTATATAAATTGATAAATCTATGTTGATTTATATATATATTTATAAATAAAAAAAATTAATAATTACAATATTTTATATTGATATGTTAATGTAATACATTATATATTAGTAAATATTTGTTTACTATTAGTTAGAACGAGTAAGTAAATATTCTCTTCTAGAAATGTATAAACCACTAAGAACAATGATAAAAAGCCCTAAATAAGTCCAATTATCAGGTAATTCATAAAAGAAATAGTAACTAATTAGTATGTTAGTAATTATCTCTGTATAGCCTAAAGGAGCTAATTTAGATGCATCAGCATATTTAAGAGATAATATGAGAAAAAGATGCGCTACAGAGGCTATAAGGCCTATTAAAGCCATTAAAATCCATTGATTTGACGTTGGATTAACCCAAACTGAGGGCATAAATAGGCTAATTATTATAGTTCCTATTAAACCAGACAGTAAAAGCGTTAAAAGAGGATTATCAGAGGTGCTTAGCTTCCTAGTGATAATAAGATAAAACCCATAACAAATTCCATTACCTAAAGCAGCTATAGTAGCCAAGTTAAGCTCAATAAAGCCAGGTCTAATTACAATTAAAGTTCCAATAAATCCTAATGAAACAGCAGTCCACCTTTTCACCCCTACTTTCTCATTTAAAAAAAATGGAGATAATGCTGTAACGCAAATTGGAGCAACAAAAGCTAAGGTTAAAGCTTTAGGAAGTGAAATTTCAGATATTGCATAAAAGAATAAGTAGGTGGAAAAAACAAAAATTAATCCTCTAATTAATTGAAGGGCTGGTTTTTTTGTCCAAACTAATGAATTCCTATAAAAGATAAGCATTAATGATAATGTAAAGACTACAGTAAAAAAATATCTTGCCCAAGTTATCTGCAAAACATCCATAGACGAACTTAAATATTTAGCAAAAGCATCCATGACAGGAACAATCATCCAAGCAGATGCATTTAAAATTATAGCCTTCATAAAAGAAGGATATCTCTAATTAGAAAAATTTTAAAGCAAAGAATAAGGTGATCGGGATCGTAAATATAGACATCAATGTAGATACAACAATTGTACTTGAAATATTATCGACTATTTCTTTTGGTGAATACATCGATGCAATTAAATAGCACAAAATAGCACTTGGCATAGAAGATTGTATTAAAACTACACCAGCTGCAACACCAGAAATATTAAAAATTTTTATAACTATAAATCCAATTATAGGTCCAATAATAACTCTACCGATTGATGTTATGATTGCATCTCTAAATGAAAATATTTTCATTTGTGTCAATGCTATACCTAAAGACATTAAAATCATCACTATCATTCCGTATGCAAGAAGCATCACTGTATTCATAACAAATTGAGGAACAGGGTGTTCAAAATAAAGGAAAAGCACAGTAACTATTATTGCGTAAAATGCAGGACTTTTTAATATTGTTTGAAAATCAAAAGATCTTTTAGCAAGAAAAATATTCAGAGTAAAATGAAGCATTACAACTAAAGATGAAATAGCTGCAGCTATACCCATTCCAAATTCACCATAAGCAAATAAACAAATAGGAATTCCCATATTTCCAGTATTTGGTAAAAAAAATGTAGGTAATTCTCTTATATAATCCTTCTTCATAATACTAAGAAAAATTATCCCTACAATTCCAAATGATGTTAGAAGAATAATTGCGTAAACAAAAAATTCACTAAATACATCAAAAGACACACCACCAGCAGTAAGAGCAAAAATAATTAAAGCAGGTGTACCAAAATTGCCTGAATAAGAAGTAATAAAAGAAGTGTCAATATCAGGATTTTTTTTTCCTAAAAAAAAACCTATACCAACAATGAAAAACACAGGAAATAAAACTTCAAAAAGTTTTAAATATATATCCATTATCCAAGCAATCTAATTAATGTTGGTGTTTTTAAAATATTTTTATTTTTCTTTAAAAAAGACAAACAATTATGAATATTATTTTCATTGGTTTTATGAGTAATAATAACAATTGTTGCCTTGTTATTTTTCTTATCAGGTGTCTGTATTAGCCTTTTAACTGAAATTTTATATTTAGCTAAACGATTAGTTATTTGAGATAATACGCCAGACTTATCTTTTACTTCGAACCTTACATATAGTGAGTTAACATATTTATTTACATTGTAAGGTTTTAAAGATTTAAGCTTAGAAATACTTACACCAAATGGTTTTTTGATATTGCCTCTTAAAATAGATAGCAAATCTGAAAGCAATGATGAAGAAGTAGGTCCAGGTCCAGCACCCTCTCCTTGCAATACACTCTCACCAACAGGTTTACCTTGTAAGATAACTGCATTCATTACACCATTAACATTACCAATGTATGATTTTTTACTTACTAAACATGGATGTACAGTTTCAAATAATTTATTTTTCTTTAATTCAGAAATACCTAATAGTTTAATTCTTAAATCTAATTGGTTAGCTATTTCAATATCTTTTAATTCTATTTTTTCTATTCCCTCCATTAAACATTTATGTTTTGAAATTTTGCTATTAAATGCTAACGCAGATAAAATTCTAACTTTAGCGAAAGCATCAAAACCATTTAAGTCTAATTTAGGATTACCAGGTTCAGCATAACCGAGTATCTGTGCTTTTTTTAAAACTTCTGCAAAATTTTCATTTGAATTTTCCATTTCAGATAAAATATAATTTGAAGTACCGTTCAGTATTCCATAAACTTTTGATATTTTGTTTGTTGCTAATCCTTCTTTAATAGATCTTAATATTGGGATGCCTCCAGCAACAGATGCTTCAAATTCTAAATTAACTTTATTTTTTTCTGCAAGTTTTGCTAACTCATTACCATGTTTTGAGATTAAAGCTTTATTGGGTGTAATAACATGGATTTTGTTTTTCAAAGCTGTTTCTACTACTTTTTTAGAAATACCATCTGACAAACCAATTGCTTCAAACAAAATATTAATATTATTTTTCTCAAAAATTTTTAAAGGATTTTTGTAAAATATTTTTTTATTAACTTTAAATTTTCTTTTTTTATTTATATTTCTAGCAGAAACGGCTACCACATTTATTTTCTTACCTGTTTTAAGCTCAATATCCTTCTTTTTTGTATTTAGTTCATTTAGCAAATAATTACCGACCTGACCAAGTCCAACTACTGCAATATTAATTAATTTACTCATTTGCTTATATCTAGATATTTACTTTTTTTTGTATAGTCATCTATATAAATTTCATATTCCTCTAATGTCATTGATGTTATATCGTCTGCCTTTTTTAATATCTGATTTAATTTTTTTTGATTAGTTTTACTTTCAACTGAGTTTTCTGTCCAATATTGAGAATCTTTGTTTAAAGAACAATTGGCTAATATTAATGAAAAAAAAATTATTATAAATTTTCTCATTTCAATCCAGTCTTTTCAGGAAAATTAAATTTATTATTTAAATTTTGTACAGCTTGACCTGCTCCACCCTTAATCAAATTATCAATAGCAGATAAAATGATTATTTTATTGCTATATTTGGATTTACACACAGAAATATAACAATTATTAGTATTTATTACGTCATTGGTGCTTAACGATGAGTCAGTCTTTAGTATTTTAACAAAACTCTCCTTTTTATAAAAACTAATTAATGTATTTAATACTTTCGTTTGTGAAATATTATTTTCTAAGTCAACATATATACTACTCAGAATACCTCTAAACATTGGTGATAAATGAGGAGTAAAATTAAATTGAAATTTTTTCTTAGTAAATTTTCTTAACATTTGATCTATTTCTGAATTGTGACGATGAAAACCAACACCATATGCACTCAAAGACTCATATAAATTTTTATCTTTATATTTTTTGTGAACACCTCTGCCAGCACCAGAATATCCAGATTTTGAATCAATTATAATATTATTAAATTTAATTAAATTTTTCTTAAATAAAGGGAATAAAGGTAGCAATATTGATGTTGGATAACATCCTGGACATGAAATAATATTGTATTTTTTTATCTCTTTTCTATTTATTTCAGGAAGTAAATAAATACTTTTTTTTATTAAATTAGTTGCTCTATGTTTTTGTTTATACCACTTTAAATAATCAGAAGCTTTTTCTAATCGAAAATCTGCAGCAAGATCAATTAAAATATGATTACTATTTAAATTTTTTGATATATCTTGTGCTTCTCCATTTGGAAGTGCTGTAAAAATAATATGAATATCTTTTAATAGTTTTTTATTAAATTTAACAATTTTTGGTAATTTATGTTTAGATAAGGATTTGTCATATAGTGAAATATTTTTACCTGCTGAGGAATTTCCACAAAGATATTTAATATTAATATACTTATGTTTAACTAATAATTTAATTAATTGAACACCAATATATCCAGTTGATCCAGCGACTAATGCATTAAGCTTAGGCATTTTATATTATAACAGTTAAAAATTAAAAAAAAAATTATCTTTTAGAGAATTGGAAGCTTCTTCTAGCTTTCCTTCTACCTGGTTTTTTTCTTTCAACTGCTCTTGAGTCCCTGGTAGTAAGTTTCTCTGTTTTTAAGGTAGCTTTTAAATTTTCATCAAATAATACCAATGCTTTTGAAATACCATGAACCATTGCACCTGCTTGACCTGTAGGTCCACCTCCTTTTACACTGCATCTAACATCATAATCTGTTGCTTGATTTATAATTTCAAAAGGTCTTATAATTTGCATCTTATGAGTTTCATCAGCAAAATATTCGCTAAATAATTTGCCATTTACATAAATTTTACCAGAACCTTTTTTCAACCAAACTTTTGCTATTGATGTTTTTCTTCTACCTGTAGCATATTTGCTATCTTTGAAGTCTAATTTTAATTTAGGAGCTTTTATAGTTGATTGAGTATTTTCCATATCAGTTTCTAACAATATTTTTAGTATTTAATTTATCTAATTCTATTACCGTTGGATTTTGAGCAGAATGTGGATGCTCATTACCTGCGTAAATTTTTAATTTAGTTAATTGTTTTCGACCTAAAACACCACCTGGCAACATTCTCTTAACTGCCATTTTTAAAGTTTCACCAGGTTTTTTTTCATTAAGTTTCTCAGGAGTAGTAACCTTTATTCCACCTGGATGCCCTGTGTGTCTGTAATATTTTTTGTCTTGAAATTTTTTTCCTGTAAATTTAGCTTGCTCAATATTCTTAACAACTACAAAATCACCATCATCCATATGCGGAGTATAAGTAGTTTTATTCTTACCTCTTATAATATTAGAAACAACAGTTGCTAATCTGCCAACAACTGCATTTTTTGCATCGATCTCATACCATGATGATGTTACTTGATCTTTTTTTAAGAATTTTGTCATAGTGCCAGGATTAATACTATTAAATATTTCAAAGTCAATTTTATATTTAACTTGCAAAATTGAGGTATTTTGATATTAATTTAATGCCGATTTGATCCTATTGCGGGCATATAACTGCTAAAATGGAATTTCATATCAAAATAATCGGTAGGCATTTGAACTTTATTGTGCGCCTTACATAATGTTAAAGCACTAAAAAAGGAGTAAAAATGAGTAAAAAAAGAAACAATCCTGAAACTATAGCCATACATGGAGGCGACTATAGAAGTGATCCATCAACAAATGCTGTAGCTGTTCCAATTTATAGAACAACATCATATCAATTTAATAATACAGAACATGCTGCTAACCTTTTCGCTCTTAAAGAGTTTGGCAATATCTATACTCGTATTATGAACCCAACAAATGATGTGCTAGAAAAAAGAGTGGCTGCATTAGAGGGAGGATTAGCATGTTTAACTGTTTCCTCAGGGCAAACAGCATCAACTTTTGCTATATTAAATGTAGCTCAAGCTGGTGATAATATAGTTAGCTCAACTGATCTTTATGGTGGAACTGTATCTTTATTCACGCATACACTTAGTAAACTTGGTATAGAGATAAGATACGCAGATCCAAAAAATCCTGAAAACTTTGAAAAATTGATAGATGATAAAACTAGAGCCTTTTATGGTGAAACTTTACCAAATCCATATTTAAGAGTCTTTCCTATTAAGGAAGTTTCTGACATTGGAAGAAAGTATAATATACCGTTAATAATGGATAACACCGCTTCACCTGTAATTTGTAAGCCAATTGAACATGGTGCTGCTATAGTTATACATTCACTTACAAAATACATAGGTGGACATGGAACAGCTGTAGCTGGAAGTATAGTTGATAGTGGTAACTTTGATTGGACAGCAGATCCTAAAAGACAACCATTATTTAATGAACCGGATGCAAGTTATGGCGGTGTAATTTGGGGAAAAGCTGTACCAGAGTTAACTGGTGCTAATGTGCCATTCGCAGTTAGAGCAAGAGTTTGTTTATTGAGAGACTTAGGATCAGCCTTAGCTCCAGATAATGCGTTTGCAATAATTCAGGGTCTTGAAACAGTCGCTTTAAGGATGAAACAACACTGTTCTAATGCTGAGCATGTTGTTGACTTCCTCAAGAAACATAAAGAAGTATCAAAGGTCATCTATTCTACTGAACATGATAAACATATTGCTGAAAGAGCAACAAAGTATCTTAAAGGTGGAAACGGTCCAATGGTCGGTATCGAGCTAAAGGGTGGAATTGAAGCTGGTAAAAAGTTCATAGAATCTTTAAAGATGTTTTATCATGTTGCAAATATTGGTGATGCTAGAAGCTTGGCAATTCACCCTGCTAGTACTACTCATAGTCAATTAAATGAGAAAGAGCTTGCTGCATCAGGAGTTACACAAAGTTATGTAAGACTTTGTATAGGTATTGAACACATCGATGATATTGTTGAAGATTTAGATCAAGCGTTAAATAAATCTTCAAAAGGTAACTTAAAAGCTGTGGGTTAATTTAAAATTTAAGAGTCAACAAGTAGAAACTAATAAATATTCTCTTTATATTTGGTAATATAAAGAAAATACAAAGTTGAAAGTATTATTAAAATAGAATTTATTTGGTGTAGAGATGCATAAAGCATTTTTACTCCAGATATAATTGTAAGAACTCCCAAAAAAATTTGAAACAATAAAGCTATTCCAATAACAAAAATTGGGATTTTTAAATTTGTATTTCCATTTTTTAAAACAAAATAAAGTATGTAAAAATATATTATGACAATTAAGTATGCTAAATTTCTATGAATAAATTGAACAAGTGATTGATCATCAAATACTGCTAGATTAAAAAAATCAGTAATCACACTGTCATCAGGAAAGTATGATGAACCCATTAAAGGCCAAGTATTATAAATTTTCCCTGCATCCATTCCCGAAACAAATGCTCCAATTATTAATTGTAAAAATAATAATAAAAGAAAGAATTTAATTGAGATTAATTTAATATTAATTTGATTAATTTTTACATCAGTTAGACTTAAATATTTCCAAAATATAATAGATAAAATGACAAACGCAGTAAATAAATGTAGTGATAATCTATAATGACTAACATCAACTCTATCAATCAATCCACTTGAAACCATATACCATCCAATAAATCCTTGAAAACATATTAAGAAAAAAATTATTGAATATTCTTTTAAAATCCAAAAACCATTCTTAAGTGAAAAATAGATCATCGGTAAAAGAACAGTTAAACCGATTAATCTACCTAGTTGACGATGTGCCCATTCCCACCAAAAAATAATTTTAAATTCATTTAAAGTCATATTAAAATTTTGTTCTTTAAATTCAGGTATTGTTTTATACAGATCAAAATATTCTATCCATTTTTCATTTGTTAATGGAGGCAATAATCCAACAAAAAGTTCCCAGTTTGTAATTGATAGCCCAGAATCAGTTAATCTAGTAAGACCCCCGACTAAAATAATAAGTACGATCATCAATAATAAAATGATCATCCATAATTTTAATTGATAATTTAAAGAATAATTCTGTCTGTACATGAATAGATAAATATAATAATTATTAATTAAACCAATAAATTAAATGTCGCCAAAAAACAAAAAAAAATTAGAAATAATAAGATCTAAATTAGATAAATTAGATAATAAGCTATTATCTTTAATTAAATATAGAACAAATCTTGTTAATGAGGTTTTAAAACTTAAAGAATTTAAAAAAGAAATCGTAGATAAAAAACGAATTAATTTTATTCTAAAAAAAATTCATTTAAAATCAAAAAAACTAAAAATTGATCCTAAAATTACTAATAGAATATGGAAAAATATGATTTTGTCTTATATCGATTACGAAAAAAGAAACTTTAAAAAAAAGTAATTACTTACTATGCGGTGGAAGCTTTTTTTCCACAAACATTTCATGTTTTCTTGTATCGGGATTGTATTTTTTTGCTGAAAGTTTAACTTTTGCTTTTTCACCACCAGCTGGTTTTTTTACATAATAAAAAAAAGAACTGTCAGGTTTGGCTTCTGGAACCATTCTAACTTTAACATGTGTTTTCTTTGCCATTTATTTAAGTTTTTTTAAATTTTTTAATTTGTTTGAAATTTTTTGTAATTTATTTTTTAAATTATCAGTTCTTATAGATTTATCTGCTATTTCGTCAAGCTTTAAAGAATCGTCATAATTTAATATTTTTTTGACTCCATTTATAGTCATACCTTTATCTTTAAGAAGATATTTGACTTTTTTAAGAAGATTTATTGTTTTTTCATCATAATATCTTCGATTAGAATTGAATATTTTTGGTTTAATTTGTTTAAATTGACTTTCCCAAAATCTAATAACATGTGTTGGCAAAATGCCTTTTTCATTAACCTTAAAATCTAGAATTTTAGCAACTTCTCCAATAGTTTTATAAGCACTATCTGATTTATCCATTGTCTTTTAAATTTACAAAAGCTTTAAATTCTTTAGATGGTTTAAACAAAACTACTTCTCTACTCTTAATTATTTTAGTCTCTTTAGTTTTAGGATTTCTTCCAATTCTTGATTTTTTCTGTCTTAATGAAAAAGTTCCAAATTTGGATAATTTTAATTTTTTTTCGTTTTTAATATTTAATAAAATTTTAGCAAAAAAATCTTCTATCAGATTCTCTGAAATTTTTTTTGAAAAACCTAACTGCATGTAAACTATATTAACTAAATCTTTTTTAGTTAAATTTATTCTCATATTAAATATTCTGTTTTATCTTTTTTATCAAATTCCCTTTAACAATTCTATGACAAACATCTAATGAATTTGAAAAACCAATATAATCTGTCCCTCCATGGCTTTTTACAACTGGAGAGTCCAGACCAATAAATATTGCTCCATTATATAATCTTGGATCTAACCTTTTTTTAAATTTTTTTAAATTAGAAATATTTAAAAGAGATGAAATTTTTCCTAATAAATTATTCGTCATAGTTTTTTTTAATTCACTTGTTATAAAATTTGCTGTACCTTCAGCAGTCTTAAGAGCAACGTTGCCAGTAAATCCATCCGATACAATTACATTAACTTCACCATCCATAAGGTGATTACCTTCTATATATCCTAAGAAATCATAATTTATTGATTTTTTTTCATTTAATAATTGATAAGTTTCTTTAATTATTTCGTTACCTTTTAATTCCTCTGAGCCTATATTTAATAAAGCTACCTTAGGTTTGTCGTTTGGATATAAAGAAGTATATAACGATGCTCCCATAATTGAAAAATCTAATAAATTTTTAGAACTACATTCAATATTAGCTCCCAAATCAAGCACAACACTCATCCCTTGTTTATTTGGCCATAGCGCAGATAAGGCTGGCTTATCTATATTTTCAATCATTTTTAAATTTAATTTAGAAACTACCAATAAAGCTCCTGTGTTACCTGCAGATATAACTATATCAGCTTCTCTATCTTTAACACTTTGAACAGCTAACCACATACTTGTATCTTTACCTCGTTTTGCTCCCTCTAAAGGACTATCAGTGCTTTTAATAACTTTTTTAGTGTGAATGATTTCATAAAATTCATTTGAAATTTTATTAGTTAATATTTTTTTTATCTTTTCTTCATCACCAAAAATTTTAAAAAAATTTTCTTTATTTGATCGATGGTTAAAAATTATACCATCAATTATTTTTTTAGGTGAACCATCACCGCCCATTGCATCTACTGCAATTTTAATTAAATCTGACATTTAAAGATTATATACTATTCTTTTGGGTCTAAAACTTGTCTTCCCTTATAGATGCCAGTTTTAAGATCAAGATGATGAGAAAGTCTATATTCACCTGATTTTTTGTCTTCAACTATATTCTTGGTTGAAAATTTCATTGTCTGAGCTCTTCTCATCCCAGTTCTTGAAGGTGTTTGTTTTCGTTTAGGAACTGCCATAATTATGGGTTAATTACACTTTTTATATAAGAATTCAAAGTTTTTTTTGATAAATTTGAGTTAAATTTATCAAAATAATCAAGTAAATCGTCAATATTTCTAAATTCACTTAAAAAAAATGAAATTTTGTTTACTTTTTCAGATCTGTTTAAATTATCCCAAAAATGAAGTTCGGAGACCATCGTATGAAATAGATTAATATAATCTTTCATTTTCTTATTAATGGATTGATCTCCATAACCAATTTCTCTTATACTTAGCTCTAATTGTTTAAAATTGTAATCGTAAATTTCTTGCAAAATAATCTTATTTTCATCACTTTTGAAATTTTTTAAAAAAAAAGAAAAATGTAGTAAAAATATAGTTAATCTATCTGAAAAATTGTCTTCTCTATTTAAATTTTTATACAATTCTTTATTTCTAGTGAAATTTATTAAATTGTTATAAATGTATAGATAATTTTCGCTCATGAATAAATTATTATATCTTATTTTTATCTTTTTTATAGTTTCAAATTGTTCATTCAAACCTGTGGTAAAGCATCACGGCGTTCCTTATTTAGAAAAAAAACAAGCGTCACTTATAATTAATAAATCAAATAAAAACGATATTAGAAAAACTTTAGGCAATCCTTCAACTAAGAGTAAATTTGATAATGATGTATGGATTTATATAGAAAGAAAACAAACTCAGTCAAAACTTAAAAACCTTGGTAGGATGAAAATTTATGAAAACAATGTTTTGGTTTTAGAAATAGACAAATATGGAATTCTAAAAAAAAAGGATTTTTATGATAAAAACGATATGAATGAAATTAAGGTTACAAAGAACGAAACTGGAAAAATATTCAGTAAAAACTCTTTTATTTATGACTTTATGTCTAGTTTAAGACAAAAAGTTAATGACCCCCTGGGTGTGAGGGCCAAGAAACGTAAAGAAATTAGCCAGCGATAACAGCTAATAGTAAAAGTGCTACAATATTTGTTATTTTAATCATTGGGTTAACTGCAGGACCAGCTGTATCTTTGTAAGGATCACCTACCGTGTCTCCAGTTACTGCCGCTTTATGAGCTTCTGATCCTTTTCCGCCGTGATTGCCATCTTCTATATATTTTTTTGCATTATCCCAAGCTCCGCCACCAGCAGTCATTGATACAGCAACAAAAAGACCGGTAATAATTACTCCTAGAAGCATTGCTCCTACTGCTGCTAAAGCAGCAACTTGTCCACCTATAGATAAAATAATAAAATAAAGAACAACTGGTGAAAGAACTGGAAGTAAAGAAGGTATAATCATTTCTTTAATTGCTGCGACTGTTAATAAATCAACTAATTTAGCATAATCTGGTTTTTGTTTTCTTTTCATGATGCCTGGAAATTTTTTGAATTGTCTTCTAACTTCAACAACTACAGCTCCACCAGCTCGACCAACTGCTTGCATACCCATTGATCCAAATAAATAAGGTAACATTCCACCTATTAGTAATCCAACAACCACGTAAGGGTTTGATAAATCAAAAGTAACAACAATACCTTCTAATGCTGAACCTGCTTCTTTAGAGAAATGCTTAATATCTTCTGTATAAGCTGCAAATAAAACAAGTGCACCTAATCCCGCAGAACCTATTGCGTAACCTTTGGTGACAGCTTTAGTTGTGTTTCCAACAGCATCTAATGCATCAGTTGTTTTTCTAACTTTTTTATCTAGATTAGACATTTCTGCAATACCGCCAGCATTATCTGTTACTGGACCATACGCATCTAGAGCTACTACCATTCCAGCTAAAGCTAACATAGTAGTAACAGCTATAGCTATTCCAAAAAGACCAGCGATAGAGTTTGTAATTAAAATACCAGCCACAATTATTAAAGCTGGTACAGCTGTTGCCTCCATAGAAACTGCAAGACCTTGAATAACATTAGTACCGTGACCTGTTGTAGATGATAGCGCAACAGATTTAACTGGTCTATAACTTGTTCCTGTATAGTATTCAGTGATCCAAATTAATAATCCAGTAATTACAAGACCTATAACTCCACAATAATAAAGATCCATACCATTAAATGTTTTATCATTAACTGTATATTCATTTGTAAAACCAATAACGTGATCTGTAACAGGCCATAAAATTACTAAAGATGTTGCTGCAGAAACAATAAATCCTTTATATAAAGCATTCATTACATTGTTATTTTTTCCAAGTTTAACAAAAAAAGTTCCAACAATAGATGTTAATAAACAAGCTGCACCAATTGTTAAAGGGTAAATCATCATATTTAAATCTCCAACAAAGAAAATTGAAGATAATACCATTGTCGCAACTATTGTAACCGCATAAGTTTCAAATAAATCAGCAGCCATACCCGCACAGTCTCCAACGTTGTCACCAACATTATCTGCGATTACAGCAGGGTTTCTAGGATCATCTTCAGGAATTCCAGCCTCAACTTTTCCGACTAAATCAGCACCAACATCAGCACCTTTTGTAAAAATTCCACCACCTAATCTTGCGAAAATAGAAATTAAAGATGCACCAAAACCTAAAGCAACTAAAGCATTTACAATTTCTCTTTCTTCTACGTTAGATCTTAACAATATATAATAATAAACTGCTATAGATAATAATGCTAAACCAGCAACCAACATTCCAGTAACAGCTCCAGATTTAAATGCAACCGAAAGACCTTGAGCTAAGCCTTTTCTAGATGCCTCTGCTGTTCTTACATTTGCTTCTACAGAAACTAACATTCCTACATATCCTGCAATTCCAGATAAAGTAGCACCTATTAAGTAACCAAGGCCTACTAATGGACTAAAAGCAATACTTACAATTACCAAAACTACAGCACCAACAATAGCAATAGTTTTGTATTGTCTTGCTAAATATGCTTTTGCACCAATTTGAATTGCAGATGCAATATCTTGCATTCTTGCGTTTCCTGCGCTTGAATTTAGAATATTTTTACCAGTTAAAAATCCATAAACGATAGATAATAAACCAGCTCCAATTGTGTATAATAAAATTGTTTCGACTGTTCCGCTCATATTAACCTTAAGTTGTTGGTTGTTAAATTTTTAAGCCCGCACAATACAAAAAAAGATAGAAAAGACAATGATTAACTTCTAAAACTGATGAATATAACCTTTAGATTTCGCTTGTATTTGCTTGCCTTTTTCAGCAAATATTAATGATCTATCTTTACCAGATACAATTTTACCAATTTTAGTTATTTTAATTCCTGTTGTTTTAGATGCGTATTGAATGATTCTGGCACTATTAACATTTGCAGTAAATAAAACCTGATAATCATCACCATTAGAAATCATATTAATTTTATTTAGTCTTTGATTTATAATCAAATTTCTCAATTTTTCTGAAACAGGTATTTTCTTTTCGTACAAATGAAAAGATAAAGTTTGTCTATTAACCATTTTTGATAGATCATCAATTAATCCATCCGAAACATCAATGGAGCTATTTGCAAATTTTAATAAATATTTTGTTAAATTTAAAGGTAAATCTGGTTTGTAATATTTGTTTATAAAGAATAATTTATCTTTTTTTTTAATATTCACTTTTTTACTTAATAGTTTAAGGCCTAAATAACTATCACCCAAATTTCCAGTAACATAAATATCATCATTCGATTTAGCTTTATTACGATAAATTATTTTATTGGAATATCCAATTGATGTGATTGTGAAACTTAGATTGTTTGAAAAAGTAGTGTCACCACCACATAAGACTATGTTAAATTTATTTTGTTCTGATTTGAGTGACTTTGAGATTTTATATAAATTATTTTTTGTAAATGTTTTTTTATTCCCTGAACCAGAAATAAAATAAAACTTTGGTTTTACACCTTTACAAATTAAATCAGAAATAGATGATCTTAATATTTTTTTAATTACAAGATCAGGATATTCAAAATTCAAAAAGTGTGTACCAATATTGTACGTATCTACCGATATAGCTATACCTTTTTTTTTATCGAAAAAAACATCATCATTTAAATTAAGGGCATATTTATTTTTTTTAGCTATTTTTGAAAAATAATTTTTTATTAACTCAAATTCATGCATTGTGAGATCTTAATTTTTTTCCAACATTATCTAATAAAGCATTAAGATATTTAGTTTGTGAATCTTCAAGGAAAAAATTAGATGAATTTAAATATTCTTTAATGATAATATTAATTGATAAATTTGGTTTATACATGAACTCATAAGTTGCTGCTTTTAAAATTGTTTGAAAAACTTTATCTAATTTTTCAAATACAAATTCATTTCCTAATTTATTATTTAATTCATCTAAAATAAGATCATTTCTTTCTATTGTTCCTAAAACAATATCCTTAATAAATTTTTTAAATCTATGTTTTGGAAAATCTATAACATCGTCTTCATTATAAAATTTCCCATATAATTTTTGTATAATTATTACCCTAGGGTTATTTTTAGGATTAAAATAGGTTTTCATTTTTGAGACAAAACTGAAATTACAGCTTCAGCGGCTTCAGCACCTTTTTTTCTTCTAGCTTTTGCTTGAGTCATATTTAGACAAGTAATTATTCCATTTCCAATAGGTTTTTTACTATCCATAGACAATTTCATTATTGCATTTGTTGATGCTTGAGAAATAAAATCGAAGTGTGGGGTTTGACCTTTAATTACACAACCTAAAGCTAAAAATCCATCATATTTTTTTAAATTTTTAGAGATTGTAACTGGAATTTCAAAAGCACCAGGCACTTTAATAATTTTTATTATATTAGTTTTTGGAATTATTTTTAAGGCACTTTTTATCAAACCATCAGCAATATCTTTATAATAATCAGCTACAACAATAAGATATTTTTTTTTCATTAAATTAATTCCTGTTTTGTAATTTTTATACCATAACCATCAAGACCAATAACTTTTTTTGGTGATTTTGTGATTAATATCATATTTTTAATTTTTAAGTCTTTAATAATTTGAGCTCCGATACCATAATTTCTAATTAACTTGTCATTTCCCTTTTTATAAAAATCTTTATTTTTATAATCTTTTAAGGTTTGAGTTACTGATTTTAAATTTGAATCTTTAATAAATACTAAAACACAATTTTGATATTTTTTAAAATAATTTAACGTTTTGTTAAATGAATTTGGTAATGTTTGATTTATAAGATAGTTTTGCACAACGTTAGATGAGATTACTCTTACTCTTGGGGTAAGACCTTTTTTTATTTTTCCTTTTACTAAAGCAAAATGTTCAGAACCATCTAAAAGATTCTCATAAATTCTAATATTATATATTTGATTTTTTACAACAATTTTGCTTTGTTTTTTAAGTTTAATAAGTTTTTCTTTTTTAAGTCTATATGCGATCAGATCCTCTATTTTGCCAATTTTTAATGTATGTTTTTTTGCAAAATCGAATAAATCCTGACCTTTAGCCATTGTCCCATCTTCATTCATAATTTCACAAATCACTGCTGAGTTATTTTTTTTTGCTAGTTTAGATATATCAACAGAAGCTTCAGTATGCCCAGCTCTAACAAGGACACCACCATCTTTAGCTATTATTGGAAACACATGACCAGGGGAAACAATTTCATTTTTTTTTACATTTTTTTTTGAGGCAATTTTAATTGTTCTAGCTCTATCTTTAGCTGATATACCTGTTGTAATTCCTTTTTTTGCTTCAATAGAAATTGTGAAAGCTGTTTTGTTTCTTGATTGGTTTACTGGGGACATTAAAGATAAATTTAATCTTTTTGCTTGAAGGGTATCAAGTGCCAAACAAATTAAACCCCGTCCATATTTTGCCATGAAGTTAATATTCTTTGCATTCGAATCTGATGTAGAAATAACTAAATCTCCCTCATTTTCTCTTTTTTCATCATCCACCAAAATAAACATGCCCCCTTTTTTGGCTACACTTATAATCGTCTCGATTGATGCAAAATTATTTTTTCCCATAAAAATAATTCCTAACGTATTTAGACAAGATATCTATCTCTATGTTAACTAAACTAGATTTTTTTAATGTTGATAAATTTGTTTCTTTGTAGGTATGAGGGATTATCCATATCTGGAAACCTTTTTTAGTCACTTTTGAAATTGTGAGGGAAATCCCATTTACACAGATTGATGCTTTTTCTATTAAGTGTTTTCTTTCTTTTTTAGGTAAATCAAAGTCAAAAAGAAATGATTTATCTATTTTTTTAATGCTTAATACTTTGCCGACAGTATCAACATGACCTTGACAAATATGTCCTGAAATTTTTGTCCCATATTTTAAAGGTAATTCTAAATTTATTTTATCTCTTATTTTTAAAAATTTAAATTTTGAACGAATTATTGTTTCTTTGGATAGGTAAAATTCCATAATTTTTGATTTATATGAGATTAGAGTTAAGCAGACACCATCACATGCAACTGACAAGCCCATATCTTTTTTGGAGACTTTAAGATTACTTTTTACAAAAATATTAAGACCCTTGGGTCTTTTAATAATTTTAGTAATAATACCTTGGTTATAAATTATTCCATTAAACATAATTTCTATCTATATAGTGTTATTCTGTCTTTTCGCAAATTCAGATTTAAATTAATCTTTGTTTGATACTTTTGATTTAATGTTTTCAGACCACTAAATTTTAAATATTCTGAGCTTTTAGAAAGATTTTTAGGGCTTTTGAATAAATAAAATTTATTAAAAATTTTATTTTTGATCAGGAAATTAGTTAGATCATTTCCACCCTCTATTAATATGTTCCTAAAGCCAAAATTATATAGTTTTTTTAAAATTTCACTCATATCAAATCTGTTATCTCTATCAACTTTGGATTTAATGAGAATAATGCCTTTTCTTTTAAATTTAGAAATTTTTGATTTATCAGCTTTGTTATAAAATATTAAAGTATTTTTGTTATTAGTGGATTTTATTATATAGCTGTTTATTTTAGTGTTTAAATTGTTATCTAAAATAATTCTTTTAGGAGAAAAATTTTTCACACCTTTTAAACGACAATTTAATCTTGGATTATCTTTGTTTAGTGTTTTGTATGTAATCATCAAACCATCGTTTTGATATCTCAAAAGATGTGTAAACTGATCTGAATAAATATTGGTAATTTTTTTTTGATACTTGCTGTAAATAATATTGTTTTTTGAAATAGCTATTTTGCCAGTAACATAAGGTAATTTCTTCTTTCTATTAAAAAAATAAGGATAATAAAAGTTTTCAATTTTATTTTTTAACAAACCTTTTTTTACAATTATTTTTTTAGACTTTAAAATTTTAAAACTTTTATTTCTTACTCTTTTATCAATATCTGTAACAGAATATATTACCTCAGTAATTTTTGATTTAATTATTAAGTCAGTGCATGGTGGTGTTAATCCATGATGACAACACGGTTCTAAAGTAACATACATTTTTGAACCTTTTAAATCTTCAAAACAATTTTTAATCGCATTAAATTCAGCATGAGGTCTTCCATTAAATGAAGTTTGTCCTACAGAAATTATTTTATCATTTTTAACTATAACACAACCTACAGAGGGATTTAATCCAGTAACTCCATGACGAGATCTAGCCAAATCTAAGGCTATCTCCATGTAAAATTTATCTTTTAATGTAAATTTATCTTTTTTTGTAGACATCTAGCTTGTCCACGAATTGCACGAAGTCTTTTTCTTCTCTAAAATTTCTATATACAGATGCAAATCTCACATATCCAACTGGATCTAAATCTTTTAAACCCTCCATAACCATAGTTCCAATTGTATTAGTAGATATTTCACTTTGACCAAGTTCCTCTAGTGATCTTGAAATTTGACTTATAAATTTTTCTATTGTTTCTGTGTCTATGGGTCTTTTTTTAAGAGCAATATAAATAGATTTTGATAGCTTTTCTCTATCGAAAGTGGATTTTCTTCCATTTTTTTTTACTACCATTAATTCTCTAAATTGAACTCTTTCAAAAGTTGTAAAACGTGCTCCACATACACAAAGTCTTCGTCTTCTAATAGCCGTACCATCTTCCGTTGGTCTAGAGTCGACAACGGAGGTCTCCCCTTTTTTACATATTGAACAAATCATTTACTAAAGGTTCTTATATATCGGAAATGACGAAGTTAAAGAAATAACTTCATTTTTTACTTCGTTTTCTATTTTGCTGTTATCTGTTGGGTTTTCAGATAAACCTTTTAGAGTTTTTGTTATTAATTCACCTACTGTTTTAAACTCATTTAAACCAAATCCACGAGTTGTTGCCGCTTGAGTTCCTAATCTTATACCAGATGTAATCATCGGTTTTTCTGTATCAAATGGAATACCATTTTTATTACATGTAATGTTTGCCTTAGACAAACTCTCTGCCGCAAGATTTCCTTTTACATTGTAGGGTCTCAAATCAACCAACATCAGATGTGTATCTGTTCCATCTGAATAAATTTTAAATCCATTATTTTTTAAAGTTTCTGCCAAAATTTTTGCGTTTGCTAAAACAGATTTAATATAATCTTGAAATTCTGGTTGTAGCGCTTCAAGAAAGCCAGCTGCTTTTGCAGCAATAATATGCATTAAAGGTCCTCCTTGGTAACCAGGAAAAACAGCTGTATTAAATTTTTTAGCAAGTTCCTCGTGGTTAGTTAAAATTATTCCTCCTCTTGCACTTCTAAAAACCTTATGGGTTGTTGAAGTAACCACATGAGCATAATCACAAGGATTAGGGTATCCTTTACCAGCAACTAATCCTGAGAAATGAGCCATATCAACCATTAAGTATGCCCCTACTTTATCTGCAATCTCTCTAAATCTTTTAAAGTCTATTACTCTAGAATAAGCACTTCCACCCGCAATGATTAGTTTAGGTTTATGTTCTAATGCAAGTTTTTCGACATTATCATAATCTATCAACTCAGATTCTTTATCTACATCATAACCTACAGCGTTAAACCACTTACCAGACATTGAAATTTTTAATCCATGAGTAATATGACCACCTGAATTCAAACTCATACCCATGAATGTATCGCCTGGGCTTAACAAAGCTAAAAATACAGCTCCATTAGCTTGTGCGCCTGAGTGTGGTTGTGCATTTGCAAATTTACAATTAAATAATTTTTTTAATCTTTCTATAGCAAGGTTTTCTGCTACATCAACGTGTTCACAACCATTATAATATCTTTTACCAGGATAACCCTCAGCATATTTATTAGTTAGAACCGATCCTTGTGCCTCTAAGACTGCTTGAGATACTATATTTTCAGAAGCAATTAACTCTATATGTTGTTGTTGTCTGATTAATTCATCTTTAATAGCTTTATAAAGCTCTGGATCTTTTACAGATAAACTATCCTCAAAGAAGCTTTTATAACTATCATTTAAATAATTTTTTTCGCTCGACATAATTATATTTTTTTAACTCTTCTTAAGTGTCTACCACCATCAAATTTTGTATTTAAAAAAACACTTACAAATTTCAAGGCGTTTTTTTTGGTAATCAATCTAGAACCTAATGTAATGATGTTTGCATCGTTATGCAATCTGGATAATTTCGTTGATTTTAGATTAAAACATTGTGCAGCGCGAATATTTTTATGCTTATTTGCCGCAATATTCATACCAGTTCCAGATCCACATACTAAAATACCAACATTACTCTTGCTTGATTTGACTTTTCTAGCAACCTTATGTGCATAATCAGGATAATCAACGCTGCTATCATCTTTAGGTCCAAGATCCTCAAATTTTACTTTTTTATTCCTTAAATAATCTTTGATTGTTTCTTTTAACTTAAATCCAGCGTGATCTGATGAAATAAATATTTTTTTCAAATTAGTTAAATTTGTAATCTAAAACACAAGCAACTAAATGTATTCTATTTTCTTCACCACCATTAAATGCATTGTGATACTTGGTGTTATTTGTAATCCAAACAGAACCATCAGCAGGCATATGCTTTGCAACATTATCAATAACCATGATGCAGCCAGGATTAGTAATTAAAGGTATATGTAATCTCGGTTCAGGGTCTCTATGCCAGCTTAAAGTTGATCTTGGCTCTTTTAAAAGAATTCTTACTCTCCCCAGTTTATATCTAGAAGAAAGGGTGTCATATACTTCTTTGAAATAAGTATTTTCATAATCTTTTATGAATTCCGAATATAAAGACTCATCAAGTGACTCATCTCTTACTACTTCTTTTCCTGATTTATCAGGTTTTGTCCAATATACTCCTCTGGCCTTGTTGCCTTTGATAGAATTTGGATCGCCAGGTATTTGAGTTAATGATATTGCTCCAAAGTGAGTTACACCAGCATCTTCAAATTTTTTAATCTTAACTATTTGATGATAAGCTTCTTGCAACTTTTCAATATCAAATTTAATTTCTTGTTTCTGAAAATCGCTAAAGTCTAAAACTCTATCTTCTTTTTTAACATTTAAGTCTATTACTTTTGAATTTTCTACCGTCATCTTGATTGCTTTCTACCCTTTTTTTTGTATATGTGTATATTACATTTGTCGCAATTTAAAAGTAAATTAAAACATGATTATAGGTAAATATCCGAGTCTTAGACTTAGAAGAAATAGAAAAGAATCTTGGTCAAGACGACTGATTCAAGAAAATACCTTAAGTCCAAACGACTTTATATTACCTATTTTTTTAATTGAAGGGTCAAATAAACGGCAAGAGATTTCATCGATGCCAGGCGTATACAGATATACAATTAATCGATTGAGTCAAATAGTGGATAGAGCCATAAAAAAAAAGATACCAATGGTTGCACTTTTTCCAAAAACCCAAAATGTACATAAAGATGAATTGGGAACAGAATCACTTAATGAAAAAAATTTAGTTTGTAGAGCAATTAAAGAAATTAAAAAAAGATACAAAAATCAAATAGGTATAATGTGTGACGTAGCATTAGATCCCTACACATCACATGGTCATGACGGTTTAATTAAATCTAACACTATTCTAAACGATGAGACTATAGAGGTACTGATTAATCAATCACTACTTCAGGCAGAGATGGGTTGTGATGTAATTGCCCCATCAGATATGATGGATGGCAGAATAGGAAAAATAAGAAAAGCTTTAGATAAAAATAAATTCCAAAACGTACAAATATTATCTTATGCTGCAAAATATGCTTCAAGCTTCTATGGACCATTTAGAGATGCTGTCGGATCTAAAAATTCCTTAAAAGGAGATAAAAAAACATACCAAATGGACTATAGAAATTCTGATGAAGCGTTAAGAGAGGTTGCACTAGATATCAAAGAGGGTGCTGATATGGTAATGGTTAAACCAGCGATGCCCTACTTAGACATAATAAAGTCTGTAAAAGAAAAATTCAAATTACCTGTTTTTGCTTATCAAGTTTCAGGAGAATATAGTTTGATTGAAACAGCTATAGCAAAAAAATTAATTAATAAAGACTCAATATATGAAACTTTAGTTGCATTTAAGAGAGCTGGAGCTAATGCAATAGTAAGTTATTATGCAGATAGAATTGATAAAATAATTAAATAATTATTTTAAGGTATTTAAAAATAACATCCTGCTATTTGGATAATTTAAATTATTGGGTCTTAATATTGTCTTATCCAAATAATCACCAACCAATTTTAAACCATTTAACAAAGTACCATGATCGTTAACTTCTATATCTTTTTCAATTAAAAAATTAGGAACATATTTTTTCTCATTTGATGAACTCGCATAATAAACGGTTTTGTTTCCCTCTAAATTTTTTTCAACTAAATTTTCAAGTTGTAGATCATATCCCAATATTTTAAGAAGTTCTAATTCCCAAAATATATATTTTTTTAACCAGTTTTTTTCTTTTAATATTAAAAATAAATTTTGAATTATAAAATAAACTTTATTGTTAGATTGAGACTCGGCAGTCAATATTTTAATTAAATTCATTGCAGAGGCAATAGAAGATAGTTTTTGTTTGTGGTCAAAATATAAAGGAGTATATGCATTTAATATTTCAATTTTAAAATAACCTATTCTATTTTCATTTTTAGAATTGTAATTAACATGTAGTTTATTACCAATCTGAAGATAATTTTTTATTTTTTTTGAAGTACCTCCAAATATAATTCCAGATATTTTTCCTTTATTTTTTGTAAATAATTCAGCAATTAACGAATTTTCATTGTATCTAGTTTTGCTAATTAAAAAACCTTCGTCAGACCAATTCATTTTTTATTTATATATTTCAAACATTCTATTGCTGCATTTTGTTCAGCTTCTTTTTTTGATTTACCAGAAGCTATAAAATATTTTGTATTAGGCAATTTTACACCAATTTTGAATATAGGTTTATGTCTTGGACCAGTATTTGAAATTAATTTATATGCAGGTAATTTTTTAAAATTTTTTAATGTTAATTCTTGAAGTTTAGTTTTAGCATCTATTTGAGTCACAACACTTTTTTCAATGTGGTCTTGCCACAAGTTTAAAATTATTTTTTCTACAACAACGAAACCTTTTTCTAAATATATAGCTCCAATTAATGCTTCACAACTATCTGATATTATTTTATCTTCAATTTTTATTTTCTTATTATTTGGGTTAAAAGTTTTAACGTAAGCAGCTAAATTTATTTTTTTTGCTATATCTAAACATGTTTTTTTATTTACTAAGGATGCGAATTTTTTATCAAGAATACCTTCTTTTTCCTCTGGATAAATTTCTAAAAGTTTTTTTGCGATAACTAAGCCAAGGACTCTATCGCCTAGAAATTCTATTTTTTCATTATTTTCGTTTGGATTAAAACTTTTATGTGTAAGAGCTTGAATAAGAAGATTTTTATTTTTAAATTTTAAATCAATTTTTTTTTCTAAATTTTGGTAATTAATTTTCATTAATCAATTCTATTGAAGGTTCTATTAAACCTTATTGATTTATGCCATTTCCAAAATTCTAAAAAACTTCCAATTTTTTTATCAGATGAGAAAAATATAAATTGAGCTTTTCCTACCAGATTATTTTTATGGACATAACCTACACTTGTTAAGTATCTGCTATCTTTCGAACAATCCCTATTATCACCTAAAAAAAAATAATGATCACTTGGAACAGTAAACACATCTGAATTCTGGTAGGTATAATCTTTTAAATACACGGTATGAAATTTTTTACCATTTGAAAGTTTTTCCTCAAATCTATAAACATCTATGCTTTTATTTCCACAGTATATTGTGGATTTATTTTTTATTTTAGATTTAAAAATTTCAGAATTATTTAAATACAGATTAGAGTCGATAAATTGAATTTTATCACCAGGTAAACCAATAAGTCTTTTTATATAATCTGTTCTATTGTCTGCTGGTGTTTTAAAAACAATTACATCACCCCTTTCAGGACTATTAAACATAATTCTTTTGCTTAATAATGGTGGACTAAATGGGAATGAATGTTTGCTGTAACCATATGTATATTTTGTAACAAATAATCTATCTCCTACCAATAAAGTTGGTTCCATTGATGAAGATGGAATATAAAATGGTTGTATTAAAAGTGATCTAATAATTATCGCAATTATTAGTGCATAAATTAATGTTTTTATATTTTCTGAAAAGAATTTTTTATCTAATTTCATGATGTTTGTATAATTGCAAATGCAGTTGAGTAATTTTTTTCATCCGAAATTGATAAAAAAAATTTAAAATTTTTGATTTTAAAATTTTTTTGAATGATCTTTGTAATTTTTTTATTTTTAACATAATAAGGCTTTCCCATTTTGTTATTAATAACTTCTATATCTTTAAAATTTAAATTCATACGAAAACCTGTGCCAAGAGCTTTTGAAAATGCTTCTTTTGCAGCAAATCTCTTTGAAAAATAGCTTACTTTATTACCAACAGTATTAGATTGTTTCAATTCTTTAGATGTATAGATTCTTTTTTTAAATAAAGGATTTTTAATCGATTTTTGAATTCTTTTATTTTCAACAATATCAACACCAATACCAAGAATTTTCATTTATTTTTTTATAATTTTTTTAAAGTTTTTAATTACTTTTGAAAGTCCATAAAATACTGACTCCCCAATTATAAAATGTCCAATGTTATACTCCTCTATATCTGTTATTTTTGTTAACATTTTGGTGGTTTTATAGTCTAAACCATGACCAGCATGAACCTCTATATTTAAACTTGATGCTAATTTTGCACTTTTTTTAATTCTATTTAATTCACTAGAATAACTTTTTTTTGATTTAACTAAGTTTGCTAATTTTCCGGTATGCATTTCAATACAATCAGCGTTTAATTTTTTAGCAAGTCTAATGTCATTTGGAGAAGGATTAATAAATAAACTTGTTCTTATATTTGCTTTTTTAAATTTTTTAATTATTTCCTCTAATTTTTTAAAGTGATCTTTTATATTTAAACCTCCTTCTGTCGTAATTTCTTTTCTGTTTTCTGGAACTAAACAAACAAAATTTGGTTTGATCTTAAGTGCTTTATTAACAATTTCTTTATTCATAGATATTTCAAGGTTTACAAGAACATTTTTTAAACCACATATTTTTTTTGCGTCAACATCATTTATATGTCTTCTATCTTCTCTTAAATGAATTGTTACAGAGTCGGCTCCATAATTAATAACTTTTTTGGCTGCAACAATTGGATCAGGGTGTTTCTCTCCACGAGCATTTCGTAAAGTTGCAATATGATCTATATTTACACCTAACCTTTTCACTTAATAAATCTACTTCCTGGGGTTGTTATTGGTATTAACTTAAGTGCTGGTGGTAATTTATTTGCTTTATAAGTTGGAACTTCAATTTTTAGATGAGATATTATTCCAGTTTTTATTTTTAAAGATTGTTTAGTTGATCGATCAATTATAGATGCAAATCCAATTAATTTTGCTTTTGATTTTTTAATCAACTTTACGCACTCTAAACTTGATTTTCCTGTAGTGATTACATCTTCTATAATTAATACTCTTGCACCTTTTTTAATATTAAATCCTCTTCTGAGAGTAAATTTACCATTTACCCTTTCACAAAAAATTGTTTCTTTTTTTAGCAATTTTCCTATTTCATATCCAATAATTACTCCTCCCATTGCAGGAGCTAGTATTAAATCAAATTTTTTAAATTTTTTTTTAATTTTATTTGCTAAAGATTTACAGATTTTATCAGCTAAATTGGGGAAACTTAAAAGTTTTGCACATTGTATATATTTTGAAGAATGTAAACCTGATGATAGAACAAAGTGACCTTCTAATAATGCATTAGTTTTTTTTAAAATATTTAAGGATTTTTTGTGTGAAAGCATTTCTTTTTTCTTCGTGTCTAATTATCTTAAATTTTATACTCTTTTGTTTTAGCTCTGCAATAAAATTAGTAAAATTCTTAAGGTTTCTAATAATTAATTTAAATTTAAAATTAATATAATTGGGATTTTTACCAACCATTTCTAAACTCGATATATTTAATTTATGACTTCCAATAAGTGAGCTTATATCTCCTAATTGTCCTGGCTTATCAGGTAATGACATCCATAGAGTGGTATTGTATTTTTTTGTTTTTTCCTCTTTTTGCTCTCCTTTATCATGCCAATATCTTCTTATTGCTGCTCTAGCTTTACCTGTTTTGGTAGTTGGTATCCAGTGAAGTGACGGTGAATTATTTTTAGATGTTATAATATTCACACGATCACCATTTCTTAAAATCGTTTGTAGTTCATTTTTGTTTCCATTAATTTCACAACCAATTGCTGAATTACCAATTTTAGTATGAACAGCGTATGCAAAATCTATAGCTGTTGCGTCTTTAGGTAATTTTATTACTGAACCTTTTGGCGTGAAACAAAATACGTTTTCTTGAAACATTTGTAGTTTTGTATATTCATAAGAGTCTTCGGGATTTTCATTCTTTTCTATAATTTCAACAAGATCTTTTAACCAGTCATACTCCTTCCAGCTTAAAGAATTAAATTTTTCAGAAGATTTATACTGCCAATGGGATGCAACACCTCTTTCTGCAAATTCGTGCATTTCGTGTGTTCTAATTTGAATTTCTATTGGTTTTTTATTTGAACCAATTACAGAAGTATGAATAGATTTATAACCATTAATTTTTGGAGAAGAAATATAATCTTTAAATTTCCCCGGTATACAATTCCATTTTTTATGAAAAATACCAAGAGTTTTGTAACAATCATCTACATTGTTCAAAATTATCCTAAAACCAATAATGTCTGTTATTTGTTCAAGTGAAACTCTTTTTTTTTGGACTTTTCTCCAAATTGAAAAAGGTGTTTTTTCTCTACCATGAATCTCAGCATTGATTTCATTATCATTCAAGATTTCACTTAACTTAAACGATTGTTCTTCAAATAAATCTTTTCTATCAAATTTTATTTCATCTAGTCTTTTTTTTATTAATGTTCTTGCGTCGTTATTTAAAATTTCAAAAGACAAATCCTCAAGTTCGTCTCTTATTCTGTGCATTCCCATTCTATCAGCTAATGGAGCATAAATTTCCATAGTTTCTTGAGCAATTCTTTTTCTTTTATCTTCCTTTGTAATAGCTTTAATGGTCCTCATATTATGTAGTCGATCAGCAATTTTAACTAATAGAACCCTGATGTCTTTTGATGTTGCTAAAATTAATTTTCTAAAATTCTCAACTTTAGAATTAGCTCCAGCTGAATTTTCAAATGCTGAAATTTTCGTTACACCGTCAACTAAATCAGCTACTTCATCACCAAATTCTTGTTTTATTGTTTCATAAGTTGCAAAAGTATCTTCGATAGTGTCATGCAATAAACCTGTTGTAATTGTAGCACTATCTAATTTTAATTCAGTTAAAATATTTGCAACCTCAATTGGATGAACTGAATAAGGATCCCCCGAAGCTCTTTTTTGACTCTTATGTGCTTTAACGGCAAAATTATAAGCTTTGTCCAATCTTTCTGGATTTAGAAATTTATTATAATTCTTAACTTTATTTATAAGTTCATTTGAATTAAGCATAATTAATATTATACCACTAAATCAAATTTGTTTAATAGATCTAATGTCTCTATCAGGTAGTAGAGAAATCAACGTTTTAACATCAATTTGTTTATCAGGATGGATCCAATTCTTTTGGATTTCAAATAATGGAAATAATACGAAGCTTCTTTTGTGCATCATTTTATGAGGCAAATTAATTTTAGCATTATTTTTTGATACCAAATTATTAAAATCTATTATATCTAAATCACATGTACGAGGAGCGTTTTTTTTTGCTTTTTTTCTACCTAATTGAGTTTCTATAGTTTTGCATATTTTTAATAGTTCTTGAGGATTGTAATAGCATTTTAGTTTTAAAATAATATTTAAGAACTTGGGTTTACTTGGATCTGGCCAGGAAGGTGTTTCATAATAACTAGATACCGATAGAAAATCTAAATTATACTCTGCTAATAAAAATTTTGCTTTTTCTATATTTAGTTTTCTTTGACCTAAATTTGAGCCTAATCCTAAAAAAACAATTTTAACTCGATTTTCTAATATATCTTGCCTTTTCACGGTTCCAATCTCTACTTTTTTTTGTTGCTCTTTTATCATATTGCTTTTTTCCTTTTGCAACAGCTAATTCTATTTTAGCCTTTCCTTTTTTAAAATACATTTTTGTTGGAACTAATGTGAAACCATCTCTTTGCATTTTACCTATCAATTTATTTATTTCTTTTTTATTAAGTAGCAATTTTCTATCATCAGTCGGATTATGATTAGAGTGACTGGCTTGCTTGTATGGAGAAATATGTGAATTAATTAATACAATTTCACCTTCCTTTTCAACAGCATAAGAGTCAGCAATATTAACCTTGCCATCTCTTATTGATTTAATCTCAGATCCCTTTAAAACAATTCCAGCTTCAAAAATATCTTCAAAAAAATAATTAAAACTAGCTTTTCTGTTTAAACAAATAATTTTCAAACCAGGATTGGTTTTTTTGTTCATTAAATTAATTTAGCAGACTGAAGAGCTTTTTTTACAATTTCTTTTGTTTTCTCTGTTACTTTTACAAGTGGTAGTCTTACATTATCATCACAAAGTTCTAAAAGTTTTGCAGCATATTTTACGGGGCTAGGATTACTCTCAACAAACAATGAGTGATGAACTGGTTGTAATATTTTATCTAATCTTTCTGCTTCTTTCATTTCGTTATCAGTATCTGATTTTGAAAATTTTTGAAAATCAGAACATAGTTTAGGTGCAATATTTGCTGTTACACTAATAGCACCCACCCCACCAAGTTTATTAAATTCAAAAGCATTATCATCATTACCTGTTAATTGAATAAAATCTTTACCCATTTTTTCAAGTGTTTGTTTAACTCTATCTAAATCACCTGTTGCATCTTTAACTCCAACTATATTTTTTAATTCATATAATCTTGCCATTGTATCAACTGACATATCGATCACAGATCTACCAGGAATATTATAAATTATTATTGGAATTCCACACTTGTCATTAATTGATTTGTAATGCTGATACAGACCTTCTTGTGTTGGTTTGTTATAATATGGAGTAACAATCAATGCACCATTAGCTCCTGCTTTTTCTGCATGCGTAGTTAAAGAAATTGCTTCTTCTGTGGAGTTCGAGCCCGTGCCAGCAATAACTGGAATTTTTCCGTTACTTTCTTTTATACATAAATCTATTACTCTTTGATGTTCATCATGGCTTAATGTGGGCGATTCACCTGTTGTACCAGCTGGAACAAGTCCATTGGTACCATTATCAATATGGAAATGGATTAATTTTATATATGCTTCCTCATCTAGACCATTATTTTTAAATGGTGTAATTAAAGCAACATTTGATCCTTTAAACATAAATACTTATAACATAGTTTAAAGATTCATATACTAAAAGATTATGCTCAAAAAAATATTAATTTTAGGTTTCGTTGCATCAATATTAATGTTTTCAAACATTCTATTAGCAGAAATCAATTTTACTATTCCATTAAAAAAACCAATTCTGGGCAATAAAAAATTCGAAAAAAAAATTAACATTAATACTCTTAAGCCATTAAAAAAACCTATAAAGATTAGTGAAACTTCAGTTAAAGAAAAAAATCTTACTAGAGAAGTTAAAAATAAAAAAATTAGTTATAAAATTCCTATAAAAAAACCCGATTCAGCTTTAGCAAAAACAAATTCAGTAATAAAAATTTCAAAGTTTTATAGTAAAAAGGACTTTAGTTTAGCAAAAAAAGCTATTTCAGAAATGCAGAATAAAAAGTGGAAATCGGCATTTAAGACTGCAAGAAAAGCTAAAGATCAATCAATTTATAATTTCATTAACTGGAGATATCTTTTAACAACTAGTAATCAAGCCTCTTTCTATAATTATCAAGTTTTTATAGAAAAAAATCATAACTATCCAAGAATTGATAGGTTGAGGTATCTTGCAGAGCATAAATTATCAACTGAAATTGTCTCTCCTAAAAAAATTATAAATTGGTTTAGAGGTCAAGAGCCTCTAAGTGGCTACGGTAAAATGATCCTGGGAGAAAGTTATGTATTAATAGGTAATAAAGATAAAGGAATAAATTTAATAAAAGAAGGTTGGATTACTGCTGCTTTATCTAAAAATAATTTAAAGCATTTTAGAAAAAAATATAAAAAATATCTAAATACAAACGATTATATAAAAAGAGCCGATTATTTAGCTTGGAATAGTAAAAACTGGGATTTAAAAAGAACAATAAGATATTTACCTAAAGATTATCAACTTTTGTATACAGCTAGGAATATATTATTTACTAAAGGATACGGTGTAGATCAAGCTATTAAAGATGTTCCAAAAAAATTTAAAGATGCCTCAGGGCTAAATTACGATAGATTAAAGTGGAGAAGAAAAAAAGGTAGAGTTGACTCTTCGGTTGAAATTTTATTAAAAATAAAAAATGATAAAGAATACCTTGTATACCCTGAAAAATGGTGGAAAGAGCGTGAAATAATTTCACGTGCATTAATATATAGAAAAAAATATGAAACCGCCTACAAAATTTCTAGCAACCATGGTATGATACAAGGTTCTGAATTTGCTGAAGCAGAATGGATGAGTGGTTGGATAGCTTTAAGTTTTTTAAATAAACCATTGTTAGCTAAAAATCATTTTAAAAATTTTTATGAAAATGTAAGTTATCCAATAAGTTTATCACGAGGAGCTTATTGGATTGGTAGAAGTTTTGAAAAAATTAACAATAGAGAGCTATCAAATCAATGGTATAGAGAAGCTTCAAAATATTTAACAACTTATTATGGTCAATTAGCTTTTTTAAAATTAAATCCATCTAGTAAATTTGAACTAAATAAAGATTCAGAAGTAGATCAAAAATATCGATATATTTTCTCTAATAAAGAACTTGTAAAAATTACTTATCTATTAAATGAACTTGATAAAGACAAATATACAAAACATATTTTAAGACATCTAGCTAACGATAATATTGAAAAAGGCAGTGAAGTTTTAGCTGCAGAACTTGCAACTAATATCAATAGATATGATTTTGCAATTCAAGTTTCCAAAATTGCTTCGTACCAAAAAAGATTTCATAATAAATACAATTATCCGATCATAAGCACACCTAATAAAATTAATAAACAAAAAATTCCGGAAAGTGCTTTAATTCTATCTATCATTAGACAAGAAAGTGAATTTGATTTAAAAGCAAATAGTCATGCTGGTGCCAAAGGATTAATGCAGTTAATGCCTTACACTGCAAAAATAGTTTCTAAACAAGCTAAACTTCCTTATCTAAAGTCAAGACTTACTACTGATCCAGAGTATAATATTAATTTAGGCTCTTATTATATAGCTGGACTTATACGTCAGTATAACGGAGCATATCCTTTTGCCGTTGCAGCTTATAATGCTGGTCCTAATAGAGTTAAGTATTGGAATAAAATAAATAAAAATCCTCAAAAAAAACAAATCAATTATGTTGATTGGGTTGAGCTAATAAAATTTAGAGAAACACGAAATTATGTACAGCGTGTTCTAGAAAATTATAACGTATATAGATATGTTTTGGAGCAAAAGCCTATAATCATGAAAAATTTTTTTAAAGATCAACCTCTTTATTAATGGCGGAAGAGGAGGGATTCGAACCCTCGGTACAAGTTTCCTCGCACGGTCATTTAGCAAACGACTGGTTTCAGCCTCTCACCCACTCTTCCGTATGACATTGTGTATTAAGCGATTGTATTGAAAATTCAATATATATAAAGTAATTATTCAATTATTATGAGAAATAAGTACTCAGTATTTTCGTTAATCAAAAATGCTCTTTCATTTCATGAAAATTGGCAAAGAGCTTGGAAAGACCCCGCTCCTAAAAAAGAGTACGATGCTGTTATTGTAGGTGGTGGTGGCCATGGATTAGCTACAGCCTACTATTTAGCAAAAAAACATAACATGAATAATATTGCTGTAGTCGAGAAAGGATGGATTGGTGGTGGAAATACTGGTCGTAATACTACAATTATTAGATCAAATTATTTATGGGACGCAAGTGCAGGACTGTATGATCATGCATTAAAAATTTGGGAAGGTCTATCACAAGAATTAAACTACAATGTAATGTTTAGTCAAAGAGGTGTAATGAACCTAGCACATAATTTACAAGATGTTAGAGATTTAAAAAGACGAACACATGCAAATAGACTAAATGGAATTGATGCTGTCTACTTAAGTACTGAAGAAGTAAAAAAGTTTTGTCCAATTATAAATACATCGCCAGATATTAGATACCCTGTTTTAGGAGGAACTTTACAACGAAGAGCTGGTACAGCAAGACACGATGCTGTTGCTTGGGGATATGCTAGAGGAGCTGATGCAATGGGTGTTGATATTATTCAAAATTGTGAAGTTAAAGGAATAAAAAGAAATGGAGATAGTGTTGAGGGAATCGAAACAACAAAAGGATTTATTAAAACTAAAAAAGTTGGTGTAGTTGCAGCAGGTCATTCTAGTGTAATAGCTAATATGGCTGGTCTAAGGCTTCCACTTGAAAGTAAACCTTTACAAGCTTTAGTCTCTGAACCTGTGAAACCAATTATTGATACTGTTGTAATGTCTAATGCAGTACATGCTTATGTCAGTCAATCTGATAAAGGAGAGCTAGTGATTGGTGCTGGAACAGATGATTATGTTTCTTATACTCAAAAAGGAAGTCACCAAATAGTTGAGGGAACATTAAATGCTATTTTAGAATTATATCCAATTTTCAGTAGAATGAGAATGTTAAGACAATGGGGAGGAATAGTAGATATTTGTCCAGATGCTAGTCCAATTTTAAGCAAAACTTCAATTAAAGGTTTATACTTTAATTGTGGTTGGGGTACAGGAGGATTTAAGGCAACTCCTGGATCTGGAGACTTGTTTGCACATACTATTGCAAACGATGAACCCCACAAACTTAATGCTGCATTTAATTTAAATAGATTTGTAAGCGGAGACCTTGTTGATGAGCATGGTGCTGCAGCGGTTGCTCATTAATGTTTTTAATAAACTGTCCATACTGTGGAGAACGAGATCAGCAAGAATTTAAGGCTGGCGGTGAAGCTCATATAGAAAGACCTAAGCAACCAACAGAATTAAGTGATGATGAGTGGGCAGAATATTTATTTATGAGAAAAAATATTAAAGGTGTTCAATTTGAAAGATGGAACCATGCACATGGTTGTCGTAAATGGTTTAATATGGTTAGAGATACTTCTAACGATGAAATAAAAGCAATTTATAAAATGGGTGAAAAACCACCTTCTCAATAAAATGACTAAAAACTTAAGAGTAAAATCCAGCAAGTATATTGATGAAACTAATAGAATTTCCTTTAAATTTAATGGCAAAACTTACCGTGGATTTAAAGGCGATACTTTAGCATCAGCATTACTTGCAAATGATGTTCATTTAGTTGGAAGAAGTTTTAAATATCATAGACCAAGAGGAATTATGACGTCAGGTTCAGAAGAACCAAATGCAATAGTTCAAATAAACCCTGGTACCAACAGAACAGAACCCAATGTTAGAGCAACTGAAGTAGAGATTTATGAAGGTTTGGAGGCATCAAGTCAAAATTGTTGGCCAAGTGTTGAATTTGATATTGGTGGAATAAACAATTTTCTCTCCCCATTTTTTCCAGCAGGTTTTTATTATAAAACATTTATGTGGCCTGCTAGTTTCTGGGAGAAATATGAATTTTTCATACGACACTCAGCTGGTTTGGGGAAATCACCAACATCAAGTGACCCTGATATTTATGACCACCAAAATGTTCACTGTGATGTATTGGTTGTAGGCGCAGGTATGGCTGGGATATTAGCAGCAAAAAATGCATCTAAAAATAATTTTAAAACATTATTAGTTGATGAAAAAAATGAACTTGGTGGTTCGACTATTTTTGAAAATAATGAATTTAACAAAATTGATAATAAATCTCCTTCTGAGTGGTTAAAAAAAGAAATAGAGGAACTTAAAGGTATTAAAAATCTTGAGATAAAAACTAGAACAAGTGTGGCTGCTTATCATCAATATAATTATCTTTTGGCTAGAGAAAATCTAACTGATCATTTAGAGGCAAAATATAAAACAAATAAAATCAGACAACGACTTCTTAAAATTAGAGCTAAGAAAGTTATTTTAGCCACAGGTGCACTTGAAAGACCTTTGATATTTAACAATAATGATAGACCTGGAATAATGCTTTCATCTGCTATAAAAAAATATAGTGAATTTTATGGAGTAGCATGTGGTAGTAAAAATGTATTCTTTACAAACAACGATAGTGCTTACGAAAGTGCTTTATCACTATATGACAAAGGTATAAATGTTGAGGCGGTTATTGACATTAGAGAACAATCCGAAAGTAAAATTGTTAAAAAAGTAAAAGAAGCAGGTATTAAAATTTACTGGTCACATTCAATTGTTGATACAGCAGGATACAAAAGACTAAATAGTGTTTCAATCATGAAGCTATCAAATGATGGAACTTCAGTAACAGGAAGTAAAATTTCTATTTCATGTGATTGTTTGGGAGTTGCTGGCGGTTGGACACCTGCTGTACATTTATATACACAATCAGGTAATAAACTGAAGTTTGATGAAGAAAAAAAAATTTTCTTACCAAAACAAAATACATTTGACCAAATAAGTGTAGGATCTTGTGGTGGAGATTTTAAAATTGATGAAATTATTAATAATTTAAATCAAATGCTTAAAGATACTTTAAATATTAACAAAACAAATTTAGATAATATTAAAGTTGAAATTGATCAGGAAAATTCAAAAAGAAATATTTGGTTATTACCTTCTGATAAACCTTTGGGCAAAACTAAACCATTTGTAGATTATCAAAATGATGCAACTGCAAAAGATATAAAATTGGCATTAAGAGAAGGTTTTAGATCTATCGAACATGTTAAGAGATACACAACAACTGGTATGGGAACTGACCAAGGTAAACTAGGAAATATGCATGCTTTAGGCATAATTGCTGATACAGCAGGTGTTAAAATGGGAGAATTAGGAACTACTACTTTTAGACCTCCTTACACACCATTAACATTTGGAACTATTGTAGGTCGAAATGTAGGAAAGTTTTTTGATATTTTTAGAAGAACACCAATGAATGATTGGCATGTTGAAAATAAAGCTGAATTTGAAAATGTTGGACAATGGAAGAGAGCTTGGTACTACCCAATTAATGGAGAAACAATGCATCAAGCAGTCCAACGAGAAAGTAAAGCTGCTAGAGAAAGTGTCGGTATATTAGATGCTTCTACACTTGGTAAAATTGATATTCAAGGAAGTGATGCTTCTGAATTTTTAAATAGAGTTTATACAAATGCTTGGTCAAAATTAGCTATAGGAAAATGTAGATATGGCCTAATGCTAAACGAGGATGGTATGGTTTATGATGATGGAGTTACAACAAGATTAGGTGAAAATCATTACATTATGACCACAACGACTGGTGGTGCTGCGAATGTTTTAGGTAAACTTGAAGATTATCTTCAAACAGAATGGCCTGAACTTGATGTTTATTTAACCTCTGTAACAGATCATTATGCTACAGTGAGTTTATGTGGCCCAAATAGTAAAAAAATTATTAAAAAAATAATTCCTGATTTAGATTTATCAGATGAAAATTTTCCACACATGTCATTCAAAAAAGCGAATATTGGTAATATCCATTGCAGAATAATGAGAATTAGTTTTACCGGAGAACACAGCTACGAAATAAATGTTCAGGCAAGTTATGGAAAAGATTTATGGGAAAAATGTATGGATGCAGGTAAAGAATTTAATATTACTCCTTATGGAACTGAAACAATGCACTTATTAAGGGCAGAAAAAGGTTTTATAATTGTAGGTCAAGATACAGATGGAACAATGACTCCAATTGATCTTCAAATGAATTGGATAGTTAGCAAAAAAAAATACGATTTTATTGGTAAAAGATCTCTTTATAGATCTGATACGATGAGAGAAGATAGAAAACAATTAGTGGGATTATTAACAGATGATCCAAATATAGTTTTAGAAGAAGGAGCGCAAATAGTTTCTGAGTTAGATCAAAGTCCAATTGAAATGCTTGGACATGTAACCTCAAGTTATTTTAGTCCCAACCTAAACAAATCAATAGCACTTGCTGTTGTTAGGGGTGGAAAAGACATGATGGGAAAAAAACTTTTTGTGCCAATGGAAAATAAAAATATTAATGTCACTGTTGCAAATCCAGTTTTTTATGATGAAAAAAATGAGAGGTTGAATGCTTAACTATAATTCAGTAATTAAAAATGAAATTAATGATGGAAGTTTTTCTGTAAAAGAAATCTATCCAGTAATGAAAATTAATTTAAGAGGTAAAAAAAGAGAGTTTTTAAAAAATATTGGTAAAAATCTTAATATGATCTTACCTACGGAAGCAAATACTTCAACAACTAGTGATAAATTAACTGCGATATGGCTAAGTCCAGATGAATGGATGATAGTCTCAAATGAGTTAATAAGTAAAGATTCTAACAAATATGAACTAAACGAAATGTTGTTTAGTAGTATTTCAAAAACAAATTTAGGTGCTGTTATAGATGTAACAGACCAATTTGTTCAATTAGAACTTAAAGGCAAAAATATCTATGAAATTTTTTCAGCAGGATGTCCTTTTAACTTTAATGAATTTAAAGAAAAGAAAGGATCAACAACTCAGACAATTTTAAATCATATAGATGTAATTCTGCACCACAAAGAAGAGAATGTTGTAAATCTATTTGTCAGAAGATCTTTTGCTGAACATCTTTGGTCTTGGATTGAAGATAGCGCTTCTAGATTATAAGCCTATTTTTCTCTTCTAAAGTCCCAAGGCATATCAAATTTCTCAATCCAAATACCCTTTTTATTAATTCTCGCATAGTCTTCATCACCAATATACTTTTTTGAATATTTCCTTTATTCCAGAGTATTATCTGACCTAACAATTAGACTATTTATCCAAATAATCTTATTTTATTTTTATTGATTTAGATTGTATCGCCATCAATAACTAATTTAGTTCCATAAATAATTTGAAATTCTTTAGACCTAACATCATTATATGTAAGGATAAAAAAAATAGAACAAATTATAATTAAAATAATTGCTTTCCTTTTTGTAAAAAACATATTTAACCGATACTAAAAATTAGCTAATTTATGCTTAATATAATATTTAACATAAAATAGTAATATCGATGATATCAACCATTGAAAGATCGCCCAAATATAAAAAAAAGTTTTAAAATCCGCATTAATAGATCTAGCTATATAAAATGATAATATTGGGACAACAACATTTCTTACAATATTGTTTAACATGGCCTTCTCTGATTTTTTTAAAGCCATAAAAAAGCCATTTGATAAGAAAAATATTGGATAAGCTGGTAAAATAAATGCAGATATCTTTAAATACATGGAGCCATGCATAATGACTTCAGGATTAGATGAAAAGAATTTAGGAACAAAATCCGCACTAATAAAAATCACAATACCTGCAATTAACATTATAAATAGGCCATATTTTATTGATGCAAAATATGATTGCTCAACTCTATCGTAATATTTTGCTCCAATATTTTGAGCTATGATGGATATTATTGCTGTATTTATACCTAAAACTGGTAACAAAAGAACTTGCTCAATTCTTGTAGCAGATCCATATCCAGCTACAGCGTATTCACCAAATAATCCAACATAAGTAAATACAATAGTAGCAGCTACTGAATAACCCAAAATTGCAATGGTGATTGGCATTGATTGAAAAAAAATATTTTTTAAGAAAAAAAATTTAGCTTTGAAATGATCTAAGGTTATTTTTTTAATTCGTTTGTTATTTAATATTTTAATAAGAATAATTAACAAAGATACAAATTGTGCAATTAAAGTTGCTATTCCAATACCAGTTATTCCTAACGGTGGGATAAATAAAAATCCAAAAATTAAAATTGGATTTAAAATTATATTTAAGAAAAAAGAAAAAATTAAAACATTTCTGTATGTTTTGGTATCCCCTTCAGCATGTAAAAAAGAATTTAAAGCTACAACTAGAATGAATAAGACTGCACCTAAAAAAATTACATTAATATATTCAAGTCCAAGGTTAGTTACAGTATTAGAAGAATTCATTAATTGGAATATTTTTTCACCAAAAGAAAAACCTAAAATTGATACAACTACTGAAATTATAATTGCATAAATGATGACATTTCCAAAATAACTTAAAACATTTTTTTCATTTTTTTCTCCAATACAGCTTCCTATTAATGAGGTTCCGGCTACAGTAACTCCAATAGATGTAGCGATAATAATAAAATATATTGGAAAAGATTTACTCAAAGCAGATAAGGCTTCTGGAGATATTTTTCCTGCATAAAAAGTATCTACGATTGTATAAAGTGTTTGAAATAAAGTTCCTATACTTGCTGGCACAGCAAGTTTTCTTACTAGCAACGAAACTTCATCTTTTAATAAATTCATTAATTTAAGATCTGTTAATACTCTTTTTGGAAGATATGTCTTTTTCCTGCTACTTTAGCAAGATTAATTTGTTTTTGTCTCATTCTAAATCTTGATTTTTGATGATCTGTAAGATTATCGTGACAATTTGGACATGAAACACCCTCTTCATATTTTTTTGATTTTTTATCCTTACGAGATATAGGTTTCCTACAACCGCTACACATTGAGTAAGAACCAACTTTTAGACCATGTTTTAAACTAATCCTGTTATCAAAAACAAAGCATTCACCTTTCCATAAACTTTTTTTCTTATTAGTTTTTTTCAAATAATTTAAAATTCCACCATTTAACTGATAAATGTTGTTAAAACCTTTGTTTTCCAAAAATACAGATGCTTTTTCACATCGAATTCCACCAGTACAAAACATAGCTATAGGTTGATTTTTTTTTAATTTTTTTAAATATTTTGGGAAATTTCTGAAGTTATCCACATCAGGATTAATTGCCCCTCTAAAAGTTCCAACATCGTACTCAAATGGTTTCCTAGCGTCTATAAGAACTGTTTCCTTTTCTTTAATTAGCTTATTCCATTTAATTGGATCTACATGACTATCTTTTTTCTTTATTCTTTTATTTAAAATTAAGTTCATAGGAACAACCTCGTTTTTAATTTTCACTTTAGGTTTATGAAATGGTTGGAATGAGCTTTTAGAGACATTGCTACTGTTAAATTCTTTGAATTTAAGAGTTCTTTTTAAATTATTAATAGTTAATTTAATGTCTGCAGCTTTACCTGAAATAGTTCCATTTACCCCTTCTTTAGAGATAATAATAGTGCCTCTAATGTTTTTCTTTTTTAAAGTTTCAAACAAAACTTTTTGTTTTTTCTTAAGATAAGAAATTTTAAAAAATTTATAAAAACCAACTACTTCGAACATTATAATTTTCTACAAACAGTCATTCCATCACCAAGAGGAATTATTAATTTTTCAACCCTTGTATCCTTTGAAATATGATTGTTAAACTCCTTAATATTTTTAGTAAATTTGTCAGTATTGTTTTCATTAACAACTTCTCCATACCATAAAACATTATCAATGATTATTAGACCATTTTTGTTCAATAATTGTAAAGAACGTTCATAGTATTCAATATAATTCATTTTATCAGCATCGATAAAAACTAAATCAAACTTTTCATTTTTAATTTCATCTAAACTTTCTAAAGCGGGTTTAATCAATGTTTTTATTTTATGGTCTTGATTAGCTTTTTTAAAAAAATCTAATGCAACTTTATTAGTTTCTTCATTTTTATCTAAAGCAATTACTTTGCCATCATCTGATAATGCCAAAGCCATAGATAGTGTACTTAATCCTGTAAATGTACCTATCTCTAAAACTTTTTTGATATTTGAAATTTTTATAATTAAATGCAGAAATTGACTTTGTGAAATTGATATTTGCATTCTTTTGATATCGCCAAGAGAAGTGTTGTAATCAATAATTTCTTTTTGGACTGGATGTAAATTAAATCCATGACTTAAAATATACTCTTGTAGTTCTTTAGTTATATTTAGGTCTGAACCCATAAATTCTAAAGTTTTTTCTTTAAAATCTCATTAACTAATTGAGGATTTGCTTTTCCACCAGAAATCTTCATTACTTGACCTACAAAGAAACCAAATAATTTAACCTTGCCTGATTTATATTCAGTAGCTTTATCTCTGTTATCATCAATAACCTTGTCTATCAGCATCTCGAGTGCTTTCGGGTCGCTTTCTTGTTTTAAACCTTTTTCTTCAACAATTTTCTGAGGATCTTTGTCACCTTCCATCATTTGTTCAAAAACTGTTTTTGCAATTTTTCCAGAAATTGTTCCATCTTTAATTAGATTTATTAATTTTGATAAATTGCCAGTGCTTATAGGGCTTTCAGTTATTTCTAAGTTTTTTTCATTTAAGGCTGCAAATAATTCTCCAATTATCCAATTTGTTGCAAGTTTTACATCAGATTTCTTAATTACATTTTCAAAATAATTAGATGTTTCAATATCAGAAACTAAAATATTTGCTTCGTAAGGAGTTAACTTAAATTTTTCTATAAATCTTTTTTTCTTTTCATCTGGTAGCTCTGGAATTTCTAATTTTAAATTCTCAATAAAATCATCTGAAACTTCTAATGGCAATAAGTCTGGATCTGGAAAATATCTATAATCATGAGCATCCTCTTTTGATCTCATTGATCTAGTTTCATTCTTTTTAGTATCAAAAAGTCTTGTTTCTTGATCAATCGTTCGACCTTCCTCAATTAAATCAACTTGTCTGTTGGCTTCGTACTCAATTGCCATCTGCATGAACTTTATTGAGTTAACATTTTTTATCTCACATCGCGTTCCAAACTCTTTTGAACCTTTTTTTCTAACAGATACATTTACATCGGCTCTCAAAGATCCTTCCTGCATGTTTCCATCGCAGGTTCCTAAATATCTCATTATAGATCTTAATTTTTTAATATATGCATTGACCTCATCTGGAGATCTTAGATCGGGCTTACTTACAATTTCCATCAAAGCTACACCTGATCTATTTAAATCTACAAAAGTATTTTTAGGATCTAAATCATGAATACTTTTACCCGCATCTTGTTCCAAGTGTAATCTTTCTATACCTACCTCTTTTTGACCTTCTGGCATATCAAGTATTACCTTACCCTCACCTACAATTGGGTCTTTGAATTGTGAGATTTGATATCCCTGAGGTAAGTCAGCATAAAAATAATTTTTTCTATCAAAGACAGATCTCTTATTGATTTTAGCTTTTAAACCAATTCCTGTTTTGATAGCTTGTTTTACGCAATACTCGTTAATTACTGGTAACATTCCTGGAAATGCTGCATCAACTAAACTTACTTGGGTATTTGGTTCAGCTCCAAATTTGGTTGCTGATGTTGAGAATAATTTCGACTGCGATGTAACTTGTGCATGTACTTCTAAACCAATAACAACTTCATATTGATTATCATGTCTATTAATTAGATATTCGGATTTGTTCTCACTCACTTAAGCCACCAGTCTGTAATATTGTTTTTAAAATTAATTTTTTCTTCCATAGCATATGCAATGTTCAAAATATTTTGTTCATCAAAAGCTTTGCCGATTATCTGTAATCCCAATGGATATCCTTTAGCATCATGGCCTGCAGGTATAGAAATTCCAGGTAAACCTGCTAAATTTACAGGAACAGTAAAAATATCATTTAAATACATTGAAACTGGATCATTTGTTTTTTCACCAATTTTAAACGCTGAACTTGGAGTAGATGGGGTTAGAATTACATCTACCTTTTTATAAGCTTCATCAAAATCATTTTTAATAAGTTTTCTTACCTTTTGAGCTTTAAGATAATAAGCATCATAATATCCTGAAGATAAAACATAAGTTCCAATCATTATTCTTCTTTGAACTTCAGCACCAAATCCTTCAGATCTAGTTTTTTCATACATATCAATCAGATTTTCTCCTTCAGCTCTAAAACCGTATTTAACACCATCATAACGAGCCAAATTAGATGAAGCCTCTGCTGGTGCTACGATGTAATAAGTTGGTAGTGCATAATTAGTATGAGGAAGAGATATATCGATAATCTCAGCACCACAATCTTTTGCATATTCAATACCTTTTTTCCATAGTTCTTCTATTTCTTTAGACATGCCATCTACTCTATATTCTTTAGGTATCCCTATTTTTTTACCTTTAATATCTTTTGTTAATTCTTTGCTGTACTCGTTCCTTTTAAAGTCTATTGATGTAGAATCTTTTTCATCATAAGTACTAATAACTTCCTGCAACAATGCACAATCTTTAACATTTTGCGCCATTGGACCAGCTTGATCTAGAGATGATGCAAATGCTACAATTCCATATCGAGAGCAACTACCATAAGTAGGTTTTAATCCAACAGTTCCTGTAAATGAAGCGGGTTGTCTTATAGATCCACCTGTATCTGTTCCAATAGTTATTGGTGTTAATTGAGCTGCTACAGCAGAAGACGATCCACCAGACGATCCTCCTGGAACTAAATTCTGATCAATCGGATTTTGTACATTACCAAAAAAACTAGTTTCATTAGATGAACCCATTGCAAATTCATCACAATTTAATTTACCAATTAGGATAGCTCCTTCATTCCAAATGTTTTGTGTGACTGTTGACTCGTAAGTTGGAACAAAGTTATTTAAAATCTTGCTACCTGCCGTAGTTCTTAAATCTCTTGTACAAAATAAATCTTTTACAGCCATTGGAATACCAGGCAATTTCAGATCAAGATTAGGTTTTTTATCAAAGTTTTTTGCTTTATTTAAAGCATTTGCATAATCTTCAGTTATATATGCATTTAATTCTTTTGATTTTTCTGATCTTTCAACAAATGCTTTAGTAACTTCACTTGAGGAAAGTTTTTTACTTTTTATATTTTCTACTAACTCAGATAATGATTGTTTAGTTATATCTGACATTATTCAATTACCTTTGGTACTACAAAATAATCTTCATTTTCCTTAGGAGAATTTTTTATTACTTGATCTCTTAAGTTTTTACTTTTTACTTCATCTGATCTTAGTTTTAGAGTTGTTTCAGCAACAGAAGTTAATGGTTCAACATTGTCAGTTTTTAATTCGTTAAGTTTTTCAATAAAATCGAAAATTGAATTTAAATCTCCTGCAAGTTTCTCTGCTTTTTTCTCATCTACAGAAATTCTTGATAGTTTAGATATGTGCTTTATTGTTTTAAGATCGATGCTCATATGATATTTAAATATGTCGCAAACTATCACTTAAGTTTAAAATATACAATATGATCACTATTGAAGAATTCAAAAAAAAACAGTCTGAAACCTCTAGATTGATTGGTTTAGATCTTGGTTCAAAAAGAATCGGTGTATCAATTTGTGATGAAAAACAGTCAATAGCCACACCTTTTAAAACGATCAATAAAACCAATAATGATAATCTAATCAACGAATTAAAAAAAATAATAGAGGAAAACAATATTAAAGGAGTTATCATTGGATATCCAATTAACATGGATGGTTCATTAGGTCCTTCTGCTCAATCAGTAAGTGATGTATCTAAAAATATTGACCAAAATATTGATGTAGATGTTTGCTTATGGGATGAAAGACTTTCAACTGTTGGCGCATTTAATCTATCCAGTCAGCTTGATGTTAATGTTTCTAAACGTGAAAAAAACATAGATCAAAATGCAGCTGCATTTATTCTTCAAGGAGCTATAGATTATTTAAACAATTAATCCTTGCCATTTAGGGGCTTTATAGCTATAGAGTTAATTTTAATGGCAATTAAAACCAATAAAGCTATTAAAATTTCACAAAAACATCTGTTAGGTATCCAAGATTTGTCAGTTAATGATATTAATTATATCCTGGATGAGTCAGAAGCTTTCATAAAATTAAACCAGAGTAAAAATAAAAAAATTGATGTATTAAGAGGCAAAACACAAATAAACTTATTCTTTGAGCCATCAACTAGAACACAAAGCTCATTTGAACTTGCTGGAAAAAGACTTGGTGCAGACGTAATGTCAATGAATATGGGTAACTCAGCCATTAAAAAAGGTGAAACTTTGATTGATACAGCCATGACTTTAAATGCAATGCATCCTGATATAATTGTGATCAGACATCAAGACTCCGGTGCTTGTAATCTGTTGTCTCAAAAAGTTAATTGTGTCGTTCTAAACGCTGGTGATGGCAGACGTGAGCATCCTACTCAAGCGTTATTAGATGCATTAACAATTAGAAATCGAAAAAAAAAAATTCAGGGATTAAAAATAGCTATATGTGGAGACATACTTCATTCGAGAGTGGCTAGATCAAATATTTATCTTCTTACAATGTTAGGAGCAGAAGTTAATATAATTGCACCATCCAATCTTATGCCAAAAGAAATTGAAAAGTTTGGTGTTAACACTTTTACTGATATGAAAAAGGGTCTCAAAGATTGTGATATTGTAATGATGCTTAGATTACAAAATGAAAGAATGACCAGTTCATATCTTTCATCGAATAGAGAATACTATGAATATTATGGATTAACACCAGATAAACTTGATCATGCAAAGTCAGATGCTTTAATTATGCATCCTGGTCCAATGAATAGAGGAATTGAAATTGATACAAGATTAGCTGATGACATAAACAAGAGTGTAATTAAAGAACAAGTTGAATTAGGTGTTGCTGTAAGAATGGCATGTTTAAAAATATTTTGTGAATAAATGAAAAAACAATACTTTATAAATGCAAACATTATAGATCCTCATAATTCTATAAACGAAAATGGCGGATTAATAATTGGTGAAGATGGAAAGATAGAAGCAATAGGAAAAAAGGTAAATACAAACAATTTACCAACTAGAGAAAAACCTACTGACTTAAAGGGTAAATACATATTTCCTGGTATAGTGGATATGAGAGTTTTTGTAGGCGAGCCAGGATATGAATATAAAGAAAATTTTAGGACTTTAAGTAATGCAGCATTGTCTGGTGGAGTAACTTCCGTCGTAACCATGCCTAATACAGATCCAATTATAGATAATGTATCAATTGTAGATTTTTTAAAAAGAAGAGGACGTGATAAGTCTAAAATAAATATCTTTCCTTGCGCTTCATTAACTCAAAATACTGATGGCACCAATATGACTGAATTTGGGTTACTAGCTAAAAAAGGAATTATTGCTTTTACTGATGGAGTAAAAACAATTCAAAATACTAGACTTATGTCTAGGATTATGAATTCAGCTAAAGATTTGGGATGTCTTATAATGCAACATGCTGAAGATTACGATTTAGCTAAAAATGGAATGATTAATTCTGGTATTATTGCAACAAAACTAGGCTTATCAAGCATACCAGATATTGCTGAAAGAATTATAATTGAAAGAGATCTTACTCTCCTAGAAAAAACTAAATGTCGATATCATATATCTCAACTATCGGCAGGAAAATCTGTGGATATAATTAAGGAACGTAAACAAAATGTTAAATTTACTTGCGGTGTATCAATAAATAATCTCTCATTAAATGAAAATGATATTGGAGATTTTAGAACATTTTTAAAATTATCACCTCCACTGAGAAGAGAAGAAGATCGAGAAGCTTTAGTTCAAGGATTAAAAGATAAAACTATTGATGTAATTGTTTCTGACCACAAACCTGAAGATGAAGAATCTAAAAGATTAACTTTTGCTCAAGCTGCAACAGGTGCATCTGGTATTGAAACATTGTTGTCTTTAAGTTTAGAATTATTCCATAACGGATCTGTAAAACTTGAAACTATAATTCAAGCTTTAACTTCCAACCCAGCAAAAATATTAAATATTAACAAAGGAAACTTGTCTATAGGTAATGATGCAGATTTTTGTATAGTGGATATCAATAAACCATGGATTGTAAAAAAAGAAAATTTAATCTCTAAATCTAAAAATACTTCAATTGAAGATAAGAAACTTCAAGGAAAAGTGACCAATACATTTGTAAAAGGTAAAGAATTATTTAAAATATAAAAATGGAACTTTTTATAATAGGTATAATCTCATACCTAATGGGATCAATTCCTTTTGGATTAATTTTAACTAAAATATTTTTAAAAAAAGATATTAGAGAAATCGGTTCTGGTAATATTGGTGCAACAAATGCTTTAAGAACTGGTAATAAATTAATTGGTTATTCAACACTAATACTTGATGTGTTAAAAGCAGTAATACCTGTTTTATACGTAAAAATTAATTTCCCTGATGCAGTGTATATATCAGCTTTATGTGCTTTTATAGGTCATGTGTTTCCAGTATGGTTAAAATTTAAAGGTGGCAAAGGTGTAGCTACATATGTTGGGATACTTTTTTCTTTAAATATTATTTTTGGTTTAGTATTTGGTATTTGTTGGTTAATAATATTTTTTATTTCTAAATATTCATCTTTAGCTTCCTTGATAGGATCACTTTCTATACCTGTTTATATTTTAATTTTGGATGGTTTGGAAAATGTAATTTTTTACGTAATAATGTTTATTTTAATATTTTTTACCCACAGAGAAAATATTAAACGCTTGAAAAATAAAGAAGAAACTAAGACAAGAATTTATTAATTTGACTATCAAACTCTTTTGAGTAGTTTGTTATTTTATGAATCTAGTCATAGTTGAAAGCCCTGCTAAAGCAAAAACAATTAATAAATATTTAGGCGATAACTATACTGTTTTAGCTAGCTATGGTCATATTAGAGATCTTCCTTCGAAAAATGGATCAGTTGATCCTGATCAAAATTTTAAAATGGAATGGGAAGTTGATAGCTTTTCAAAAAAATATTTAAAAGATATTACTGATGCTGCGAAAGATTCTTCAAAAATAATTCTTGCTACTGACCCAGATCGTGAGGGAGAAGCAATAGCTTGGCATGTAAAAGAATATTTAGATGAAAAAAAACTTTTAAAAGACAAAGAAATTGAACGTGTGGTATTTAATGAAATAACAAAAAAAGCCGTCACACATGGCATTGAAAATCCAAGACAGATAGAGCCTTTATTAGTAGATGCATACATGGCTAGAAGGGCACTAGATTATTTGGTGGGATTTAATATATCACCTATACTTTGGACTAAACTACCTGGTTCAAAATCTGCCGGTAGAGTTCAATCTGTTGCACTGAAATTGATCACTGAAAGAGAGCATGAAATTGAATTATTCAAACCTGAAGAATTTTGGACTTTAAGTATTAATTTTCAGGATAAAAACAAAAGCAATATTACAGCAAGTATTTCTCAACTTGATGGAGAAAAAATTGAAAAATTTTCATTTAAAAATAAAGAAGAAATTGAAAAGGCAATTGATAATATTAAGAACAAAAAATTTAACATAACTGATATCTCCTCAAAAATTGTTAGCAGAAATCCCTCGGGACCCTTTACTACTTCAACACTTCAGCAAGTTGCCTCTAGTAGATTGGGTTTTGGTGCATCAAGAACAATGCAAATAGCTCAAAAACTTTATCAAGGAATAGAAATTGAGGGAGATACAGTTGGGTTAATTACTTATATGAGAACTGATGGAACTAATTTATCAGCTGATGCTGTCACTGATTTTAGAAATTTTATTAAAAAAAAATATGGTAACGAATACTTGCCAGAAAATCCAAATAATTACTCAGGAAAAAAAGCAAAAAACGCTCAGGAAGCTCATGAAGCAATAAGACCAACTGATATTAATAGAAATCCAGACTCTATTAAAAAGTATTTAAGTTCTGACCAACAAAAATTGTATTCTTTAATTTGGTCTAGAGCTCTATCGTCTCAGATGGAAACAGCAAAATTTGATAGAAATACAATAACGATTGAGTCTGAAGACGGTAAAACTATATGTAAATCAAGCGGATCGGTTTTGAAATTTGATGGATTTTTAAAAGTTTATTCAAATCAAAGCAAGGATGATGATGAACAAATTTTACCTGAAATGTCAAAAGGACCAATTAATATAGAGGCTCTTATTGATGAACAGCATTTTACACAACCTCCCCCACGTTACTCTGAAGCAAGTTTAGTTAAAAAACTAGAAGAGTTAGGAATAGGAAGACCTTCAACTTATGCTAGCATTATATCAACAATAGCAAACAGAGGCTATTCAGAAATAGTTAATAAAAGATTTTTTCCAACAGACAGAGGTAAATTAATTTCTGCATTTTTAGAAAAACTATTTTCAAAATACGTGGATTATAATTTTACAGCCGGTCTAGAGGATCAGCTAGATGAAATAACTTCTGGAAAGGAAAGTTGGCTTAAAGTTTTGGAAATGTTTTGGAAAGATTTTAATAGCAATGTTTCAGAGGTAAAAGAAAAAAGAACCAGAGAAGTTTTAGATCTTTTAAATGATAGTTTAGGAGCATTGATATTTGATACTGACAAAGAGGGAAACATAGTCAGAAAATGTCAGTTATGTGAAACAGGTTCCCTAAGTTTAAAAAATAGTTTTAGAGGAGGTGCGTTTATTGGTTGTTCAAACTATCCAGAATGTAAATTTACAAGACCATTATCAAAAGCTAAAGCAGCTGCTCAATCTCAGCTAGCAGAGCCTAAATTTCTTGGTAAACACGAAAATGGAAATGATATTTTTTTAAAAAATGGAAGATTTGGTCCTTACCTTCAATATGAGAAGATCATTGAAGAAAATATTGAGGAAGAAAAGACTAAAAAGAGAAAAAAAACAAAAAAAACAAAAAAAACTAAATCTGATGTTAATGAATTATTAAAAAATGTATCAATACCAAAAGGTATTGAGTTAGAAAGTATTGATTTAGACAAAGCTAGATTTTTATGCTCACTTCCTAAATCATTAGGTTTAAATCCAGAAAATCAAAAAGAAATTACATTAAACACTGGTAGATTTGGGCCATATTTAAAATGTGAAAATAAATCAGCTAGAATAGAAAATATAGAGGAAATTTTTTCTATAGGATTAAATAGAGCTATTTCTTTAATAGCTGAAGCAAAACCTGGAAGAATGTCTTCTTCAATTATAAAAGATTTAGGAAATCATCCAGAGGATAAAAAACCAGTTCGAATCATGAAAGGTCAGTATGGGCCTTATATTAAATATAAATCCCTTAATGCTACAATTCCTGAGGAAAAAGATCCTATAGAACTTACTATGGAAGAAGCTTTAATCCTTATTGAGAAAAGACGTGAATACGATAAAAATAAGAAAACAAAAAAAAAGAAAAAATAAATTAATCATGAGCTTTGACAATAAAATAAAAGAGTTAAATATAAAACTTCCGGAAGCCAAGCCTCCTGTTGGATCATACGTAGCAACAAAAGTAGTTGGTAATTTACTTTATGTATCAGGTCAAATTTCAATAAATAATAATGGTCAATTAATTATAGGAAAAGTAGGTAAAGATTTATCTACAGAAGACGGATATGAAGCAGCTAAAAGATGTGGTCTAAGTATAGTTTCGCAAGTAAAAGAAGCATGCAAGGGAGATCTCTCGAAAATTAAATCTTGTATTAAATTAACCGGGTATGTTAATTCAACAGATGACTTTACGGAGCAACCAAAGGTTATTAATGGTGCTTCTGATTTAATTGCATCAATATTTGGTGATGCAGGTATGCATACTAGGGCAGCTGTTAGTACAAATAGTTTGCCATTGGGTGTATCTGTTGAAGTAGATGCTATATTTGAATTAAATTAATTATCTTCCAATACCAAAGTATTTTATTTTTAATTTCTTCATCTTTGAAGGTAAATATAAATTTCTCATATCAAATATTTTAAAATTATTTTTTTTAACTAATTTTTTAAAATTAAGAAATTTAAAATCATTCCACTCTGTATGTAAAATTATCAAATCTGTATTAAGACATGCAGAAGTAATGCTTTTAGAAAATTTTACGTTTTTTAAATTTTTAAATTCAATTTTCTCTCCTGAAGGATCATAATAATTAATTTTGCTATTTTTTTTATTTAAATAATTAATCATTGGAATACTTGAGGCTTCTCGCATATCATCAGTATTTGGTTTAAAGGTTACACCTAAAAAAGTAATTTTTTTATTTTTTAATTTGTTATTTAAAATTGATTTTACTTTTTCTAGTAGTAAAATTTTTCTAGTATTATTTGAAGAAACTACACTTTTTACAATTGATAAATCTGTTTTAAATCTATTTCCAATATCAATCAAAGCACGAGTATCTTTTGGAAAACAAGAACCACCATAGGCGGGACCAGCTCTTAAAAATCTTTCGCCGATACGTTGATCTAAACCCATACCTAACGATACATCTTTTATATCTACACCTGTTTTTTCGCACAAATTTGCAAGCTCGTTAATAAACGAAATTTTAGTTGCCAAAAATGAATTCGAAGCATATTTAATTAATTCAGCCCCTCTTCTTGATGTGTTGAAATATCTGCTACTTTTTTTGATTATTGGCATATATAAAGATTTAAGTATTTTGTTAGCTTTTTTGCTGTCAGTACCAATAATAACACGATCAGGATAAACAAAATCCCTTATAGCCTCGCCTTCTCTTAAAAACTCAGGATTAGAAACAACATCAATTAATTTTTTATTTTTTAAATTTTTTAAAATTTGCTCAATTTTATCTCCTGTGTTAACAGGTACAGTTGATTTTGTAACAACAATTTTATATTTAGATATTAATTTTTTGAGCTCATTTGCAACATTAAACACGTACTTTAAATCAGCAGAATTGCTATTTTTTTTTGTAGGCGTACCTACACAAATAAAAATTATATCTGAATTTTGAACTGCTTTTTTTAAGTTTGATGTAAAAAATAATCTTTTTTGTTTATGGTTTTTTTTTAAAATTTCCTCTAAGCCAGGTTCATATATTGGGATCATTCCATTATTTAAAGAATTGATTTTATTAATATCTTTATCAACACAATAAACAGTATTACCCAAGTCAGAGAAACATACCCCACTTACCAAACCAACATAACCTGTGCCAATTACACACAGTTTCATGATTTACCTATTTCTTTTGAGGAATTTATATAACTTTTCAAAGTTCCACAGTCTAGATATTTGCCGTTAAAATTATGTGCTATAAATTTTTCATTATCATTAATTAATAGCTGAATGGCATCAGTAATATGTATCTCTTTACCTCTTTTTGGTTTCAAAGATTTAATTTTATTAAAAATTGATCTGGGCAAAATATATCTTCCAATGACAGCATTATTTGATGGAGCTTTTTTAGTAGAAGGTTTTTCTATAACACCTTCGATAATAAAATTTCTTGTATTTAATTTTTTATTAATTTTATATATTCCCCATCTTGAAACATTATTTTTTTTAACTTCCATAGAGGCCATAACTGAAGCCTTGTATTTTTGATGAACCTTAATCATTGCTTTAGAGCAATTTTTTTTGATTATTAAGTCATCTGGTAACAACATTAAGAAATATTTATTTTTAATAAATTTTTGAGTTTTAAGTACAGCATCTCCTGTACCTTTTGGAATATTTTGAAATACAAACTTAATTTTCTTTTTATATTTAAGTATTTTCTTATACTCATTAATTATTCTGGAATCTTTCTTTTTTTTTAAAATATTTTTATAAAATTGGTCACTATAAAAATATTTTTTTATCATTAATTTTTTAGTGGAAATAATAAATACAATCTCTTTGATACCTGCTTCAATGCATTCATCAAGAATATATTCGATTCCAGGTCTGCCATTAATAGGCAGAAGTTCTTTAGCAAAAACACTAGTTAAAGGTAGTAACCTAGTTCCAAGTCCAGCCAAAGGAATAATTGCTTGTTTAATCATTTAAATGTTTTACTTATTAAATATTTTAATACAAATGAAAATTTTATTAAACAATACATCATTATTTGAATCATTAAGGCCATTTAATGACCTTGGATTTGTTCCCACAATGGGTGGAATTCATAAAGGTCATTTATCGCTAATAAATAAATCAAATAAACTTTGTAAAAAAACTATTGTAAGTATTTTTGTTAACCCAAAACAATTTAACAACAAAAAAGATTTAAAATCCTATCCAACAAATATTAAAGAAGATTTAAAAATTCTTAAAAAAAGTAAAAAAGTCGATTTTATTTATCTTCCAAAATTTAATGACATATTTAAAGATAAAAAAAAATCAAAGATTAAATTACCTAAAAAAGATAAAATTTTATGTGCTAAATTTAGAAAAGGTCATTTTGAAGGTGTTTTAGATGTAATGAATAAACTAACTAAAATCGTTAAACCTCAAAAGATTTTTATGGGAGAAAAGGATTTTCAACAATTGTATTTGGTTAAAAAAAAATTAGAAAAAAAATATAAAACAAAGGTTATTCCTTGTAAAACAATTCGTGATAAGAATAAAATAGCTCTATCATCAAGAAACCTTCTTTTAAATAAATCGAATTTAAATATAGCAGCAAATATCTATAAAAAATTAGCAGATATTAAAAAAAATATAAAAAAATATAAAAATATTTCAAACTTTTTAATAATTAAAAAAAAAGAATTAAAAAATAATTATAAAATTAAAATTGATTACCTGGAGTTAAGAAATAAAAAAAACTTAAAAATTTCAAAAACAATAAATAATTCAAGATTATTTATTGCTTACTACATAAACAATGTCAGATTAATCGATAATCTCTAATTTTATAAAAAATAAGCTCCAACACCTAAAAAAGAAACAAATCCAATAACATCTGTTATTGTTGTTACAAAAACACTGGATGCTATAGCTGGATCAATATTCATTTTTTTCAAAGTGAAAGGGACTAATATACCAAATAATCCAGCTATGATCATTGTTAGCACCATAGATATAGATATAATAATTGAAAGAATACTATCTTGAAACCATATCTGAACTATAAAAGCACTTATTGCTGCAAAAATTATTCCATTTAAAATACCAATAGAAAATTCTTTTAATACATTTGATGAGAAATTATTTTGTGTTAAATCATTTGTAGCTATTGTTCTAACTGTTACAGCCAAAGTTTGCATTCCAGCATTACCACCCATTGAAGCTACAATTGGCATTAAGAAAGCTAATACTACCATCTGTTCAATAGTTGCTCCGAATAAACTAATGCACCAAGTAGCTAGAAAGGCAGTAAATAAATTAAGTAAAAGCCAATTGAATCTTCTCTTAGTTTTTTTTACCACACCATCAGTAATTTCTTCATCACCAACCCCTGCTAATCTCAATGCATCTTCCTCAGCCTCTTCTTTCAACACTGTTAAAACGTCATCGTTCATAATCATTCCAACTAATTTATTGTTTTTGTCTACGACAGCAGCTGAATTTAAATTATAATTTTCAAATAAGTTAGCAACTTCCTCTTTGTCCATTTCAACAGGGATTAATAATTGAGACTCTGACATAATTGTTGCCATTTTAGTATCGCGTGGTGTTGTTAAGACTTTAGAAGAAGGAACGGTACCTATTGGTTTAAAATCTTCATTAACAATAAAAATTTCTAAAAATTCCTCAGGTAAATCTTTATTTTCTCTTAAATAGTCAATTGTTTGACCTACAGACCAATTACTTGGTATTGCTGTAAATTCACGCTGCATAAGTCTGGCAGCAGTATCCTCTGGATAGCTTAAGCTTTCTAGTAAGGCAAATCTATCTTTTGGTGGTAAAGAACTGAGAATTGCATTTTTATCCTCTTCAGGAACATTTTCTAATATAGATATAGCATCGTCTGATTCTAAACCTTTAAGAATACTCACAATAGATTCTGAGGATAAAAAGGTGATAATTTCTGACTGTATAGATTCATTTAATTCAACAAAAACCTCTGGATCAATTTTGAAATTATTTAATTTAATTAAACTTTCCCTATCCCCTTCACTAAGATGCTCAATAATATCTGCAGCATCAGCAGGGTGCATTTCATTAAATGAATTGGTAATAAATTGAGCGTCATTGTTAGCTATTTTACTAGTAACAACTCTTATATATTCTTTATTAAATTCAAAATTTACTTTTTTATCTTTAGTTTTTTTAGTTAAAGACATAAATCTACCTATAATTTAGATTTGCACTATTAATACATAATAAAGATAATACAAATTATAAATGAACATAGAGATCAAAAAGTCAATAAAACCAGTAAATTATTTTGATGCTATTAATATATTAGAGTCCAGATTAAAGGATTTATATGAAAATAATGAGCAAGAATTAATTTGGACTTTGGAGCATAATGAAATTTTTACAGCAGGAACTTCCTATAAAGAAAATGAGATTATTGATAAATCCATAAAAATATTGAAAACAAATAGAGGCGGTAAAATAACTTACCATGGGCCTGGTCAATTAATTTGTTATTTTGTTTTAGATTTAAGGAAAAAAAAAGATATCAGAAAATTTATAACAATTATTGAAAAAACTATAATTGATACTTTAAAATTTTATAATATAGAAACTTTTCCAGATAAAGATAATATTGGCATATGGCATAAATCTAATAATGATGTTAAAAAAATTGCTGCAATAGGTATAAGAGTTAGTAAATGGATTGCCTATCATGGTTTTGCAATAAATATAAATAATGATTTAGTAAATTATAAAAAAATTATACCATGTGGTATTTCAGATAAAGGAGTAACCAATTTAAAAAATATCATAGATCAGGATTACTCAAATCTAAGTGATAAATTAATTGAAAATTTTATTTCAAATTTGAAAATCTAAGTCTTTTAGATTTTAAAAGTTTTTTAAAATAATCAGGTAACAATGCTGAATAAGTATGTTTTATATCATTAATCTTAAATTTAATTTGATATGAATGTAACATTAAATTTTTATTAATTCCTTTATTGGAATTTGATAATTTATATTTTGTATCTCCAAATATAGGATTTCCAATTGCATATAATTGTTTTCTTAACTGATGTTTTCGTCCAGTAATAGGTTTTAATTCTAATAAACTTGCTTCAGAATTTTTATCAATAACTGTGAAAATTGTTTTTGCTTTTTCAATGATTTTTTTATTACCGTCGTACCTAATTAAATCATCATCCCATACACCGGATTTTTTATTAATTTCTCCTTGGCATATAGCTAAATAGGTTTTATGCACCTTTCTAACTCTAAATAAGGAAGTAAGCAATTGAGCGCTCTCTCTATTTTTGGCCATAATAAAAACTCCAGAAGTATCTTTATCCAATCTATGAACAGAATATGGTTTTGTTCCTTCAAAAATTTCACTTTTAGCAAAAATATCAACTAGATTTTTTTTTGATTTAGTTCCACCTTGCACTGATATGCCAGATGCTTTGTTTAAAACAACAAAATTGTCATTGTTGTCAATAATTTGATCTTCATTTGATTTTATAATTTCTTTTGATGGTAAAAACTTAATTTTTTTTTGCTGAATTGTTTCTTTAAATTCAATGTTAAATATATTTATTTCATCTTTCGTTTTTACTTTAAAAGAGCTTTTAACTTTCTTTCTATTTAGTTTTATTTTTCCTGTTCTTAAATATTTTTCAACAAGTCCTTGTGGAATTTTTCCAATTTTTAATCTTAACCATCTGTCCAAACGCATATCATTACACGTTGAATCAACGATGTAAGATTTTTTCATGATTTAAGATTTAAGCTGTAGCTTGTTTTTTCTCTTCCGTTTTAGGAGATTCTTTAGTTGTATCTTTTTTTGGTTTATCAACTCTCTTAGCTTCAACATCTCTATCGACAAATTCAATTATTGCCATTGGTGCATTGTCTCCATATCTAAATCCAGCCTTGATTATTCTTGTATAGCCACCTTTTCTATTCTGATATCTTTTAGAAAGTGTTTTTTTAACTTTATTAGCTGATTTAATATCTTGTAGTTTAGAAACTAACATTTTAGTTGTCTGCAAAGTTTCTTTTTTACCTAATGTTATTATTTTATCTGCTTGAGGTTTTAGAAATTTTGCTTTTGGCAAAGTAGTTTTAATCTGCTCATACTTAATCAAAGAATTAAGCATATTTTTAAGCAGGGCTTTTCTGTGCTCTGATGTTCTATTTAACTTTTTATTTGCCAAACCATGTCTCATTAAATTGCTTCCTCCAATTTCTTAGACATTTCTGCTATATTGTCAGGTGGCCAGTTAGGTATTTCCATTCCTAAATATAAAGACATACCTGTTAAAACTTCTTTAATTTCATTCAATGATTTTCTTCCAAAATTAGGTGTTCTCAACATTTCACCCTCAGATTTTTGAACCAGATCACCAATGTAAATAATATTATCATTTTTTAAGCAGTTCATTGATCTAACTGATAACTCTAACTCATCCACTTTTCTTAGTAAGTTTTTGTTAAATTCAGGTTCTGTAGAAACTTCTTTTACTGGAGCTTCAACTGGCTCATCAAAGTTTACAAACATTTTAAGTTGATCTTGAAAAATTCTAGCTGAATAAGCTACTGCATCCTCAGCTGAAATTGATCCATTTGTTTCAACTTCCATAATTAACTTATCATAATCTAATGCTTTACCTTCTCTAGCCGTACTTACTGAATATGAAACTTTTTTAACTGGACTATAAAGTGAATCGATAGCGATTAGACCTAGTGGTGGTTCCTCAGGCTTATTCAGCTCTGCAGGAACGTATCCTTTACCTGTATTAACATTCATCTCCATATGAAAAGTAGTATTTTCATCTAGATTACAAATAACTAAATCAGGATTTAAAATCTCAACATCTGCAACTGGAGCTATATCTGAAGCTTTAATTTCTCCAGGTCCTTTTGCGTCTAAAATTAATTTTTTTGTACCCTCAGAATTACTTTTCAATGCTAAAGATTTTACGTTTAAAACGATATCGGTAACGTCTTCTCTAACACCTTTTATTGAAGTGAATTCATGTAAAACTCCATCAATTTGAATTGATGTTACAGCAGCACCTCTTATTGATGATAATAAAATCCTTCTTAGAGAATTTCCTAAAGTTAATCCATAACCTTTTTCTAAAGGCTCAGCTACAATTTTTGCATGAGTTAAGTCATCACTTATTTGAACATCTAATTTAGATGGTTTGATTAATGACTTCCAATTTTTTACATTAACATTTTCGACTTCCATTAAACTCTCCTTTTCTTTGGTGGTCTAGTTCCGTTATGAGGCATAGGTGTTGTATCTTTTATTGATAAAATTTTAAAACCTCTTGCTTGTAAAGCCCGTAAAGCTGTTTCTCTTCCAGATCCAGGTCCTTTGACTTCAACAGAAAGGGTTTTCATTCCATATTCCAACGCCTTAGAAGCTGCTGAATCTGCAGCTATCTGTGCAGCATAAGGAGTAGATTTTCTCGATCCTTTAAAACCTTTTTGCCCAGCAGATGCCCAAGAAATTACATTTCCATTTGTGTCAGCAATTGAGATAATTGTGTTGTTAAATGTTGATTGAACATAAGCAATTCCATTTAAAATATTTTTCTTAACTTTCTTTTTTTTTGAATAAGAACTTTTTACACTTTTCTTAGAAGACTTTTCTACCTTCTGATCTTTGTTTTCAACTTTCTCAGTTTTGGCCATAACTATTTTTTAGTTGGTGTTAATTTTTTTCCTGCAATCGCAATTGCTTTTCCTTTTCTTGTTCTAGCGTTACATCTCGTTCTTTGCCCTCTGACAGGTAATTTTTTTCTATGTCTTGTACCTCTATAGCAAGCTAAATCGATTAATCTTTTAATACTAAGTGAATAATCTCTTCTTAAATCACCTTCTACTTTAAAGTTTTGGTCAATATATTCTCTAATTTTTAATATCTCTTCATCTGTTAATTCATTCACTCTTTTAGCTTTTGGAATTTCTAGAGATGAGCAAATTTGATTTGAGAATTTATCACCAATCCCATAGATGTAAGTCAAACCTATATGAACAAGTTTATTTTGTGGAATGTTTATACCTGCGATACGAGCCATAATTTTTGTGATAAATTGTGCCTTTTATATAAGAAGATTACTCAAAGTCAACGTCTTAAACATTTATAAAAGTGTCTATTTTCCTTGTTATTTCTTCTATTTCTAGACTTCCATCAATCTCTTTAAAGTATGGATTCTCTGAGTAGAAATTAAGAACTGGTTGTGTTGTTTTCATGTAGGTATCATACCTCTTTAATATAGTGCTAGAGTCATCATCAGACCTATTTTCAATAATTTTTCTTTTCTCTATCCTTTTAATAATTGTATCTTTATCTACATTAAGAAATAAAATTAAATCTATTTTCTGGTCTGAGTTTTTGAGTAATGAATCTAGATTTTTAGCCTGTCTTAGAGATCTAGGATATCCATCAAAAATCAGTTTATTTTTTTTTTGAGGATCAGAAACTAATTTTTCAATTAATTTATTAACAATTTCGTCATTAACAAATTTTCCATCATTGATATCGTTTACGATAATTTTACCAATATCAGAATGTTTTTTAATTTCTTCTCTTAATATATCACCTGTAGAAATTTGAAATGCATTTAATTTATTTACTAAATATTTAGACTGAGTACCTTTTCCAGCACCAGGCGGTCCAAACAAAATAATATTCACTTATTTACCAAATTTAGTTTTTTTAATTAATTGTTCGTATTGGGAGCTCATTAACCTTGTTTGAATTTGTGTTACAGTATCAATAGCTACAACAACAACAATTAATATGGATGCACCACCCAAATAAAAAGGTATTGGATAATTTGCAATTAAAAATTCTGGCATTAAACAAACTAAAGTTAAATACAACGCACCTATAGTTGTTAACTTTGTTGAAATGTTTTCTATATATAAAGCTGTGCTTTCACCTGGTCTAATACCTGGAACAAACCCTCCATACTTTCTAAGATTTTCAGCTGTTTCTGTTGGATTAAAAGTAATTGAAGTATAAAAAAATGTAAAAAATATTATCCCTGATGCGTATAGCAACATATAAAGAGGCTGACCTTGAGTAAAATAAGAACTTAAATTTAAAAAGGTTTCATTGTTAGAGAATGAAAAATTTGAAAACGTTACTGGTAATAATAAAAGAGCTGAAGCAAAAATAGCTGGAATTACACCAGCTTGATTAATCTTTAAAGGCAAGTGAGATGATTCTCCACCATACATTTTATTACCCATTTGTCTCTTTGGATAATTTATAATAATTTTTCTTAATGCTCTTTCCATAAAAACTACGAATAAAATTGTTACTATTAATAAAACAAATATTGCTAAAATCATAAAAGTTGAAACGGCACCTGTTCTTCCAAGCTCAAAAGTTGTCACTAAAGCCCTTGGAATTTCTGCTACTATACCTGCAAAAATAATTAAAGAAATTCCGTTTCCAATACCTCTTTGAGTAATTTGTTCACCTAACCACATTAAGAATATTGTCCCTGCCACAATAGTTGTCACTGTGGTTATTTTAAAAAATGCACCTGGATTAATTACCAAATCAGCTGAAGATTCTAAACCTACAGATAGTCCATATCCCTGGATTGTGGCAAGTAACACTGTTCCATATCTAGTAATTTGTGTAATTTTAGCTCTTCCAGTTTCCCCCTGTGCCTTTAAATTTTTAAAATAATCTGTAACACCAGTTAGTAACTGAACTATAATAGCAGAAGAAATGTAAGGCATTATACCTAAAGCAAATATAGCCATTCTGCTTACTGCTCCACCAGCAAATACGTTAAACATGCCTAGTAATCCTTTTTGGTTGCCTTCCATCATTATTTTCAATTGTTCAGGATCTATACCTGGTAACGGTACAAAAGTTCCAAATCTATAAACAGCTAGGATTAAAATAGTAAATATAATTCTATTTCTTAAATCATTTGTTGATGATGATGCGCTCATATAAACAAACTATTTTTTTAGTTGAATAGATCCACCAATTTTTTCAAGTTTTTCTATTGCTGATTTAGAGGCCAGGTCAGCTTCTATATTAATTTTATCTTTTACTTTCCCAGATCCTAAAATTTTTAATTTTTTTGAGTTTTTATTTATTAATTTGAGTTTTTTTAATAACTCTGAGTTTAGAACTTCATTTGGGTTAATATTTTTTTTATCAATATAAAATTGAATTTTATCCAAATTTAAAATTGAAACACTTTCCTTTGAAATTGGGTTGAATCCCCTTTTTGGCAGCCTTCTATACAATGGCATTTGACCACCTTCGAAACTTTTTATAGCTACTCCAGATCTTGATTTTTGACCTTTAACACCTCTACCTGATGTTTTGCCCTTGCCTGAGCCTATTCCTCTTCCAACTCTAAGTTTTGATTTTTTGATTTTATCTCTATTATTTAAACTAATCATTATCCTCTTTTTTCAATTATTTCAGAAATTTTTTTATTTCTAATTGCTGAAATTTGTTTTGGTGAATTTTGTTTCATTAGTGCTTTCATTGTAGCTCTGATTACATTATGTGCATTAGAAGTACCCATTGATTTAGCAACTATATCTTTTACTCCTAGAACTTCACATACCGCTCTAACAGGACCACCTGCAATTATTCCAGTCCCTTTAGAAGCAGCTCTTAATACTATTCTTCCTGATCCATCTTTAGCCTTAACATCATGATGAATTGTTCTGCCTTCTCTTAGAGGTATATGTTTAAGTTTTCTTCTCGCCATTTCATTTGCTTTTTTAATAGCATCAGGAACTTGTTTAGCTTTAGCATGAGCGACTCCAATTTTTCCTGCTTGATTTCCAACTACAACAAGAGCTGAAAAGCCAAATCTTCTTCCACCTTTTACTACTTTGGTAATACGGTTTATGTGAACTAGTTTTTCTAATATATCGTCTGTTTTTTTATCTTTTAAATTTTCCATAATTAAAATTCCATTCCATTTTCTCTTAAAGTTTCAGCAAAAACTTTAATTCTACCGTGATATTTATATGAACCTCTATCAAAATAAATTTTGGTAATATTTTTTTCTTGAGCTTTTTTAGCCAACTTTAAAGCAACTAATTTTGATAGCTCTATTTTACTAACTTTATCACCTGATTTAAGATCTTTTTCTACAGAAGATGCAGATAATAAAGTTGTATTTTTTCTATCATCAATTATTTGTGCTGAAATATTTTTTGATGATCTTGTAATACTTAATCTAAATCTATCTTTTGACGCAACATTTTTAACTTTATTGCTAACTCTAAATCTTTTTCTGATACTAGTGTTTAGTTTCATTACTTTTTCTTTCCTTCTTTTTTGAGAACATACTGACCTTTTTCTCTTACACCTTTGCCTTTATATGGTTCAATTTTTCTCAAAGTTTTAATTTTTGACACTACTTCTCCAACTAATTGTTTGTCAGATCCCGTGATTTTTAATGTTGTTTGTTTTTCAACTGCAATTTTAATGCCCTCGGGTATATCAAAATTAATATCATGACTATAACCTAGTTGTAAATTTAATTGATTTCCTTTTAATGCGGCTCTATAACCAACACCAACTAATTCTAGAATTTTTTCATATCCTTTACTTGATCCTATTACAGCATTATTGATTAAACTTCTGTTCATTCCCCACAATCTTTTTGAGTTTTGATCTACTTTTTTTGGTTTAATAGAAATTTCTTTTCCATCAATTATGTCTAATTTAAACATCTCTAAATCAACATTAATTGATTTTTTTCCTAGAGGTCCTTCAATATTTATAATACTACCAGCCAAAGCAACTTTTACTTTTTCAGGAATCGATATATTTATTTTACCTATCTTAGACATTAAAATACCTTACAAATTATTTCACCACCAACTTTTTGTTTTCTTGCATCTATATCTGTCATTACTCCTTTAGGAGTTGAAACAATAGCTATTCCTAAACCATTATTAATTTTTGGTAAGCTATCAGCAGATGAAAAGATTCTTCTTCCAGGCTTAGATACTCTTTCAAAGGCACTGATTACTGGGTTACCTGAATGATACTTAAGTTCTAATGACAACACTGGTTTTTTATCTAAACTCACTTCAAAGTTTTTAATAAAACCCTCATTTTTTAAAATATCTGCAATTTTAGTTTTAAAGTTTGATGAAGGCAACTCTACTTTTTTATGGTTTCTTGCCTGAGCGTTCTTCACTCTTGCAATCAAATCTCCTATTGGGTCACTTAAACTCATAATTTTCCTTTCTACCAGCTAGATTTAACTAAACCAGGTATCTTTCCTTGCAATCCTAATTGTCTTAATGCAATTCTTGAAATTTTTAATTTTCTATAAACACCATGTGGTCTTCCAGTAATCTCACATCTATTCATAACTCTTATTTTTGCTGAATTTCTTGGCAGTTTTGATAATTTCTGTTGTGCTTTAAATCTTTCTTCTAATGAAATTTTTTTATCCATAACAATTTTCTTCAAAGCTTGTCTTTTCTTATAAAGCCTATCAGAAAGCTTTATTCTTTTTTTATTTTTATTAACAGCACTTAACTTAGCCATATTTAATTGTCTCCTTTTTTAATAAATGGGAAATTCATTTTTTCTAGTAACGCAATACTATGTTCTTTATTTATAGCTTTAATAACTATTACTATATCTAAACCTCTAACTTTATCTGCTCTATCAAAACTTACTTCTGGAAAAATTATATGCTCTTTAATACCAAATGTATAATTGCCAAATTTATCAAACCCTTTTGGCGATAATCCTCTAAAATCTTTAATTCTAGGTAATGCGATATTGACTAATCTGTCTAAGAACTCATACATTCTATTTTTTCTTAATGTTACTTTTAAACCAGCATTTGATCCTTTTCTTGTTTTAAAATTTGCAACTGATTTTTTAAATTTAGTTGTAACTGGTTTTTGTCCAGTAATTTTAGCCATATCTTCTTCGCATGATTTTAAAATTTTTGAATCTGTAGCATCTAAACCAAGACCCATATTTAAAACAACTTTCTGAATTCTTGGAGCCATATAAATATTTTTAAAACCAAACTGATCTTTCAGTGCAGGCTGAATTTCTTTATTAAATATTTCTTTTAATCTTGGTGTCATTATTTTTTAGCCTCTTTTTTTTTAGCTACTTTTTCATCAATTAGTTTTAGGTTAGAGATATGTATAAAGCTTTCTTTAGGAAAAATTCCGCCTTTTTTCTCTTTGGTTGTTTTAACGTGCTTTTTAACCATGTTTATTTCTTTAACCTTTGCTCTGTTATTGGCTCTATCAATTTCAATAACTTCACCTTCTTTTTTTTTATCTCTTCCAGTTAAAACTCTTACTTTCAAACCTTTTTTAATCATTATAAAACCTCCGGTGCCAAAGAAATTATTTTCATTTGACCTCTACTTCTTAATTCTCTTGTAACTGGACCAAAAATCCTTGTTCCTACAGGTTCTCCTTTGTCATCAACTAACACAGCTGCATTATTGTCAAATCTTACTTTAGAACCGTCATTTCTGTGTATTCCTTTTTTAACTCTAACAACTACTGCTTTATGAACTGATCCTTTTTTTACTTTTCCTTTTGGTATCGCTTCTTTAACTGCTATTACGATAGTATCGCCAATGCTTGCATACCTTCTTTTTGATCCACCTAACACTTTAATACACTCAATTCTTTTTGCACCAGTATTATCAGCAACTTGTAATTCTGTTTGTACCCCAATCATTACTTTGGACTCTCCATTACTTGAAATTTTTTATTTTTAGAAAAAGGTTTGCTTTCTATAATTGAAACTTTATCACCAGTTTTGTACTTATTATTTTCGTCATGAGCGTTATAGTTTTTTCTGACTCTGATAACTTTTTTTAAAACTGGATGTGAATATTTACGTTCTACCATAACAGTAACTGTTTTATTTGGTTTATCGCTTATAACTACACCTGTGAGTATTTTTTTAGGCATTTGCTTTTCCTTTTAAAAATGTTTTTAATTTTGCTATTGTTTTTTTAGTTTCTCCAATTTTAGCTGGATTTGTTACTTGTGAATTCATTTTTTGAAATCTGAAATTAAAAAGATCTTTTTTAAGTTTATCAATATTCTTCACAATTTCGTCCTTTGATAATTTTTTAATTTCTTGTTTTTTCATTACGCAAATCTCTTAATAGTTTTAGTCTTAATCGGTAATTTTGCTGATGCTTTATATAAAGCTTCCTTAGCAATTTGTTCAGAAACACCATCAACTTCAAACAATATTCTTCCTGGTTTTACTCTACATGCAAAATACTCTGGTGAACCTTTACCTTTACCCATTCTGACCTCAATTGGTTTTTTAGAAACTGGTATATTTGGAAATATTCTTGTCCAAACTCTTCCTTGTCTTTTCATGTGCCTTGTTAAAGCTACCCTAGCAGCTTCGATTTGCTTTCCGGTAACTCTTTCTGGCTGCAAAGCTTTTAAAGCATAAGCACCATAATTTATAGTACTTGCTCTTGTAGCAGTACCATGAATTCTACCTTTGTGCGCTTTTCTCCACTTTGTTCTTACTGGCTGAAGCATTATTGTTTACCTTCCTTTGGTATCACTTTATTTGTCTCTTGACTGAATTCTCTAGCAAAAACTTCGCCTTTATAAATCCAGACTTTAATTCCTATAATTCCGTAAGTTGTGAGAGCTTCTGCTTCTGCATAATCTATATCTGCTCTTAAAGTATGTGATGGTATACTTCCATCTCTTAACCACTCGGTTCTAGCTATTTCATTTCCGCCAAGTCTACCACTAACTGAAACTTTAATTCCTTTAGCTCCCAGTCTAATGCATGATTGCATTGCTCTTTTCATCGCTCTTCTATAAGAAATTCTCTTTACAAGCTGCTGAGCTATATTTTCAGCTACTAAATAAGCATTAGTCTCTGGTTTTTTAACTTCTTTGATATTTAGATTAACTTCATTTGTTGTGAATTTTGAAAGATTATTTTTAATTTTGTCTATATCACTTCCCTTTTTTCCAATAACAAATCCAGGTCTAGAAGTATAAATTGTAACATAACATTTATTGGATGTCCTTTCGATCATCACTTTGGATACACCAGAGTTTATTACATTTTTCTTAATATATTCCCTAATTTTAAAATCTTCGATTAGATAATTTCCAAAATCTTTTTTCTTAGCATACCATACAGAGTCCCATCCTCTGTTGACACCTAATCTAAAACCTACAGGATTAACTTTTTGCCCCATGCTTCTCCATTTGTTTTGCTTCTGATAAAATTATTGTAACAGTTGACCAAGGTTTTAATATTGGTGCTGCTCTTCCTTTGGCTCTTGGTCTAAATCTTTTCATAACTATTTTTTTTCCACAATATGCCTCTTTAACTATTAATTTATCAATATCGTATTGAAAATTATTTTCAGCATTGGCTACAGCTGAACTGATAGTTTTTCTAACATCTCTTGTAACTCTTTTTTCTGAAAACTGTAAATCTCTAATTGCAACATCAACTTTTTTGCCAACAATGCTTTTTAGTATTGGATTTAGCTTTCTGACACTTGATCTAATACCGTTGTTAACAGACTTTACTGTTTTGTCGTTAGTTTTATCAATTTTCTTTTTTTTACCCATAATTATTTCTTCTCTGCTGTTGCAGGTTTAGCTTTCTTATCAGCTGGTGTATGACCAAAAAATGTTCTTGTTGGTGCAAATTCACCCAATTTGTGTCCAACCATATCTTCTGAAACTGTTATTGGTATAAATTTTTTTCCATTATAAATTTGGAAGCTTACCCCTACAAAATCAGGTAAAATTGTAGATTTTCTTGACCAAGTTTTAATAGGAATTTTCTTTGGATCGTCTTTATACTTGTCTACTTTCTTCATCAAGCTTTCCTCTACAAACGGTCCTTTCCAAACTGCTCTAGCCATTACTTAGTATCCTTCCTCTTATTTCTTCTCTTAACTATAAATTTATCTGTTCTCTTATTATCTCGAGTTTTTAAACCTTTAGCAGATTGTCCTGTAGGTGAAACTGGATGTCTTCCTCCAGCAGATTTTCCTTCACCACCCCCATGTGGATGATCAACTGGGTTTTTAACAACACCTCTAGTATGAGGTCTTCTCCCCAACCATCTTGATCTACCTGCTTTTCCAATTTTAATATTTTTTTGATCTGGATTACTTAAAATTCCAATTGTAGCTAAAGCTCTTGAATCTATTTTTCTCACTTCACCTGAGGCTAATTTTATTAAACTATAGTTCCCATCTAAACCACTAATAGTAACAGATGAACCGGCTGCTCTAGCGATTTTTCCACCACCACCTGGTTGTATTTCAACATTATGTATATTAATACCCACTGGTATATCTTGTAATGGCATACAATTACCTACTTTAATTTCTTTTTTAGAACCGCTTTCAACTTTATCTCCAACTTTAATTTTTTGTGGTGCTAAGAAATATGAGTGAGTACCATCCTCAAATTTAACTAACATGATGTAGCATGATCTATTAGGATCATATTCAATTCTTTCAACTATAGCTTCCGTGTCGAATTTTTTTCGATAAAAATCCACATGTCTGTACATTTTTTTATGTCCACCAGCTCTATTAATAGAAGTAATATGACCGTTATTATTTCTACCTTTCATCGCATTTTTGGGTGAAACTAAGGTCTTGAATGGTTTACCTTTCCATAAACCAGTTCTATCAACTAAAATGGTACCTCTTGTAGATTTTGTATATGGTTTAAAAGTTTTTAATGCCATTAATTAAATTCCTGTTGTTAGATCAATACTTTGACCTTTTTTTAAAGTAATTATTGCTTTTTTATATCCAGATACTTTTACTTTTTTGCCTCTGGTAACTTTTGTTCTGTTTTGTCTATTTATAATATTTATTTTAGTTACGTTAACTTTAAATATTTTTTCAATATTCTTTTTTAAATTTTTCTTATTTGCACCATTTGGAACTTTAAATACAATTTTATTCAGTTCAGACAAGTTAGTTGATTTCTCAGTTACCACAGGCGATAGAATTTTGTCGTATAAGTGTATTTTTTCCATTTTATGAATATCTCTTTTCTAATTCTTTCACTGAACTTTCTGTGAAAACAACTTTTTTAAATTTAATAATATCGTAAGCACTAAAATGATTTACATCAGTAACTTTAACATTTGGAATATTTCTTACTGATTTTTCAATTTTTTCTTTAGAATTTTTATCTAAAATTATTAGTGAATTTGTAATTTCAAGTTTATTAATAATTGAGTTCATCTCTTTTGTTTTTTTAATTTCAGAACTAAAATCATTTAAGATTAATAAATTTTTATTATTATTTTTTTCAGTAATTAATGAAGCTACGCTTTGTTTTTTTTCAGTTTTGTTTAGTTTTCTTTTTTTATAAGCCATTTCACCTTTTGGTCCATGAGCTATACCACCGCCAACAAATATAGGAGCTTTTCTACTAGCATGTCTTGCACCACCAGTTCCTTTTTGAGCATATATTTTTGATGTTGGTCCTTTTACCTCGTTTTGTTGTTTGGTTTTAGCATGTCTTCCTTTGTAATTAGCATTTGTTTTGTAAAGAACTGCACTTACTAACTTATGATTAATTTTTGCAGAAAAAATATTATCCAAAACTTCAATGCTATCTTTTTTTCCGTCTATGCTAATTTTATCTAATTTCATTATTTTTTCTTTTTATCTGGTGTTTTTTTAGCCTCTTCAGCAGCTGCTTGTTTTTCACTAATTGTCATTTTATTTATATTTTTTACAGATTTTTTAACCATTACCTCTGAATTTTTTGAACCTGGAATAGATCCTTTTAAATAAAGCAGTTCATTTTCCAAATCAGCTTTTATAATTTCTATGTTTTGCATTGTTCTTAACTTATCACCCATGTGACCTGCCATTTTTTTTCCTTTAAAAACTTTTCCTGGATCTTGACTATGTCCTGTTGATCCGTGTGCTCTATGAGATATTGAAACACCATGACTAGCTCTCAAACCACCAAAATTATGTCTTTTCATAGCTCCGGCAAAACCTTTACCAATTGTTTTTGATCTTGTGTCTACAAATTTAATATCTTTAAATATTTCCAAACCAAACTCGTTTCCCTCTTTATAGGCAGATGTATCTTGCACTCTAAACTCTTTTAATTTTTTCTTAGCCTCAGTATTTTTTTTAGCAAAAACACCTTTCATAGCTTTTGTTAATTTTGAATTTTTAACTTTTCCATATCCAAGCTGAACTGCTTTGTATCCTCTTTTTTCTTCCTCTATAACTTGAATAACTCTAGCTTTTTCTACCTTAAGTACAGTCACAGGAACTAATTGACCAGTTCTATAAAACTCTCTAGTCATTCCAATTTTCTTTCCTAATAAAGCTATTTCACTCATAATTAAATTTTTATCTCCACATCAACACCTGATGCTAAATCAAGTTTCATTAGTGCTTCTACAGTTTGTGGTGTTGGTTCAATTATATCTATTAATCTTTTATGTGTTCTTGACTCAAATTGCTCTCTACTTTTCTTATCAATGTGAGGTGATCTTAAAACTGTATATCTTTCAATTCTTGTAGGTAATGGAATTGGTCCCTTAATTGTTGCTCCAGTTCTTTTTACTGTATTCACAATTTCTTCAGTAGAAGCATCTAATACTTTATTGTCATATGCTCTTAATTTAATTCTAATATTCTGTTTTTCCATGATTAACCTGCAATCTTCTTAGTTACTTCGTCTTGAACATTTTGTGGGACTTTAGAATAATGATCAAAAAACATTGAATATTGTGCTCTACCTTGAGACATTGATCTTAAATTATTTATATAACCAAACATGTTAGCTAAAGGAACCATTGCTGTAATTACAGTTGCATTACCTCTTTGCTCTTGAGTGCTGATTTGGCCCCTCCTACTGTTTAAATCACCTATAACATCACCCATGTAATCTTCAGGTGTTACTACCTCAACTCTCATTACTGGTTCTAATAATTTTAAACCGCCTTTTGTACAAGCCTCCTTAAAGCAAGCTCTACTTGCTAATTCAAACGCTAGTACACTTGAGTCAACATCGTGATGTAAACCATCTAAGATAGTTACTTTGTAATCAATCATTGGAAAGCCAGCTAAAATTCCAGTATCAGAAACTGTTTCTATGCCTTTTTCAACACCAGGGATAAATTCCTTTGGAATTGCACCACCTTTAATTTTGCTCTCAACATCTCGGCCTTTGCCAGGTTCTTGAGGTTCTACTAAAAGTTTAACTTTTGCAAATTGACCTGCACCACCACTTTGTTTTTTATGAGTATATTCAACTTCTGAAGCGGCTTCTATAGTTTCTCTATAAGCAACTTGAGGAGCTCCAACATTAGCTTCTACTTTAAATTCTCTTTTCATTCTATCAACAATAATATCCAAGTGTAGTTCACCCATTCCTTTAATAATTGTTTGTCCTGACTCTTCGTCTGATGTAACTCTAAAGGATGGATCTTCCTTAGCTAACCTACCTAAAGCTTCACCCATTTTTTCTTGGTCTGCTTTTGTTTTTGGTTCAACTGCAATTTCAATTACTGGATCAGGGAATTCCATTGGTTCAAGAAGAACAGAATTTTCTTTGTCACATAATGTGTGACCTGTAATAGTATTTTTTAATCCTGCTAAAGCTACTATATCACCTGCATTAGCTTCTTTAATGTCTTCTCGAGAGTTTGCGTGCATTAAAAGCATTCTTCCAACTCTTTCTTCTTTTTCTTTAGAAGAATTAAAGACTGCTGTACCAGTTTTGATGGTACCTGAATAGATTCTAATAAAAGTTAAAGAACCAACAAATGGATCGTTAGCCACTTTAAAAGCTAAAGCAGAAAATGGAACATTGTCTTCAAATTTCATTTCCATTTCGTCTTCACTGCCTAATTTAGTTCCTTTGATTGAACCTATATCAACAGGACTTGGCAAATAATTAACAACAGCATCAAGCAAAGGCTGAACACCTTTGTTTTTAAATGCTGAACCAGTTAATACTGGAACAAAACTAAAATTAAGTGTTCCTTTTCTTATACATTTAACTAAATCTTCCTCTTTTATTTCATCGCCATTTAAATAAGCCTCCATTAGCTTTTCATCTTGTTCAACGGCTGTTTCCACTAATTCTGTTCTATATTTTTCTGAAATTTCCTTTAAATCTTCTGGAATTTCTTTGTATTCCCATTCAGCTCCTAGTGCCTCATTCTTCCAAACTTGAGCTTTCATTTTAACAAGATCAACTACACCAGATAAAGAGGCTTCAGCACCTATAGGGACTTGAACAACCAAAGGTTTAGCACCCAATCTATCTCTAATCATATCTACACATCTAAAAAAATCTGCACCTGTTCTATCTAATTTATTAACAAAACAAATTCTTGGTACTTTATACTTATCGGCCTGTCTCCATACCGTTTCAGATTGAGGCTCTACACCTGCAACACCATCAAAAACAGCAACAGCACCATCTAAAACTTTTAAAGACCTTTCTACTTCAATGGTAAAATCTACATGACCAGGGGTGTCTATAATATTAACTCTATGATCATTCCAAAAACAAGTAGTGGCCGCAGATGTAATAGTAATTCCTCTTTCTTGTTCTTGTTCCATCCAATCCATTGTTGCAGCACCATCGTGTACTTCACCAATTTTGTGACTCTTACCTGTGTAGTATAGAACTCTTTCAGTAGTAGTTGTTTTACCAGCATCTATATGGGCCATGATCCCAATATTTCTGTATTTATCTAATGTATGAGTTCTAGCCATAATTTATTACCACCTAAAATGAGCAAACGCCTTGTTAGACTCTGCCATTTTATGGACATCCTCTCTTTTTTTAACAGCAGCACCTTTTTTTTCATAAGCATCGTAAAGCTCATTGAAAATTTTATCTGCCATATGTTTGTCTTTTCTTTTTCTAGCTGATTCTACTAACCATCTAATTGCTAAAGCTTGTGCTCTTTTACTTTTTACCTCAACAGGAACTTGATAAGTTGCACCACCAACTCTTCTAGATCTAACTTCTACAGTTGGCTTGATGTTGTTAATTGCTTCATTAAAAATATTTATTGGTTCATCTTTTGTTTTTGTTTTTATTTTATCTATTGCATCATAAACAATTTTTGCGGCAATACCTCTTTTACCATCATACATTATGTTGTTTATTAATTTTGGAATTATAGTTGAATTAAATTTTGGATCTGGAACTACATTTTTTTTTGGCTGTGTTTTTTTTCTAGACATTATTTACCTTTTTTTGTTCCGTATAAAGATCTTCTTTGTTTTCTGTTAGCAACACCTTGGGTATCGAGATTACCTCTTAAAATATGATATCGTACACCTGGTAAATCCTTTACTCTTCCTCCTCTAATCAGTACTACCGAGTGTTCTTGAAGGTTGTGACCTTCACCAGGAATATAAGCTGTAACTTCAAATCCATTTGACAATCTTACTCTAGCAACTTTTCTCAATGCAGAGTTTGGTTTTTTAGGAGTTGTTGTATAAACTTTTACACAAACACCTCTCTTTAGAGGTTGTTTTTGTAAAGCAGGAACTTTGTTCCTTGCTGCTGGTCTAACTCTTTTTTTTCTTAACAACTGATTAATAGTTGGCATAAATTTTTTTAAAATTAATTAATTTATTTTTAGATGAAAATAACTGACAGGTTATTTTGTGGCAGCGTTTAGTACCGTTAGAAGCACTACATTCCAACCAAAAACATCGCCAAATTACTTATTAATAGCCCTTTGTCAAACTAAAACTGCAATTTTTAGGCGATTTTTTACTGATTTGTCTGTGTTTCTTCAGGTTCAGAAGCTTCTATCTTATCTTGCTCCGCTAAGAAATTGTTATCGTCTTCTAGAGCCTTATTGTTCCATCTGTTTTTAATATTACCAGTTCCTGCTGGTACTAATCTTCCAACAATAACGTTCTCTTTTAAGCCGTTTAAAGGATCAACTTTTCCTTTAATTGCTGCATCTGTCAATACTCTTGTAGTTTCTTGGAAAGAAGCTGCGGAAATAAACGACTCTGTTTGAAGTGAAGCTTTAGTAATTCCCATTAGAACTCTTTCTCCTACTGCAGGTGTTTTGCCCTCAGCAACTAATTTTTCATTAGTATTATCAAACTTAATTCTATCAACCACTTCACCGGGTAAATAACTTGAGTCACCAGATAGTTTAACTTCAACCTTTTTAAGCATTTGTCTTAAAATAGTTTCAATATGCTTATCATTAATTATTACACCTTGTAATCTATAAACCTCTTGAACTTGATTAACAAAATATTCTGTCAATTCTTTAATTCCTAAAATTCTTAAAATATCATGTGGTAATGGTTGACCATCCAAAAGGTATTCACCTTTTTGAATTTTTTCACCAGGATTAAAATTGATATGTTTACCTTTTGGAATTAAATAATTTGAAGGTTCTGATCCATCTTCAGGAACAATAGATACTCTTTGTTTACCTCTTACCTCTTTACCGAAAACAACACTACCATCATTTTCAGCAATGATTGCACTATCCTTAGCTTTTCTAGCTTCAAACAACTCAGCAACTCTTGGAAGGCCTCCAGTAATATCTTTTGTTTTTGTAGTTTCCTTAGGTAATCTTGCAATTACGTCACCTGCATAAACCTTTTGACCATCTTTAATTGATAAAATTGAATCTGGTACTAAATAATATCTAGCTTCATTATCATCAGCTTTTTTAATTACATTTCCTTTTTCATCTCTAAGAGTAATTCTAGGTTTTAAATCAGTACTTTTTGATTGGCCTCTCCAATCAATTACTGATTTAGAAGAAATTCCTGTTGCATCGTCGGTAGTTTCTTGAATTGAAACACCATCAATTAAATCAACATAACTAGCTGTACCACTTTTTTCTGCTATAACTGGAGTTGTATAAGGATCCCATTCACAAATTTTTGTATTAGCTTTTACTTTATCACCGTTATTGAAAAATAATCTTGATCCATAAGCAACTTTATAAACTGCAATTTGAACTCCTTTATCATCCTCAATAGAAAGTTGAGTATTTCTACCCATAACAATTAAATTCTTTTTGGAATCCTCTAATATATTTGAATTTATTATTTTTAAAGTTCCTTCACTTTTAGTAACTATTTGAGAATCTTGTTTAACAGAAGCTGTTCCTCCTACGTGGAACGTTCTCATTGTTAACTGAGTTCCTGGTTCTCCGATTGATTGGGCTGATATCATTCCAATAGCTTCTCCAACATGAACCATCTTACCTCTAGATAAATCTCTTCCATAACAAGTAGCGCAAACACCTTCTTTTGAGCTACATGTCATTACAGAATATACTTTTATTGATTTAACACCTGCGGCATCAATTTTATCACAACCTGCTTCATCAATCATTTCAGATTTTTTAATAATTACTTCACCTGATAAAGGGTTTTTGACTTCAGCAGCTGTAACTCTTCCTAAATCTTTAAGCTTGTCACAGAAAATTACAGTTGTTTTTTGACCACAAAATCTAAAAACAATATCAATTATTTCTGAAACTACTTTTTTAGGTAATAATCTATCTACTAAAGAAAACTTAATGTTACTATTCTTAGGTAATAAATTTGCTAATAAAAATCTTCCAGCTGTAGAGGTATATTTTTCTATTTTCTTATTACCTTGCTCATCTAAAGTCTCATATCTTGAGATGATTGTGCTATGTACATTTATTTGACCAGAAGATAGTGCAAATTCAATTTGATCTGAATTTGTAAAGTACCCAGCTGGTTTATCAGATATAGGTTCTTGTGATAGATAATAAATTCCCAAAATCATATCCTGACTTGGAACAATAATTGGTTTACCATTTGATGGAGAAAGAATATTATTTGTAGATAGCATTAAAATTCTTGCCTCTAATTGTGCTTCTAAACTTAATGGAACGTGAACTGCCATTTGGTCACCATCAAAGTCTGCATTAAATGCTGCACAAGTTAAAGGGTGTAATTCAATCGCATCCCCCTCAATTAATTTTGGTTCGAATGCCTGAACTCCAAGTCTATGAAGTGTTGGTGCTCTATTTAAAAGTACAGGATGCTCTCTAACGATTAATTCTAAAGCATCCCAAACTGCATTTGTTTCTTTTTCAACAAGTTTTTTAGCTTGTTTGATTGTTGAAGCTAAGCCTAGTTTATTTAATCTTGCGTACAAAAATGGTTTAAATAATTCTAAAGCCATTTTTTTCGGTAAACCACACTCGTGCAGTTTTAAATCTGGACCAACAACGATTACTGATCTTCCTGAATAATCAACCCTCTTACCTAGTAGGTTTTGTCTAAATCTTCCCTGCTTACCCTTAAGCATTTCAGCTAGAGATTTAAGAGGTCGCTTACCTGTTCCTGTAATTACTCTGCCTCTTCTACCGTTATCAAATAGAGCATCTACAGACTCTTGTAACATCCTTTTTTCATTTCTTACAATGATATCAGGTGCTTTAAGATCCATTAATCTTTTTAATCTGTTATTTCTGTTAATTACTCTTCTGTATAGATCGTTAAGATCCGAAGTAGCAAATCTTCCACCGTCTAGGGGAACCAAAGGTCTTAATTCAGGTGGTATAACCGGAACTACAGTCATAATCATCCACTCTGGTTTTTGACCAGTTTCGATAAACGACTCTATTAATTTTAATCTCTTTATTGCTCTTTCTTCATTAACTTTTGATTTAGTTTCTTTAATAAAGCTAACAAGATTTTTTCTTTCTAATTCTAAATCTAAATTCTTTAGCATCTCTAGAACAGCTTCCGCTCCAATACCAGCTGAAAAGCTCTCTTCACCAAATTCGTCTTGATATTTTGCTAGCTCTTCTTCATTTAAAAGTTGATTTTTTTGTAAACCAGTTAAACCTGGTTCTATTACTATAAAATTTTCAAAATAAAGAACTCTCTCTATTTCCTTTAACTTCATATCAACTGCTAAAGCAATTCTACTTGGAAGAGACTTTAAAAACCAAATATGAGCTACTGGTGTAGCAAGATTAATGTGACCCATTCTTTCTCTTCTCACATTTGATTTAGTAACCTCAACTCCACATTTCTCACATATAATCCCTCTAAATTTCATTCGTTTATACTTACCACATAAACATTCATAATCTTTTATTGGTCCAAAAATTCTTGCACAGAACAAACCATCTTTTTCAGGTCTAAACGTTCTGTAATTAATTGTTTCAGGCTTTTTAATTTCACCAAATGTCCAAGATTTAATTTTTTCTGGGCTAGCAAGAGAAATTTTAATACTATTAAAATTTTGAGCTTCTGAAATTTCGCTACCTCTAAATAAATCTGTTAATTCTTTTTTCATTAATTAAGCTCCACATTTAATGCTAATGATTTTATCTCTTTAACTAACACGTTAAATGACTCAGGTATTCCAGACTCAAAGTTTTCCTCACCTTTAACTATTGTCTCATAAACTTTAACTCTTCCCGCAACATCGTCAGATTTTACAGTTAAAATTTCCTGTAATGTGTAAGAAGCTCCATATGCTTCAAGTGCCCACACTTCCATTTCACCAAATCTTTGACCACCTAATTGTGCTTTACCGCCAAGTGGTTGTTGTGTAACTAAACTATAAGGTCCTGTAGATCTTGCATGAATTTTATCTTCAACTAAGTGATGAAGTTTTAACATATAGATTATTCCTACTGTAACCGGTCTATCAAATTTTTCTCCCGTTCTTCCATCCCACAAGTAAGTTTGACCAGATCCTGGTAAATTAGCTAATTCAAGCATTTCTGTAACATTTTTTTCTTTAGCACCATCAAAAACGGGTGTTGAGATTGCAATACCGTTTTGTAAATTTTCACAGAGATCTTTAAATTCACTTTTACTTAACTTATCAACTTTATCTTTGAAAATTTCTTCTCCATAAACAGATTTTAAAAATTTTTCTATTTTTTCTGTTCTCTCAATTTTTTTATTATTTTCGTTAACTAAATTTTTAACTTGTTCACCAAATTCTTTGCATGCCCAACCTAAATGTGTTTCAAGAATTTGCCCAACATTCATCCTACTTGGCACTCCTAGAGGATTCAATACAATGTCAACTGGTCTACCATCTTCTCTATAAGGCATGTCTTCAACAGGTACAATTTTACTTACAACCCCTTTATTACCGTGTCTTCCTGACATTTTATCGCCTGGTCTTAATCTTCTTTTAATGGCAACAAAAACTTTTACCATTTTCATAACACTTGGTAATAAATCATCACCACTTCTTATTTTTAATACTTTATCCTCAAATCTTTCTGTTATGTCTTGTTTAGCTTTATTGTATTGATCTTTTAATTTAGCTAGTGTTGCTTCATTATTAGCATTATCTATAGTAATTTTAAAAACATCATTAATTGATAATTTATTAATAGAGTCAAAATCTAACTTAGTTCCTTCTGATAAATCTTTTATTTTTTTAGTTAAAGATGATCCTGATAAGAATTGCGAGGCTCTTTGTTTAATGCTTCTTTCTAAAATTTCTTCTTCAACGATTTTATCTTGCTGAACTTGCTCAATTTCAGCTCTTTCAATAGTTATTGATCTTTCATCTTTCTCAATTCCATGCCTGTTAAAGACTCTTACATCAACAACTGTTCCGCTAGATCCTCTAGACATTCTTAAAGACGTATCAGTAACATCAATTGCTTTTTCTCCAAAAATTGATCTTAACAATTTTTCCTCAGGACCAGAGGCTGAATCGCCTTTAGGAGTAACTTTACCAACTAAAATATCTCCAGCATTTACTTCTGCACCGATGTAAACTATTCCTGACTCATCGAGGTTTTTTAAAGCTTCTTCATTAACATTTGGGATATCTCTTGTGATTTCTTCTTCACCTAGTTTTGTATCTCTCGCCATAATTTCATATTCAACAATATGAACTGATGTAAACACATCGTCAGTAACACATCTTTCAGAAATTAGGATTGAGTCTTCAAAATTGTAACCTTGCCATGGCATGAATGCTACGGTTACATTTTTACCTAAGGCAAGTTCACCTAATTTTGTTGAAGGGCCGTCTGCAATAATATCTCCGGATTTCACTTTATCACCCACTCTAACTAGTGGTCTTTGATTAATACAAGTATTTTGATTTGATCTTTTAAATTTTTGAAGATTGTAAATATCTACACCAGACTTACTAAAGTCAGTTTCTTCAGTTACTTTTATTACTATTCTTTTTCCATCAATTTTATCAACAATTCCATCACGTTTAGCAACAATAGTAACACCTGAGTCTAGTGCAACATCACTTTCTATTCCTGTACCAACAAGTGGAGATTCGGGTTTTAGTAATGGAACTGCTTGTCTCATCATGTTAGATCCCATCAATGCTCTGTTTGCATCATCATTTTCCAAAAATGGAATTAAAGAAGCAGCTACTGAAACAAGTTGCTTGGGCGATACATCGATGTAATCTATTAAATCAGGTTTAGATAAAAGAAAGTTTAAATTTTGTCTGCACGAAACTAATTCTTCAGTAATTTTTCCATTTTTATCAAGTTTTGTATTTGCTTGGGCAATGGTGAATTTTGTTTCCTCCATTGCTGACAAATATTCAACTTTGTCTTGAACAACACCATCTTTAACTTTTTTATATGGGCTTTCAATAAAGCCATATTTATTAATTTTAGCATATGTTGATAAACTATTGATCAAACCAATGTTTGGACCCTCTGGTGTCTCAATTGGACATATTCTTCCATAGTGAGTTGGGTGGACGTCTCGAACTTCGAAGCCTGCTCTTTCTCTTGTTAATCCACCAGGTCCTAACGCCGAAACCCTTCTCTTGTGAGTAATTTCAGATAATGGATTTGTTTGGTCCATAAATTGAGAAAGTTGTGAACTTGCAAAAAAATCTTTTAACGAAACTGTTAATGGTTTTGCATTAATTAAATCTTGAGGCATTGCTGACTCAACATCTAGAGTTGTCATTTTTTCTTTAATAGCTCTTTCCATTCTGTAAACACCAATTCTTGCTTGGTTTTCAACTAACTCTCCTACAGAACGTACTCTTCTATTTCCTAAATGATCGATATCATCAACATCATCTTTACCATCACGTAAGTCTAGCATTTTGTGAATTATCGCAATTATATCGTCATTTCTTAGTATTGTAATTTTATCAGAACACTCTTGGTTTAATCTTGAGTTCATTTTAACTCTTCCAACATCAGACAAATCATATCTGTCTGAGCTAAAGAAAAGATTGTTAAATATTTGAGTAGCTATCTCGATTGTTGGAGGTTCACCAGGCCTTAGCATTTTGTAGATTTCTGTAATAGCTTCGTCTTTAGTGTTGTTTTTATCAGCTAAAATAGTTGTAAGTAGATAGGGCCCTTTATTTATAGAATTTGTAACTGAAATTTGAAGTGTATGTATATTAGCATCTAAAATTTGTTGTATAATTGTATCATTTAATTCAGTACCAATTTTGAATACACCGTCCTCTTCTTCATTAACTTTCACATCTCTATGTAAAAATTTACCAAACAATGACTCTCTAGAAACTAATATGTCCTTAAGACCATCATTAGCTAGTTTTTTTGCGTTTAAAAAATTAATTTTATCACCAAGTTTAATAACAACTTCTCCAGTTTTAGCATCTATTACTTCTTCTGAGAAATTTTTAGCTTTATAATTTTCTGGATTAAATTTAGTTTTCCATTTTTCTGTTTTAGGATCAAAAATATATTGTTCACTATCATAAAATTCATCAACCATTTCTGACTTTGTAAATCCTAAGGCCAATAATAAAGTAGATGAAAAAATTTTCTTTTTTCTGTCAATTTTAAAATATAGAAAATCTTTAACGTCATATTCAAAATCTAACCAAGAACCTCTATTTGGTATAACTCTACAATTAAATAAAAGTTTACCACTAGCATGAGTTTTTCCTTTATCATGATCAAAAAATACACCTGGGCTTCTGTGCATTTGGTTTACAACAACCCTTTGAACACCATTTGTTATAAAAGTTCCACTGTTTGTCATCATTGGAACTTCACCCATATAAACTTCCTGTTCCTTCGCTGATAAAATATCTTTTGTATTATTTTCTTGATCTATTTCATAAACCACTAATCTTAAAGTACACTTAAGTGCTGATGAATATGTTAAACCTCTTGCTATACATTCTTCAACATCAAATTTTGGTTTCTCTAATCTATATGAAACATACTCTAAAGTTGCTTTGTCATTTAAATCTTCAATAGGAAATATACTTTTAAATACTCTATCGAAACCTTTGGTAATTTCTACTGCCTCTGCGTTAAATTCTGTTAATTCTTTGTAGGAATTTTTTTGTACTTCAATTAAGTTAGGTATAGATAAACTTTCTTTTAGTTTACCAAAACTTTTTCTAATGTTTTTCTTTTCAGTAAAAGATAATTGCATCTATGTTTATAAAAACTGATTAAAAATAATCAGTATTCGAATTCTTTCTATTTAATTTATTTAAGTTCTACTTTAGCGCCAGCAGCTTCTAACTTAGCTTTGATCTCTTCAGCGTCTTTTTTGTTTACACCAGATTTAACTTCTTTTGGTGCTCCTTCTACAAGATCTTTAGCTTCTTTTAAACCTAATGAAGTAGCTGCTCTTACTTCTTTGATAACATTAATTTTCTTATCACCTGCAGAAACTAGCATGATTGTAAAATCATCTTTATCTTCTGCTGGAGCCGCACCACCTGCTGCTGCTGGAGCTGCTGCTGCCATTGGAGTTACACCCCATTTTTCTTCTAATTGTTTTGAAAGTTCAGCTGCTTCTGCAACAGTCAAACTTGATAAGTCTTCAATAATTTTGTTAAGGTCAGGCATATGTATTACTCTTTGGGTTGTGTTTCAGAATTTTCTGCCGACAAACTACTCATTTTTTCTGAATGTGCAAGCAAAATACTGATTAATTTAGATGCAGAAGCGTTCAAAATACCCACAATATTGGCTCTTGCTTCATCTAATGTAGGCAAACTTGCTACATTTTGGACACCGGCCTGATCTAAGACCTCGTTATCCATAATTCCACCAATTAATTTTAAGTTTTCGTTGTCTTTTGCAAATTTTGAGAGAATCCTTGCAGACATTATAGCATCCTCTCCAAATGCTACTGCTGTAGGACCAGTAAATAAATTTGATAAATCTTTACACTTAGTTTTTTCTAAAGCTAATTTTGTAATTCTGTTTTTTGTTATTTTGAAAATTATTCCATGTTCTCTCATTTTTGCTCTCAATTCATCTAATTGAGACATATTTAAACCTTGGTAATGAGTAACCATAACAGCTTTACTGTTTTCAAACTTGCTAATCATTTCTTCAATATAATTTTTCTTCTGTTCTTTGTTCATCATAACTATATCGATTTCCCTAATTTAACTTTATATGAAACACCCATTGTTGATGTGGCAAATACACTTCTAATTAAATCACCTTTTAGAGTGTTGTTTGATTTTTCTTTTTCTAAAGCATCTAAAATTGCATTGTAATTTTTTAACAATTGATCATCACTAAAAGATTTTTTACCAATACTAACTCCAATATTTCCATCTTTATCATTTCTAATTTCTACTTGACCAGATTTAGCATTTGTTACAGCCTCTTTAATATTTTCAGAAACTGAACCAAGTTTAGGGTTAGGCATTAAACCTTTTGGTCCTAGAACTTTTCCTAATTTGGAAAGTTTAATCATCATTCCAGGTGTACAAATTAATTTTTCAAAGTTTAATTCTCCACCTTTAATTCTCTCAACAAATTCGTCACCACCCACTATATCTGCCCCAGCATCTTTTGCATCTTGAGCTTTATTATCTTCACAAACTACAGCAACTTTAACTTTCTTACCTGTGCCCCCAGGTAAATTAACTACTGTTCTAATATTAACTTCACTTTTCTTTTGTTTGTTATTAATTTGAAAACTTAAGTCTAAAGACTCATCAAATTTAGTTGTACAGTTTTTCTTAAGTTCAGGTAACAATTTTTCTATAGAATCGGCGCTCAAGTCTTTAGTATTTTCAGGTAATTTTTTATATCTTTTAGATTTCATTATTCCTTTACCTCAATACCCATAGATCTAGCTGATCCTGCAATAATTTTTATAGCTTCTTCAATATCATGTGCATTTAAATCATTCATTTTTTCTTTAGCTATAGTCTCTAATTGTTTTTTAGAAATTGAAGCAACAATATTTCTTCCAGGTTCTTTTGAACCACCTTTGAGTTTTACAGCTTCTTTAATGTAAAATGATGCTGGAGGTGATTTAATTTTAAAATCAAATTTTTTATCTTTATATACTGTGATTTCAACTGGTACAGGTTTGCCTGCCATTGATTTAGTTTTGTCGTTAAACGCTTTACAAAATTCCATTATATTTACACCACGTTGACCTAATGCAGGACCAACTGGTGGAGCCGGATTAGCTTGACCACCTTTAATTTGTAATTTTATAAATCCACTAATTTCTTTTGCCATTAACTTACTTTCTCCACCTGATTATATTCTAAATCTACTGGTGTAGGACGACCAAATATAGAAACTGACACCTTAAGTCTAGCTTTTTCTTCATCTATTTCTTCAATCATTCCAGTAAATGACGCAAATGGTCCATCTACGACCTGTACTTTTTCACCAACACTGTAATCTACTCCTGATTTAGGCTGAGCAACGCCATCTTTAATCTGGCCTAAAATCTTCTCTACCTCTTTATCAGAAACTGGAACAGGAATACCTTTTGTACCCAAGAAACCACTAACCCTCTTTATGTTCTTAATCATGTGATAAATATTATTATCCATCTCGCTCTTAATTAATACATATCCTGGAAAGTATTTTTTTTTTCTTTGAACCCTTTTACCTCTTTTAACCTCTGTAACATCATGAGTTGGCACAATAATTTCTTCAAATTTGTCAGCAATTTTAGCTTTATCTGCTTCTTCTTTAATTAGAGCTGCAACTTTATTTTCAAAGCTAGAATGAGATTGAACTATGTACCAATTTTTCATTAAATACTCACTTTAAGCAACAGTTCTAAGAAAAATTTCAAAACCTGATCTAAAAGAAGGAAAAATAAAGACATGACAACAGCCATAACAAACACCATTAAAGCACCTTGCAAAGTCTCTTTCCAAGTTGGCCAAGTAACTTTAAAAGCTTCTTGCTTAACTTCCTGTATAAACTTAATCGGGTTTCTCATAATTCTTAAAGCTCAAATTGGCAGGAGCGGAGGGACTCGAACCCTCAGCCTCCGGTTTTGGAGACCGGCGCTCTACCAATTGAGCTACACTCCTATTTATAGAGTTACTCTATAATTTTAGTTACTACTCCTGCTCCAACAGTTCTTCCACCTTCTCTAATTGCAAAATTTAATTTCTCTGCCATAGCGATTGGTGTAATTAGTTTAACAGTAAATTTAGCATCATCACCTGGCATAACCATTTCTGTGCCAGCTGGTAATTCTACTTCACCAGTAACGTCTGTTGTTCTAAAATAAAACTGTGGTCTGTATTTAGTAAAGAAAGGTGTGTGTCTTCCACCCTCATCTTTTTTAAGTACATACGCTTGAGCTTCAAATTTAGTATGTGGAGTAATTGAACCAGGCTTACAAAGAACTTGACCTCTTTCGATATCAGTTCTTTCAATACCTCTCAATAAAATTCCAACGTTATCACCAGCTTCACCAGAATCTAAAAGTTTTCTAAACATTTCAACTCCAGTACAAACTGACTTCTTAGTATCTCTAATACCCACTATTTCAACTTCTTCACCAGTTTTAATTACTCCTGACTCAACTCTACCAGTTGCAACTGTTCCTCTTCCAGAAATTGAAAATACGTCCTCAACTGGCATCAAGAATGGTTTATCGACCTCTCTAGCTGGTTGTGGAATGTGTTCATCAACAGCTTTCATTAATTCTAAAATTGAATTTTTTCCAATTTCATCATCTCTTCCTTCAACTGCTGCTAAAGCTGAACCTTTAACTATTGGTGTTTTGTCACCAGGATATTTGTATGAAGTTAACAGTTCTCTTATTTCTTCTTCAACAAGTTCGATCATTTCTTTATCATCAACTTGGTCTACTTTATTTAAGTAAACAACAATTGCAGGAATACCTACTTGTCTTCCTAAAAGAATGTGTTCTCTTGTTTGAGGCATTGGACCGTCGGCTGCATTAACAACTAAAATTGCTCCATCCATTTGTGCAGCTCCAGTGATCATATTTTTAACATAGTCAGCGTGTCCAGGACAGTCCACGTGCGCATAGTGTCTTTTTTCAGTTTCATACTCAACGTGAGCTGTTGAAATTGTTATACCTCTCTCCTTTTCTTCAGGTGCTTTATCAATTTGATCATAAGCAACTGCAGTTCCGCCGCCCGCTTGTGCTAATACATTTGTAATCGCGGCAGTAAGAGTTGTTTTACCATGGTCGACATGACCAATAGTCCCAATGTTACAGTGGGGTTTATTTCTTACAAATTTTTCTTTTGACATTACGTTTTTACCTCAGTTTTTTTTTGTTTCTTCTAATTTTAATTTCTTGGAGCGGGTAAAGGGAATCGAACCCTTACATCCAGCTTGGAAGGCTAGCGTTCTACCATTGAACTACACCCGCACAACCCCAAGAGTAACACTCCATGTTATCTAAAATTTTATTAAATGGTGGAGGGGGAAAGATTCGAACTTTCGAAGACCGAAGTCAACGGGTTTACAGCCCGCCCCATTTGACCGCTCTGGAACCCCTCCTTTGGGGAAGTGTCCCCTTGTTCAATAAAGCTTCAAATAACATGCGTTTTATATATTTTATTTATGTAAATGCAACACGTGATTTAATAAGAAAATATTAAAAAAACCGTGTAAAACACTTAATAATTTATGAACAAATCATCTTTTTTCATTGTTGGTCAACATGCAGTTATTGAAGCTCTCAGAAATCCAAAAAGAAAGGTTTTAAGAGTTTTTTTAACCGAGGAGTCTAAAAAAAACATCCATAGAAAAAACCCAAATAAAAATATTTTAGAAGATGTAAAGGTTTACTTTAAGTCTAAAAAAGAATTAGACAAATATACTACTAAAGAACAATTAACGCACAATGGATATGTCGCTGAGATTGAGCATTTAGATCAACCAGATCTAAAACAATTTATTAAAGGTAAAAATAATTTAACTTTTATCTGTCTTGACGAAGTTACAGATCCAAGAAACATTGGTTCATTAATAAGAAGTGCTGCATCATTTGATATAGATGGACTAATAATTAAAGAAAGACATTTTCCTAGAGATAGTAAGCTCATGTATAAATCAGCAAGTGGATGTATAGAACATGTAAATATCTTTCAAGTATCCAACATTAATTCCACTTTAAAAAATTTAAGAGAAAAAAATTTCTGGGTTTATGGCTTTGATGCAAAAGGTAAAAAAGATTTCACTGACATAAAATGGGAAGGAAATAATATTCTTCTATTTGGGTCAGAAGGATTTGGAATGAGGCAGCATACAGGTAAATATGCAGATTTTTTTGTTAAAATTAATATTAATGAGGAAATTGAAAGTTTAAATATCTCAAATAGTGCAGCAATTGTGTTTCATCATCTTAGTTATTTAAAAAAAAAGAGTTGATTATTTAACAAATAGTTAATAATTATTGCGCATGCCCTTGTAGCTCAGCTGGTAGAGCAATTGATTTGTAATCAATAGGTCCGCGGTTCGAATCCGTGCGGGGGCACCATCACTCAATAAAATCAACACTTATTATTTTTGCAAAAGTTTAATCTAGTCCGTTAAAACACAATCACTGTGTTAGTAGTGTGTTAAGAGTGTTTTTCAGTCAAGTAGTCTTATCAACTAAATAACGTCTTTATCTATCCAATAATCTAGTTCAGACTTGAAAGTGATATCTCTCTTTATCAAAAAATCTATAAACTTTTCTTTTCTTTCCTTTTGTGTATTTTTAAGAAAGAGAAGTATTTGTTCATAAGTTAATGATTTAAGATTTTGATTTTCAATTTCTACTTCATCATTAAAATCAATACCATATTGAGGCATCCCTTTTTTTGGACAGATACTCTCAATATAAACAATACTATCTGGATATTGTTGCAAGGTATAATAATAAGTAGCTATTTGATTTTCAAATCTATCAATCGCATCTTCTCTAAACTTTTTTTTAAGATTTGTATTATTCATGGTTTGAATGTTGCTGAAGTTATACGTTAAAGAACTTTAACAATTATTAATATAAACATAAATAATGGCAATTTTTTGATTTAATAATGTTAATTTTTAAAATCAAATTTTTTGTTTTTTCTTTTTTTCTCTACGCCAAAGAATAAAGAAAAATATTATCAAACCTGGCTGGATATAGACAAACAATAGATAATTTACCATCTCATAACCTAATCCTGTTATTATTCCTAAAAAAATTAAACCAGCTTCAGCTAAATTAAAAATTATATAAACTATTTCTTGCATTGATTATTTAAACTTTTCAATTAACCATAAAGTCATAAATAGAATTATCAAACCTGGTTGCAATATTAAGAAAACAAATACATTAGCACCAGCATAACCTAGAGATGTTATATCACCAATAAAGTGCATTATATTATGGCACAATAACCAAATTTCTGAAGGATTTTTTCCAGGATGATGTGCAAATGATAACTTAGGAAGTAACAAACACAGAACCACGATTCCTACAAGTTTTTTCATTTGAATGAATCAATTACATAAAATATATTATCAAAAACAACTTAGTTTAACCTTACCATCATTTTCTTTAAAATTTAATGATTTATTATTAGTTCTTGATGGATCAAATTCATAATATTGATCACCAATAACAATTTTACAATTATATTTTTTTAATTGCTGTACACTTTTACTTCTATGACAATGATAACCTCCAGTTTTTCGATTATTGTGACAACCTTGTTGATTTAAACCACCTGAATGTGAAAAAGATATTTCAGCAAAAATCATAGATATAAATAATAAAAGTAAAAGTCTCATTCTTAATAGTTTTTCATTATTTAATTTCCATCCAAATTTCAATATCTTTAATAGTGCTTTTATCTTTTCTAAATTTTCTAATTTTAGCTCTCCATTCCCAAGGATATAAAAATTTCATTGTCCATAAACCAAGATTATTTTTTTTTGCATATTCTTCTTCTAAATTAAATTTTTCTTTAGAATATTTCTTAAAATCAAAAGCATATCCAGTTTTCACCAAGTACCTAGATAAACTTTCATTATTTACAAAACACTCAGCTAAAGTACGTCCCCACCTGTCTTTTTTTTCCTCTCTAATACAATTAATTCTATTATTAGAAATTTTTTCTATAAGCTTACTTTTAGATAACTCCCCACAATATATTTTCTGGTTGTTTAAATAACAAAGTTGTTTATATTTTCGATAATAAGTTGTCTCAGGTGTGTCTATTCCTGAAAATCGTATTGTCTCTCCATTAATTTTAATCGTATCTCCATCTAGTACCTTAACATCTTGTGAAAATGAATAATTTGTAAAAAAAATAAAGAAAATTACTAAAAAAAGATATTTTTTGTTCATTTAAAATTTTTTGAAATAAAAGTTTTTACGATACTTTTAGACGCTATACTTACTTGATTGTCATTACCATTAGATAAATGAATAGAAGACAAGTGTTTTAAAAATCCATGTTCTTTTACTAGTGACGCCAACAACTTAGCTGATTCTTTATCTTTAATTTCTTTATTTTCTAAAACTTTCAAAATGATTGGAACATGATATGCATCGATATGAGCTATACTTAGAGATATTCCATTAGGATTAATATCATCATTAAAGTCTCTATTAACATATATCACTAATTGTTTAGATGCTGTTTTACTAGATGTAAAACCATATTTATCGAATTCATTTAAAATTTCTGATTTTAATTTATCTGCAATTTTTTTACTTGTGTCAGAAAAAATTAACAGACCGATCTTTTTTTCTTCTGCATTTAGTTGAGAAAAGGCTAATAGGTTTAAAATGAAAAATAATAATAATTTCTTCATTTAATGAATAAATTTAGCAAATTTGTTAGTGGCCAATATTTATAAACAAAGTAAGAAGATATTGTGACAATAACAATTGATATTAAATAAACAATAAATCTTTTCTTTACATTTTTTCTAGAAGAAAAATAATTATAAACTGATAAATCACTTTTATTAATTACCATTTTCTCTAAATCAGAAACTGAGTGTTTTATTTTTTTTTTTCTTAATAAGTTACTTAAAACAGCTGCTCTGAGAGCTAATATCTTTTCATCTAAAGTTTCTTTGTTCATTAATTCTTATACTTTAATAAATAATCATTGTATTTATCATCTCTAAATCTAAATGTATCAAATACATATTCTACGGTTTCTTCTTTCAGCCTTATATATTCTTTTCTGGATATACTCTCGTTTTCTATAAATAGTCTTACTTCGTGCCTACAATCTCTTCTAAGAGTAAGATTGCTATGCTTAATATTCATTTCCTTTTTACTTACCTGAAGTAATCGATCAAAATTCTTTATAAAAGTTCCAGAAGATAGAACTTTTAGAGTGTTATTTTTAAAGTCATTATTCGAGCTTAGTATACTTTTGTTAATAGGTAACAAATTATACTGATCTTTATAAATAATTGGATAATCTGGAATAATTGCAATTTGATCTTCACCTAAAAATAATACATTAAATATTCTATCAGCATTTTCATAATTTGGGTTCTCTGGCCAACCCTTTGGCCAACAAGGAGGATTTCTTCCTAGTCCCTTCTCTGCTTTTGCTATTACAGATTTTGTATTTAATGGAAGATCCTCAGGATTTTCTTTACCAGTTTTTTCTGCAAATTTTTCTAGCATCTCTTTTAATTTTATTAATTCCTTATTCGCTAGTTTTAATCTATCTAAAAGGTCTGGAGACGTTGTCTTATCTGGAAAATTTGGATACAACATCTTATATTCCTCTGGTGTGTTAGTTCCTGTTACTTCAGTCCATTTATTTAATTCTTCATTTTTTTTATCTGTAATAAACCATAAAAGTAACAACAAAATGAAAAGAATTAACAAAATTAATTCCGTAAGAGTAAAACTAAAAACTTGTCCTCTTCTAACTTTATGAAGGTTTAACATTATTTTCGTTTCAGTTTAGAAACTATTAAATCCGACATGCTAGACATGTTGTTGTACATTTTTTGTAAAGCTTCTCTAGACTCTTCTAATGATTTGAAAATTTCTTTTTTATTTGATGTGATTTCTTTAATATCTGTTGAAACAATATTCTTGTAAGCTTCCATTGATTTAGTCATATTGTCAAAGACGTCTTGTAAATTTGATATCTCTCTTGCTGGGTTATTTTGTGTTAATGCAGAATTAAGAGTATTTAAATTTTCATTAAAGCTTTCAGTAGTCTTATTAAGATTTTCTAAGGTTTTATCTAAATCGCTTGTTTTTTTAACCAAAGTATCTGAAGCAAGATTTATATTTGAAATAACTTTTTTTGAGGATTTGGCAAATTCCTCTGAATTTTCTTTTAGAAAAGTAGTTAATTCAATACTATTTTTTTCTAAAGACTCACTCGTTTTTCTGCTCATCTCATCGATTAAGTTTTTAAATGTACTGGTACTCATATCGAGCTGTGTTTTAAGACTTAGAGCTGTATCAGATAGCATTCTTTCAGACATTTCATTTATGTCCTCTTGTGAGGCAGCAAATTGAGACATAAAAACCCTGACAAATATTCCAACAACAGTAGTCGTCAGTGCAATTGCAAATTTTGGTATTATGTCTTCTGCGGTTGGATTGTCAGATAAATCATATAGAGCTAAAATTAATGCTGCTAGTGTTAAAATAAAACCCAGATAATATACACTATCACCTAGTTGATCTAAATTTAAAACATTTCTCCCTTTATTGAATATAAAAATTGCATAAAACAAAACTACCAGACCGGGTAAAGCCATTTGTAATAATAATGAATTTGCGGGAAACATTCTTACAATGACTATTGAAGCAACACCAATAACAGTAAAAATGAAAAAAAAATTTCTTAAATTGCCTGCACTAGTTCTTCTTAATTTTACTGTTGGTACTTCATTTTTGGCCATTATGAACCTATCCTAAAAAATTTAATATTATTATTGTGTGCATCTATCTCTTGAAAATATTTATTCCAAAAACCTTCCACGTTATCACATTGTCCGTTTTCATATCGTTTGTAACAGTATAATTCCACATCAACGTTATCTCTCAAGCTAGAAAAAACATTTTTAAAATATCTAGTATCAGTAAATTTTTTAATGTTTATGTCTGATGTATTATAAAAAGAATATTCACTAGTATGATGCATAAAATCAGAAAATATAACAAGTTTATGAATATATTTTGGATTTGAATGTTTAAAACTATTAATGCTAACGACATTAATCATTTCAAAAATAGGTGATGTGGGACTGGTTGATCTTTCCATGATTTTATTAATTACTGGATTAATAATCTGGCTAAAATTTTTTTCCCAATCTTCCATATATTTTTTTACCGTTAGGGTGATTCCTGATTTTTCAAAATAACTTAAATTTCTTTCATCTCCTGGATTACAAACAGAAATGACGGGTTTTATATTTTGTCCCTCAGGATCATTTTTAATCACATAAATAGATAGACGACTATATTGAGGGACATCAATTTTAATTTTATCTAAAAAATTTCTAGCATCAACTTCGACAATTGGTTTATCTTTTACAGTGTCTGTCTGATCAAAAAGAACAACATGTTCAGAAAAAGGACCTTTGACTGGGCAGCCTTTTGAATTTAATTCTACAGAGGTTATGCTTTTATAAACATAATAACATATTACTAAAATAACGATAAAAATTAATGCTCCAAATATTAAGTAACCTTTATTATCTAGAGATTTTTTTTCATCTTCAAAACTTGGCATGATTATCTTTCTAACTCTTCTGAATGAAAATCAACAAGATCTTGGACTTTTTTAGTTGCATCTTCATATTTAGACTCAATATGTTTGACAATTTCTTTTTGATCTTTTTCAATACTTGAAACTTTATTTTTCAATTTAAGAACCATTTTAGTTTGATCATTTATATCGACATTTAATCTTCCAGTTTCTTCAAAAATAAATGGTTTTTCGAAATATTTGGGTGGTTTATCTGTTCTTGCCCTCTCATTTTCATTTCTATAGTGCATTATTGCTTGTTTACACTCACTATTAATACGTTTGATTTGTATCTCGTATTTCTCACCAAGTGTCGTAAATAAATCTATCATTTGATTTATTGATTTATATTTAATTCTCATTTGCTTGTATAATTCTCTTATTTCACGAATTAAATGATCTTTATGATCTTTACACTCCATTAAATATTTATAATGCGTATCTGCATATCTTTTCATCGTATTATCTTTAAATCTCTCAGCAGCACCAAAACCTGGATAAGGATCGTCTGATTTATATCCACTGCCAACCGCCGAAACACCAAAAACAATTCCAACAACTAATAATGCAAAAGAAATAAAATCTTTTATCTCTAAAGGACTAGCTAGTATAAATTGTATAACTTCAATAAATTCTATTTCATTATTTACTACAACTAGGTCTCTATAGTGGGCTACAAAAAAATTAACACATAGAAACCATATTAAAATAATTAACAAACTTAAAAATCCAAAAAATTTTACAGTTCCATTAAAATGATTTTTGAAAGGTAAAACAAATCTCCCATATAAAAAACCTATCCAAACATTAAAAAAAGAAATAATTACAGCAATACCAATACCTCCCATTATACCTGATCTTGTTACTTCTTTCAGAAATAAGCCATTGATAAGACATTCTGCAAGGAACAGGGCGCTAATAGTAGCATAATAATAAACTAATGAAGGTGGAAAATTAGCTCTTCTATTTAAAGAATGTTTTTTTCTAAACTCATTATATCTATTAGTGGCATCTTTTATCTTTTCATTATCAAAATATTTAAAATTTTTAGACTCTTTCTTTTTTTCATTAAACCAATTTGTAGAATCTTTTTTATAGTTATCAATTTTAGCATCAACAGTCATTATTCCACTATTGTCGATATTTTGTTTTACATTATTTGAATATTCGGTTCCAAATTTTTTACTATTCTGCATTATACTGTAATAATGCCCTTTAATTTTTTCCTCAGCTGCACTTAAATTTTTTCTATCTGATCTTGGTAGATTTTTTTCCCCATCTTTTTTTGCTTCTTCATCAATTTTAAATTTTTTAATAACTTCGTTGAGCTTTTCTAATTTTGGAAAAGTAAATGGTTCTTGAAGTTCAACTTCGGTGGAAAAAAGATTTTTAAATCCTGACCAAATATTTTGAAATACCATATTTAATAATATGATTTAGTAAGATAAATTTGAAGAAAAATTTGAAGTGAATTTGAAGTGAATTTTTAAAGATTAAATAGACAGGACTAAATTAGTTATGTATTATCAACGATAATCAAAGGAAAATTTAAGAAACTTTTTGATTTGTAATCAATATGACTTCGGTTCGAACACCCCTTAAATTATGAGCAAGAATGAAATATACGAGTCTGTTGCTAATAGTGGAATTAATTGGGTAGATTGGATTTTTGATAATACTGTAGATTTACTAATTTATCTAGGTGACAAAACTGGACTAGGTTATACAGGAATAAATGTACTGATACTAATATTTGTTTTATTAATAATTTTTATATCTGTTAGTTTAAATATATATTTGTTAAAAAAAACAAAATAGTTTGCCAGGCAACAGAATGCATGTGGGGCACAATCTAATTGTCTTTCTCTAAGTAGTTTCTTTTCTAATTTGCTCAATTTTAATCTTTTTTTGTAAACTTCTATTTTTATCATAAAGAAGATTAAACTTTATTTTATTGTTAGTTTTAACTGTGATTGATTTAGCATTTCTTACTTCTAAGTTATCAGCAACTGCACTAATCGGTCTTTTAGATGGATTTAAGTTTGTAATAACAATTTGAGATCTATCATTAACAATCTTGCCCTTCCATCTTCTAGGTCTAAACGCACTTATAGGTGATATTGATAATTTTTTTGAATGAAGACTTAAGATTGGTCCATGAACTGAAAGATTATAAGCTGTGCTTCCTGCGGGCGTTGATACTAATACACCATCTGAAACTAAATTCTTTATTATTTGCCTTGACCCTTGTTTTATAGATAAAGAAGCTGCTTGTCTGCTTTGTCTTAGTACAGAAACTTCATTGATTGCTATTGATCTTTTAACTTGATTATATTTATTCTTAACAATCATTTCTAATGGAGAAATCGAAACTAAGTTTGCTTTCGATAAATTCTTTATAATTTCTTTTGAGGAAAATTTATTCATCAGAAAACCATAATTTCCAGAATTAATTCCATAAAAATGTTTTCTAGAATTTTTATTCTTTTTAAGTGTTTGAAGCATAAAACCATCTCCACCAATAACAATAGCAAGATTTTTTTTATTAAATTGATTAGATTTTATTTTTTTTTCTAATAAATTTTTAATCTTTAAGGATTTTTTATTTTTATCAGAAATAATTTGAAGTTTGCTCATTTAGTGGTGCCCTCGGCCAGACTCGAACTGGCACTCCGCAAGCGGCAAGGATTTTAAGTCCTTTGTGTCTACCAATTTCACCACGAGGGCATTAATGAATTTCATGAGTATTTATGCTAATATTTATAATTGAACAAGGTTAATAAGTAAAATTTTTTTATTTTATCTCTCTAGCTACTAGTCTGCTACTAGTTATCCTATAAAATCCTACAAAAAATTATTTAGTATGAGGTACAGGTGTTGGAATCTTTATTTCAACTTTTTTATTTTTCTTTTCAAACCAATAAAAACCTGAACTAGAATAACCTCTACCAATAACACATTTTCTGATATTATTTGGTCTTACATTTACTCTTTTAGCAGCCTCTATAATTGAATTATATTCCCTTATAAAATTCCCTTCAAAGTCATATTGTAGAACTTTTGTTTTAACATCAATATGGGATTTAATTTTTTTTAAAATTTTACCTTTATACCACCTACACATATGATTTTTAGCTCTATAATTTTCATTGTTTGCTGACCTTCTAACGCCAGATCTGTTTACTTTTGTAAACTTTGCAGCAGCAGCAATGTTATCAAAAATATTTACAAATTTTCCTGAAAGATCATATACAAGAACTTTTATTGGTTGGACTGGTTTTGATTTTGTTGGTTTTATATTAGTTTTTTTTCCATTAAATTTTCTAAATTGATAAAGCTTATTATCTTTACATTTTTGTACAGATTTATTCCCGACTAAACATTTTGAAATCTCACTAGATGGAACTCCATACTTTCTTGCAGTATTTTCAAGACCTTTTATTGTTTCTAAATATTTACCCTTTTGATTATAAACATTGATAAATTTTTTCCTCTTTTCGGTTGGTCCACTTGTAATTTTTTTTTTTGGTTTATTTGCTAATTTAGGACTTAATGTCCAATGAAAGCCACCAGCAAATGGATGCAAACCTTGTAAAACTCTATTAATAGAAGAAAGATGAATGCCTGTATCTTTAACAGCTCGATCTTTTGCTAAATGTTTTTTGATAAATTCACCCTCTTTACTCCACTGATAAATTGGTATCATTTGACGAGTATTAATTTTATTAAATTTTTCTATTTTTTTTTTAAATTTATTATTTAAAAAAGTTCTCCATTGTTTTTTTGAAGAAGATCTATTCTTTATATTCAATACGTGATGAATAGCAGATATACTTACATCATTATCTTCAGCTGCATCAAACAAACTATCATACGTTTTAAGATAAAAACCGTCTAAATCATAAGAAATTACCTTTAAATTTTTTTGACTTTTTTTTACGCGTTTTTTTTGTATATCTGTTACAACTTTTCCAACATTTACATTTCCACCAAGAGATTTGTTGTAGCCAATGTCTGGTAGATAAGATTTATGTTTATGGATAAAATGAATTTCTCTACTCTCTAAAAATTTTATTCCTTTTTGAAAAGGTACTTTTTCAATAACTTGATACTTGAAATTGTTTTTTCCATATTTAAAAATTGCACGATCTAAATGGTGATTTGATTTTTTTGTAGCATTGTATCTATGCTTATCCCACCTTTCATGCCCATCATAAGTAGAAAGACCAATATAGATTTTTTTATTAAGTAAATTTGTGATTTTATAAATATGCATAATATTATTTTTAAATAATATTTTAATTACTGTTAAATCTATTTAAGACATCATATAAATCTTTAAGTCTATTTTTTTGGTGTAAAAGGTTCATTCTACTTTTGACTAAATATCCTACTTTTTGCCAACTTGGATCTTTTTTAACCACTAGCATATATGCTCCCTCTTCTTCCATAACTGCAATTGCTTGACTTAAAGTGTTTCTAATATGAGGTAGTAAAGATTTTAACTCTTCATCATTTTTTTTCATAATAAAATTATAAAATTTTATCTCTCTGGCTACTAGTTTGCTACTAGTTTAAGAGAAATTATTATTCATATTTTCCAATAAAAATAATCCAATGATTTTAAAAGTTATAGGATTATAAGGGATTAAGACTATTAGGGACTATTAGAGACTAAAGAAAAACTCAACTCAAACTATTTTAAGTCCTTTGTGTCTACCAATTTCACCACGAGGGCATTAATGAATTTCATGAGTATTTATGCTAATATTTATAATTGAACAAGCTTAATAAGTAAAATTTTTTTAATTTATCTCTCTATGCTCTTGTCTTGCTCTGGTTTGAGCAAATTAATTAAGTCTTATTTTCTAATCTTAATTGAAAGCTAATTTAAAGCTCATGTGATAAGATTAATTTTTTTCTCTGTTATTAATTTCTTTATTAATTTTTGCTAATTTGTCTTTTCTAATTAAACATTCTAAGTAGAGAGTATGTTTTGTTCCAATCTTTGCTATTTCTACAGTGCTAATAGGACTACTTTTTAAAGATGTTTTGTAATTAACATTATTTGCTTGAAGAAAGGATTTGACTACAGATGATTTAATACCAAAATTCATGTTTTCTGGCAATACACCGTAAGATTTTAAAAAGTAAAATATACCTGCTTTTGCAACTGCAACACCGATAACATTTCCTGAAGAATCATATATCGGTCCTCCACTATTTCCCGGCTGTAAAGCAGCATCAATCTGAATTCTAGTAAATTCATCTCCTAATCCTGATAAAGAACTCACCACACCACTAGTTATTTTTATTTTTGAACTTATTGCTTTCCCAAATGGATAACCAAGAGTGGAAATTTTTTCGCCCAATTGTGGTTCCTCAGATTTAAACTTTGCATACGAATCTATCTTTAAGTTTCCTTTAACTTTTAATAAAGCCAAATCATTTAGTGGATCTTGAGATAAAATATCTGCTTCAAATTTTTTATTATCTAAATATGCATTTACTACATCACATTTACCACTAACCTTTGTAACTGTTGTGTCATGGATCACATGATTATTTGTTACTATATGTCCATTTGGACTAACAAAAAAACCGGTTCCATTCCAGGCTATCGTTGGTTTATAAAGTTCCTCTAACTCCTTTTGTTTTCTTTTTCTCTCCTTTTCTTCTTCAATCTTAGCTATTCTCTCTCTTTCTTTTCTCTCTTTTTCTAATTTTTTTTGCCTCTCTTTTCTTTTTCTCTCATCCTCTTCTTTTTGAAGCTTAGCTATTCTCTCTCTTTCTTTTCTCTCTTTTTCCTCTTTTAATTCTCTTTCTTTTCTCTCTTGCTCTTTTTTGATTGCAGCCAATCTCTTTTGTTCATTTTCCTCAAGTGTTTCCACAACTATAAATTCAACTTCTCTTTTTTGAAAAGATAAAATTTGATTATTATTATTCGTTATAACTTTCACAGTTAAAGGGTAATTCACTTTTTTACTTTGGTTAAGAGCAAGATATTCGTTAATTAAATTTTTTGCTCTCAAATAATATGTTTTCCCACAATTAAACTCTTCAATTTTTTTATTAGTACATGCTGCATTATTTTTATAATTCATATCAAATACTTGCCCTGGGAATTTTGGAAATTCATAAAATATTTTTTCTGAGGAGTCTTGATATGCCTGTTTATAATTTCCTGTGAACTTTAAAATTTTTTTTACAATTTTGTCTTCTGTTGTTTTAGTTTTGGTGCCTATATATCTTTCTTTACACTTATCTAAATAAATATTCTTTTGTTTTCCAGGTAAAGCTTTTGCAGCCAACTCTGCTAAACACCAAGCTTCAATCATACCCATAGCAAATATTGAACCAGTAACTTCACCTAGAGGATTATGTACCATTGTGGCCTGTTTTTTTCTTGTAGTATATTTTCTTGCTATATCTTCTCTCATAATTACTTCTGGGATTCGAAATTGTTCTCTAAGTTTAAATTCAAATGAAAAATAATTGCCTTCTGAATATTTATTAAATATTAGTTTTTCACTTATTTTCTCAGATTTCTCCTCTAGATAAACTTTCTTTTCATCTCCTTTAATTGTTTTAGTTTTAACTTTTGTTTTTGTTGGAACTTGAGTGCCACAACCAATCATGAAAATGAAAGAAAATGACAGAAAAATAATTAAGTATTTTTTGATCACATGTAAAAATATCAAAACTAATAATTTAAGTCTATACAAAGTTATGAGATTTTATTTATTTAAAAGATCTCTAAAATATCCACTCTTTTTAATATTACAGCTTTTGTCTAAAAAATTAAAGTTTAAGTTTTTTTTAACAAAATATATCTGATCGCTTTTTTTATTCATAAAGATTTCTTGATAATTATTATTATCAAACAGACAAAAAAGTACATTATTTGGAGCTGTCACTATGGTTGCATTATAATGATTATCTTTATTAGTTTTTTTGAATTTTTTTATAAGATTAATATTATCTGTATCTACAAAATCTTCATAAATGTTTTTTTTTTGATTAAATCCACAATCACTATATTTGTTCGATTTCCTAAAAGAACTCCAACTAAAAGTGGTCAAATGTGATGGCTTCTTAGTTTTATTTCCCCAATTTAATGGTCCAACATCTATTTCAATTATGTCAGGGGAAATTTTGTCAATATCTTTACAATTCACAGGTCTTTTAGAGAAAATATTGGTATTCAAACCATTCATATCATAAACAAAACTTTTTTTTGATAAGTAAGGTATAGCACCTGCTTCTGTAAGCATTATTGTAAGTTTTTTTTCACTTAAACTTTTTCCAACTTTAATTAATGGATGATCGCCCCATCCACCTTCATTAGAATAATCTTTATAAACAACATATGATGAATTGTTAAATTTTCTTTTATCTTCAGTAAGTATTCTAGTTAAAATATTACTACCATCAAATGAGGCAATTATAATAAATATTAAAGCGATATTTTTTTCAATTTTATTTAAAAAAATAAAAGAATATAAAAAAGTTATAAAAATAATAAAATAAAAAGATGCAAAGTATCTATCAAAAATATTTTGTGATAAAAAACCTCTTGATAGAAAGAATAAAAAAATAATCCAAATGAAAATAGTAAATATAAATAATATTAGATTTTTATTGTTTATAAATATTTTTTTAAAATTTCTTACAAACGAATATATAGTTAATAATAATAAAGTTAATAAAAACGAATTAAGAATTTGAATTCCTAAAGCTGCCATTCTTGTTAGGCTAGTTTCGCCACCAATACTTTTAACAACAAGTGGTAAGGGCAAAAGGTTATTAAAATAAAAATATCTCCAAACAAAATAGCTCAAACCAATAATTGTAACTAAAGCTAAGCTTTTATAAAATTTATATCTATTCTCTAGGGATGAAAGACTGAAAATTATAATTATCGTGGGCAAAAATAAAAAAACTCCCTCAGGCCGGGTTAGACAAAATAATATTGAAAAAATCGTCCAACTTGAAAAGTTTTTACTTATAGAACTTAAATAACAATTAAAACCTAAAGTAATAAAAAAAAGTGTACTAAAACCATACAATGAAGATCCAATTATTGGTCCAATATTCAAAAAAATAAATATTATTATTATTGCTGTTAGTAAATTCTCATTCTTTAAAAAAATTTTCTGAATAGAATTAATTAAAAAATAAATAGATATTGTATTAAGTAAAATTGCTGACAAAATTACGTTAATACCAAAGAAATTAAAAAAAGATAATGTTAAGAACCATAAAAAATCAGTTGCTCCTTCGGTATGAAGATCATCAATATTAAATGCTATTTGTCCACCGGCTACAAAATTTTCCACATATCTATATAAAATTAAGGCATCTTCATGAGGATACATGAAAAACATTAGGCTTAAAGCAACGGAAAAATAAATTACAGTATATATAATTGGTTTTTTGAAAATATTCATAAATATTTATAATTTTAGTTTATGAAAAATAAAATCGGGTATAATTTTAATAACACTCATTATATATCTCCACCAAAATGGAATATAGCTAATTGTAGAATTTTTATTTTGCACAACTTTATATATTTTTTTTGAGACGTGTTGCGGCGTTGAATACAAAAAATTTTGTTTAAGATTTTTTGTCATTTTAGTTTTGATAGGACCAGGTTTTATATCGTAAAATTTGACATTAGTTTCAGAGTACTTTTGGATTAGGCCTTCCAGATAGGTTGAAAGAAAACTTTTAGTAGATCCATATAATAAAGTGGAACTTTTTCCCCTATCACCAGCAACGCTAGTTATAACTACTATTTTAAGTTTTTTTAATTTATCTATTTTTTTTAAAACATGATTTATTATAATCAAAGTTGATAAAGCATTTATATTCAAAGTTTTAATTACTTCATCATGATCAGGATCCTCATCATTCATGTATCCTTGATAAAAAAATATATAATCTAGATGATCAAATTCTTTTAGAGCAGCATCTATAGATTCATAGCAATTTTTTAAATCGTTTAAGTCAGCACAATAATTTATTATTTTATTTGATTTAATTTCATTTAATTTATTTTTAGTTTCTTCTAATTTTTCTCTATTTTTTGATACTAAAAATAGATTATTTTCAGATGAAAGAGATTTTAATAATTCAAATGATAAATCTGAATTTGCGCCGTAGACTAATATATTATTATTTTTAATCATATATCTAATCTTTTTGATTGGTTTGATTGTATTCGATTAAAAAGATTATATTTTTTTCTAAATTCGTAAAATATTTTATAGTTTTTATACATTTTTCTAAACGTATCTTTGTTTAACCTAGAATCCTTTGTTAAATAAACTTTACCATTATATTTTATTACAATTTGATCAAGCTTATCTAGTAATTTAAATAAATTTTGATCTCTTGGAAAATCTAGAGCCAAAGTATAGCCTTTAAAAGGAAATGATAGAGTATTTTGGTTTTGTTTACCCATTAATTTCAATACAGAAGTAAAAGATACGTTCTTTGTTTTTTGTATTTCCTGTAAAATTTCAATTATACCATTATAGCTATCCTCAAATGGGATACAAAACTGATATTGCAAAAATCCTTTCTTTCCATAAAAATAATTCCAATTGTCAATTTTGTCCAATGGATAAAAATAATCATCAAAATATATCTTCTCTTTTTTTATTTGATGAAAGTTTTTTTTATAAAAAAAAAAATTTAATATTTTGAATAAATAATTACCGCATAAATTAGGAATAAATTTTTTATATATTTTAATTTTTTTTCTATTTTTAATAAGAATATTTTTATCTTCAGAATGTTTGCCCAAATACACTAAACCTCTCCCTAGATTTTTTTTTTGAGCTGATGTATCTAACCAACAAACCGAATATTCTTCACTAAGATTTTTTTCCATTACATCAAAAGTTTCTTTTAAATTTTGAGTTTTGATTGTTGTTTGTTCAATATAAGTTGATTGTATTTTTTTTAATTTTAAACCAACCTCTACAATCAAGCCTGTTAAACCCATTCCTCCAAATGTATTTTTAAATAGTTCATCATTTTTTGATTTATCACAATAAATCTCACCACGACCAGGTAATAAAATTTTAAAGTAGGTAACATAATTGCTTATACAACCAACCAGGTGATGATTTTTTCCATGTATATCACTCGCAATAGCTCCTCCTATTGTAATGAATTTGGTCCCAGGCGAAACAGGCAAAAACCAACCATGTGGAACTATTTTTTTAATCAAATCATTTAATAGGACACCACACTGTAAAATTATTTGTCCATTTTCTTTATCAAAGCTAATTATTTGATTAAAATTTAGTGTGCTTATTATATTTTTTCCAAGAGAAGAATCTCCGTAACTTCTGCCATTACCTCTAGCTATAAATTGATTAGATAATAGATCTAGATATTTTTTATTATTTTTAATTTCAATAACATTTGCTTCAGTGTTTGGGTACAGTCCCCATCCAGATATATTTTTTAAATTATCCATCAGATTATGTTTGAATTACTAATTAAAATTATAAATACAATAAAAACAACTGCCCAAGTAATTTTATCTTGAATTACATATTTTACAGGATCATAAAAAATCTTACCTTTCTTAGTTAAATATAAAATTCTTAAAAACCATAAAAAAATTAAAATTTCTGCTATAAATAAATAGTAAACATTTTTATAATAAATAGTTGCAAATTCAGAATAGGTATAAAATACAAATGTTATAAAAGAGATAAAAATACCTAATAATGCAATCACAAAAGGTAAATTAGCAAAGTGTTTATAAATAGAATTTGAATTATAATTCTTAATATTTTCTGCAAGTCTTTTGATTGAAGCTAAAGCAATAAAAGAAGAAAAGGTAAATAATATAAAATAGTTTGTTAGCTCTATGTTATCGACGATAGAACCTACAAATATTCTCAAAAGATAAAAAGAAGATAAAATTAAAATATCTATCAAAATTATTTTTTTAAGGTAGTTAGAGTATAAAAAGTTTAATAAAAGATAAAAAATTAATACATACAATACATTTGAATTGTAAAAAAAAAATGCTATGGAAAAACTAGAGGATAACAAAAACAATATATAAAAATATACTTGATTTATAGTTATTTTATTTGATGCTAAGGGTCTTTTCTTTTTTTCAGGATGGTTTTGATCATCCAATAAATCTTTAATATCGTTATAACAATAAACAGCTGAGGCTAAAAAGCAAAAGGAGATGAACAAAGGAATAATATTAACAAAATAACTTAATTTGAATTGATGGGTGACAATTAAAGGTAAGAAAATTAAAAAGTTTTTAGTCCATTGATGAGGTCGACTTATATTAATAAAATTTATAAACATAACAAATACAAAATAATATATATTTTTAAGGCGTTTTGTAATGTTAATTTATTATTTTAAAAATAAGAAAAAATTAATTTTTTAATCCTTGTTTCAAAAATTTTATATTTAAATTACAGTCTTTATATCCTTGTTTTACAATGTTTAAGTATCTTTCTGTAGGAAATTTAAAAGGTGTTTTTTTTACCATTGTATAAGTCATGACTTTTTTTCCATAATAATTAAAATAATATTTTTTATAAAGAATTGGAAAATCCTCATAAACATCTAATTTTTTTTCATCACTTTTAGAAATGTCAAATAATGCACCTGAAACAACAAAGTTTTTTTTAGGCTCAATATCTGCGGCTCTATACTTGCTTCTAAAAGTTAATCTGAAGTCTTTTAAATTTATTTTTTTTAAAAAAATACTGTCTTTACATCTACGTTTCATTTGAAAATGATTAAGATTACTTCCATAAGCAAAATACAACATTATCGATCCACTACCTCAATTTTTTTTTCATTCACAAATTTTAAAATTTGAAAACTACAATTATCAATTTTGATTTGATCTTCCGATCTAATAACTATCGAAACACCTAGTTTGCCTGCATGAAAAAAAGGGTAGCTTCCTATCTCAACATCTTTATTTTCATTTTGAACTTTAGTTAAAGAGTTTGCAATTTCGCTTTCAACTGTTCTTAAACTTATTGTTAAACTCTTAATAGGATCCCCACCTACTATGCTATTCGTCAAACCACCTAACATTGATTTCAATATAGAAGGAACGCCTGGTAAAGAAAAAACATTTTTAACATTAAATCCAGGGGCACCACTTGTAGGATTTAAAATTAATTTTGCATTCTCTGGCATCCATGCCATTTTTTGCCTTCCTTCATTAAATTCACCAGGTTGGTAATATGATTCTAAAATTTTAAAAGCCTCTTTATGAACTTCGTATTTTATTCCAAATGCTTTTGAAACTGATTGGGCTGTAATATCATCATGCGTAGGTCCAATGCCACCAGTTGTAAAAACATAATCATATGTTGATCTGAGTAAATTTAAAGTATCAATAATCGTTTTTTCTACATCTGGAATTACTCTTACTTCTGCAACATTTACACCGATCGAGTTTAACCAAATTGCTAAAGTTGATGTATTTGTATCTAGAGTCCTGCCTGACAAAATTTCATTACCAATTATTAAAATTGATGCATTAACTTTTACTTTTTTATCCATATGAAATATATAATCTAGTAATGGAATTTACCAAGTCTTTAATAAAAGGCAAACTAATCAAACGTTATAAAAGGTTTTTTACTGACGTTAAAATTGGTAAAGAAATTGTCACAGCTCACTGTCCTAATACAGGATCAATGAAAGGATTGTTAGATGAAGACAATGAAGTTTATTTACTTCCTAACAATAATCCAAAGAGAAAACTAAAATATGGATTAGAAATTATTAAATCTAGAAAAAATTTAGTAGGTGTAAATACTCATATGGCAAATAAAATAGTTGAACATGGCCTAAAAAATAATCTAGTAAACGAGTTAAAGAATAATGACACTATAAAACCTGAGGTTTTTTTTAACAAAGATACAAGATTTGATTTTTTATTAGAAAAAAAAGATCAAAAAACCTTTGTAGAGGTCAAAAATGTTACATTATTTAGAAATAGGGATACTGCTGAATTTCCAGATGCTCCGACAGCTAGAGGAATTAAGCATTTATTAACCCTTATTGATGCCATAAAAAAAAGTTATAAAACTTACCTAATATTTTTAGTTCAAATTCAAAACATGAAATATTTTAAAATAGCTAAAGATATAGACAAAGAATATTATAAGACTTATTTAATTGCTAAAAAAGCTGGTGTAAATTTTTTAGCTTATAGATGTAATATAAGTTCTAAGAAAATATTTATAGATAAAAAACTAAAAATTATCGATGAGTGATTTTAAAGAAAAATTTGAAAAAATGAGAGTTGCTGGAAACTTAGCATCAAGGACTTTAGATATGTTAACTGAAAATATCAAAGAAGGTGTTTCTACTGATTACATAGATAAGTTAGGTTATGAATTTATAAGAGACAATGGTGGCTACTCTGCCCCACTATATTACAGAGGCTTTACAAAATCTTTGTGTACTTCTTTAAATCACGTAGTATGTCATGGAATACCATCTGATAGAATTTTAAAAGAAGGTGATGCAGTAAATGTTGATGTAACAGCAATTGTTGACGAACATTATGGAGATACAAGCAGAATGTTTTGCATTGGAAAAACACCAATAAAGTTAAACAATCTAATAGACGCTACTTACGAAGCTATGATGAGAGCTATTAAAATTTTAAAACCTGGAATTAAGTTAGGAGACATAGGTTATGAAATTCAATCATTTGTAGAAGATAAAGGCTTTTCTGTTGTTAGAGATTTTTGTGGTCATGGGATCAGTACAACTTTTCATGAACCGCCTAATATTTTACATTATGGGAATAAAAATTCAGGCATGGAGTTGAGGCCTGGTATGACATTTACAATAGAACCAATGATAAACGCAGGTAAATATGATGTTAAAATGTTAAATGATGGCTGGACAGCTGTCACAAAAGACAAATCTTTATCTGCACAATTTGAACATACGTTAGGAATTACTGAAAAGGGTTATGAAATCTTTACAGAATCTGCTAAAGGTTATTCAAAGCCTCCATACTTATAATTAATGATTAAAAGATACTCGCGAAAAGAATTAACCGATATTTGGTCAGAGGAGAATAAATACAAAATCTGGCTTGATGTTGAGGTTGCAGCTGCAGAAGCAATGGAAAAACTTGGTCAAATTCCAAGAGGTGTTGCTTCAATAGTTAAAAAAAAAGCTAGAATTAATGTAAGCAGAATTCACAAAATAGAATCTGAAGTAAAACATGATGTGATAGCATTTCTTACCTCTGTAACCGAAAAAGCTGGAATTAAAGCTAGATACCTTCACCAGGGTATGACTTCATCTGATGTTCTGGATACTAGTTTTAATATTCAAATGGTTCAATCGGGTAAAATTATTTTAAAAGATATAGATCAAATTTTAAAAGTTTTAAAAAAGCAGTCTAAAAAATATAAATTCACACCGTGTATGGGAAGAAGTCATGGTATCCATGCAGAACCAATTACTTTTGGTTTAAAATTGGCTTCTTTTTATGCAGAATTTAAGAGGAACAGAAAAAGATTAGTCGATGCGATAGATGAAGTTTCAACTTGTGCTATTTCAGGTGCAGTTGGGACATTTGCTAACATTAATCCAAATGTTGAAAAACATGTTGCAAAAAAATTAGGTCTTAATGTAGAGCCAATTTCCACACAAGTAATTCCAAGGGATAGACATGCATTTTATTTTTCTATTTTAGGTATTATTGCAGGATCTATTGAAAGAGTAGCAATTGAAATAAGACACCTACAAAGAACTGAGGTTTACGAGCTACAAGAATATTTCTCTAAAAATCAAAAAGGTTCTTCTGCGATGCCTCATAAAAAAAATCCAATCTTAAGTGAAAATTTAACAGGTTTAGCTAGGATGGTAAGAAGTGCAGTTGTACCTGCACTTGAAAATATAGCGCTTTGGCATGAAAGAGACATTTCTCATTCAAGTGTTGAAAGAAATATCGGACCAGATGCTAATATAACAATTGATTTTGCTTTAATTAGATTAGCAAATATTTTAGATAATATGATTGTTTATCCAAAAAAAATGCTAGAGAATTTAAATATAACGAAAGGTTTAATTTTTTCACAAGAGTTAATGCTTGAACTTACAAAAACTGGATTAACTAGAGAAAAATCATATAAAATGGTTCAAAATTTCTCAAAAAAATGTTTTGCTGAAAATTTAAATTTATTTGATGTAGCGAAATCCGACAAATATATAATGAGTAAAATTTCAATAAAGAAATTAAAATCAATATTTAGCTATTCAAAGCACATGAAAAATGTAAATTTTGTTTTTAGACGAGCTGTTAAATAATGAAAAAAGAAAAAAAACCAAAAAAAGATAATGGTGTTTGGATGTTAGTTCTATCAGCTTTTGTTATTGCTTTACTCGGAGTTCTAAGAAGCAAAGGATTTTTTGGATAATGAAAAAAGGTAAAAAATTATACGAAGGAAAAGCTAAAATCATTTATGCAACAAATGATAAAAACTTAGTTATTCAATATTTTAAAGATGATGCAACAGCATTCAATAATCAAAAAAAAACCACCATTGAAGGTAAAGGTGTTCTAAATAACAGAATATCAGAACATATACTCTCTAACCTATCTCAAATAGGAATTAAAAATCATTTAGTAAAAAGATTAAATATGCGTGAGCAAATAATAAAACTTGTGGAAATAATTCCGATCGAATTCATTGTAAGAAATGTTGCAACAGGTTCAATTACTAAAAGATTGGGTATTGAGGACGGTACAGTTTTAAAAGAACCTCTAATCGAATATTGCTTAAAAGATGACAAGCTTGGAGATCCATTAATATCTGAAGAACATATTTTAGCATTTGATTGGGCGTCAAAAACAGAAATAGATAAAGTTAAAAAAATGATTTTAAGAATTAATGATTTTATGATTGGAATGTTTAGAGGTGTTGGAATTAAACTTATCGATTTTAAATTAGAATTTGGAAGAATTAAAATCGATGGAAAAAATGAGGTTATTTTAGCAGATGAAATTAGCCCTGATACATGCAGATTGTGGGACAGTATTACTGAAAAAAAATTAGATAAAGATAGGTTTAGAAAAGATCTGGGAGATTTAATTCCGGCCTATACAGAAGTTGCAAAAAGATTAGGCATACTTCACGAACAATCTAATGTTTCAGCAGTAAATGTAACTAAATTATCTTCGGTTAAAAGAAAGAAAAAATGAAAATTTCTGTAATAATAACTCTAAAAAAAGATGTACTTGATCCGCAAGGAAAAGTTATTCATCAAACTTTGGATGGAATGGGTTTTGAGGATGTTAATGAAGTTAGACAAGGTAAATATTTTGAAATAGACACTAAAGAAACTGATAACGACAAAGCAAAAGCAAAAGTTGAAGAAATGTGCAAAAAACTTTTGGCAAATCTTGTAATTGAAAATTATAAAATTATTGATCCAAAGTAATTAATGAAATCATCAGTTATTACTTTTCCAGGTTCAAATTGTGACAGAGACATGGATGTTGCTCTTAAAAAATTTGGATTTAAAAATAAAATGGTTTGGCATGCTGATGCCGAATTACCAAAAAGTGATTTGGTTATATTGCCAGGTGGCTTTTCATATGGGGACTACTTAAGATGTGGAAGTATGGCATCTAAATCAAAAATAATGCAGTCAGTAATTAATTTTGCAAATTCAGGAGGTATGGTTATGGGTATCTGTAATGGATTTCAAATATTGGTAGAAACTGGTTTAGTTCCAGGTGTTTTGCTCAGAAACAAATATTTAGAATTTATTTGTAAAAACGTTTTTGTAAAAATTAACGATAAAAAAAATAAATATTTTAAAAATGTTGATAACGAAATTTTGGAATTTCATATAGCTCATAATGAAGGAAATTATTTTTGTACTAATGATCAATTAAAAGAAATTGAAGATAATAATCAAATAGCTATTAACTATTGTGATGAAAATGGAAAAATAGAAGATCAATTTAATCCTAATGGATCCATAAAGAATATTGCCGGTATATTTAATAAAGAAAAAAATGTTTTAGGAATGATGCCCCACCCTGAAAGAATGATTGATACATCATTATCTGGTGAGGATGGATCATTATTTTTTAAAAATTTAATAAACAACTTAAAATGATTGTAAACGAAAAAGTAGCAGTTGATCACGGTTTAAAGAAAGATGAATATGCTAAAATTTGTGAATTATTAAATAGAACACCAAATATTACAGAACTAGGGATTTTTTCTGCAATGTGGAATGAACATTGTTCTTATAAATCATCAAGATTACATTTAAAGAAGCTACCTACTAAAGGAAAGAAAGTTATTCAAGGTCCAGGAGAAAATGCTGGAGTTATCGATATTGAAGATAACGATGCAATAGTTTTTAAAATAGAAAGCCACAATCACCCTTCATTTATTGAACCATATCAAGGTGCTGCTACCGGTGTTGGAGGAATAATGAGAGATGTATTTACAATGGGTGCAAGACCAATAGCTAACTTAAACTCTATTCATTTTGGATCACCCCAACATAAAAAAACGAAAAATTTATTAAGAGGTGTTGTTCATGGAATAGGTGGTTATGGAAATTGCATGGGTGTTCCAACAATTGCTGGGCAAACAAGCTTTGATAGCTCGTATAACGGAAATATTTTGGTTAACGCAATGACATTAGGATTGGTCAAAAAAGATAAGATTTTCTACTCTAAAGCTGCAGGGTTAAACAAACCAGTTATATATGTTGGGTCTAAAACTGGTAGAGATGGAATACATGGTGCAAGTATGGCTTCAGCTAGTTTTGATGAAAAAATAGAGGAAAAGAAACCAACTGTTCAAGTAGGAGATCCGTTTACAGAAAAACTTTTACTTGAAGCTTGTTTAGAGTTAATGGCAGGAGACTCAATTATAGCCATTCAAGATATGGGTGCTGCTGGCCTAACTTCTTCAAGTATTGAAATGGCTTCAAAAGGAAACCTTGGTATTGAAATTAATTTAAACAAAGTACCTTGTAGAGAAGCCAAGATGACACCTTATGAAATTATGCTTTCTGAGAGCCAAGAAAGAATGTTGATTGTTCTAGAAAATGGCAAAGAAGAACATGCAAAAAAAATATTTGATAAATGGAACTTAGATTTTGCAGTGATTGGTAGAACTACAAAGTCAAGAAAAATAGAACTTTATTTTGATGAAGAAAAAGTTGCAGATATACCGGTTGATACCTTGGTTGAAAATTCTCCAATGTATGATCGAAAATGGAAAAAAGCAAAACTTCCTAAAAAAAATAAAATTAAAAAAGAAGATCTTAAGCATTTAAAAATTATTGATGTTTTAAAAAAAATTTTAGCAAATCCAAATGTATGTAGTAAAGAATGGATTTGGCAACAGTATGATCATACCGTAATGGGAGATACAATACAAAAACCTGGTGGAGATGCAGGAGTTATAAGAGTTCATGGTACAGATAAAGCAGTAGCTGCATCCGTAGACTCTTCTGCATTTTATTGTTGGGCTCATCCTTTAACTGGTGGAAAGCAAGTAGTTTGTGAAAGTTTCAGAAACCTTATTTCTGTTGGTGCCAAACCAGTAGCTATTACCAATTGTTTAAATTTTGGAAGTCCTGAAAATGAAGAAAACATGGGTGAGTTCGTTGAATGTGTTGAAGGAATTGGTGAGGCGAGTAAATATTTAAAGTTTCCAGTGGTTTCTGGAAATGTATCTTTCTATAACCAAACAATGGATGAAGGAATAAAACCTACTCCTGTAATCGGAGGAGTTGGGTTGATCATGAATTATAAGAATATGATCACCATGGAATTTAAAGAAGTTGATAATTTAGTTTTAGTAATTGGAAAAACTGAAGGACATATAGATCAAAGCTTATTTGCAAGAAATATTTTAAATAAAAAAAATGGACCGCCACCTGAAGTAAATCTATTTAATGAAAAAAATAACGGAGAAACATTATTAAAACTGACTGATAATAATTTGATAAAAAGTGCACATGATGTTTCTTTAGGTGGAATAATTTCTGCAGTAGCAAAAATGTGTATTAAGGGGAAAAAAGGAATAAGTATCAAAAAACCTAAATATCTAATTAATGAAATAGAATATTTATTTGCTGAAGATCAAGGTAGATATATTATAGAAATAAGCAAAAAAGATTTTAAAAAAGTAACCGATATATTAAACAAAAATGCTGTACATTTTGATGAACTTGGTACAATTACTGAAAATGAACTATATATTAATGAAAAGACAAAAGTTAGAATTGACGAATTATCAACTTATAATAAAAGTTGGCTTATGAACTATATGAGTAAATAATGGCAATGGATTTAAAAGAAATTGAAAATTTTATAAAAGAGGCTATGCCAGATGCCATAGTGGAGATACAAGATTTGGCTGGTGATGGAAATCATTATTCAGCTACAGTTACATCATCTCAATTTTCAGGAAAAAGTAAAATTGAACAACACAAAATGGTTTATAACTCATTAAAAGGTAGAATGGGAAATGAATTACATGCTTTAGCAATTAAAACAAAGGAGATTTAAAATGGATCAACAGACAAATGATTTGATAAAAAATGAAATTGAAAACAACGAAGTTTGTTTATTTATGAAAGGTACACCTGATGCCCCACAATGTGGTTTTTCAATGGCTACCTCTAATATACTAAAGATTCTTGAAGTAAACTTCAAAGGGATCAATGTTTTAGAAAATCAAAATTTAAGAGAAGGTATTAAAGTTTTTAGTGATTGGCCAACAATACCACAACTATATGTTAAAAATGAATTTATTGGTGGATGTGATATTGTTAAAGAAATGTACGAGAGTGGTGAGTTAGTAAAACTATTTGAAAATAAAAATATAAATTTTAAAGCTAAAAGCTAATTATCTAGAATAGTATTCAATTACTAAATTAGGTTCCATTACAATTGGATAAGGAACTTCTTCAAATTTTGGAACCCTAACAAACTTAAGTTTTTTGTTTTTTTCATCCATCTGAATATATTCTGGAGCTTCTCTTTCTTTATTTGCAAGAGCAATATCAATTATTGCAAGCTGCTTAGATTTATCTCTTATCTCAATTGAATCTTCTTCTTTAACTGTATAACTCCCAATGTTTACTTTTTTACCATTCACTTTTACATGACCATGGTTAATTAATTGTCTAGCTGAAAAAATTGTAGTTGCAAATTTTGCTCTATAAATAACTGCATCCAATCTTCTTTCTAGAAGACCAATTAAATTTTCTCCAGTATCTCCTTTAAGCATATTGGCTTTTTTATAAATATTTCTAAATTGTTTCTCGTTTATGTTTCCATAATAAGCTTTTAATTTCTGTTTAGCTTGTAGTTGAATTCCATAATCAGATGGTTTTGAAGTTTTTGTTTGACCATGTTGTCCTGGTCCGTAAGCTCTCTTATTAAAAGGACTTTTGGGTCTTCCCCAAAGATTAACTTTTAATCTTCTGTCTACTTTATGTTTAGAGTTTAATCTTTTTGTCATTTGATAGTGGGCTTTATAAACTTACTCTTAATTTTGTCAATCAACGTTTTTTACCTAAACTTGCAAATACACCTGATAAAATACGAGTTTCTTTGGTTGATAATTCCATTCTATAAAAAATATTTCTTAAGTTTTCCAACATTATTGGCTTCTTCTCATTTGATCGAAAGAAATTAATCTCTTCAAGATTCTTGATACACAAATTAGCCATAGCAACTATCTCTTTTTTAGAGGCTGATTTAACTTTATTTGACTTGTTAAATGAAGATAGCTTTGAATTAAAGATACCCGAAATATATTGAGCAATAATTATTAAACTATGTGATAAGTTTAACGACTTAAAATCTGGGTTTGTAGGAATTTGAAGAGTGTAATTGGCATAACTAATTTCATTATTAGATAAACCTGATGCTTCTGATCCAAACAAGAAAGCTACTTTTTTTTTATAATTAATTTTTTTTAAATCTTCTAATTTAATATGTTTAATATTTTTATTTCTAAATCGTGCAGATGTTGCAATTACAATATCGATGCTTTTTAAAGATTTTTCTAAACTTTCAAAATTCTTTGCTTTATTAATAATATTTTTTGCACCAACAGAAGTTGCTAAAATTTTATCATTTGGAAATATTGGTTTAGGATCAACAACAATTAATTTATTAAAATTAAAATTTTTCATTCCTCTTGCGCACGCTCCAATATTTTCAGAAAGTTGAGGTTTGTGTAAAATGAAAGAAACATTATTAACAGACATCAATCTATTCCATGATTTCTGTGATAACTTGAGATAGACGATGGTTTAATATCATTTAGATATTTAGGATCAACTTTCCAAATTGAAACTTTTAAAGGATAACATTTAGCAACATCAGATGAATGTTCAGATCCACAATCACCACCTGGACAAGCAGAAAGAGCGCCCAATAAATCTGTTTCAGCAAAAAACTCCAAATAATCACCTGGTCTTACTGGACTTGCTTTCATAAAGTATTGTTTGGTATCATTGGTAAATCCAGTTAACATAAACACGTTTAATACATCATGTACAATTTTTTCTGCTTGATCTAGTTGAATATTTTTTTCTTTTACTAAAGCTCTTGTTAAATTTGAATGACAACAATAATGGTAATCATTGTTACTTAAAAGTTTTGAAGTATAAGGGTCACATCTAGTTCCAATAACATCATGAACTGATCCTCCGTCTTTATCATAATCATACCAATCTAAAGTATCCCAGGTTATTGTTGCTAAAGACCTTAGATAGGGAAAACTACTAAACATCTTATCTCCTACAGAAAGATGAGTGCCATAAAGTGCTCTTGTTTTTCCTGAATAAAATTTTTCTTCTAAATTATTTAAATTGAATAAATTTAAATCTCCTACCTGAGGTCCTTCTACACTCTCAATTCTAAAAAACTCACCAAATTTCACCTCGAATGTTTTTGCATCCCTGGGTGGGATAGTTATTTCATCTTTTTTAACTAGGTGTTCTCTTGCTGAATGCAAAATACTTAAATTTTTTTCCTCAATATTCGTGTTTGGATAACAAACTATTGGTTTAGCACCAATTCTATCTTGTAAATCTGATGGTTTTTCTGAAAATTTTTTAATTTTCATCCTTACAAACTTCCAGGAGCTTTATCCTTAAATAATTTATAATCTAGACTATCGATTAAAGCTTTAAAAGAAGCTTCAATGATATTAGGTGATACTCCAATTGTGAACCAATTAACTCCTTTTGAGTCTGTACTTTCAATACTCACTCTAGTTACAGCTTCTGTACCGGTGTTTAAAATTCTAACTTTGTAATCAACGAGTCTTAAATCTTTTAAATATTCAGAATATTTAGCTAGTTTATTAACATTCTTTCTAATAGCATTATCCAAAGCATTAACAGGACCGTTTCCTTGTCCTTCACATAAAATTTTATCTCCGTCTACTTCTAATTGAGCTTTTGCATATGAAATAATTTCTCCTGCATTATCTTTCTTTACCGAAACATCATATTCATTAATAGAAATATATCTTGGTATCTCCCCCATTAATCTTCGAGCTAATAACTCAAAAGATGCATCGGCACCGTCATAACTATAACCAATAAATTCCCTATCTTTTACTTCATCTAAAAGTTTTTTAATTTTTGGATCACTTTTCTCAACTTTAATTCCTATTGAGTTCAATCTTGACATGATATTTGATTGACCTGATTGATCTGATACTACGATATTTCTAGAATTTCCAACTTCATCAGGATCAATATGCTCATAAGTTTTAGGATTTTTTTGAACAGCTGAAACATGCATTCCACCTTTGTGAGAAAAAGCAGAAGCTCCTACATAAGGTAAATGTTTATTTGGCTTTCTATTTAAAATCTCATCTAACAGTCTTGAACATTGTGTTAAATTTTTTAAATTTTCTCTTTTAATACTTAACTCAAAGTTATCTGAAAAATCTTTCTTTAAAAAAAATGAGGGAATTAATGACATTAAATTTGCATTTCCACATCTTTCACCTAGGCCATTAATAGTACCTTGAACTTGTCTTACTCCTGCTTGGACTGCAGCGAGACTATTAGCAACTGCATTTTCTGTATCATTATGAGCATGTATTCCTAAATTTTTTCCTGGAATTTGCTTACTTACTTCGGAAACAATTTTTGTTATCTCGTGTGGAAGTGTTCCACCATTTGTATCACATAATATTATCCATCTTGCACCATTATCAAATGCAGCTTTTAAACATGACATTGCATATTTGGGATTAGATTTATATCCATCAAAAAAATGTTCAGCATCAAACATGAACTCTTTACCAGATTTAACAATATGTTTTGTGCTTTCGCTAATGTTGATTAAATTTTCCTCGTTACTTATTCCTAATGCAACATCTACTTGAAAATCCCATGATTTTCCAAAAAGACAAACGGAAGTGCTTTTTGAATTAATTAAAGAAGAAAGCATAGGGTCATTTTCAGCACTATGCTCTGACTTTTTAGTCATTCCAAATGCGGTTAATTTTGTAGATTTGAAATTATGATCTTTATTGAAAAACTCAGTATCTGTTGGATTTGCTCCTGGCCATCCTCCTTCAACATAATCTACACCCAATACATCTAAGGCTGATGAAATTTTTTCTTTATCATCAATTGAAAAATCTACACCTTGTGTTTGTGCACCATCACGTAAGGTAGTATCAAATATATAAAGTTTTTCTTTACTCATTTAAATTTCCAAGTCGTTTTACCATCTTTATCTTCTATTAAAACACCTTTGTCTAAAAGCTCATTTCTAATTTTATCAGCTTCTGCGTAACTTTTATTATCTCTAGCTTTGTTTCTTTCTTGAATTTTTTGCAAAATTTCTTTTTCAGAAATTAAAGCTTTGCTAATTTTGAATTTAAGCCAATTTTCTTTATTTTCATTTAATAGTCCTACGAATTGACAAGCTGAAACAAATACAGATTTATTTTGATCGTTACCTTTTTGAGCTTTTTCATATAATTGATGTAAAATTGCAATGTATCCAGGGGTATTTAGATCATCATAAAGTGGTTGAAGAATTTCATCAGAAACCTCAGAAGTATTTTCAATATCTACATATGAATTGTACCATTTATTAATTGTGTTTTGACAATCGTCCAGAAGTTTATCATTCCAATCTAATGGCTGTTTATAATGCGCGCTCAGTAAGGCTAATCTTAAAACTTGACCGCTTATTTTATTCCTAAAATCTTTTATTTTTAAAATATTTCCCTGAGACTTTGCCATCTTCTCATTAGACATAGTAATAAATGCATTATGCATCCAAAATTTTGCAAATATTTTTGTATCATTTGCACATCTTGATTGAGCTATTTCATTCTCATGATGAGGGAATAACAAATCAATACCACCACCATGAACATCAAACTCATCTCCTAAAAATTTCTTTGACATTGCTGAACATTCTAAATGCCATCCAGGTCGTCCTTTTCCCCAAGGAGATACCCATGATGGTTCATCATTTTCTGATGGTTTCCATAAAACAAAATCTTCTGAATTTTTTTTATTACTGCTGACTTCAACTCTTGATCCAGCAATAAGTTCATCTAATTTTTTATTTGATAGCTGCCCATAATCCTTAAATTTTTTGACTTCAAAATAAACATGTTTATTATTCTCATAAGCAAATCCTTTTTTTATTAATTCAGAAATCATTTTAATCATCGAATCTATGTTTTCTGTTGCCTTAGGTTGATAAGTTGGTGCATCGCAATTTAAGTAAGTGCAATCTTCACTAAAACTTTTTGTTACATTGTTAGTTAATTCTGAAATAGAAATATTATTTTCTTTAGAAGATTTTATAATTTTATCATCAACATCTGTAATATTTCTTACATAAGTTACTTTGGAATAATTTTTTTTAAAAATCTTAAAAAGAATATCAAATACAACTATTGGTCTAGCATTTCCAATATGAGGGTCATCGTAAACCGTTGGACCGCATACATACATTCTAACATTGTTTTTATCTATTGGAACAAACTTCTCTTTTTTATTTGTTAGATTATTTGTTAAAAAAATATCTTTACTCATTATTTTAGGAATATACTTAAAAAATAGATTTGTGAATCTATTTGATTAATTTGGAATTTTGCATACTGGAATTGGCTCCATTTTATGCAAATTTTGTTTTCTAATAGTTTCGTATTTAGCTCTATTAGCTGAATTTGGGTTATCCATGGCTTCTTCTAATTCTTCATATTTTAATCCAAGTTGACCTTCATCAGTTCTTCCATCGTCCCATAAACCATCCGTAGGGGCCGCATCTATAATTTCTTTTAAAATTCCAAGCTCTTTTCCAAGCTCCCAAACTTCAGTTTTATTACAGTCAGCTATAGGAGATATATCTACCCCACCATCTCCGTATTTTGTGTAAAACCCAACACCAAAATCTTCAACTTTATTTCCAGTTCCAACTACTATTCCTTTATTCGCCGCAGCAACTTGATAAAGCGTTGTCATTCTCAATCTAGCTCTAGAATTCGCCATTCCATGCTCATTATCAAATTTAGATAAGCTTGAATTAAATGCTAAAAATAATTCATCCAAATTAATTGTATGAGCCTCTACATTTTTAAAATTTTTAACTAACCACTCTTGATGTTTTAAACTTAAATCATGTTGATGAGATTTTTGTTTAATTGGCATTGTTAAGACAATAGTTTTTAAACCAGTCATTGCACTTAAAGTGCTAGATACAGACGAATCTATTCCTCCAGAAATACCTATAACTAAAGATTCTGCCTTACTTGGCATCTTATTTACATAATCTTTAATCCAATCAGATATAAATTTTACTTTTTCGGAAGTGTTCATGACTTATAGTTATTATATATTTTATATTTTACAATGACTTAAGATGCCGCTCTATCTGCATTTTTCGAATAAGAGCTATTCTTTTTAATCTCATCTGAAATCAAAAAAGCTAATTCTAAAGCTTGATTTGCATTTAGTCTTGGATCACAATGTGTATGATATCTAGATGATAAGTCTTTTTCAGATATTTTTTGAGCACCACCAATACATTCTGTCACATCTTGACCGGTCAACTCTATATGTAGACCACCAGCATAACTTCCTTCACTTTGATGACATGCAAATACATTTTTAACTTCTTTTAGTACGCTATTAAATGGTCTAGTTTTAAATCCTGTTGCAGCTTGAATAGTATTTCCATGACAAGGATCACATGACCAAATTACGTTTAAACCTTCTTTTTTAATTGCTCTAATTAGTTTTGGTAAATGTTTTGAAACATTATCAGCACCAAATCTAGATATTAGTGTAATTTTACCTTTTTCATTTCTTGGATTAATTCTGTTACACAAATTGATTAAGTCATCAGCTTTTAAAGTTGGTCCACATTTAATTCCAATTGGATTTTCTATTCCTCTACAAAACTCAACATGTCCTCCATCTAATTGTCTAGTTCTATCTCCAATCCATAAAAAATGGGCTGAAGTATCATGATTTTCTCCAGTTGTAGAATCTACTCGAGTCATTCTTTCCTCAAATGGAAGCAGAAGAGCTTCGTGAGAAGTCCAAAAGTTGACTGTTTTTAATCTTCGATTAAAATCTGAATTAATTCCACATGCATCCATAAATGCTAGAGCGTCAGCTATTCTATCCTCTAAATCTTTAAATCTTTTTAATTCAGGAGAATTTTTAATAAATCCTAAGTTCCAATTATGAACATTCTTAAGATCTGCAAACCCACCATGGCAAAAAGCTCTAATTAAATTTAAAGTTGCTGCAGATTGAGAGTATGCCTTAAACAACCTTTTTGGATCTGGAATTCTTGCTTTTTCAGTAAACTCCATTCCATTAATATTGTCACCCAAGTAACTTGGTAGCTGAACACCATTTTTTGTTTCAATGGGTGAGCTTCTTGGTTTTGAAAATTGTCCAGCAATTCTTCCAACTTTTACCACTGGCAAAGATGCTGAATAAGTTAATACTAAAGACATTTGTAACATTAGTTTAAATGTATCTCTTATGTTATCTGGATTAAATTCAGCAAAACTCTCGGCACAATCACCACCTTGAAGTAAAAATGCTTTACCATCTACAACATCTGCTAATTGATCTTTTAAGTGTCTTGTTTCTCCAGCAAATACTAATGGTGGAAATGTTTCAATCTTGTTTAAAACAATATCCAGCTCCTTTTTGTTTGGATATTCTGGAATGTGTTTTACAGGATATTTTCTCCAACTATTTTTTTTCCAACTTTTCATATTCAACCTAAAAGTGTTTTAACAGAGTTTATATTTTATTCAACTGTAACAGATTTCGCTAAATTTCTTGGCTTATCAATATCATAACCTTTATTAAGGGCAGAATAATATGCAAGTTTTTGAAGTGGAATTGTTAAAAGGAATGGTATTAAGTCTTCATTAGTGTTTTCAACTTCAATTGTTTCCCAAATATTTTCTGAAACAACTTCATCTTTACTTTTATTAGTTATTAATAAAACTTTTGCGCCTCTTGCGATAACTTCCTGCATGTTTGAAATTGTTTTTTTATAATAACTATCTCTAGGCGCTAAAACTACTACTGGCATACCTTCTTCAATTAAAGCTAACGGCCCATGTTTCATTTCACCTGCAGGATATCCTTCAGCATGTACATAAGAAAGTTCTTTAAGTTTTAGTGCACCCTCTAAAGCTATAGGGTAAGAAAAACCTCTTCCTAAAAACATTGAACCTTTAGCCTCATTAAATGTTGACGATATTGCCTGAATATCGCTATCGTGTAGTAAGGTTTTTTCTATTAAGCTTGGAAGTAAATTTAAATCTTTAAGTTTTTCTTGATATTTATTTTTTTCAATTTCATTTCTCATAAAACTGAGCTTTAAACCTAAAATATATAAAACCAATATTTGTCCTAAAAAAGCTTTTGTAGATGCGACTCCTATTTCTGGACCGCAGTGAATTGGTAATACAAAATTAGAGTCTCTAGCAATTGAACTTTCAATTACATTAACAACAGCGCAAGTTTTCATTTTATTTTTATTACACAGATCTAATGCTGCATAAGTATCGGCTGTTTCTCCAGACTGTGAAACAAAAATGTATAAATTGTCTTTTTTAAATCTATTTTTTCTATATCTAAACTCTGATGCAATATCTATATTAACGTCTAAAGTGGTCAATTCCTCAAACCAGTATTTTGCTATCAAACAAGAATGATATGCTGTTCCACAGCCAATTAAAGTTATTGATTTAATCTCATTAATTTTCCAAGGAAAATTAAAAATATTTATCTCTTGATTAATATTATCTATGTATTCTTTAATTCCAGTTTTAATTGTATTAGGCTGTTCCTCAATTTCTTTAGCCATGAAATGTTTAAAGTCTCCCTTATCATAGTTTGACTCATTTGATGATAATTCTAATATTTTTTTGTTAACTTTTTTCCCTTCTACATTATAAAAATGTACCTGATCTTTTTTGACGACACAAAATTCACCATCATCAAGATAAGTAATTTTATTTGTCATTGACTTTAAAGCATATGAATCAGAACCAAGGTAGTTTTCATTTGGACCATAGCCAACAGCTAAAGGTGAGCCTCTTCTAGCTCCAACAATTAAATCAGGCATATCTTTAAAAACTATACCAAGAGCAAAGCTACCATGTAGTTGTTTTAAAGTATTTGTAATTGCTTCTTCTAATTTTAATTTTTTTAAATTCTCAGTAATTAAATGAACAATTACCTCTGTATCTGTTTGAGATTTAAAGTTGTGACCTTTGGAAATTAGATGTTTTTTTAATAATGTTGAATTTTCAATAATTCCATTATGAACTACAGAGACGTTATGTGAAGAATGTGGATGTGCATTTAAACTATTAGGAATTCCATGAGTTGCCCATCTAACATGTCCAATACCAATATTGCCTTTTAAATTTTTTAAATCAAAATTACTTTCTAAATTATCTACTCTGCCTTCAGATTTTAACTCGTTAATTTGTCCGTCTGAAAGCGTAGCTATACCTGCTGAGTCATAACCTCTATATTCTAATTTTTTTAATGAATTAATTATATTCACAGAAACAGGTTTGTTGCTTGATATTCCAATAATTCCACACATAGATTATTTTTTCTTTTTTTTATAATTTTTAACTTCAAATTGTGGCGATCTTGTTAATGCTAAAGTTCTTTTTTTAACATTCTTTGTTATTACAGATCCAGCTCCAACTAAACTATCTTCATTTATTATAACTGGAGCAACAAGAGATGAATTAGAACCTATAAATACATTGTTTTTAATTTTTGTTCTATTTTTTTTAATACCATCGTAATTACAAGTAATTGTTCCTGCCCCTATGTTAACTGATTGACCTAAATAACTATCACCGACATAAGACAAATGATTAATTTTAGATTTTTTTCCTACTGTACTTTTTTTAATCTCTACAAAATTACCTACTCTAGAACCTTCTTTTAAAATTGTATTTGGTCTAATTCTAGCATAAGGACCGATCTCAACTTTATTTTCAATCTTACAAGATTCTAATTGTGAAAAAGATTTTATAATTACATTGTTGCCAATTTTAACTTTAGGTCCAATAACAACATAAGGTTCAATAGTAACGTTCTTTCCAATCTTTGTATCTTTTGAAAAAAAAATAGTATCAGGACCTATCATTTTTACTCCTGATTTTATAAATTTATTTCTTAATTTTTTTTGATTTAAATCTTCCATTAGGCATTGATTTACATTAAGTATATATATTGATTAATTCACAATTTATTTCTTTAAAATACTTTAATAATGAAACAAAAATTTACAGTTTTATTTGATTTAGACGGAACCTTAGTTGATACAGCTCCAGATTTAATGCTTGCTCATAATCATGTGATGAAAAAATTTGGATATCCAACAAAATCTCTGGATGAGTTAAAAAGCTCTGTTGGACAAGGTGCTGGAGCTATGATTGGCAGATCTATATGGAGCCAAGCAAAAAAAGAATTAACATCAATTAATGAAAAAATTAAAAGTGACATGACAGATGAGTTTATATCCTTTTATGGAAAGAATATTTTAAATGAAAGTACTTTAATTAATGGAGTAAAGGAATTTTTGAATTGGTGCAAAAAAGAAAATATTTCAATGGCTGTATGTACAAATAAAACTGAACATCTCGCAGTTGACCTATTAAAAAAAATTGGAATATATGATTATTTTGAATATGTAGCTGGGTATAATACATTTGAATACTATAAGCCAGATCCTAGACACATAACTACAATAATTGAAATTTTAGATGGTGACAAAAAAAGATCAATAATGATTGGTGACAGTGAGTCGGATGCGAATGCAGCTAAAGCAGCAGAAATTCCAATGATTCTATTGGAAGATGGTTATACAGAAAAAAATATTGATGAAATTTATCATAATCACTTAATAAAAGACTTTGTAGGTATTGAGAAAATAATATCTAAATATCTTTAATATTGATTAATTTTTTTTAGCTATTAAAACAAAATCACTAATTAGGAGTTATTTTGTTATTACATACAGTTAAAGTATATCCGTCAAAAACTTATCTTCCAAAGAAGAAACAGCTTGCATGGAAAATTGCTGAAATGGCAAGCGACAACGCTAAATTAAACAAAGATGCTATTGAAATGGTTATCAATAGGATAATTGATAATGCATCAGTTGCAATAGCCTCATTAAATAGAAAACCAGTAATATCATCAAGAGAAATGGCTTTAAGACACCCTAGAAAAAATGGTGCAACACTATTTGGTGTTAACTCAAAATTAAAATTTGATTGTGAGTGGGCTGCCTGGTCTAATGGTACTGCTGTTAGAGAATTAGATTTTCACGATACTTTCTTAGCTGCAGATTATAGTCATCCCGGTGATAACATTTCTCCTCTTATTAGTGTAGCACAACAAAATAAAAAAAATGGATTAGACTTATTAAAAGGGATAATTACCGCATATGAGGTTCAAGTTAATTTAGTCAAAGGTATTTGTTTGCATAAACATAAAGTTGATCACATTGCTCATTTAGGACCTAGTGTAGCTGCAGGATTAGGAACAATGTTAAAATTAAATACTGAAACTATTTATCAAGCTATCCAACAAGCTCTTCACACAACAATATCTACTAGACAATCTAGAAAAGGTGAAATTTCAAGTTGGAAGGCCTATGCACCTGCTCATGCTGGTAAGCTTGCAATTGAGGCAGTGGATAGAGCCATGAGAGGCGAAGGTGCTCCTAGCCCAATATACGAAGGTGAAGATAGTGTAATAGCAAGAATATTAGATGGTAAAAAAGCAAACTATAAAGTCCCATTACCAAAAAAAGGTGAGAGTAAAAAAGCTATTTTAGAAACTTATACAAAAGAATATTCGGCTGAATATCAGTCTCAAGCATTGATAGATCTAGCTAAAAAATTAAAAACAAAAATTCCTAATTTAAATCAAATTAAAAAAATTGATATTTATACAAGTCATCATACCCATTATGTTATTGGCACAGGTGCTAATGACCCTCAAAAAATGGATCCAAATGCGAGTAGAGAAACTCTCGATCACTCAATAATGTACATTTTTGCGGTAGCTTTAGAGGATGGAGATTGGCATCATATTAAATCTTATACTAAAACAAGAGCTAGTAGAAAAAGTACAATCAAAATTTGGAGATCAATAAAAACTTATGAGGATAAAAAATGGACAAACAAATATCATGATCCCAATCCAAGAAATAAGTCATTTGGTGCAAAAGTTGTTGTGACATTAAAAAATGGAAAAAAAATTATAGAGGAATTAGATAGAGCAGATGCACATCCATATGGAGCAAGACCTTTTAAAAGGCAAAATTATATAAATAAATTTTTAACTTTAACTGAAAGTATTTTAGACAAAAAAGAAAGTGATCGCTTTTTAAAAATAGTTCAAAATTTAAAAAATTTGAAGTCAGGTCAACTTTATAAATTAAATATTGAAGTAAGAAAAAATAAATTAAAACAAAATAATAAAAAAGGAATTTTTTAATGCATTTTGTTGAAAAAGAACCAAGTCAAAAAAGATTAGATTTTGATCAAAAATTAAAATCAAATAAAATATTAAGAATTCCTGGGGCATACAATCCTCTTACAGCAAAATTAATTGAAGAAATTGGATATGATGCAGTCTACGTTTCAGGTGGAGTAATGGCTAATGATCTTGGATTTCCTGATATTGGTTTAACAACACTGCAAGATGTTAGCACAAGATCTTATTTAATTTCAAGAGTAACAAATCTTCCAACTATAGTTGATATAGATACAGGATTTAAATCTTGCAAAGAAACAATAGAAACATTTGAACAATTTGGAATAACAGGTGTTCACTTAGAAGATCAAATTGAGAGAAAAAGATGTGGGCATCTAGATAATAAAGAACTTATTTCGACTGATGCTATGGTAAAAAAAATTAAAGAATGCATTGCTGCTAAAAAAGATCAAAATTTTAAAATCATCGCACGTTCAGATGCAAAAAGTGTCGAAGGAATTGATAAAATGATTGATAGATGTAAAGCTTATGTAGATGCTGGTGCTGAGATTATATTTCCTGAGGCATTACAAGATGAAAAAGACTTTGAAAAAGTTCGAAAAGAACTGTCGTGTTATTTATTGGCAAATATGACAGAGTTTGGTAAATCTAAATTATTCAATTACAAAGAATTAGAAAATTTTGGCTATAATATTGTCATTTATCCAGTAACTACTCAAAGATTAGCTATGAAAAATGTTGAGGATGGATTGAGAGACATTTATGTAAATGGACATCAGAACAATATAATTGATAAAATGCAAACTAGAAAAAGATTGTATGAATTAGTTGATTATGAAAAGTATAATTCATTAGATGAAAAAATTTATAATTTTAGTACTGAAGGACATGAATAATGAGTGATGATATTAAAAAGGGTTTATTAGGTATTGTTGTAGATGAAACTGAAGTATCAAAAGTAATGCCAGAAATTAACTCTCTAACTTATAGAGGTTATGCCGCTCAAGATTTATGTGAATATTGCAGATTTGAAGAGGTAGCTTATTTAATTTTAAATAAAGATTTGCCTAATTCTATAGAGCTTAGACAATTTGAAAAAGTAGAGAAAAATAATAGAGAACTTACAAAAAATTTGTATGAAATAATTAAACATATGCCTAAAAAATCTCATCCTATGGATGTTGCAAGAACAGCCGTGAGTGTGATGGGATTAGAGGACAAAGAAACAACCGACTCCTCACCTGAAGCCAATATGAGAAAGGCTTTAAGAATTTTTGCAAAAACACCTACTGCCTTGGCTGCTTTTTATAGAATTAGAAAAGGAAAAAAAATTATTAAACCTAACAAAGAATTATCTTTTTCAGAAAACTTTTTCTACATGTGCTTTGGAAAAGTCCCTCAAAAAGAAATAGTTAAAGCATTTGATGTTTCTTTAATTTTATATGCTGAACATAGTTTCAATGTTTCAACCTTTACAGCAAGAACAATCACAAGTAGTTTATCCGACATCCATGGAGCAATTACAGGTGCTATAGCAAGTTTAAAAGGTCCATTACATGGGGGTGCTAATGAAGAAGTGATGCACATGATGAACAAAATAAAAAAACCAGAAAATGCACTAAAGTGGATAAATAATGCTCTAAAAAATAAAGAAGTAGTAATGGGGTTCGGTCATAGAGTTTATAAATCAGGAGATTCTAGAGTTCCAACTATGAGAAAGTATTTTGGTAAAGTAGCTAAACTTAAAAAGGATAAAAAGTTTGAGAAAATTTACGATATTGTTGAAAAAGTAATGATTAATAAGAAGAATATTCATCCAAATGTAGATTATCCAACCGGACCTACTTATCATTTAATGGGATTTGATACGGATTTTTTCACACCAATATTTGTAATTTCTAGAATCACTGGATGGTCTGCACATATTATGGAACAACATACTGCCAATAAACTTATTAGACCTTTAGCAAGTTACAAAGGTAACAAGCATCGAAAAGTGATGCAATTAAATCAAAGATAATTTTTTTAAAAATTAACTAAATGCCTCTGCCCAAGTTCCTTGGGTTGATGCTTTAGAATACTCTGTTGCACGCCCTTCAAAAAAGTTCATATGCTCAACAGCATTAAGCATGGTATCCAACCAAGTTAAAGGATTTTTATTAATATCATAAATTGGTTCTAATCCTAATTGGACCAACCTTCTATTTCCGATAAATCTAATATAATCTTTAACTTCTTGAGCTGTTAAACCTTCCATTGGACCCATTTCAAATGCCAAGTCAATAAAAGCATCTTCATGTTCAACAATAGTTCTGCAGGCTTGATAAAGTTCTTTTTTTAATTTTGGTGTCCAGATTTCTGGATTTTCATTTATAAATTCTTTAAAAATTCTAATCATAGAATTGCAATGAAGAGTTTCATCTCTAACTGACCAAGTAACAATTTGGCCCATACCTTTCATTTTATTGTGTCTTGGAAAATTTAATAAAATCGCAAAACTTGCAAACAACTGTAATCCTTCTGTGAATGCACTAAAGACCGCAACTGTTTTTGCAATATCTTCTTTTGAATTTACATTAAAGTCTTGCATGTAGTCGTATTTGTCTTTCATCTCTTTATATTTCATAAATGCCGAGTATTCAGACTCAGGCATTCCTATCGTATCTAACAAATGAGAGTAAGCTGCAACATGTACTGTTTCCATCGCAGCAAAAGCTGTCATCATCATTAAAACTTCAGTAGGTTTAAATACAGTTGTATAATGTCTTAAATAACAATTATTAACTTCGACATCTGCTTGAGTAAAAAATCTAAAAATTTGAGTCAATAAATTCTTTTCAGGTTGAGACAAGTTTTTTTGCCAATCTCTAACGTCATCTCCCAAAGGAACTTCTTCTGGTAGCCAATGTATTCTTTGCTGTGTTAGCCATGCATCATAACACCATGGATATCTAAATGGTTTGTAAACAGGATTTTCAACTAACAATCCCATTTTTTTTGGTTGTATTATTTTTTTTTCAGTTTGTATAATTTTTGAATTTATTTTTTCAGCTACTGACATGATAAACACTCCTCATATTCTTGTTCTTCAGTTTTGGTTGATTTGTTTTTATAAACGTTAGCCATAATATCTGTTGATTTAGCATCATTAATATTTTCAGCTCTTTGAATTGATTTTGATCTACAGTAATAAAGACTCTTTAAGCCTTTCTTCCATGCATCAAAATGAATTTTATGTAATTCTTTTTTATGAACATCTGCTGGTAAAAATAAATTCACAGATTGAGCTTGTGAAATATAAGGCGTTCTATCTCCACTAAGTTCAATTATCCAGTTTTGATTAAGCTCAAACGCAGTTTTGAAAACATCTTTTTCTAATTCAGTTAAAAAATTTAGATGACTAACTGATCCTTGATTTGTAGTGATAGTAGACCATGTTTCATCGTCATTTTTATCATGGCTTTCTAATATTTCCTCTAAATACCTATTTCTGACATTAAAAGAACCTGACAATGTTTTATGAGTATAGCTATTTGCAGCGATAGGTTCTACTCCTGGAGATGCGCCACCACAAATAATTGAGATTGAAGCAGTTGGGGCTATTGCTGTTTTATTTGAAAACCTCTCCTTATAACCATACTCAGCCGCATCTGGACAAGCTCCTCTTTCTTCTGCTAAATCTTTTGATGCTTGATTAACCTTCTCATCAATATTTTTAAATATTTTTTTATTCCATGATTTGGCCATCACTGATTCAAGTGGAATTCTATTTTTTTGTAAGAATGAATGAAAACCCATTACACCCAAGCCAACACTTCTTTCTCTTTCTGCTGAATATTTTGCATCTCTAAATTGATCAGGAGCTTTATTAATAAAATCTGATAGGACATTATCCAAAAATCTCATCACATCATTAATCATGTCTGGATCATCTTTCCATTCATCATACTTCTCTAAATTTAAAGAAGATAAACAACAAACTGCCGTTCTATCTCTTCCATCTTTATCAATTCCTGTAGGTAAAGTTATTTCACTACATAAATTAGAAGTTTTGACAGTTAGGTTAGCTAACTTATGATGTTGAGGTATTTGTCTATTAACAGTATCAATATAAATTATATATGGCTCACCAGTTTCTATTCTAGCTGTTAATAATCTAATCCATAAATTTCTTGCAGAAATAGTTTGTTGAATAGTTCCGTCAGCTGGACTTTTTAGAGCCCATTGTTCGTCTGTTTCTACTGCTCTCATAAATGCATCGGAAACCAAAACTCCATGATGTAAATTTAAAGCTTTTCTATTTGGATCTCCTCCAGTAGGTCTTCTCATTTCTATAAATTCTTCAATCTCTGGATGATCAATTGGAAGATAACAAGCAGCAGACCCTCTTCTTAATGAACCTTGGCTAATTGCCATTGTTAATGAGTCCATAACTTTAATGAAAGGAATTATTCCTGAAGTCTTTCCAACTTTACCAATTTTTTCTCCAATGGATCTTAAGTTACCCCAATAACTTCCTATACCACCACCTTTAGCTGCAAGCCAAACATTTTCACTCCAAAGATCTAAAATTCCTCCTAAGCTATCAGAAGCCTCATTTAAAAAACATGAAATTGGCAATCCTCTTTTTGTTCCACCATTTGACAACACTGGAGTAGCTGGCATGAACCAAAGATTACTAATATAATTGTAAATTCTTTGAGCATGTAAGTTATCGTCAGAGTATGTGCTAGCAACTCTTGCAAATAAATCTTGATAAGATTCGTTTGGACCAAGGTATCTATCTTTCAAAGTTGCTTTACCAAAGTCAGTAAGGTTTGCATCTTTAGATCGATCAATCTTGATTATAATTCCTTTATCATTTTGAAAAAGTTCAGTTTCATTATTTAGAGAAAAAAGATCTGGTCTATTTCCTTTTAAAACTTCTTTAACTTGAGGGCTATATTCAGAGACAGCTTGTTTGAGTGCTTGAGAAAGAATCTTATTCATAAGTAGTTAATATATTTTGTTATTTGTGCGAAAACAACTATATGTTGTAGGCGCCTTTAGTAAATATACTATATAAACATTTAATCAACGGAACATTTATAGAACGCGACAATATGATAATCAATAAAAAAATAAAAAAATTTTCAAGAAATTAACATAAAAAGAGTAACAAAATAACAAATGAGTCAAAAAATAAAAATAGATCCCTATGGATTTAGAGAATATGACGCCCGATGGTTGTATGAAAAAGATATAAATCAAGAGGGCATAAAGAATCTTGGTAAAGGTTTAGGGACTCAAATAAAGAATCGTACAAAAAAAAACAATCCAAGAATCATAGTTGGTCATGATTACAGATCTTATAGTGAAGAAATAAAAACAGCTCTTAAAAAAGGATTAATATCAACAGGATGTAATATTGAAGATATAGGTTTGTCTTTATCACCAATGGTTTATTTTGCACAATTTAAATTAGATACTGATGCAGTTGCTATGATAACAGCAAGTCACAACGAAAATGGCTGGACTGGTGTCAAAATGGGTATCAAAAAAGGACTGACTCATTCAGGTGAAGAAATGAAAGAGTTAAAAAATATAACTTTAAACGAAAAATTTACAGAGGGTAAAGGTACTGAGAAAAAAATAGAAAATTTTCAACAAATTTATAAAGAAGATTTAATTAATAAAAATAAAATTAAGAAAAAGATTAAAGCTGTAGTTGCATGTGGCAATGGTACGGCTGGAGTATTTGCACCTGATATATTGAGAGGTATTGGCTGCGATGTGATTGAGCTAGATTGCAACTTAGATTGGACTTTTCCAAAATACAACCCGAATCCAGAGGATATGGAGATGCTTCATGCAATTGCAAAAACTGTAAAAGAGAATAATGCTGATGTAGGTTTTGGGTTTGATGGAGATGGAGATCGAGTTGGGGTTATAGATGATGTCGGAAATGAAATTTTTTCAGACAAAATTGGACTTTTAATAGCTAGAGAGTTATCAACAAAGCATAAAAACTCAAAATTTGTAGTAGATGTTAAATCAACAGGACTTTTCTCAAAAGATAAAATTTTATTAGAAAATAATTGTGAAACTATTTATTGGAAAACTGGTCATTCACACATAAAAAGAAAAGTGAATACTGAAAAAGCTTTAGCAGGATTTGAAAAAAGTGGGCATTTCTTTTTTAATCAACCTTTAGGTTTAGGTTATGATGATGGTATCAATTCAGCAATTCACATTTGTCACTTATTAGATAATCATAACAAAAAAATCAGTGAAATTATTAAAGAAATACCTACTACTTATCAAACACCAACCATGGCTCCGTTTTGTAAAGACGAAGAAAAATATCAAGTAGTTGAACAATTAGTAAAACAAATAGAAGAAATTAAAAATAATAAGACTAAAATTGATGAACAAGAAATAGTGAATGTTCTAACTGTAAACGGAGTTAGGTTTTCATTTGAAGACGGATCTTGGGGATTAATTAGAGCTTCCTCAAATAAACCATCATTAGTAATTGTAACAGAAAGCCCTACATCTAACGAAAGAAAGATAAAAATCTTTAATTTTATTGATGATTTGCTGCAAAAAACAGGAAAAATTGGTGAATACGATCAAAAACTCTAATAGTTAACAAAATTAATTTTCAACTAATAAGTGTTCATTAATCTTTAGAGAATCGCCTAAAAAGAAGTTGAGGTGATGGAGGGAGACTGAAGTCACCTCTTTTTATTTAAATCTATCCCTAACTTTTTTTAAAATTTTATTTAAAGCTGATTGATTATATTTTTTACTCTTAACAACCCAAACTGATAAGGGCCAAGAACTATCTGTTTTTGTCCTTGCTATAATATGAATATGTAATTGAGGTACTAAATTTCCTATTTTTTCTGTATTAATCTTATTTGTTTTAAACATCTTCTTCATAATTTTACTCACATAAACAATCTCTTTCATAAGGGAAAATTGATCTTTAAAATTAAGATCACTTATGTCTGTTACATTTTTTCTTTTAGGGATCAAAATAACCCAAGGAAATTTAGAATTATCATGCAGCCTTAGTGAGCATAATCTTAATTCTGCAATATGATGAGATGATTTCAATAATTTTTTATTAATTTTAAAAGCCATTTTTTATAATTTTACATATTCATAGAAAAATCTAATTGAAACTATTAGTAAAAAAATCCCAAAAAATTTACTTATTTTTTTCTTATTAATTTTATGAACTGTTTTTGCCCCTAACCTTGCCATAATGGTTGTGATAGGAATAAAAATTAAAAAAGCTGGTATATTTATAAATCCAAAACTCATAGGTAATTCTGTGTTCAAATAATTTCCAGTAATAAAAAAACAAATAGCAGCAAACAATGCTATTAAAAATCCAATCGCTGCTGCAGTTCCAATGGCTTTATTAATAGAATAACCAAAATATTTTAAAATAGGAACATTCATCATAGCACCTGCAATACCCATAATAGATGAGATAAATCCAACAACAAAACCAAGAATAATTTTTAAATATAATTTCATTTCAATTAAAATATTTTGTTCCTTTTCTTTTATTAAAAGTAGATAAATCCCTAAAAACAAAATTACTATCGAAAAAAATAGAACTAGAGATTTTGTTTTTAATGATGCTGCAAAAATAGCTCCAACAATAACCCCTACAATTACAAATAATCCATAATTTTTTACTATATCAAAATCTACAGCTTTAAATTTATGATGAGTTAATACCGATGCAGTTGAAGTTGGAATTATAATTGCAAAAGAAGTACCAACTGCTAAATGCATAATATATTTTGGATCAATTCCTAGCTGACCAAAGATGTAATATAAGAAAGGGACCGTTATTAGTCCTCCACCAATACCAAATAATCCTGCAACATAACCAGTTGGGACAGCCGTTAGAGCCATTAAGAATATTATATAAAAGTATTCGTTTGCTAGAGTGGAATTAAGCAGACTGCCCTACTCTTGTATCAACATTATTATATTTAATTTTATCCATAATATGGTCAATTTTTTTTATATCCGCATCTCTTACGCACATATTTTCACTTAAATATCTTTTCCAATAACTTGCGCCTGTTTGACCATGAAATAGACCTAAAGTATGTCTCATAATTTGATTTAATCTAGTACCTTTTTTTAATTCATCTTTTATGTATGGAATAAGTTTTTCAATTACATCTTGTCGACTTGGAACATCTTCATTTTTAAATATTTCTCTTTCAATATCTGCAAGTAAATATGGAGTATGATAAGCTGCTCTTCCTATCATTACACCATCGGTTTTTTTTAAATGAGGTTTAATTTCATCAACTGAAGTTATTCCTCCATTTATAACTATTTCTTCATCAGGAAAATCATTTTTTAACTTATAAACATATTCATATTTTAAAGGTGGAATATTTAGATTTTGTTTAGGAGTAAATTTACCCAACATTGCTTTTCTGGCATGAATAATAAAAGTTTTAACTCCAGTTGCTTTTAAAGTAGAAACAAAATTATATAAATTTTCATAATCCTCAACATCGTCATAACCAATTCTCGTTTTAATAGTTACTGGCAATTTAGTAACTGATTGCATTTTGCTTAAACAATCTGCAACTAAATTTGGCTCCTTCATTAAGCATGCTCCAAATCTATTTTTTTCTACTTTTTTACTAGGACACCCTAAATTTAAGTTTATTTCGTCATAACCAAATTCTTCTCCAATTTTTGTTGCCTCAGCTAGAAGTTTTGGTGAAGAACCACCTAATTGAAGAGCCACTGGTTTTTCATTAATATTAAACTCTAATAATTTTTTTTTATCACCTCTGTTAATTGCTTCATCCACAATCATTTCAGTATAAAGCAGTGTATTTTTAGATATTAATCTTAAAAAAAATCGCTCATGTCGATCTGTGCAATCCATCATAGGAGCAACTGATACTTTCCTATTCATAATATGACTTTATATTATTTTTTTATGAGTTTGAAGCTTCAGTATCATCTGAAGTTACATCTACATCTTGATTTTCAGATTCCGATACTTCGTCTAATGAAACTTCACCTTGTTCATTCATGGTTTCTTCACCAATAGAATTATCAACATCAGCAGTGGCAGTTTCAGATAACTCTGCCAAATCCTCTTTTGTTACTTGTATTTTTTCAGGTGTTTTTCTTGCTCTTTTGGATGGTAAAATTGGGGTACCGCTTTTTGAAATTTCACCTTTATATAAATTTTCAAAATCATCACCTATTTCTTCATCATCTTCAGCACTGTCATCAACTTGTTCAACATGTTTTCTAAGTTTATAAACAGCACTTTCAGTTAAATCTGAAACTTTAATTTTTTCTTCAGCAATTTCTCTTAAAGAAATAACAGTGTTTTTATCGTTATCTCTATCTATTGTTGGTTCAATACCTGCATTAAGTTGAGTAGCTCTTTCTTTAGCAACTAATACTAATTCGTAAGGGCTCTCTACTTTATCTATACAGTCTTCTACGGTAACTCTTGCCATGCGCAGTATCTATACAGTGAGCTTTTAAAAATCAAGACCTATTTTATATATATTCAGGATTTAGCTTATTTTTAACCGAATAAAGAAGAATTATTGAGCAAAAAATGTAGACCCCAGATACAACAGCAATATTTTCAATTGTAAACCCTATATCAATCAAAACTCCAAATAAAGCTGTTCCAAAGGCAGTTGCAAACACCATTAGTGCAGTTGTCAAAGCTTTAATAGATCCAATAAACTTAACACCATAGATCTCAGCCCAAGTTGAAGAACCAAGAACATTTGCTAAACCATTAGTCAAACCTAACAACCCAAAAAATACAAATGATGAAAATGGTGCATTAAAATAGTAAAGAACTGCAGTTGCAAAAAAAAGTGGGATATTCATATAAATTAGTAATTTTCTGCTAGTAAATTTATCAATTAAAAATCCAGATATAAAAAGAGTAATTACTGATAAAACTGAATAAGCCATAAATGATTGAGCAATAACATAAGGTCCCCATTCTTTGGATGAAGAAATAAATGATTGATAAACAAAAGAGCCTGTAGCAATCCATGGCATTGCTAACATAGTCATGCATATTATATAAAACCTATAATCTTTTAATACTTCTATTCTCTTCCATTGTTTAATTTCTTGATTGGTTCCTTCAATTTTAGATTCCTCTCTAGTATCAAGTTTTACTTCTTTTACTAAAAAGAAAGTTGCAAGAGGTAAAACAAGTATAACTAAAATAGAAATTGAAACCCAAATATCTCTCCATTCAATAAAGGTAAGTAAAAAAACAATCAACACTGGCATTATAAATTCAGCTAATGATAATCCTAACCAACCTGTACTCAAAGCTCTGCCCCTATTTTTTTCAAAAAAACGAGATATAGTTGTCGTTGCTGTATGACTAGACAACCCTTGCCCAGCTAAACGCATTAAAAAAATTCCTATAAATAAAAAAATAACAGATGAAATTTTTGAAAATATAAAACAAGAAGCTGATAGAAAAATTATTACGTAAGATGCAAATTTTAATATATTTACATCATCAATCTTTTTTCCAATCCAGACTAAAACTACACTACTTAATAAAGTCGCTGATGCATAAATTGAGCCAAATTGTCCATGTGTAATTGATAAAGCATCTCTGATACTAGAATTAAACAAACCAAGAAAAAAACTCTGTCCAAAGCTTGAAAAAAATGTAAAAATAAATCCAAATACAATTACTTTTAAACTTAAACTTTTAAACATAGATAAAAATTATGACTTGTAATGTTGCTTTCATAGGTCTTGGGGTTATGGGCTACCCAATGGCTGGTTATATATCAAAAGCCGGACACAATGTAACTGTTTTTAATAGAACAAAATCAAAAGCTGAAAAATGGATTTCAGAATATAAAGGTAAAATGGCCAATACACCTGCTGAAGCAGCAGATGGTGCTGATTTCATTTTTACATGTGTTGGAAATGACGATGATTTAAGAGAAGTAGCAACAGGTGAAAACGGATTATTCAAAACAGCAAAAGCTGGATCAATTTTTATTGATAACTCAACTGTATCTGCTGAGGTTTCTAGACAATTAAATAAAGAAGCAAATGATAAAGGATTTAGTTTTTTAGATGCACCTATTTCTGGAGGACAAGCTGGTGCTGAAGGCGGAATACTAACAGTTATGGTAGGCGGTGATGAAGAAGTTTTTAAAAAGGCCGAGCCTGTAATTGATTGTTATAGCAAAAAGGTAAAACTAATTGGTCCATGTGGTAGTGGACAACTTACAAAAATGATGAATCAAATGTGTATTGCTGGAACGGTACAAGGTTTATCAGAGGCAATTAACTTTGGAATAAATGCAGGACTAGATATGGATAAAGTTATGGAAACAATATCTAAAGGCGCAGCTCAATCATGGCAAATGGAAAATAGATATCGAACTATGACGGATGATAAATTTGATTATGGTTTTGCGATAGATTGGATGAGAAAAGATTTAGCAATTGTAATTGAAGAAGCCAAAAGAAATGGTTCACCGGTTCCAATTACTGAAATTATTGATGGCTATTATGCTGAGGTTCAAAAGATGGGTGGAAATCGTTGGGATAGCTCAGGCTTAATTGCTAGATTAAAGAAGAAAAAATAATATTTGTGACGGATACAGTTCCTTATTACGAGGACTTTACAGAGATCAAAAAGAAGATTTGGTCAATGTTAGATAATGCTGTGAAAGATAGAAGTTCACCATTTAGGATACCAGTTTTTATTTGTGGAGATCAATCTGATTTAGATGGAAGAATTGTAGTTCTTAGAAAATCAGATCAATCTAATAATCTTATTCAATACCACAGCGATATTCGTTCAGATAAAATTGAAAAATTAAAAGCTAATAAAAATGCTGCTCTGTTATTTTATGATAAGGATGAAAAAATACAGGTCAGATTAAAAGTTGAATGCATCATTAATCATAAAAATGAAATAACTGAAGAGTCTTGGTCTAAAACACAGCATATATCTAGAAAATGTTATTTGGTTGATAATGGTCCAGGAACGGAGTCTGAAGTCCCAACGTCTGGTTTAAAACCAGAGCTAGATAATTTTGATTATACAAAAGAACAAAGTGAAGAAGGTTATAAAAACTTTACAGTTATTCAGTGTAAAATTAAATCTATAGAATGGCTTTATTTAGCAGCAAAAGGTCATCGAAGAGCAAAGTTTGATTTGGAAAATAATAAAGATAATTGGCTAGTCCCATAAATGATTACTGGATACATATTTACAGCTTTTTTAATTATTTTAGGATTAGCTGTAATGAGATTTGGTAGTATTCATGTTAAAAAATTTAAAGAAGGAAAAACAAAAATTAAAGCAAAGTTAAGTGGCCAAGTTTCTTTTTTAATTTTATTTATAATAATACTTGGATTAATAGTTTATTCAGTCAATGGTCTACTATTTAAGTAAATAAAACTATTAGTTAATTTCCCACATTGTAAGTACACCACGTCCTCTTTTTTTTAATTTTTTGAAGCTTTTTATGAGAATACCTTTTTCTCCAATCATAATTTTCTTTTGGAGCTTTACCACGTCCAACCTCAGCTGCCATTGCACATTTTAATTCCACTGGATTAAAAGGATTATCAGATGTTGGATCTAGAAAAACAGAATCTTTAAAATCTGGACAAGTATCGTCACCATGGTCATATAAAACCCCGAGATTATATGAATCATCACCAACTGGTCCACCAATTACTGTTGAGCTTGATGTATGTCCATTAGAATTGCCTTTTGTGCATGGCCACGCAAAACCATTTACATGCAATATTTCATGCAATGTCATCATCATTCTTTTATTTGCGTTTGAAATGTATTTGCTTTGTAAAAAAATATATCCATGATGAACACTTCCTTGTCCTCCTTCGCGATGTTTAACATCAGCCCAGGCAAAATATAATTTATTAGGATCATTAAATCCTATTTGTGTTAAATAAGCGTCAGGATAATTCATCCCATAATTACCTTTATATTGCCTATTAAATCTAACAAATGAAATATCTAATTTACCATCTTCTCTCATGTCATATCTAAATTTTTGTTTACTATTTGTCATTTTATAAACTTTTTCATTTGCTGCCATTAACTCTTTTTCCATTTTTCCATTAATATCCCACTCATTATCTTCACTATCTTTATTTAATAAATATATAAAATGAACTTGTGGTTCGTTTGTAATATCAGGTTGATCTTTAAAATATCTTCCTGGTTTTTTGTCATCCTCTAAATATGAAATTTTTTTTTCTAGTGGGGCATCTTTGCTCGCTAAAACAGCTTGCTTATCAAAATTCTTCCAAACTATTTTATCATTTACAGCAAATATAAAACAATCTGTCTTTAATCCGTTTTTCTTTGCTTCTTTTGTGCATTTCTTAAATGCGTATTTATGGTCCTTTTTACTGACTTCTTTTTTTGGCCAAGTTTGATACCAAACACAATCATTTTCAGTCACAGATGCATACATCAAAAAATTTTTACCTTCTGATTTTGATACAGATAAGTCTGACTGATATTTTTTTAGCATTGTTTTTTTACATTCTAAAGAAATTGAACTCGAACCAGTTTCATTAACTCCAGCATTTGCAAAATTAAAGCTTAATAAACAAGTTAATAAAAATAGAAGCAAAAATATTTTTTTCATACGCCTTTAATAATTATATTCGTCCCTTCAGAATTATCTAATCTTATTTGCTTTATTGGTTTATACTCCTCAGAATTGTACCATTCTAATGCTTTTTCATAACTAGGGAATTTAAGAACAATGATTCTGGGAAATTTTGTTTCTCCATCAAAAATTTGAAATTCACCAGCTCTTACCAAAAATTCTCCACCAAATTTTTTTACAATTGGATTAACTTTTTCAACATACTCTTTGTAATTTTCAGAGTTTGTGATTTTTAATTGTGCAATTACATATCCTGCTGGCATTACTCTCTCCTCTTATTTTTTAACTATCCCAAAGCCAAGCAGCTCCTCTAACACCGCTTGAGTCACCGTGAATATTTTTTAAAACTTTTGTTTTTACTTTATTAGAAAATGTATATTTTGGAATAAGAGTTGGAATATTCAAATAAAATCTATCTATATTTGACATCCCTCCACCAAGTATAATTGCGTCTGGATCAAATATTCCAATCATCACTGCCATTAACCTTGCCATTCTATCTTCGTATAAGCTTAATTCTAAGTTAGCTCGAGGATCTTTATCAAAATCAAGTTGTACAATTTCTTCAGATGAAAAATCTGTATTATATTTTTGATTAAATCTATCTTTAAATCCTATACCAGACATAAATTGTTCTGCGCATAAAGGTCTACCACAGTTCATTGATGGACAATCAATCATTGTCTCTTGCTCTTCTTTTGTTGGATAAGGTAATGGTTGGTGACCCCAATCGCCTGCGATTTGATTGGATCCTTCAATAATTTCTTTTTTGTAAGATAGCGCTCCTCCAAAGCCTGTACCTATTATTATTCCAAAAATTGATTGATAATCTTTTCCTGCTCCATCAACAGCTTCTGATAAAGTAAAACAATTAGCATCATTCATTAATTTTACTTTTCTATCTAATGCAATTTGTAAATCTTTCTCAAAAGGTTTATCATTTAACCATAATGAGTTAGCATTTGTTATTAAACCTGTCTCTTTAGATGAAAAACCCGGTATACCAATTCCAACTGTGCATTTTTGATTACTAAGTTTATCAAATTCTTCCACAAGTTTTTTTACTGTTTCAATTCCTGAATTGTAATTTCTTTCATAAGAATATCTTTTTCTTTCAATTTGTTTTCCATTTTGATCTAAAAGGATTCCTTCAATTTTAGTTCCACCATAGTCAATACCAATTTTAAATTTTTTACTCATTAAACCTAATCTGCTTAAATAATTGATTTAGAATATTTTTTCCAATTATCTTGATAATGTTTTGTGTTTTCAAATACTGCCTTCTTTTCTTCTTCTGTGACCTCTCTAATTACTTTACCAGGTGAACCAACTACCAAAGAGTTATCTGGAATTACTTTGTTTTCTGTAATTAAGGCTTTTGCACCAATTATGCAGTTCTTTCCTATATTAGCTTTGTTTAAAATAACTGCTCCAATCCCGATTAAACTATTATCTCCAATTGTACATCCGTGAAGCATAACCAAATGTCCAACGGTTACATTTTTTCCAACTTTTAAAGGACATCCTGGATCTGTATGTAATACACTTCCATCTTGAATATTGGACCCTTCACCAATATGGATATTTTCAATATCTCCTCTTAAGACCGCATTGAACCAAATACTCGTATTTTTTTCTAAAGTAACATCTCCAATAATTGTTGCATTAGGAGCTACCCAATTTTCGCCAGAATTTTTTAGTTTTTTATCTTTTAAATCATAAAACATAATTTATATATTTTATATTATGCCCGTACAAACTCCAATATGTGATTTTGGTCAAAAAGCTATTCCTTTTGAATTAAAATCAACTGAAAATAAAATTCTTTCTTTAAATGATATCAGGGGTGAAAATGGAATTTTGATAATGTTCATTTGCAATCATTGTCCATATGTAAAAGCAATTACCAAAGATATTGTTGAAGATTGTAATGAATTAAAAAAAATTGGTGTTAATACAGTCGCAATCAGCTCAAATGATTCAAATAATTATCCAGAAGACTCTTTTGATAATATGGTCAAATTTTCAAAAAAAAATCATTTTAATTTTCCCTACTTATATGATGAAACTCAAGAAATTGCGAAACGATATAATGCAGTATGCACTCCAGATTTTTTTGGGTATAACAAAAATCTTGAGCTTCAATACAGAGGCAGGATGAGAGAGTTAAAAAACCTATATTTGAATAAATTTAAAGTTCCATCAAATTTTATTTATTATTTACAAAATAAAAACTGGCTCAAACCTGAAAGAAATGGAGAAAGTGATTTATTAAAAGCTATGAAGCAAGTTGCTAAAACTGGAAAAGGACCTCCAAATCAAATTCCAAGTGCTGGTTGTAGTATTAAATGGAAGTATGATTAATGTATATAGTTATTACTAGATCATTTGCACATGAATTAAATACCGCCCAATTTTGGCAAGTGTTTTTTATTTTTTATCTTTTAAATAATAAAACATAGTTTATAAATTATCGCATAATGTCTCTTGAAAAACCTATATGTGATTTTGGAAAAAAAGCTAATCCATTTAATTTAATATCAACTGAAAATAAATTTATATCACTCGAAGATATAAAAGGTGAAAATGGAACTTTGATAATGTTTATATGTAATCACTGTCCTTATGTTGTTGCAACTATCAAAGATATTGTTCTTACCTCGATGGAACTCAAAAAGATTAAAATTAATACTATTGCAATCATGTCTAATGACCCAAAAGATTATCCAGAAGATTCTTTTGAAAATATGGTAGAATTTTCAAAAAAATATAATTTTGATTTTCCATATTTGTATGACAAAGATCAGAAAGTTGGTAGAGATTATGATGCAGTATGCACCCCAGATTTTTTTGGATATAATTCAAATTTAGAACTTCAATATCGAGGAAGAATTTATGAACTTAACAATAAAGTAAGACCCAGAGTAAGAGTTGAGAACAGTCCAAATGAACTTTTAAATGCGATGAAAATGATATCTGAAACTGGAGAAGGTCCAAAAATGCAAACTCCTAGTATTGGATGCAGTATAAAGTGGTCCGAATAAATTTGTTTTTTAAGTCAATTTAATTAATGTATTTAATCATAACAAGATCATTTCCTCCTGAATTAGGTGGAATGCAGAGTCTAATGTGGGGTCTTTCAAGAGAATTATCAAAAAACTTTATGATCAAAGTTTTTGCAGATCATATTGAAGGTCACAAAGAATTTGATGAGCAAGCTTCATTTTCAATTGAAAGAGTTGGTGGAATTAAATTACTTAGAAAATATAGAAAAGCTCAATTAATTAATGAATTTATTAAAGAAAACAAAATAGAAGGGATAATTGCTGATCATTGGAAAAGCTTAGAGCTTATCAAAACATATAAGAAAAAATATTGTTTAATTCATAGTAAAGAAATTAATCATCCAAAAGGATCAAGCCAAAATAAAAGAGTTATAGAAGTATTAAACAATGTTGAAAAAGTAATAGCAAATTCTGAATATACAAAAAACTTAGCAATAGAAAATGGAGTTAATGAAAATAAAATTATTGTCATTAATCCAGGTATAGATCCAGTTAAAAAAATTGATAAAAAAAATTTAGATAAAGTTGCAAGCTTACTTAAAGTTAAAACACCTAGATTAATTACCGTTTCAAGATTTGATAAAAGAAAAAATCATGAAAAAGTAATTATGGCACTTAGAAATTTAAAACAAATCTATCCTAATATTGTCTACATTTGTGTTGGTTATGGTGAGGAAGAAGACAGCATAAAGAAATTAGTTAAAGAACTAGATTTAGAGGCTCAAGTAATGTTTTTCAAAGACATAAGCAATGATTTAAAAAATGCTCTAGTTGCTAAATCAGATATTTTTGTAATGCCTTCAATAATACATAAAAAATCTGTTGAGGGTTTTGGAATTGCATATGTTGAAGCGGCTCAGCACGGAATACCTTCTCTTGGTGGAAAAGATGGCGGTGCAGCAGATGCAATTGATCATGAAAAAACTGGCTTAATTTGTGATGGTAACAATCTAGATGATATTTATTCTTCTATTAATAAAATGTTAGAAAATAAAAAATATCTAGATTATGGAAAAAACGCAAAAGAATTTGTTCATAAATTCCAATGGTCAAAAATTATTAAAGATTATAAAAAAATTCTAAATTAAATTTTTTTCTTAAAAGTTTTATAAATGTGCCAAATAACAATTAAAATTGTTGTTGCAAGTATGCAGGCAGTTAAAGTTCTATCCCATAAAAATTCCCAAGAACCATTACTTAATAACAAAGATCTTCTTAAATTTTCCTCCATCAGTCCACCAAGAACAAATGCTAATATAAGAGGAGGCATTGGAAAATCGTATAGTCTTAAGAATGTTGCAACTACAGCAATTCCAATCATTAAATAAATATCAAAATTATTAAATGACATTACATAAATACCTGTAACAGAGAAGAATAAGATTAAAGGGATTAAGTAATTTTTAGGAACTGCAAGAATTCTAGCAATGTAAGGAATGAGCGGTAAATTTAATATTAATAATATTACCATTCCAATGTACATGGACATAATTATTGACCAAAAAATTTCTGGATTAGTCATATAAAGTCTAGGACCAGGCTGAACTCCAAAACCCAATAAAGCTCCTAGCATGACAGCTGTAGTTCCACTTCCAGGAATACCTAGTGTAAGCATTGGAACAAATGATCCTGAACAAGCTGCATTATTTGCAGTTTCTGGTGCAGATAAACCGTTAACACTTCCTTTTCCAAATTTTTCTTTCTCTTCATCACTGACTACGTTTCGTTCCATTCCATAAGCTAAAAAAGATGCAATTGTTGCACCAGCTCCTGGAAGAACACCAATTAAAAAGCCAATTACAGATGATCTTGGAATTGTTTTGTACATTTTGGTTCTTTCCTCTTTGTTAATCTTAATTGAACCTAATTCAGTTAATGAAACCTGTTTAGCAGCACTAGTAGGATCGTTTCTTTTTAAGATAATTGTTAAAGCTTCACTCATTGCAAAGGTTGCCATCACAACAAGTACAAAGCTAATCCCATCAGTTAAATTCATATTATCAAATGTAAATCTTGTAATATCTGATAAGCTATCTTGACCAACAGAAGCTAACATTAAGCCAAGAACTACCATCATCATTGCTTTTAAAAATTGTCCTTTAGATGAAAAAGCAGCAATCGCGGTTAAACCTAAAATCATTAAAGCAAAATAATCTGGTGATCTAAAAGATAAACTTACTTTTGATAAACTTGGTGCCATAAACAATAAATAAATTGCAGATAATGTTCCACCTGCAAACGAACTCCATGCAGCAATAGCTAAAGCTTTTCCTGCTTTACCTTGTTGTGCCATTGGATATCCATCAAATGAAGTAGCAACAGTACCTGGAACACCTGGTGCATTTAATAGTATAGAGGATGTAGATCCACCAAAGACAGCTCCATAATAAACACCTGCCATTAAAATCAATCCAGTTGCTGGATCAAAACCATAAGTAATAGGTATCATTAAAGCAATAGCAGTCATTGGACCAAGGCCTGGTAACATTCCTATAATTGTTCCAAAGAAACAACCAACCATAACCATTAATATATTTTGAATTGTAAGTGCTGTAGTTAATCCAATTAATATTCCTTCAATCATCCCATAACTCCAATTGATTTTAAAAATGGATCCCTCAAATAAATATCAAGAATACCATGAAGGAGATACATAAAAGCAGCAACAAATGGAAAAGATAATAAAAACATTAAAATCCATCTTCGTTCTCCTAAAAAATAATATGAAGCAAATAAAAATAAAGAAGTGGTTAAAAAATAACCAACTTTTAAAATTGTAGCTCCATAAATAATTGCAATGAGTATAAGAATACCTGTTTTTTTATACTCTAGGTTTTTATGATCAACTTTAATTGTATTTGGGTCTGGTAAAATAAGTTTTAATCCAGAAAAAAATAATCCTGCATAACCTAAATAAATTGGAAATGTTCTGGCATTAAATGGCGCATTTTCGTCAAATGCAAAAACTTGTATTTGATAAGCGGTATATAAATAAAATGCTGAAAATATAAAAAAGAGCAGTGATATAATTTTTGTAGTATTTATATTCACTGCTCTAATTTCAAATAATCCTTAGGATTATATTACTCCTAGTTTTTTCATAAGAGCTGTCATTTCTTGAGTTTGTTTTTCTAAGAAAGAAACAAACTTACCTTCTGGGTTATAAATATTAACCCAAGCATTTCTTGCTCTGACAGTTTCCCATTCAGGAGTTTTTTGTACATCGCCAAGCATTTTTGCAATAGCTGATCTATCAGCATTACTCATACCTGGAGGGCCAAAAAAACCTCTCCAGTTAACGAATTGTACATCATATCCTTGTTCTTTAAGAGTTGGTGCATCAGGTGCATCAGAAACTCTTGAAGGAGCAGTAATACCAATAATTCTTACTTGGTCTCTTGCACCCATCAATTCACCTAAACCAGTTGAAATGATTTGAGTTTCTCCAGATAAAAGTCCAGCTAAAGCTTTTCCACCAGCGTCATAAGGAATGTATTGAACAGCGTTTGGATCTGCTCCTGCAGCTTGGAAAGCTAAAGCACCAATTAAATGGTCCATACTTCCTCTTACTGATCCGCCAGCCATTTTAACTGAGCTTGGATCTTTTTTATATGCATTAACTACATCTTTAAAATTTTTAAAAGATGAACTTTTTGCAACTGCAATAGCTCCATAGTCACCAATTACACCAGCGATTGGCACTACATCTTTGTAAGATAAAGTCCCACTACCTTTTACATAACCTTTGTGTCTAGTAATTGATCTTAATACTAATGGTGTTGATTGAACTAAAACTGTATTAGCAGGTTTAGTGTTAATCATGTAAGCTAATGCTTTACCACCACCACCACCTGACATATTTTCAAATGATGCACTATTTAACATACCAGCTTTTGTTAAAGCCTCTCCAGTACCTCTAGCAGTTCCATCCCAACCACCACCAGCACCACCACCAATTACAAAGTGCAATTTATCAATTGCTACTGAGCTTGATGTTGTTGCTGAAAATAATAGGATTGCTGAGAATAATACTGAAACTATTTTTTTTAAGTTTTTCATTATTTATCCCTCTCTAATTTAAAAATGGTAGTTAATTATAGTCTTAATGTTAATTCAACCTGTAATTCAGTAACACAACTCTTAATTGAAAATAAATTAATAAAAAAAATATCAATTAAATATGCTATTTTATTTTTTTTACTTATTAAATTTTCTCTTTATTCACTATTTTTTAATTTATTTTTTCTTATCTTTTAAAAAGTTGATGATAGAAGCTTAATGAATGATTAAACATCAAATCACTTTTTATCTTGAGAATGTAAAACAAGTTTTTTCATTTAAATTTATTTCTGTTCTAATAATTTCTATTCCTAGTGCAATTATTGCAGATTATTTTAATATTCCTTTGGCTTGGTTTTTAGGGCCTATGATCATTACATCTATTGCAGCTTTATCGGGTCTAAAAATAATTATGCCTAAAATTGTATTAAGCTTTATTTTAATAATTTTAGGCTTACATATTGGAAATTACATAGATCAAAATCTATTTAATCAAATGTTAAATTGGATTTGGACTTCACTAATTATGTTAATCTACATAATAATTTGTATTTTAATTGTTGCAAAATATCTTCAAAAATTTGCAAATTATGGAGAAAAAGCCTCAATCTTTTCAGCAGCACCCGGTGCATTAGGTCCTTTAATGATTTTAGCTGAAAATGAAAAAACAGATTTATCACAAGTTGCAACTTCTCATCTAATTAGATTAATTATCATAATAACTGTAATTCCATTTATTATAGTAAATAATACTGACAACAATGTTTTGTTAAATGATGACTTCAATTATTTAGCACAAAATCATATAAATTTAATTTTACTTATTGTTGCATCATTGTTTTTTATTTTGGTTTTCGATAAAATTAAAATTCCTGCAGCTTTACTATCTGGCACTTTATTTGCCAGTGGTTTATTGCAAATTGCAGATATAGCTTCATATAAATTGCCAGACGAAACAATAAATTTTTGTCTATTAATTCTTGGATCTTCTGTTGGATGTAGATTTGCTGAAAAAACTGTTAAAGAGATAGCAAATAATTCACTCCACAGCATTGTAGCAACAACTATTTTGGTACTTTTAGGGTTAATTGCAGCTTATGTAGCAACATTCTTTATTGATACTAATATTTTAACTTTAATATTATCTTTTAGTCCCGGTGGAATTTATGAGGTTGCGGTGATAGCAATTGCTTTTGATTTAGATCCTGATTTTGTTGCGTTTCATCATATAATAAGATTACTTTTTATTCTTTTCACTGTTCCAGTATTTTTAAAAATATTGAAAAAATATAGAAATTAAAGTTTTTTAAATTTCAAATAAATTTTAGCTTTTTCTAAATCTTCAGTATTATCTACTGCTAAGGATTTGTTCGACATTTTAATCATTTTAACTTTATAGCCTTGCTCTAAAAATCTTAGAATTTCAATATCTTCTAAAGACTCAATAGGTGTTTTGTTTTTAGTTTTGGCAAAATCAAACAGTGCTTTCCTTGGAAAAGAATAAGCACATACTTGTCTCCAGGCTTTTATAAAATCTGATGCTTTGTTCGATGGAATAGGTCCTCTTGACATGTAGAGAAGATAGCTTTTTTTATCAAATACTACCTTTGGTATTGAAGAGCTAAAAAATAATTTTCTATCCTTAATTTCTGCATAACCGTTAATTACTTCTTTTGGTTTTTTTGTAGCTTCTTTAATTAACATTTTTAAATCATTTGGATTAAAAAAAGGTTCATCTCCTTGAACATTAATATAAAAGCTACATTTAATTTTTTTTGCTACTTCAGCAACTCTATCGGTCCCAGTTAAACATCTGTTTGAGGTAATTATAGATTTTATTTTATACTGATCACAAACTTTTTTAATTTTTAAACTATCTGTAGCTACAATTATTTTGTTTTTATTTACAACCTTTGCACATTGATTATAGGTCCTAACAATCATTGGTAATCCACCAATATTTGCTAATGGTTTTCCTGGTAATCTTTTTGACTTGTACCTCGCTGGTATAACTACAATGTATTTCATATAAATTTACTAGATGATTATTTTATTATTGAATTGATTTCAACCTATCAAATACTTTTTCCGTCGAAAGTTTTGATAAATCATCAACTTGTATTGCTTTAAAATTTTCTCTTTCAATACTTACTTTTTTTGCAGTTGTGTGTGAACCAAATAAAGCTATACCCTTTGCTCCCAAATGAGCTGTCATATGTGCTGGCCCAGTATCATTTGCAACAACAAATGAACTACCTTTAATTAATGTTGCTAACTGAGAAATATCTAAAGCTTTACCATTATCTAAAACACAGAGAGCATTAACATTCGAAGCTTCTTTAATTTCACTCGGTCCAGGTGCAATTACTACTTTAAATTTGTTTTCTAACTTTTCATTAATCATAGAAATTAGCTCATTATAATATGGCCATTTCTTTGAAGTTAAATGAGGGGAACAAAATGGAAAAAGCAGAATATATTTATCCAATTGATGGTAATTTTTTATTTGAGATATGTCTGTTATGCTCCATGAAAAATCAGGGCTCAAAGTATGATTTGTATTTATACCTGAGCTTTTTAATTGATGATCAAATCTAGACAAAACAGAGTCTTTATCAAAATCTTGTTTTGTAGTTCCTTCAGGTAATGTTGTATCAGTAGATGACCAAGTATCTTTTGTTGCTTTTGGAAATAAAATTTTTTTATAAAAAGCTGTTCTACTCGAGTTCTGTAGATCGAAAACTTTAGAAAAATTATATTTTTTTAAGTTTTTCATTAATGAATATAGATAAATTAGATTTAGTCTTGATAATCGCTTATCTAAAATAACATTTGAAATATGTGGATTTTTTTTAAACAAATCAAAATAAGGTGTGGTTGTGAGCAAATGCATTTCATCTCCTTTATGATTCTCAGAAATATCTTGAATTGCACCACAAGCTTGAGCTATATCACCCAAAGACCCATGTTTAATGATTAAAATATTAGACATATTTTTAACAATTTAACATAGTATAAAATTTAATGAATAAAATTATAATAGAAGTTTCAGTAGGTGAGCTTTTAGACAAAATTTCAATCTTAGAAATTAAAAAAGAAAAAATTAAAGATCCAGAAAAACTAAAATTTATATCCAATGAACATTTGATTCTTAAAGAACAGTTAGAAAAAAATGTTAAATCTGACGATAAATTAAATAAACTGTTCCAAGATTTAAAAGAAATTAATAGCAAACTTTGGGTTATAGAGGACGACAAAAGAGATTGTGAAAAAAATAAGGACTTTGGTGAGAAATTTATAAAATTATCTAGAGATGTTCATTTTTTAAATGATGACCGAGCAAAAATTAAACTAGAAATGAATAATCACACTGGATCAAGTATTAAAGAAATTAAAGAATATACTAGCTACTAAAAACTTTAGGAAACCAATCATCTCTCATAAAATCTCCAGTTTTTAAATTAATCCCATCAAATGGAGGTGAAGTTGGCCCTCCTCTATCAATATATTTTACATCATCTCCTATAAATCGCATCGAAAATGCTCTTCGTGATTTAGAAGAATTGTTTCCTGTTGAGCCATGTACAATTTTAAAATTAAATAAAACAGCATCCCCTAAACTTAGTTCTGGGATTAAAATATTTTTTTCAAATTCTTTTGATGATGGTAAATCCATAAAAGAACTATCATCATCATACCAAGATTTATTATTTGACCATTTTGTAGGTCTAATTAACTTTGGCCATTTGTGAGAACCTAAAATTAATTTAAGATTATTTTTCTGATCAACTTCATCTAATGGAATCCAAAAACTTCCAGTATCATTACCATTAACGCAATAATAAGGCATATCTTGATGCCAGGGGGTTTCTTTATTCGTACCTGATTCCTTTATAAAAATGTGTTCATGAAAAATTTGAGTAGATTTAGAATTAGTTGCTTCTGCAACTATTTGAGCTCCAGGTGAATTATATAAACAATCCTTAAATTCTTCTATTCTCTCCCAGTTACAATAATCCTCAAAAAATCTTCCATTATCATCAGTTACATTCTCTCTTCCGTGCTTACTCGGATTATCTAAAACTTTTTGAAATCCATATCTCAATGGGTCAATCCATTCTTTAAAAATATCTTTTACAATTATGACACCATCATTTTGATAATCTTTAATTTGTTTATCAGATAATAACATTTCTATTGCTGAAAACTGTATCTTTTCTCTAAATATTTAATAATGTTATGAATTATAAAAGTCATAAATAAATAAATTCCACCAGCAACAATAAATACTTCAATGGGTTTGAATGTTGTTGAAATAATATATTTAGCAACACCAGTTAAATCCATTAATGTTACAGTGCTTGCCAAAGAGGTACCTTTCATCATTAAAATTATTTCATTTCCATATGCAGGTAATGATTGTCGAATGGCGATTGGAATTTGAATTTTATAAAAGATTATTTTATTTGATATTCCTAAACTTTTTCCTGCTTCGATAATACCTGGTTTTATTGTTTGAAATGCTGATCTTAAAATTTCAGAAGTATATGCGCCAGTATTTAAAGTAAATGCAATTATTGCACACCAATATGGTTCTTTTAAAATCACCCATAAAAATGTTGTTCTTAAATATTCAATTTGACCTAATCCAAAATAAATGATGAAAATCTGAACCAACAAAGGTGTTCCTCTAAATATATATGAGTATCCATAAGCAAATTTATTAATAAATATATTTTTATTTAATCTTAAAATTGCAAAGAAGAGACCTAGGAATAATCCAAAAAATAAAGATGCTGATAATAATTTTAGTGTGACAACTGTTGCTCCTAATAGTTTGGGGAAACTAGTGATCATTAAATCAAAATCCATTAATAACCCCTGCTATATCTAGCTTCTAATTTATTAATTAGTTTCATACTTACGTAAGTAAGCAGCAGATATAAAACTGCTGCAAATGAATAGAAGAATAAAGGATCTCTTGTTGATCCAGCTGCAATATAAGATTGTCTCATTATTTCGACTAGTCCTGTAACTGAAATAAGAGAGGTATCTTTTAAAGTGATTTGCCAAACATTGCTCAAATTTGGAATAGCTAACCTCAGCATTTGAGGTAATATTATTTTATAAAATTGTACAAACTTATTTATTCCAAGAACCTTTGCAGCTTCAAATTGACCTTTGTCTATAGATTGTATGGCGCCTCTAAATACTTCTGTTGAATAAGCACCAGAAATAATACCAATTGCCATTGAACCTGTAATAAATGCGTTAATTTCTATGTATTCATAATAACCAAAAATAGAAGCTACATACATGATTGCTCCACTTCCTCCAAAAAAGAAAAGATATATTACTAATAGTTCAGGTACTCCTCGAATTACTGTTGTATAAAAATTACCAACTAAATTAAAAGTTTTATATTTTGAAAGTTTTAAAGGCGTAAAAATTAATGCAAAGAAAAAACCAATAAACATTGCTGTAACTGATACAGCTATTGTCATCAGGGTAGCGTAAAATAACTCATCACCCCAACCAGTTTTACCGAATGCAAGAAGTTCCATATAGACTGGCGACTATATATTATAGTCGCCAAATCTGAAATGAATTACATAGAAGCGTCGAAACCAAAGTGCTTAATAGCAAGTTTGCTAATAATTCCTTTTTTTCTAGCTTTATTAATTGCTTTATTAAAATCTTTTAAGATTTTAGCATCTCTTTTTCCAATAGCACTATCTGCAGCTTGTCTAATTCCAACACCAACTCCGTTACCGAATGCACCACCTGAAAAAGTTGGTCCAACTAATACAACTGGTTTACCTGATTTATCAGCGTAATCTGTAAATGCAACTGCTGCAGCTAATGCAACATCACATCTTCCAGATGTTAAATCAAGGTTTACTTCATCTTGAGTTTTGTATGTTCTGACATTTACTTTTCCAACATCTCCTGACTCTAAGAAGTTTTGGTGAATTGTTCCTGTTTGTGTACAAACAGTTTTACCAGAAAGTGCACTTGTTAAAGTTTTAAGAGCTTTCTTTACGTCAGATCCACCTAAAGATAAATTAATACCTTCTGGTGTATCTATTCCTTCTAAACTAGATCCCTTCATTACAGCAAGAGAAGCTACTTCGTCAGCATAACCCTGAGAGAAAGTAATTGTTTTTTTTCTTTCATCTGTAATAGACATACCGGCCATTATTGCATCAAATTTTCTCATTACTAAAGCTGGGATCATTCCATCCCAATCTTGTTCAACAATTGTGCACTCATATTTCATAATTGCACAAAGTTCTTTAGCAAGCTCAACCTCAAAACCGATAAGATTACCAGAAGCATCTTTTGAATTCCATGGAGGGTAAGCGCCTTCAGTTCCGATTTTTATTTTTTCAGCGGAAACGTTTCCAATGATGAATAAAGAAACAAGAACTGTTAAAATAGTTTTTTTGAATATATTCATTATTTTCTCCTTTAATTAAGAATAATTATTTCACAAATTTAAAAAAGAAAAAAGAAAAATTAATGATTTATTGATGAAGAAAAATTCCAAGAACAATCAAAACTAGGTATATAAACTCTAGATAATTTTGCATTTCCAAAGTTTTGGTTAAATACATTTAACCAATTTTCAACCTGCTGTGGTTTTTTATCCTGACTACCGACTTGTGCGGTAATAACTCCCTTTGGTTTTAAAATTCTTACTAGTGAGTCCATATTTTTTGCTGCTAAATCTATACAAAATTGATCATCATTAAGATCTACAAAAATATGATCGTAAGTATCATCACTTACTGATTTAATACTTTCAAATGCATCGCCCCAAACACATTTTACAGAATTCTTTTCAGTTGCTTTTTTTCCTATGTCTCCAAGATGTTTATTACAAACATCTACTACTTCAGGATCCAGTTCATACCAATCTATAAAGTTAAAATTTTTTGAAATACATTCTCTTGCAACCCCACCGTCTCCACCACCAATTATTGCAGCTCTTTCATTGCCTTTATTTAAATCTAAACCAGAGCCTACAAATGTTGAGCTATATAAATGTTCGTCTGTTGAAGCTACTTGTATTTCGCCATCTATAAATAAAGATTTTCCAAACTGTTCTAAATCTAAAATTTCAATGTGTTGGCCTGCCTTAGACTTAAAGTCTTCTAAAACATCATTTACTACATATGATTTTTGTAATCCTGGTGAACTATAAATGTCATGATAAAGTGATTTAGTATCTCTATTGAATTCCTTTTTAACTATCCTTGTGTGTTCAAACTCTTTTTTAATAATGTCTATAGCAACAGAAGGGCTTATTTTTCCACAAGTAAAGAAATCAAAGCTAATAATTCCTTTTTCTGGAAAAGTATGAAAACTAATATGGCTTTCAGCCAACAAAGCAAGAATAGTAAAACCTTGAGGTTCAAATTTATATTTAGATATATTTAAGATTGTTACTTTTGCAGCTTTTGCAATATCATGAATTACTTTTTCAAATATAGAAGGATCATACTCTTTAGTATTTCCAATTATATCTAGAGTAATATGTTCACCAACTTTCATCATAATATCCTTGATGAAACCTTACTAATCAAATTTTTTGCTTCTTTCAAACAAAAAACTATTATAATACTTCGCTGAGGTTGTAACTGTGAAAAACAATTGGTCAAATTTAGAAGCAAAAAAATACATTAAAAAGTATACAAAGCTTGGTCATTCAAAAGATATGGCTTTAAGAGTTTATACAACCAGATTATTAGGAAGAAATAGTGAGCTTGTTCTACATGGGGGTGGAAATACATCGGTAAAAACATCAATTAAAGATATTGATGGCAAAAATTATGATGTGCTCTGCATAAAAGGAAGTGGGTGGGACATGGCTGAAATAGAACCAGCTGGCTTACCTGCTGTAAAATTAAATCCACTTTTAGCTCTTAAAAATAAAAAATATTTAAGTGATGAAGATATGGTTGCATATCAAAAAAGAAACTTAATTGATATTAAGTCACCTAACCCATCTGTAGAAACTTTTTTACATGCCTTTTTACCTTTCAAATTTGTTGATCACACCCATTCTGATGCAATTATGGATGTAACAAATAGGCCAAATGGTAAAGATCTTTGTAAAAAAATTTTTGGAACTAATGTTAGTATTGTACCTTATGTAATGCCTGGATTTGGTTTGGCTCAAAAGATTAATGAAGTTTATAGCAAGAATCCAAATATAAATTGCTTAATACTTTTAAACCATGGAATATTTACTTTTGATAATAATGCTAAAAGATCTTATGACCTAATGATTAAATATGTTTCTATAGCAGAAAAAACTATTAGAAAATTAAAAAGAAAAAAAATAAAGCAAATCAAAAATTACAATACGAAGTTTGAGCCACATGAAATTGCCCCAATTTTAAGAGGTTTGCTATCTGATAACCAAAATCAAAAGTTTATACTTAATTATAGATCAAATAAAAATTTAAATTATTTTATTAATGGAAAAGAAGTAAAAAGATATTCAAGTATTGGAACAGCTACTCCAGATCATGTAATAAGAGTTAAACCATTTCCGCTAGTAATTACACCAAAACAAAATTCAAGTATTGAAGATTTCAAAAAAATAGCAGAGAAAAGTTTTAAAAATTATAGAAAAAAATATGTAAATTATTTCAATACTAATAAGAAAAAAGTTAAAGGTAAAAAAACAATGCTGGATACTTCACCAAGAGTAATATTAGTTCAAAACGTAGGCTTATTTAGTGTGGGTGATAGTTTTAATGCTTCCAAAATAGCTGGAGATCTAACTGAAACGAATGCTAGAGTAATTTCATCAGTTGAGGAAACTACAAAATATAAGTTCATACCTGAAAAAGATTTATTTGATGTTGAATATTGGTCGTTAGAGCAAGCTAAAATTAAAAAAGCTAAAAAAATTCTTCAAGGAAATGTTGTTGTTATAACTGGTGGTTTCGGAGCCATTGGTTCAGCCACTTATAAACTTTTTAAAAGTTATGGTGCTGAAATTGTATTACTTGATTACAATGCTAAAAAAGTAAATGAAATGCAAAATAAAATCAAAGATTTATGTTTGCATTGTGATGTAAGAAATAAAAATAGTGTAAAAAAAGCCTTTAAAAAAATTTCAGAACAATACGGTGGAATAGATATCCTTATATCTAATGCGGGTACAGCTATTGGAGGATCTATTGCTGAAATAGATGATAAAATTTTAAGAGAAAGTTTTGAAGATAATTTTTTTTCTCATCAAAATTGTGCTTCGGAAACTATTAAAATAATGAAAAAACAAAATATACAAGGATGCTTACTTTTCAATATTTCTAAACAATCAGTAAATCCTGGAAAAAATTTTGGACCTTATGGACTTCCAAAAACAGCATTATTAAGTTTATGCAAACAATATGCAGTTGATTATGGATCCCTAGGTATTAGATCAAATGGAGTAAATGCTGATAGAATTAGAAGTGGTCTTCTGAATGATGGAATGATTAAATCTAGAGCAAAAGCTAGAGAAGTTTCTACAGATGAATACATGAGAGGAAATCTACTTTTAAATGAAGTTAAGGCAGAGGATGTTGCAAAAGCTTTTTTTCATTTAGCTATATCTAAAAAAACCACAGGTGCAGTTTTAACAGTAGATGGTGGAAATATCGCAGCTTCTTTAAGATAGTTAGTTTAATTTTATTCTTGCAATTTCTAAATTTTATCTTCAAGATTAAGATTATAAAAAATGTCTGATACTATTAAATATTTTCTTGAAGAAGGCAAAATGCCTAAGACATGGTATAATATTGCTGCAGATCTTCCAAAACCGCTTGATCCAGTTTTACATCCAGGTACTTTAAAACCAATAGGACCAGATGATCTAGCTCCATTGTTCCCTATGGCTTTAATTGGTCAAGAAGTCTCTCAAGATAGAGAAATTGAAATTCCAGAACCTGTAAGAGATATTTATAAACAATGGAGACCTTCTCCACTTTACAGAGCAAGAAAATTAGAAAAATTTTTAGATACACCTGCAAAAATTTATTATAAATATGAGGGAGTAAGTCCTTCAGGTAGTCACAAACCTAATACTGCGGTTGCACAAGCTTTTTACAATAAAGAAGAAGGAACAAAAAAAATAACCACAGAAACAGGAGCGGGACAATGGGGAACTTCATTGGCATTCGCATGTAAATTGTTTGGAATAGAGTTAGATGTATACATGGTAAAAGTAAGTTTTGAACAAAAACCTTACAGAAAATTAGTAATGCAAACATATGGTGCAAGATGTGTAGCAAGTCCATCAGAAGAAACTGATAGTGGAAAAGCTATATTAGCAAAAGATCCAAATAACACTGGTAGTTTAGGTATTGCTATTTCTGAAGCAGTTGAAATGGCTGCAAAAAATCCTGATACGAAATATGCACTTGGTAGTGTTTTAAATCATGTTCTTATGCATCAAACGATTGTTGGAAATGAAGCTCTACTTCAAATGGAGATGGCTGATGATTATCCAGACATATTAGTTGGTTGTACTGGTGGTGGAAGTAACTTTTCAGGACTAGTTTTTCCATTCATAGGTAAAAATTTTAGAGAAGGAAAAAATACTAGAGTAATTGCTTGTGAGCCTAAATCTTGTCCTTCACTTACAAAAGGTAAATTTGTTTATGATTTTGGCGATACTGGAAGATTAACACCATTAATGAAAACGCATACTTTGGGATCTCAATTTATTCCACCAGCAACACACTCTGGAGGATTGAGATATCATGCTATGGCACCAATGGTAAGTCACCTTAAAGAAATAGGTGCGATAGAAGCAAAATCATATGGTCAAAAAGAATGCTTCGAAGCAGGAGTATCTTTTGCAAGGACAGAAGGAATAGTACCTGCACCTGAAGCTACTCATGCTGTGAAAGGTGCTGTTGATGCTGCATTGGAATGTAAAAAGAACGGTGAATCAAAATCAATTCTATTTAATCTTTGTGGACATGGTCATTTTGATATGAAAGCTTATGGAGATTTCTTTGAAGGAAATTTAGCTGAAGATAAATTTGATCAAGCAAGTGTTGATAAAGCTTTAGAAGAGCTACCAAAAATTGCTTAATTTTCAAATTGAGTCTAATAAATCCATTCAAAGCTTTAAGACCAATACAAAAACTGGCACACAAAATTTCAACTCCAAATCCCAAATATTTTAAGAGTATACAATCCTATCCAAAGTTTGGCTATTTAAAGATATTAACTAGTAAAAACCTAATTCAATCAAGAAAATATTTTGAAAGTATGAAGAATAAAAAACTGATAACCATAGAAAGTAAAGATTGTTATTATATTTACAAAATATCTAACAAAAACCATCAACAAATTGGAATACTGGGTAAGGCAAATTTAAATAAGTATGACAATAAAAATATTTTGGGCCATGAAGAAACATTTAAAAATAGAGTTTCTGAAAGAAAAAAACAGATATTAAATATTTCAACACAAGTAGGTCCAATTTATACAGCTTATAAGTACAACAATTACATTCAAAATTTCTTAAATAAAATTATAAAATCAAAGCCAATTTATTCATTTAAATCTTTAGACAAATATAATCACCAAGTGTGGATTGTTGACAGAGAAAATTTAAAAACTTTGAAAAATTTAATTAAAAAAATAAATAAAATATACATTTGTGATGGTCACCATAGAATACAAGGAATGATTAAAAGTAATAAAAAAATATCACCCATGGTTATTGCTTTCCCCCACAATCAAATAAAAATCTTAGATTATAATAGAGTCTTGAAAAGTAAGTTAAGTAATGAAAAAATTTTCAATGTTATTCGTAAAAATTTTGATATTAAAAAAATTAAATATAACTCCAAAAATTTAAAAAAAGGTTGTTTAGAAATGTATGTGAATAATCAATGGTATTCTTTGAAACAAAAAAAAAATAATAATAAATTAGACGTCACTATACTCCATGAAAATATTATTAGTAAAATTAAAGCTATTAAAATTGAGTTTATTTCTGGGATTAATAATTCAAATTTTCTAAAAAAATTGGTAAATTCAAAAAAGTTTAATATTGCTTTTAGGCTTTGCCCTACAAATATTTCAAGTGTTATGAGGATTGCAGATAAAAAAAAGTTTATGCCACCAAAATCAACTTGGTTTCATCCGAAACCTTTGGATGGGTTAATTTGTTCTGAATTATAACACAAATTTCATTTTCCCTATTTTTTGACCCACAGAATTTGTTACTTCGCTTGATTTAATTTTTGCTAATTCATTTTCATCTATAATATTTAATTCAGAAATTAATCCTGCTATTGCAGTTTCAGCTGCCCTTGCTGCTCCATCTAAAATTTTAACTACTAATGCAGATTTAATTTCAGGTATTAGTGCCAAAAATACTCCTTCAGCACCATTCTTAAAGAATATTTTTTTTTTAGAAAGTTTTGTTAAGATGCAATTAACGCTATTTGTACCTCCAGTTATTTCTGGAAAATTAACACATGAGTTAAAAATTTTTTTTGCTATATCTGTATTTTCATTTAATATTTTATCATCTGTTAATCGCGACGCTGCTAAAGCAAATTTTTTTAAAGGAATCAAAGGATTGGGAAGAGTACAACCATCAATTCCAATATTTTTTATCTTAAAGTCTGATAAATTTTCAACTAATTGAATTAAACTCTTTTGTAACGGATGTGTTTTTTTATGATAATTTTCTAAAGTTAAGTTTTTATGTTTGCATACTGCAAGATGTCCACAATGTTTACCTGAACAATTATGATAAATCCTTCTTTTTTTTTCATTTTCTAATTTTACTTTAAATTTATCCTCTAAATTCCAAGGCCAATCATGTCCACATGAAAGATTTTCTTCGTTAATATTAATTTTTTTTAACCAATTAGAAATAATCTCCTGATGAATTTTTTCTGCATGATGTGATGCTGTAGTAATTGCAATTTGTTCTTCACTGAGACTCATAGAATCAGCAACGCCATCCTTATAAAGATTTAGAGTTTGAATTGGTTTTAATGCTGATCGTGGGTAAATATTTATGTCTGAATTTCCCCACTCTTTTAAAATATTTCCTGATGAATTAATTAATACTGCTACACCTTGATGAAAACTTTCTATTTCACCACTTCTTGTAACTTCAACCATTTTTAAAGATTCCATATAACTACTTATTAAATAATTTCTTTAAACCTTCGGTTGATGCTTCACAAATCCCTTTTTCTGTAATTAAATTAGTAACATATTTTGCCGGAGTCACATCGAATGCTAAATTCATTGCCTTGCTTTTCTTAGGATATATCAAAACTTTCTTAATTTGATTATTTTTATCTAAACCCTCAACATGAGATAATTCCTCTGAATTTCTTTCCTCTATTGGAATATCTTTCGCATTTTTAATATCCCAATCAATTGTTGAACTTGGTAGTGCTACATAAAAAGGAACATTATTATCATGAGCCGCTAGCGCTTTAAGATAAGTTCCAATTTTATTACACACATCTCCATTTGATAAAGTTCTATCAGTTCCTACTATACACATATCAACTTCACCGCGCTGCATTAGAATACCACCAGTATTATCAGCAATGATAGTATTTGGAATTTCTTCTTCATTTAACTCATATGAAGTTAAATTTGCACCTTGATTTCTTGGTCTTGTTTCATCTACCCAAACATGAATTGGAATTCCTTTTTTATGAGCATGATAAATTGGAGATGTGGCAGTTCCCCAATTAATGGTTGCTAACCACCCAGCATTACAATGAGTTAATATATTTACTGTATCTTTTTTTTTATTATAAATTTCTTCAATTATTTTTAATCCATTAATACCAATATTTTCACAAAACTTTTCATCTTCATCACATATTTCTTTTGCTTCATTTAAAGCTATATCTAAAACTTGATCGCTATTGATACCTGATATTTTTTTCATCATACGATCTACGGCCCATTTTAAATTAATTGCAGTAGGTCTTGATTGAATTAAATCCTCTGAAATTTTTTTTATAAATTCTTGATCATTATTTTCTTGAACTGCTAGGGCAATTCCATAAGCAGCTGTTCCTCCAATTAAGGGTGCTCCTCTCACTTCCATTATTTTAATAGCATTTATTGCATCCTTTGCTGTCTTTAATTCTTTAATAATAAATTGATGAGGAAGTTTTGTTTGATCAATAATCTTAACAGCATTATTTTCAAACCAAATAGTTCGATAATCTTTTCCTTCTATTCTCATTTATTTAAAACTCTACCTGCTACTGTATTAAGTTTCTCAATTGTTTTTTTTGTTCTTTTTTCAAGCGCTGTTATAATTGCAACATCTAAACAATTATTTGTTGGATCATTTGGATCAATATATTTTTCAAAATTATCAATTAAATTTTTGATCATAACTTTGGCTTTTTCAGCATTACCAAGCAAAACTTTTATTACTTGCTGAACATCTACATTTTCATGATCAGGATGCCAGCAATCGAAATCTGTAACCATTGAAACAGACGCATATCTTATTTCAGCTTCTCTAGCGAGTTTAGCTTCTGGCATATTAGTCATCCCAATTACATCTGCTTTCCATGATCTGTATAAATTAGATTCTGCAAAAGTTGAAAACTGCGGACCTTCCATAACAACATAAGTCCCATTTCTTTGATAATCTATATTTGATTTTTTAATCGCATCCTCACATGCATTCATAAGTCCGTTTGAAGTTGGGTGTGCCATTGAAACATGGGCTACAATTTCGTCATCAAAAAAAGTTTTTGTTCTTGCAAAAGTTCTATCTATAAATTGATCAACAATTACAAATTTTCCAGGAGGCAAATCTTCTTTAAGTGAACCTACAGCTGACACAGAAACAATATCAGTTACACCTAATTGTTTTAAAGCATCAATATTTGCTCTAAAATTAATTTTAGAGGGAGATATAAAATGTCCTCTTCCATGCCTTGGTAAAAAATATACTTCTTTATTATTGTAACTAGTTTTTAAAATCTGATCAGACGGCTTGCCCCATGGTGTATTTAAATTAAGTAATTCTCTATCTTTGAATTCCTCAACATCATATAAACCGCTACCACCAATAATTGCTAATTTATTTGTTGTCATAATTAAAAATTTATTTATTTATACTTTTATATTTAACTATTATGAACTTAAAAAATTATATTAGATCAATCCCAGATTATCCTAAAAAAGGCATTTTATTTAGAGATATAACTACATTAATTAAAAATGAAAATGCATTTGCTGAAACAATAAATCAAATTGTAGAAAGATCAAAAAAATTTAATTTTACAAAAATAGCGGCTATAGAGTCCAGGGGATTTGTATTTGCTTCCGCTGTTTCTTTTGTACTTAAAAAACCTTTTATTATGCTTAGAAAAAAAAATAAACTTCCTGCCGATGTTCATTCAATAGATTTTGAGCTCGAGTATGGAACTGCAACAATCGAAGTACATAAAGACTCTATAAATGAAAAAGATGAAGTTTTAATTATAGATGATTTAATTGCAACTGGGGGTACAGCTGATGCAGCTGCAAAATTAGTTGAAATTTCAAAAGGAAAGGTTGCAGCATTTGTATTTGTAATAAACCTATTTGACTTAGGTGGATCTGATAATTTAATCAAAAAAAATTATAAAGTTGAAAATTTAATTGATTTTCCAGGACATTAGTCTTGTAAAAAACTTATCCACAGGGCAGATATTGATTTGAAATTAATTACGATGCCTATAACTTACTGAATTAATGAGAATTGAAGAAGAATTAAAACTAGATTATTCAGATGTTTTATTTAGACCTAAAAGGTCTACCCTTAAAAGTCGTAAAGACGTAAATTTATTAAGAACATACAGATTCAAATACAGCAAAAATGAATGGTCGGGTATTCCTATTATGGCAGCTAATATGGATGGTGTTGGAGAGCTTAGTATTGCTGAAAAATTGAATGATCATGGAATGATAACTTGTTTAACAAAACAACATGATGTGAAAAAAATTAAACAAAATAAACATATAAAAAAAATGTATTCAAATATTGCTTTAAGCGTGGGTATTAAAAAAGAGGATTTTGATAATTTAGATAAAGTCTTAAAGGAATTTAGTTTTTTTAAATTTATTTGTATTGATGTTGCTAATGGATATTCAGAGCATTTCACCAATTTTGTTAAATCAGTTAGAGATAAATATCCAACAAAAACAATTATAGCAGGAAATGTAGTAACCGCAGATATGACACAAGAATTAGTTTTGAGTGGTGCAGATATTGTTAAAGTTGGTATTGGACCTGGAAGTGTTTGTACAACAAGAATTCAAACAGGTGTTGGCTATCCACAACTTAGTGCAGTTATAGAATGTGCAGATGCAGCTCACGGACTTGGTGCACACGTAATAGCTGATGGCGGTTGTACATGTCCCGGCGATGTTTCCAAAGCTTTTGGAGGTGGTGCAGATTTTGTAATGTTGGGAGGCATGCTTGCTGGACATGATGAAGGAAAAGGTAAAATAGTAAAAATTAATGGCAATAAATATATTGAGTTTTATGGTTCTAGCTCAGAGGTAGCTAATAAAAAACATTATGGTGGACTTTCTTCCTATAGAAGCAGCGAAGGAAGAAAAGTAAGAGTAAAGTATAGAGGTAAAATTAATGATACTATTTTAAATCTTCTTGGAGGTGTAAGAAGTAGTTGCACATATGTAGGAGCACCATCATTAAAACAACTTAGTAAATGCACAACCTTTGTAAGAGTATCAAGTCAATTTAATGATAGTTTAATTAAGTAATAATTTATTTAGAAATTATTCAAACTTAAAATCTTTTATATTTGTTGTTTCATATTTTTCAAAAGGCATATGTATCCAAGGTGAGTCTTCTAAATAATCTACACTATAATCAGGTTTAAATTTTGATGTTGACTTGTGCCAAATTACAGCTGTCTTTATTTTTTCTTCCAAGTAAAATCCATAGAAATGCTCTAACCATTTAATACTTTTAATTAAAGTTTTTCCTGAGTCAGCTAAATCATCAACTAACAAAACATGTGAGCCTAAATTTGGAGTAGTTTTTGCTAGATCTCTTGAAAAAGTAAATTGTCCTTGTTGATTTTTAATATCATCACTGTCGCCATGATAAGACTCAACAGATAATATAGCTAAAGGAATATTGAAAAGTCTACTAAAAACATCTCCTACTCTTAATCCACCTTTGGCTATACAAATAATTTGATTAAATTGACAATTATCTTCATAAATTTTTTTGGCTAATTGCTCAATTTTTTTATGATAATCGTCCCAACTTATATAAATATCTTTCATAGTTTTGGTAGCGGGAAGTGGGATCGAACCACTGACCTCGGGCTTATGAGTCCCGCGCTCTAACCAACTGAGCTACCCCGCCATTAAATAATTGTTGGTTTATACTACTTTTAATTTTTGATGCAAACAAGATTTGTTTAAAATCTATTCTCTGTGTGCACTACGTGTATCCACAACGATTGAGAAGTTAATTAGGACAATAAGAATTGAGTTAAATAATAAAATAAATAATAATAGAACTAATTATTGCTGCATAAAAAAGTGAAAAAACAATTTTTTTCTTCAAGGTTCTTTTTTTATCTAATCTAACTCTATTAAGTAAAATATTTACATTGGTAGTTTTAATACCTTCAGACTCAAATTTCTCATTAGTTATATTTTTTAAATTTAATAAAGTTGTCTCTTTATTTTCTTTTTTCACAACACCATTAAAACAGTTTAAAGTTCAAAATTCAAACAAATTGAGTTAAATTATAACTCTTTGAAATTACTAATTTTTAGAGGTTTTAAAAGTAACGTGGCTGGATATTTATGTTTTTCAATCTCAATATATAAATCTGTATTAAATAATTCATTTTCTGAAAAGTCATTTTTAATATAACCAAAAGCTAGATTTTTTTTATAATTAAATGAATAATTTCCAGATGTAGTTCTTCCAATTATTTTATCCTCTAAATAAATAGGTTCATCATGTGTAAGTAAAGGTTTTCCAGGCTCACTATCTTTAAGAGTCAACATTACAAATTTTTTATCTAATTTTTTGTTTTTAATTTTTTCTAAAGCACCCTTTCCAACAAAATCAATTTCTTTTTTATGGCTTATTGTAAAATCAAGACCTGCTTGATATTGATTTTCTTCAGGTGATATATCGTGACCCCAATGCAAAAAACCACTTTCCATTCTCATTGTGTCTAGTGCATGCATTCCACAATTAGAAATTTTGAAATTATTTCCTTCTTTAATAATTTTCTCATAAATATTTTTAGCTTTAGTCGTTTTTACATATAATTCATAACCTAGTTCACCAACATAAGACAATCTCTGAACCCAGGTTTCAATATCATCAATTTTAACTTTCTTTGAATTAGCAAATTTTAAATTTTTATTGCTAAAATCTTCATTGCTTAATTTTTGCATTAACAATCTACTATTAGGTCCAAATATTCCAAAAACACAATAATCATCTGTAACATCCTTAAGTTCCATATCCTCTGATAAATGTTTTTTTATGTGAAACTTGTCTCTTTCTCTTGTTGCCGCAGAACTTATAATCCTGAAATGATTTTCACCAATACAAATTATAGTAAGATCTGTTTCAATACCTCCATCTTTATTTAGCATATGAGTATAAGTACACTTACCAACTTCATTTTTTATATTTGCGGTACAAATTTTTTGTAGTTCTTCATGTGCTTTTTTTGATTTTAATTCAAATTTTGAAAAAGGAGTTAGATCAAATAAGCCTACATTTTTTATAGTATTGTTTGTTTCATATTCTACAGATGGATACCAGTTTTGATAATTGTAACTATATTCATACTCAGCTTTTTCACCATCTAAAGCAAACCACATAGGTCTCTCGTAACCAGCTGAAACTCCAAAGCAAGCTCCAAAACTTTTTAAAGAGTCGTGATATGGTAATTTTTTTATATTTCTTGATGTTTTGTGTTGTTTATAAGGCCAATGCATTCCATATAAATCTCCAAGTGACTCTGTAATACGATCTTTAATAAAACCTAATTCAGAATGAAATTTTTGAAATCTTTTAATATCATAATTAAAAATATCTTCATTTATATGTCCAGTCATTAACCACTCTGCAGTTACTTTTCCAACTCCACCACCACTTCCAATACCAATGCTATTTAGTCCACAACTTACAAATAAATTTTTAATTTCGGGAACTTCACCTAACAAAGAATTAGTATCAGGTGTAAACGACTCTGGACCAGCAAAAAATTTTCTTATACCGGCTGTTTCCAAAACAGGGAATCTTTTCATAGATTTTTCTAAATAAGGCTCAAAATGTTCAAAATTTTCTGGAAATTCTCCATATGAAAAATCTTCTGGAACTTTATTTGTTTTATTAAAAGCTGGAATTGATTTACCTTCAAATATTCCAATTAACAACTTTCCAGCATCTTCTTTAAAGTATGTGCTGCTATCAAAATCTCTTATAACAGGTAACTTTGGTGAAAGATTTTCAATAGGTTCCGTAATTACATAAAAATGTTCAGCAGGATACAATGGAATACTTACTCCCACCTTTTCACCAATTTGCCTCGACCACATACCGGTTGCAAGAACAACATATTCACATTCAATATCTTGTCCATTTGCTCTTACACCAGCAACTCTTCCATTTTTAGTCAAGATTGTTTCAACAGGTGTTTGTTCAAAAATTTTTGCACCTCCTCTTCTTGCTGCTTTAGCAAGCATATGAGTAACACCGCTTGGGTCAGCTGCGCCATCGCCTGGCATTAAAATTCCACCTTTCAAATCTTCAGTAAACATCATCGGATAGTTTTTGTTTATCTCTTCTTTATTTAAAATTTGTAAATCAATATCGTAAAGTTGTGCTGTAGTTGCTTGTCTTTTAAGCTCCTGCCATCTAGCATCTGTTTGGGCTATAGACAATGCCCCGTTAATTCTAAGACCAGCTGAATGTTCAACCTCTTTTTCTAATGTTTTATATAAATCTAGTGTATATTTTCTAATCTTTGTAACTGCTGCAGTTGGACCTAATTGACTAACTAAACCAGCTGCATGCCAAGTTGTTCCTGATGTTAATTGATCTCTTTCAAGTAAAACAACATCTCTCCAACCAAATTTAGTTAAATGATATGCAACAGAACAACCTATAACACCACCTCCTATAACTATTACTTTGCAAGATGATGGTATATTTAAGCTTTTCATTATTTTTAATAATTTTTAACACATCAATATTGTTAAACAAATGTTTAAAAAAATCATTTTAATTTTTTATATTTTTTTATTTGTAATTGTTATAAATATTAAATAATGAGGAAAGCTTTAATTACAGGAATCACAGGTCAAGATGGATATTATCTCACAAAATTATTGCTTAAAAAAGGATACCAAGTTCATGGAATAAAAAGAAGAACATCTTTGATTAATACCCAAAGGATTGATGAATTTTTTAATGATAAAAATTTACACGATAAAAATTTTAGTCTTTATCATGGTGATATGAGTGATAGCTCAAGCTTAATTAGAATTCTTAATAAAGTTAAACCAAATGAAATTTATAATTTAGCTGCACAAAGCCATGTTAGAGTCTCGTTTGAAATTCCAGAATATACAGCTAACTCCGATGCTATTGGAGTTTTAAGATTGCTTGAAGCTGTTAAATCAGCAAATTTAGTTAATAAGGTAAAAATTTATCAAGCCTCAACATCAGAGCTTTATGGAAAAGCCAGGGAGACTCCTCAAAACGAAAATACACCCTTTTATCCAAGAAGTCCTTATGGAGTAGCAAAATTATATGCTCATTGGATTATAGTAAATTATAGAGAAGCTTATAATTTTTTTGCATGTAATGGAATTCTTTTTAATCATGAGTCGCCACTAAGAGGAGAAACATTCGTAACAAGAAAAATAACAATAGGTTTATCAAAAATTAAATTAGGTTTGCAAAAAAATTTAATATTAGGGAATTTAAATGCAAAAAGGGACTGGGGTCACGCTGCAGATTATGCAGAAGCAATGTGGAAGATGATGCAACATAATAAACCTGAAGATTTTGTCATTGCTACTGGAAAACAATTTAGTGTTAGAGAATTTGTTAATATTGCTGCAAAAAATTTAGGAATAAATTTGAAGTGGGTTGGGAAAGGAGTTAATGAAAAAGGAATAGATAAAAAAACAGGTAAAATAATTATAAAAATTGAAAAAAAATATTTTAGACCAACTGAAGTTGATGCTTTATTAGGTGATTCAAGCAAAGCTAGGAAAATTTTAAAATGGAAACCAAAAATCTCTTTTAATCAAATGGTAAAAGAAATGGTTGAGAGTGACTTTAATGAACAAAAAAAATCAATTTCTTAAATAAATGAAAAAAATATTTATTGCTGGCCACAAAGGTATGGTTGGATCAGCTATCTGTAGAAATATTTCAAAAAAGAATAAAATTTATATTGCAGATAAAAAAAAAGTTAATCTTTTAAATTTAGAAAAAACTTTTAATTTTTTCAATAAACATAAATTTGATGAAGTTTATATTTCTGCGGCTAAAGTTGGAGGTATTTTGGCCAATAAAAAATATCCAGCCGATTTTATTTATGAAAATTTACAAATTCAAAACAACTGTATCATATCGGCTTTTAGAACTAAGGTAAAAAAACTTCTATTTCTAGGATCTTCGTGTATTTACCCTAAAAAATCTAAAATTCCAATTCAGGAAACGTATTTGTTGACTGGTAAATTAGAGAAAACAAACGATGCATACGCTGTAGCTAAAATAGCAGGGATAAAAATGTGTGAAAGTTTTAATAATCAATATAATACTGATTTTAGAGCAGTTATGCCTACTAATTTATATGGCCCTAACGATAATTATAACACTGAAGATAGTCATGTTTTGGCAGCCTTAATTAAAAAAATAATTTTTGCAAAAAAAAATAAGAAGAAAAAAATTATAATTTGGGGCAACGGAAAACCAAAAAGAGAGTTTTTACATGTAGATGATTTTGCAAAAGCTTGCATTAAAGTGATGAGGATTTCTAAAAAAGAATATTTTAAAATTTGCGATAAAGATTATCAATTTTTAAATGTTGGATCTGGTCAAGAAATAAGTATCAAAAAGTTAGCATTAATAATTTCAAAAATTACTAAGTACAAAGGAAAATTCGAATATGATATGTCAAAACCTAATGGAACATATAGAAAGCTTATTAATTCATCAAAAATTCATAAATTAAATTGGAAACCTAAAATATCACTCTCGTTAGGTATTAAGTTAATTATAGATAATTTAATTTCAAATAAAAAAAATATTAATTAAGTATAGCTTTTTCAGGTTCTAAATAATTATGACCAAAAACATCAGCAACAGCTTTATATGTTACTTGACCTTTATAAACATTCAAACCAGCTAAAAAATTTTTATCATCACTAAGTGCTTTTTGATAACCTTTATTTGCTAGGTTAACTAAAAAAGGAAGAGTTGCTTGATTAAGCGCAAATGTTGAAGTTCTTGGAACACCACCTGGCATATTTGCTACACAATAATGCACAACATCATCAACTATATAAGTTGGATCGCCATGTGTTGTTGGTTTACTTGTTTCTACACAACCTCCTTGATCTATTGCAACATCAACAATTACAGATCCTCTTTTCATAGTCTTTATCATTTCTTTTGTAATTAATTTCGGCGCTTCAGCACCTGGTATAAGTACACCACCAACTAAAAGATCAGCTTCAGTAACTAATTTATTTAAATCTGTTTTGTCGCTTTGCTCAGGAATTATCTTGTCCCCAAAAATTTCAATTAATTGTTTCAATCTCGCTTCAGATTTATCTACAATATGGACTTTTGCTCTCATACCAGTAGCTATTATTGCTGCGTTCTCTCCAACTACTCCTCCTCCAAGAATTAAAACGTTTGCAGGTTCGCCTCCTGGCGCTCCTCCTAATAATACTCCTCTACCTTTTTGATTTTTTTCTAAACAATGTGCTCCAGCTTGAACTGACATTCTTCCTGCAACAGCACTCATGGGAGCAAGTAATGGCAATCTTCCATTATCATCCGTTACAGTTTCGTAGGCAATGTTTATACTTTTGGATTTTATTAAACCTTCAGTTAACTCTTTTGCAGCAGCTAAATGTAAATATGTGTATATGATCTGATTTTCTTTTATCATTTCAACTTCTGCTTTTTGAGGTTCTTTAACTTTAACAATTATTTCTGCATCATTAAAAATATCGGCTGCTGTATCAGCAATTTTTGCTCCTGCTTTTATGTATTGATCGTTCTCAAAACCAGCTTCAAATCCACCATTTTTTTCAATTATAACTTCGTGACCCTCAGAAACCAAAATTTTTACACTGTCAGGTGTTAAACCAATTCTATTTTCTTGGGGCTTAATTTCTTTAGGTACTCCTATTTTCATAAACACTCTATATAATTGTATAAGATAACTAGTTTTTTTGATTTTTTTGATAGTTAGTAATACCAGTTCTAAGTTTATCAATAATCTCATCTATGTGTTTTTCTTCACATATAAATTGAGGAGCTATGATTAAACAATCACCTGTTGCTTTGAAGTTTACACCAGCTTCATAACAAGCTTTAAAACATTCGTAGCCGGCTTTTCCAGGTTTAGTGTTTAATTTCATATCAATTCCACCCATCATTCCATAACCCCTAATATTGTCTACAGACTCTAAATCTTGAAGAGAGAATAAACCTTTTTGAAAATAAGGTGCTAAGTTTTTAGCTCTATTAAAAATATCTTCTTTCTCAAAAATTTCCTGTACTGCTAATCCAGCTGCAACAGCTACCGGAATTCCTGAATAAGTATAACCATGAAATAATTCAACAGAACCCATTGGTGAAGCATCCATTACTGAATCATAGATTTCGTCTTTACATGCTACAACACCCATAGGAACCACTCCGTTTGTAGTTGCTTTTGCCATTGTCATTATATCTGGTGTTACACCAAACTCATGACTAGCAAATGCAGAGCCTGTTCTTCCCCATCCTGTAATTACTTCATCAAAAATTAAAAGTATTCCATGTTTGTCACAAATTTCTCTTAGTCTTTGTAAATATCCCTTTGGTGGAACTAAAGTTCCAGTTGACCCTGCAATTGGTTCTACTATACATGCTGCAATATTTTCAGGACCAAAGTTGCTAGCTATTCTCTCTAGATCATCAGCAAGATCTCCTCCAGTTTCTGGTTGTCCGCTAACAAATTTGTGCTCTGGTAAATGAGTGTGCCTCATATGCTGAACACCCGGCATTAAAATGCTTGCAAATGTTTTTACATTATTAATCATTCCCCCAACAGATACACAACCAATATTCATTCCGTGATAAGCTCTCTCACGACCAACAAATCTAAATCTATGCGCATTACCTTTTGCTCTATGGTAAGCTATAGCAATTTTGATTGCTGTTTCTACTGCTGTAGATCCACAAATTGTAAAAAACATTTTATTTAAATTACCTGGTGTATGCTTTGAAATTTTTGTTGCCAATTCAAATGAACCACCAAAACCTTGTTGGAAAGGTTGAGCGTAATCTAGAGTTTCTAATTGTTTAGTAACTGCTTGCGTAATTTCTTTTCTACCATGACCTAATGGATTACAAAATAATCCTGAGCTTGCATCAATTTGTGTTTTTCCATGATGGGTTTTTAAATAAACTCCTTTTGCTTCAGTTATTAGTCTTGGATTAGCTTTAAAATCTTTATTAGATGTAAAAGGCATCCAATGTTCATTTAATGAATTTGGAACTGAAGTTCTGTTCTCTGAGCTCATAAATTTCTTTCTTTAAATATGTTTTAATTTGTTTTTAAAGTTTAACTTTAAGGCCTCTTTAGACTAAAATAAATAGATTAACTACTACATTATTGACACAACTAAAAGTTGTATAACTTTCTTTTTTTGTTTTACTTCGGGATCAATTTGAATTTAAATATCGATAATTTAATTAATTAAACATAGGGGAATAAATGAAAAAAATACTAAGTTTTATTCTTGGATCAATCGTTGCTCTAAACCTTTCAATTTCAGTAGCAAATTCTGCTGCAAATGAAGTTAGAGTTGCATTCTTTCTAGAGTGGCCAACGCCAAACCAAGAAGATAAAGTTAAAGGTATATACGAAAAAGCATTAGGTGTACCAGTTAAATGGACTAACTTCTCAAATGGTGGTGCAATGACTGACGCTATGTTAGCAGGAGATATTGATATTTCTTACTCACAAGGACTTGTGCCTTTTATTAATGCTGTAAAATCAAATGCACCTTTAAAACTTGTAGATATTGCTATGGAATACGGAATGGGTGGAACAACTTGTGTTACATCTAACGCTTCTGGAATTACAAAAGCAAATGCTTCTGAATTAGAAGGTAAAAAAGTTGCAGTTCCACTTGGAACAATGGCTGAATACGTTTTTGATGAAAGTATGAAAGTTGTTGGAGCTGACAGAAGTAAAATGGATGTTATTCAAATGGACCCAGAAGAAGGAGCTGCTGCATTAGTAAGTGGTGATGTTGTAATGGCATGTCTATTTGGTGGTAACTCTATCAAAGCAGCAACTGCTGTTGGATCAAGACTTTTAACAGTTCAAGAAGCTAGAGATGCAGGTATATTAGGTATAGATATTACATCTGTAACTGACAAATTCATGAAAGAAAATCCAGGAATGTTAAGAACTTTCATCGAAGTAACTCATGAGGCAAATGCTAGATACGCAGCAGGTAAATCTGACTTAAACGTAATAGCTAAAGATGCTGAAATGAAGTTAGCAGACATGAAAGAAACTATTGGTGGCTTTAAATTCCTAACTCCAGAAGAAACTAAACAATCTATGGAGAGTGGTAATCTTGATGGTTTCCTAAAAGGTATGGGAACTCCTGGTGGAGCTGTAGACACTAGTTTCTTACCTCTATAATTCATAGGGAAAGAAAAATTTAATAGGCGCCAATTTTAAAAATTGGTGCCTATTTTTTTAACCAAAATTCTAATATACAGTTGTTTTTATGAGTGATTTAGTTTCTCAAAATCTAAACATGATTTTTAAAACTCCTAAAGGAGAAACCGTTCATGCTTTAAAGGATGTAAGCTTTACTTTAAAAAAAGGAGAATTATTAACAGTTCTTGGACCTTCAGGGTGTGGAAAAACAACTTTGTTAAATATTACCGCAGGATTTTTAAGACCCACATCTGGAAAAATTACTCTCAATGAAAAAGAAATAGATGGACCTGGTGTTGAAAGAGGAATGGTTTTTCAACAAGGTGCTTTATTTGAATGGTTAACCGTTGCTGAAAACGTAAATTTTGGACTTAGAATGAAAAAAGAAGATCCAGAAAAAACGGCAAAAAAAGTTGATGAATGGTTAGACATAGTTGGGCTTAAAGGTTTTGGTAATACACCTACTTATCAATTGTCTGGTGGTATGCAGCAAAGAGTTGCTCTTGCTCGATGTTTAATTAATGATCCTGATTTAATTTTAATGGACGAACCTTTGGGTGCTCTCGATGCTTTAACAAGAGAAAAAATGCAGTCTTTAGTTTTAAAAATTTGGAAAGAAACAGGTAAAACAATTATTTTAATTACTCACTCAGTTGAAGAAGCATTGTTGCTTGGAGAAAGATTATATGTCATGGCACCAAGACCAGGCAGAATACATAAAGAGTATAAATTACCTTTCGCTGAAATGGGATTAAGTCAAGATCTAAGAGAGATTAAAAAAAATAAAGAATTCTCCTCAACGAGGGAGGAAATCTTATCCATGATTTGGAATATGGAAGAAGAAATCATGGGGAAAGAAAATTAAATGTTAACACAATTTGTAACTGCCTTAATATTTGTAGCAATAATTGGGTGTGTTTTATATGGAAGACGTCTCATTAAAACTGAAAAAGTAGATGCTGTTTTTGGAAACCCAGAAAGAGCTAAAGGTGGAACGCATTGGGTAATTGTTGGAAGTAGTGCAATTTTATTAGTTTGGCTTTATTATTCTTGGGATATTGCAAAAGGATTTTACCCAAAATCAGCAAATGAATTATGTCAAGTAGCTAAAATCAATGAGTCGTTATTAGGATTAAAATATCAATTTCCTATTGAAGAAAGAGAATTTAAAAGCACCTCAATAATCAAAATTGAAAACAAGAATCTTCAAAGAGTTACAAAAGAAATACAAAATTCACCAGATCTCAATGATCAACAAAAAAATATATTAGCTGAATATATAGATCAAACTAAACAATTAATTCCATTGCTAACCAATGAAGACTTAATGGAGATGAGTACAAAAGTTGAAATTCAGCAGCTCACTGAACAAATTAAACTTCTTAGTTCTGATTTTCAAAAAAAAGATTATCCTTTTGAAACATCAGAACAAAAAGCAGAAAGACTTAAAGCTGTTTCAGAGCAAGGTCGTTGGGGCATTATAACGGTTAGGACTGGTACTGGATCAATAGAAAATACTATTGAAGTTCCGATGGTTCCAGAAACTAATAAAGGTTTAAAATTCGATTACGCAGCAAAAGAACTTAAACTTATAAATGATAAATTCTTTAAGTTAAGAAATCATAACCTACAGTTCAAAAATTCAATTAAAAAATTAAAAGATGAAATTAAATCCTATAGAAAAAGCTTAGATGATAGTGATGAGGTCGCATCAACTTTTGCAAAAGATATTGTTAAAATTGCAAGACGAATTGAATACGCAAGCATTTATCCTCCTTCTGCTTTAAATGAAATGAAAAAAGCAATTATTGAATTTGATAATGTGCAAAAAGATCAACAAGGTGGGTTATGGTTAGTTGATTTAATCCTGTTTCCAGCAGGTACAATTGTTTCAAGCGGCACAAGTTGTTCTGAACAAGGTTCAGGAAGATGGTTACCAAAGCCTTCTGATACATTTAACAAGTTTGTACTGATGTCTAAACCAAGTGTTGGATATAAAAATATCCCACTCCTATGGATAGAAATGATAGATGTTAGCTCAATAATAGGCTTTATATTACCTGATTGGATAGCTGATATTTTACCAGGAGAATACCCAGTTCATACAAATGAAGGTGTTGTTAAACAAAACTTTAAAGGACAAGTTCTTAAAATTGTAACTGGGGACTTTAAATTATTTAAGATCCCTGTTCCTTATGGACATATTTGGGACTCTTTCTTAAGAGTATTTTTAGGATTGGTGTTTGGAATAATTATTGGAGTACCACTAGGATTGTTTATGGGATTAAATAGATTTGCCAAAGGTTTCTTCGATCCGTTAATAGAGTTATATAGGCCGGTTCCTCCATTAGCTTGGGCACCTTTAATTATTTCAGTACTTGGAATTGATAACACTGGTAAAGTATTTTTATTATTCATGGTCTCACTTTCAATTATGATTATTTCTGCAAGAGCTGGTGCATCAGGAACACAACTTTCTAAAATTCATGCAGCACACTCATTAGGCGCATCTAAAAAACAAATTTTAAGACATGTAATTTTCCCTAATTCGCTTCCTGAAATTCTTACAGGTATTAGGGTTGCAGTTGGTATGTGTTGGGGAACTCTAGTTGCTGCAGAGTTTTTAGCAGGTACAACAGGTATTGGTTTTGTTGAAAACGTTGCTAAAAAATATTTTCAATACGAGGTTATTTGGATAACAATATTTATTATGGGAATGTTGGGTCTGTTGTTTGATATAACTTTAAGAAAAATAATAGATAAAACTATTCCGTGGAGAGGAAAAGGTTAAACAAACACTTTTTAAAGAACTAGACCTTTTTCAAAAAACCAATAGCAGCACCAATTGTCGTTAAAAATCCAGCTAATGGTAAAATTGCGACTGCATACTTTTTTGGCATATAGTTTGGTTTGAACTCAATACCTTGCATACTAATTTCAAAATACCACATTTCCCAATACTTCCCTCGCATACCTTCTACAAGTTCAATTCCATAAATAATTAAGACTACACCAATCATCATAATCATAATTTTCCAGAACTGGCGTATGTATAACGAAACTCTTTCAGGTAATTTTTCATATATTAAATTTAAAGCTACATGTTCATTATCTCTTGCTGTTAGAGAAAGTGCTATAAACATCAGCCAAATATTACTTAATACTGTTAGCAAATCCCCCCAAACAGGAGGGTTATTAAAAACATATCGCATTGTAACATTATAAAGAGTGAAACCAACCATGGCAGCTAACAAGAGTGAACACATAGCTTCCAACATACGATGGATAAAACGGTCAATACTATTCAAAAATTTTATCATTTCATTAATTGCTCAATAGGTTTGGAAGAAACATTGTTAATTCTGGTACAATAAGAATAAAAAATAAAAGTAAAAATAATCCAATCAGATAAGGGATTAACGCAATAGCAACCTTTTCTAAACGGACTTGTGCTATTGTTGCAGAGGTAAAGTAAGCAACACCAACAGGTGGCGTTACTGATCCTATTAAAAAGCCAACTATTACAACCATAGCTGCTTGCACCTCAGGAAAGCCTGCTTGAGACATAACATTCACTAATACTGGGCCAACAATGATAATGTTAACCGCTGAGTCCATTACCGTTCCAAGAAGAAAAATAAATAATATCAAAGCAAAAATAAATAATATTGGGGAATCAGCTAAGCCTAAAAGCCAGGTTTCAAGATCGCCGATTGCACCAAGAGAAGTAAGTAACCAACTGAAAGGTCCTGAAGCAGCTATGATAATAAAAACCATTGCTGAATTACGGAATGCTCTACGAAAAGCACCTGTGCAATCTTTCCATTTAATAGTTCGATAAACAAATACTCCTGTAAATAACGCAACCAATGCTGTGATAGCTCCAGCCTCAACAACCGATGCTACACCACCCATTACTGAACCTACTAAAACCAAAGGTATTAGAAGTGCAAAAGAGGATCTATATAATTCTTTACCAGCTCGACGTACCGAGAATGGTTGATCACTACGTTCGAAGTTATGTTTAACTGCGAAGTAATGGTTAATTACCATTATCACAACACCAATCAAGACTCCTGGAATAATCCCAGCTGCAAATAGAGATGCAATAGAAATCTCAGTTGCATTAGCAAGCACAATCATCATTATACTAGGTGGAATAATCCCTCCTATAGTGGAACTTACTCCTGTAACCGCAGCTGAAAATGCAGCAGGATAACCTGCTTTCTTCATGGCTGGCAATACTAATGCACCAACTGTAGCTGTATCTGCTACCACAGAACCATTCATGCCAGCAAAAAACATACTCACAAGAACATTAACTTGAGCCAATCCTCCTCGTATACGTCCAATCAACGCCCTACTCAAAGCAACTAACCGGTCAGTAATTGTGGCACTTGTCATTAATTCACCTGTCAACATAAAGAATGCAATTGCAGTTAATGGAACTGAGTCAATAGCTGTAAACATTTGACTAGGAATTAAAACAAGAGGTACAGCATCTGTGAGAAGAATATAAACAAATGGAATCAGTATTAATATAAAGCCAATTGGAGCTCCTAATAAAATTAGAAAAAGGAGTACTACAAGTAAAATAATACTTTCCATGAATACTTATAAGTTATGATTTTTTTTAGGTAAAGACCATCTAATTCTATAGAATTAAATGGTCTTTACACAATTTTTTTGAACGTATTATAGAGCGCCAGCTGCTTCTAACTGAGCTACAAATCCATCCATACCTTGTTCTAGAAGTACTCTTTTAGCTACTTCAGGTTCAAAAGTACCCTTAGCGTCTAACCAAGCACCGATTGCACCTGCTCTCCACTTAGTCATTTCCGCTTCTGTTGGTACATACCACTCTTTAGCAGATGCTTTAATTGCATCTTCACCATTTTTAATCCAAGCGTTATCCAACTCGTTTACTTTTTCTCCATAAGCATCAGCTGCTTCGTGTAACCATTTTCTTTGTTGGTCAGACAATGCATTGTACTGTTTAGCATCCATCGCTAAAATATTTCCAGACCACATTCCTCCGATCTCAGTGAAATATTTTGCAACTTCATGAAGTTTTGCTACATGCTGCCATGGACTAGCAACATACTGACCTTCAACTACACCTGATTGAAGACCTTGATATAATTGACTCCAGTCATAAGGAGTTGGTGTTGCACCCCAATTTTTAACTAGCATAAACTCAACTGGACTTTTAGTAGTTCTCCATTTAAGTCCTTTCATATCATCTGGCTCATGAACAGGTTTAGTTGCATTTCCAAGTTGTCTAAATCCTCCACTTGAATATACAGAAAGGCAAATGTGACCAGCATTCTCAAGAGCTAGTTTACACTGTCTTTCAGCTAACCATTCATCTGATATTCTTTTAGCATCCTCTAGTGATTTGAAAATAAAAGGCAAATCGAAAATTGCTAATTCTGGCCCAAAGTTACCGTAGTTTGCAGTAGAACTAGTCCACAAAGCTATAAGTCCTTGGTTGGCTTGTTCACCACATTTTTGCTCTGCGCATAAGCTTCTTTGATAATGTGGTTCAATTTTCATCTTACCACCAGATGCTTTCTCCATAGCTGGTATCAAAGCCTGATCTATTGCGTCACCAATTGGCATACCCAATCTACCAGTAGTTCCAAGCTTAAGAGTTATTTCTGCATAAGCAGCTTGTGCAAAGAAAATAATTGCAACCACTTTGATAAGTGTCTTGCTAATTGTTTTAATAAACATTTAATTTCTCTCCTCTTAGTTAGTTAAATTGTCAATTTAAATTAATTCAAACCTAATTAAGTTTGCAACGGAAGTACACAGAAAAAAAAACTTGTCTAATCAAAATGGGATTACAATTAAGAGTTGTATTAAGAATATCATAGTTAATCTATTTATTTTAGTCTCAAGGTGTCTTAGGTTAAGTTTAAAAAATAAAAAAATTAAAATTTATAGGAAAAAATTTATGAGTTCAGGTAACAAATACAAAGTAATAGCTAGTAAAATTAAATTTGAAGGGAGAGCATTTATTAATGGCAAATATGTAAATGCAATTGATGGTAAAAAATTTGAAACAATTAATCCCGCAACTGGTAAAAAACTTTGCGCTGTTGCAAAATGTAATCACAAAGATGTTAACTTAGCAGTTAAAGTTTCAAGAAAAGCTTTTAACAATGGAGTTTGGTCTAAAAGCTCACCTGAACATAGAAAAGAAGTTTTATTAAAATTTGCTGAATTACTTAGAAAACATGGTGATGAAAATTCTGTTTTAGAAAGTATTGATACAGGTAAACTTATCACGGATTGTATTAATGAAGTTGCAAATGATGCACCAATGCACTTTCAGTGGTATGGAGAATTAATTGATAAAGTATTTGGAAAAGTTGGTCCAACAGAACCATCAATTACTAGTTTAATTGTTAAAGAGCCAATTGGAGTTGTTGCTGGAATTGTTCCTTGGAACTTTCCTTTAATGATGGCGGTATGGAAAATGGCACCAGCTCTTGCAGCAGGCTGTTCGGTAATTATTAAACCAGCAGAGGACACACCTCTTACAGCAATTAGAGTTGCTCAAATTGGAAAAGAAGCTGGGATACCAGATGGAGTTTTGAATGTACTTCCAGGTTATGGTGATGTAGGTGAAGCTTTAGGTCGACACAAAGATGTTGATGCAGTTTCGTTTACAGGTTCAACTGAAGTAGGTGGTTATTTTTTAAAATACTCGAGTGAAAGTAATTTAAAACCTGTTGCATTAGAGATGGGAGGAAAAAGTCCATTTATAGTTTTAGAGGATGCGAAAATTACTGATGATTTAATAGATAATGCTATGAATTCTGCATTTTGGAATGGTGGACAGAACTGTTCAGCAAATATGAGACAGATAATTCATAAAAAAGTAAAAGATGAATTTTTAGATAAAATTATTAAAAAAGTTAAAAAATTAAAAGTAGGAGATCCATTAGATCTAAAATCGAATATGGGATCTATGATTTCGAAAGGACATTTACGAACTGTTGATGGATATATCCAAAAAGGAATAGATGAAGGGGCGAAACTTTTATCTGGAGGAGTTTCAGATAATAACCAAAAAGGTTTTTATGCAAAGCCAACTTTATTTGATGGATTAAAAGAAAATATGACAATTGCTCAAGAGGAAATATTTGGACCAGTACTAGGTGTTTTAACAGTTAAAAATGACGAAGAAGCCTTGAAAATTGCTAGTAATTCTAAATACGGATTACATGCAAGTGTATTTACTCAAGACATAAACAGAGCATTTCATTTAGCTAAAAGCTTGCCTTGTGGAACTGTGTCAGTGAATACTTTTTCTGAAGGAGATATCAAAACTCCTTTTGGAGGATATAAGCAATCTGGTTCACTAAGTAGAGATCAAGGTACCGAAGCTTTAAATTCATTTCTTCAAACAAAAACAATCTGGATAAGTCATAATTAATTGATGATCAAACCATATAAGATAAGTGTACCTAAAAGTACACTCAATAATATATATAAAAAAGTAAGAGCCTATCCATGGAAGATGATACAAAATATAAATGGATGGGAATATGGAACTAATTATAATTTTCTAAAAAAAATATCTCAATATTGGTTTTCAAAATATAATTGGAAAAAATTTGAAAACAAAATTAATTCTTTTAAAAACTACAAGACTAATGTTGATGGTATCAATCTTCATTTTATAATTGAAAAAAGTAAAAACCCTAAATCCAGACCACTATTACTTTTGCACGGATGGCCAGGTAGTGTAATTGAATTTTTTGACATAATTCCAAAACTTGCTCATCCTGAAAAATTTGGTGGGAAAATTGAGGATGGTTTTGATGTAATTGTACCATCTTTGCCAGGATTTGGTTTTTCAACACCAATTAAAAAGGCTTTAGGTCCTAGAAAGATTGGCAAAATACTAAATAAATTCATGGTCAAAAATCTAGGTCATAAAAATTATATTGTACAAGGTGGAGACTGGGGAGCAACTATTGCGGCATGGATTGGTCTTGATAGTGCAAAATATTGTAAAGGAATTCATATTAATTGCTTGCCAATTAGACATCCAAAAGGGCCAAAAAATAATAAAGAAAAAAAATGGGAAAAAAAATTTAATTTTGATCAAATAATGCAGGAAGGATACAGGACTCAACAAGCTACAAAACCCCAAAGTTTATCTTATGCAATGATAGATAGTCCAGTAGGAACCGCAGCATGGATTTTGGAAAAATTTCACGGTTGGTCTGACCTAAGCAAGGGAGAGATAGAAAAAACATTTTCAAAAGATGAACTAATATCAAATATAATGATCTATATAATTACTAATAGTTTTAATACAGCTGCTTGGATATATTTTGGAAGAAGAAAAGAAGGTGGTCGATCTTTTCCAAAAAATTTTAAAAAAATAAAAGTCCCTACAGCAATTGCAGAATTTCCAAAGGAAATGCTTGAATGGCCTCCAAAATCATACGTAAATAGAATTTTTAATATAAAAAGATGGAAAAAATTCTCTAAAGGTGGTCATTTTGCAGCTTTAGAGGTTCCAAATTTATTATTAAATGATATTAGAAATTTTTTTAATAAAGATTTAAAAATATTTAAATAAGTGAAAACACCTCTACTAAAAAAACAAATCATTAAGATTTTCCAAAAATATGGTTTAAGTAAAGACCACGCATTAATTTCAGCAAATGCATTAATCAATGCTGAATTAGTTGGTGCATATGGGCATGGTTTATCGAGACTTAAAATGTACTGTGATAGAATTTCAAAAAAAGTAATTAATTCAAAGCCAAAAATTAAAATTAAAAAAATTTCCCCTTCTATTTCTCACATTGATGCAAATAATAGCATTGGCTTTGTTGCTGCTGATCTAGGAATTAAAACCGCAATCAAACACGCTCAAAAAACTGGAATAGGAATGGTAGCAGTTAAAAACAGTGGACACTATGGTTTGTCTGGTTATTACGCAGAACAAGCAGTTAAAAAAAATTTAATTGCAATGATTTATACTAATGCCCCGCCCGCTATTGCTCCGCATGGTGCTTTGAAGTCTTTATTTGGTACAAACCCAGTTTGTTTTGGAACACCTACAGGATCAAAGATACCCTTTATATTAGATACTTCAATTTCAGTTATTAACAGAGGTAAAATAAGAGTTGCAGCAAGAAATAATCAAAAAATTCCTGAAGGTGTAGCTCTAGATAAATTTGGTAAACCAACAACAGATGCAAAAAAAGCTTTGGCTGGAGTTCAATTACCTATTGCAGGTTTTAGAGGCTCTGGACTTGCTTGGATGGTAGATATTTTAAGTGGAGTTCTAACTGGAGGAAATCATGCAGGAAGAGTTAAAGATCCATTTGATGATTTTTCCGGTCCACAAAATATCGGACATTTGTTTATAACTTTTAAAGCAAATTTATTTCAAAAAAATTATAACCAAAGAATAAAAGACAATATTAAAACAATTAAAAAAATTCCTAAAATCAAAGGTGTCAAAGAAATAATGTATCCAGGTCAAAATAAATTTATCCGTTATAAAAATAACTTAAAAAAAGAAATTTCTATATCAGATGTAATAAAAAAAGATTTGGAAAAATTAATAAGTTAATAGAGTAAGAGCACCAATAGAAACTACAACTGAAGATAAAATTATTGTTCTTTTAACTTTCTCTCTCTTTTTTTCTTCTAAAAGTCTTTGCTTTAGAACATCCACGTTAACCCTTTTTGAAGGAACAACATATTGAGAGGGGGTCTCTACAATCTCGGATGTTCTATGTAAGCTTTCTGTACTCATATTTATTTTATAAGTCTAATTTTAATCATTATAAGATCATTTATTACATACTAGGGTTGTCCATAATGGGTTGACTCTAAATATAAACTTGATCATATTGGGTTTTTTTTAAAATATGAACACAATACCAAGTATATCTGAACATATTGATGAGAAGACAATCAATAAAGCAATTCAAGATAATTTTGCCGCACTGGCACCCTCTTATTTTACTTTAACAAGCAACTGGTTTGTAAGAGCCTATGATCATTACAAAGACATAGATAAGTTTGTCCTCATTATATATTTGATACATCAAGACCTTATATATTTCAGACAAAATGGAGTAAAAATTAACTACGACACATTTTATAAGGATAAATCAATCGAAATTAATAAAATTAATATTTCAGACATTTCAAAAGATCTAGGAGTTCCAAAAGAAAGTATTAGAAGAAAAGTTATAGAATTAGAAGAACAAAAAGTAATTAAAAGAACCGGTAAGAAAATATTTGTTGTTCGAGATACCCTTTACTCAGCTAAAGCGGTCGATACTCTTACTGAGGTTGCAAATATGTTGTATGAATTTAATAAAATTTTAAAAAAAGAAAAATTAGTAACCAAAGTTTACTCTGTTAAAGAAATAATATTAGCAATAAAAGAAAATTTTTCTTACTGCTTGTATCAGTTTAATAAATTTTGGTTTATTTTTATTAAAAGATGGAGAGAAGAATTGAAGGATTTAGAAATTTTTGCAATCGGCATGGTTGTGCTAATAAATACAATTAAAAATCCAAAATTTACTCCAAAAAAACAACATTTAGATTCATATAGAAAAGAGATTCAGGGATCAGATAAAAGAGGAGTTAATGCCATGTCAATTTCTGAGATAACTGGTATTCCTAGACCAACAGTTGTTAGAAAAATAAAATATTTAGTTGATAAAAAATTTCTTCATATAAATGATAAAAAATTAATTACATACAATGCTAAAGATAGTGCTTTTGTAACAACAAAGGGAATGGTGAATAAAAATATGCTTAGCTTAAGCAATTTTATTTATAAAGTTTTTAATCAAATAAGAATAATCAATACTTAATTAGACTTTCTTAAAATAAAAATAAATATAAATCCAGTTATATACATGATTAATGCATAAGCAGCTGTTGGTATTGCATACAATATATCAGTGCCAAATATTTGTGTAGAAACGAATATAGCTAAAGTACCATTTTGTAATCCACATTCTAAGGCAATACACCTCATTTGCTTAATCCCTGTGGTAAAAGCTTTCGCAATGTAGTAAGCAATAACCATCATCGATATGTTTAATATTAAAGTAATTAAACCAGCTTGCATTATAAAACTAATTAAATTTTCTCTTTCTTCGTAAAACGCTGCGAAGAAGAAAATTACAAATAAAACAATATTAAGCTTGTTAAATATTCCAACTTTAGATGCTATAAAATTTTCAGCAACTTTTCTGATAATCATTCCTAAAATTACAGGGACCGTTACAACTAAAAACATTTTTAGTGCTATTCCTGTCATTGAAATATTTTGTGATATTTCTGTTATTCCAAGGAAATCTGCAGATGTAAAAATTATCAACGGAACTGTAATTATACTTAATAAACTAATTACAGCAGTTAAAGATATTGATAATGCAACATCTCCATCAGCAAATTTTGTCATAATATTAGATGTAACTCCACCTGGAGCTGCAGCTATGATCATAACCCCTATTGCTATTTCTGGCGGTGCTCTAAAAATTAAAATTAATATGTATGCTACAATTGGAAGGATTATTAATTGAGAAATAAAGCCTACAATAAAATCTTTTGGTGTTTTTAATACTCTTCCAAAATCTTCAAGTTTTAATCCTAGACCTAAGCCTAGCATTATCAAAGCCAATATAATTGGCGCTATCTTAGTTACAATTTCCAAAGTCCCCCTCTAAGAAAAATTATACAATAATTTTAATGTATTTGATAAATAAAATAAATTTTAAACCTAGAAGTGAATTTTGTAATAAAATAGTAACATTTTTATACAATTCATAATAAGTTTTTTAGAATAAATATAAACTTAGAGAGGAAATAATGAAAAATCTAATTAAGATAGCATCTATTGTCCTTCTTTTTTCAATCACATTGTTTGGCTTAACAAACAAGGCTTCTGCAGCAAAATTAACTTTGTATTGCAGTGTAGAAATCGATGTTTGTGAAATGCTTGAACAAGCTTATGAAAAAGAAACAGGTACAAAAGTTGCAATGACAAGAGCAAGTAGTGGTGAAACTTTTGCTAAAATTAAAGCAGAGGGATCAAATCCAAAAGGTGATGTTTGGTTTGGTGGAACAGGTGATCCACACTTAACAGCTGCTCAGGAAAATTTAACTGAGAAATATAAATCAAAACATTTTGATGATTTATTACCTGCGGCACAAAACCAAGCTAAAAATGCTGATTATAAATCTGTAGGGATTTATGTTGGTGCATTAGGTTTTGGATACAATAAAGATCTTTTAGCTAAAAAAGGTCTTCCGGCTCCAAAATCATGGATGGACTTAACAAAACCTATTTATAAAGGTGAAATCCAAGTAGCAAATCCTAATTCATCTGGAACTGCTTACACAACTTTAGCTACAATTCTTCAAATTTTTGGAGAAGATAAAGGTTGGGATTACATGAAAAAACTTCATGCAAACATAAATACTTATACAAAATCTGGTTCTGCTCCAATTAAAGCAACCGGAAGAGGAGAAAACCTAATTGGTATTTGTTTCCAACACGATGGTGTTAAACAAACTAAAAAAGGATTGCCTGTTGTAACAGTATCTCCGGCTGAGGGAACTGGTTATGAAGTTGGATCAATGAGTATTATTGCCGGTGCAAGAAATATGAAGGAAGCTAAAAAGTTTTATGACTGGGCATTAAGTCCTGCAATACAAACTATGGTTTTCACTTCAGGAAAATCTTTGCAAGTGCCATCTAACACTAAAGCAAAAGCTGATCCTGATGCTCCAGATTTATCAACTATTAACTTGATTGATTACAATTTTAAAGTTTATGGAGATAAAAGTACTAGAGCAAGCCTGTTATCCAAGTGGGATAACGATGTATCTGTAATTCCTAGATAATTTTAGGAATTAATGAGAGGACTCGTTATCTGTTGGATGCTCATAGGAGGATTGGGTTTCCTAATCTTTCCATGGTATGTAACAGGTGACGGGTTTTTCTCAATAAACTGGATACTAGAATATTCTTTAGAGGATTATGGTTCAGTATTACCTCAAGTATTTATAAATAAAAAGTATTGGCTTTTACCGATATTACTTCCTTTAATTTTTCCTTTAGCAACATTAAAATTAAATCAGAACAATCCGATATATTCTAAAATTTTCTTATACTCAGGATTAATTGGTTTTTTTTACTTTTTCCTTCAAGGATTTTCTATTGGAATAAGAGGATGGAATTTTGAGATTTTACAATCAATATTTGGTGATGTAGAAAATCAATTTGGTGTGGGTTCAGGTGCAGTCTTAACCTGCTGTACATTTGTCTTTTATATCACCCATGGTCTTTCAGCCCGTGGATGGCTTAATGGTGATAATTTTATAGTTGGAAGTATTGGGAGTATTATAATTTTAGTTTCAACTTTTGTATTTTTTCCAATTTTTAGAATGTTTGCAGTTGCTTTTAAAGGTACCGAAGGTGGATATGAAATAAGTAATTTTTCAGACAAAATATTTAATAAAGGAATTTGGGGGCTAGATTGCCTTTATAGTGATTATGCCTGTGGAGTATTTTGGAATACTGTTACTATGGGAACGCTTACAGCGTTTTCATCAACAATTTTAGGGTTAGCTTTTGCTTTATTAGTTGCAAGAACTAGTTTCAGATTTAAAAAAACAATTAGAATATTATCGGTATTACCAATAATCACTCCACCGTTTGTAATTGGTCTAGCAATAATTATTTTATTTGGAAGAACTGGTGTTGTAAGTTCGTTTCTTGAATGGGGATTTGATATCGAGCCTTCTAGATGGATTTATGGTTTACCTGGAATATGGTTTGCCCAAACTCTTGCTTTTACCCCTATTGCATTTTTAGTTTTAATTGGTGTTGTTGAAAGTGTAAGTCCATCCATGGAAGAAGCATCTCAAACATTGAGAGCTTCTAAATGGCAAGTATTTAAAACAGTCACTTTACCATTAATGAGACCAGGAATTGCAAATGCATTTCTTCTAGGTTTTATAGAAAGTTTAGCAGACTTTGGTAACCCTTTAGTATTAGGAGCAGAATACGATGTATTATCTACTGAAATATTTTTTGCAATTGTTGGTGCACAGTATGATGAAACTAAAGCAGCAATATTAGCTATGATTTTATTATCAGTAGTTCTAGTAGTATTTTATCTTCAAAATCAATGGTTAGGAAAAAAATCCTATATTTCAATTTCAGGTAAAGGAGATAGTGGTGTTCATCCAGAACTTCCAAATAAAACAAAATGGTTAATTTATTCAACGGTGCTTCCCTGGGCTTTATTGACATTTATAATTTATGTAATGATCATGTTTGGAGGTTTTGTTGAAATGTGGGGTGTTGATCATAGCTTTACATTAAGACATTACATTGAAGCTTTTAGTGTTGATTGGGTAAAAGAAAGAGGTTTCTTATGGACAGGAACAGCTTGGAACTCCTTTAACACTACATTTACTATAGCATTAATTTCCTCTTTACCAACTGCTGCAATTGGAATTTTAACTGCCTACCTATTAACAAGGCACAAGTTCAAAGGGAAAAATGCTTTTGAATTTGGTACTATGTTGAGCTTTGCAATACCTGGTAGTGTTATAGGTGTAAGTTATGTTTTTGCTTTTAATGTTCCTCCCCTTGAAATAACAGGAACTGGGATAATCTTAGTAATCGCATTTGTATTTAGAAATATGCCTGTTGGAGTTAGGGCGGGAATAGCTGCTATGAACCAGCTTGATCCACATTTAGACGAAGCTTCATCAACTTTAAACGCCTCCAGCTCTCAAACATTTAGAAACATAATTCTTCCATTGTTAAAACCTGCAATTACAGCATCTTTAGTCTTTAGCTTTGTAAGAGCTATGACAGCAATTAGTGCTGTTATCTTCTTGGTAAGTGCAAATTACGATTTAGCAGTTTCATACATATTAGGAAGATTAGAAAATAATGACTACGGACTTGCAATAGTGTATTCATCTGCATTAATTGTAGTAATGCTGTTTACAATTACTTTGATGCAATTAATAATAGGAAAACGTAAATTAGGAAGAAGAGATCAAGACGCTGGAATTTTACAAGGAAATTTAGGATAATGAAAAAAGCAGAAGTAAAGTTTGAAAATATAACAAAAAAATTTAATGAAACTACAGCGGTAGATAATGTTAGTTGTAAATTTGAAGCTGGAACTTTAACTACTTTACTTGGTCCATCTGGTTGTGGAAAAACTACTTCACTAAGAATTATTGCAGGTCTAGAAAGAGCTACAAGTGGTAAAATATTAGTAGATGATGAAGACGTAACATTATTGCCTGCAACTGACAGAGATGTATCAATGGTGTTTCAATCTTACGCTCTTTTTCCACACATGAGTGTAATTGAAAATGTTTCGTATGGCTTAAAAATGATCAATGTAAATAAGGAAGAATATATTCAAAAATCTTTAGAAACTCTTAAGTTGGTAAACCTTGAAGGATACGAAAATAGAATGCCCTCTGAATTATCTGGGGGTCAGCAACAAAGAGTTGCTGTTGCAAGAGCAATTGTTCTAGAACCGAAGGTATTACTTTTTGATGAACCTCTTTCAAATTTAGATGCAAAATTAAGAAGACAGGTCCGAGAGGATATAAGAGAAATACAACAAAAACTTGGGGTTACAACAATTTATGTAACTCATGACCAAGAAGAAGCTTTAGCAATATCTGACAAAGTAATAGTAATGAATAATGCTGTTATTGCTCAAGAAGGTAGTCCAAAGGATCTTTATAATTATCCACAAAATAAATTTGTAGCTAATTTTATAGGTGATGCAAATGTTGTAAAAGCAGAAATTTTAGACAAACAATCAAATTCTTATAATTTAAAAATAGCTGAAATGAAAATTAAAGTACAAAGTGATAAAAATTTAGAAAAGAACGTATCTGTAGCACTTAGACCTGAAAAAATGTTAATTAATAAAGATAAAAAAGAAAATTCTATTCATGCAACTGTAAATAATGCTTCATTTGTAGGAAGTAGCTATCAATACATATTAAATTCAGAAGCTGGAAAACTGTTTGTAATTTCTGGAGAAACAAATGACATATTCAAAGTTGGAGAAGAAGTCTTTTTAAGTATAAATGACCAAGAAGTAAAAATTCTTAACGATTAAATATTATGCTATCAAGTAAAGAAATTATATGTCCAAATAACCTTCTGGATTTAGCTCATAAAAAAAAAGGAGTTAAAGTTGCCGTTGTAAATGCTGGCAAACCTTTACCTATGCTATCAGTTCAAGACGCGGTTAATGAAAATTTAATTGAGCCAATATTTATAGGTCATGAAGTAGAAATTAAAAAATGTGCAGAAGAAATAAAGTGGGATATTTCTAAATATGAGCTTATCCATGAACCTGTCGAAAATGATACGGCAAAAATTGCAGCTAAATTAGCAAGCGAAGGTAAAGTGCAAATAATAGTTAAAGGCCATATTCATACAGATGTTTTGATGAAAGAAGTTTTAAAAAGAGAATATAATTTGTTGGGAAAAACAAGGTTGAGTCATATTTGGCATATGACCATTGATAAAGACGATAATCCATTAATAATTACTGACGGAGCATTAAATGTTTTACCAAATGTAAAAACAAAAATGCATATTCTTAAAAATGTCGTTAATTTTTCAAATAGAATAGGAATAGAAAAACCAAAAGTATCAGTACTATCTGCAACTGAAGAAGTTTTGGAAAGTGTACCAAGTTCTATTGAAGCTGCTGAAATCACAAAGTTAGCTAAGGAAGAAAATTTAAATGCTGATGTTTTTGGTCCATTGGCGTTTGATAATAGTATTTCAAAAAAATCAGCAGCAATAAAAGGAATTAAAAACTTAGTTGCTGGAGAAGCAGACGTTTTATTAGTACCAAGTGTAGAAACTGGAAATGCTTTGGTTAAAATGCTTATCTATTTTAGTGGCGCGTGTGCTGCAGGCGTGGTGGTGGGTGGAAAAGTACCAGTTGTGATAACTAGTAGATCTGATGAGGCTCAAGCACGTTTGGCTTCTATTGCTGCAGCTGTAGTTGCTTTGGACTAAATGATTCATTGAATTTTAAATTAAATTCATTTAAATAAATCAAATTTTTAAAAGGAGAGAAATGGCAATTACATATTTAAAAAAATCACCAAAAACATCATCAACCGACGACAGCAAAACAAGAGAAATTGTTGAAAATATTTTAAAGGATATTGAAACTAGTAAAGAAGAAGGTTGCAAAGAACTCTCAAAAAAATTTGATAAATATGAAGGTGATGTAATTGTTTCAAAAGAAAATATTGAAGAAATTAAGAAAAATTTAGACCAAAAAACTAAAGATGATATTCAGTTCTCACATGAAAGAGTTAGAAAATTTGCTGAAGCTCAATTAAAAAACTATGGTCAAGACTTTGAGGTTGAATTATCTGAAGGTTTATTTGCTGGACAAAAACTTATACCTGTAAATACAGCTGGTTGTTACGTACCTGCTGGAAGATACGCTCATATAGCTTCAGCTGTAATGAGTGTAACAACAGCAAAAGTTGCTGGTGTTAAAAATATTTTAGTTTGTAGTTCTCCTAAACCTGGTGTTGGGGTTCATCCTTCAATTGTTTATACAGCTGATCTTTGTGGTGCAGATGTAATTATGAATTTAGGTGGCGTGCAAGCTATAGCTGCAATGACAAATGGATTATTTGGCAATGCACCTGCAGACATTTTAGTTGGACCTGGAAACCAATTTGTAGCTGAAGCAAAAAGAATTTTATTTGGAAAAGTTGGAATAGATTTATTCGCTGGACCAACAGAAATAGCAGTTATTGCAGATGAAACAGCAGATCCTGAAATGGTTGCGTATGATTTAGTTGGACAAGCAGAACATGGTTATAATTCACCTGCATGGTTATTTACTAAAAGTAAAAAAGTTGCTGACTATGTAATGCAAAGGGTTCCGGAATTAATTGCTGATCTACCAGATCTTCCGAGAGAAAATTCAGGTGCAGCATGGAGAGATTATGGTGAAGTAATCCTTTGTGATACTGATGAAGAAATTGCAAAAGTAAGTGATGAATATGCCCCAGAACATTTAGAGGTACAGACTAAAAATTTACAGTGGTATCATGATCGATTAAAGAATTATGGCTCTTTATTTATTGGTGAAGAAACAACAGTAGCATATGGAGATAAATGTTCAGGAACAAATCATATTTTACCAACTAAAGGAGCTGGTAGATATACTGGTGGTTTATTTGTTGGAAAATTTATTAAAACATTGAGTTTCCAAAGAATGAGTAAGGCTGCAACAAAAGAAGTAGGTGCGGCTTGTGCAAGAATTTCTAGATACGAAGGAATGGAAGCACATGCTAGAACTGGCGATGTAAGATTAAGAAAATATGGATATTCAAACTAATAAAATAAAAAATTAGTTTTTGTTTAATTTTAAATCTAAATAAAGAGCTGCAGACCAAGAAAAATTTTTTGCTCCCATTGATTGTCCATTTTTGCAACTGTAATATTCATAAAATCCTTTTTTCTCAATAATTTGAATAGTTTTCTTTTTAACCTTATTAGAAAGTAAATTATCCTTATTTTTTAGTCCTTTATAAATAAACCAATTACAGTTTATCCAGACTGGTCCTCTCCAGTATCTTTTTTCTTCAAAACTTTTATGATTTGGCTTAATTGATGAAAAAAAATATTTATCTTTAATATTATGTTTTTTTAAATTTTTAATTAATTTTCTATTTATTTTATCATCATCTAAATCAGCAAATAGTACAAAATAATTAGTAATCGATGGAATATAAATTTTTTTATTATTTTTTATATCTTTTGAAAAAAAAGTTCCTTTCTTTTTGTCATATAATTTTAAGAAATTTTTTTTTGTAAGTTTTATATATTTATTTATTTTAGATTTATCCAAATCAAATTTATCTAATAGTAAAACCAAGTCTTTATTTGCTTTCAAAAAAATAGAATTAAATCCAATATCTGTGACATTAAAAAAAGATGATTTATAAGCTTTCTTTGGATTGTACTTAATTGATCTTAAATTATTTTTAATTGTTACATACCTATCATAATCTATATTCAGTGGTCTGTGATCTGGATTTACTACCTTATTGTCAGCTCTTTTGTATTTTAAATTTTTTTCAATTTTTACTTTATTCATTGGATCATCCCATATTGGAGAGTTATCATATCCACTTTCCCAAGGGTGTAAAATTGAGACTAATCCTGTTTTTTTAGGGTCTCTAAATTTAATGAACCATTCGTGATATTTTTTTATTTTTTTTATAATTTTTTTTATATTTAAAAGCTGAGATTTATTTATTTTATTTTTATCTAAAATTTCTTTTAAAATTGTTGCTAATATAGGAGGTTGGGTTATTCCTGAAGAATGAATTTTATTACCACAATTCCATGCAGTATAATTTGGATAATAATTTGTATTTGTGTCATGAAATAAAATGTGAGGAACCATTCCATCCTTCCATTGTCCATCTAATAACGTGTTAATTTCTTTTAATGCAAAATTTAAATTAAAATAAGAATATCCTAGAGCAATAAAGCCGGAGTCCCAATTCCACTGCGCAGGGTAAAGTTTATTGTTTGTTGGTAAAGTGTATCCTCTTCTTCTGTTGCCAAGTAAAGTTTTTTTTGCTTTATTTATTAAATGCTTCATTAACCTTTTACACTCCCTGCAGTAAGACCACTGACTAAATATTTTTCAAAATAAACAAATATAAATAATACAGGCAATGTGACTATAACTGACCCTGCCATTAAATATTGTCTTGGAGTTTCAGCATCTCCACTTAAATATTGTATAGCCCTTGATAATGTAAATGAATTAGGGTTATCCAAGAACATCAAAGAAAATAAAAACTCGTTCCAGGCAATCATAAATACATATAATGCAACGGATGAAATAGCTGGAATACTTAAAGGAATTATGATTTTTGTAATAATACCAAACCAGCTCAATTTATCTAAAATTGCTGCCTCTTCTAGTTCTTTTGGAATACTTTTAAAATACCCTTGCAACATATAAATTGCTACCGGGAGTGTTGTTGCAGTATATACAATTAATAAACCTTCTATTGAGTTTCTTAAACCTAATTGACTAAAAATTGTATACAATGGAATTACGAGCACTATTGCAGGAAACATATAAATTATAAGTATAGAAGTTGACAAAAAAGTTTTTCCGAAAAAATTTAATCTAGCGACTGCATAAGCTGCAGGAATTGCAAAAAGAAGAGTGATTATTACAGTACCTACAGAAACAATTGTGCTAGTTAAAATATATTTACCAAATTTATAAGATTTAAAAATTACAAAATAGGATTTAAACAAGTCTTTTAAATCTTGACTAAAATTAATACTAAAATCAAGTGGATTAACTAATAAAGCAATCTGGGTTTTAAAACTTGTAACCAACATCATGTAAAAAGGAAATAGTATTACAAATGAAAAGAATAAAATTCCAAATAAAGTCAAAAAGTCAAATAGAATTACTTGAGTTGAGTGCTCCTCTTTTAGAAAGACATAATTATATTTATTAATTTTGCTATTAAAAAAATAGAGTATTAAAAATACTCCTATATTGTACCACAAAGGTAGTTTTTGTATCAAATAACCATCAAAAAGAACAAATATTAGTGAAAAAATAATTGATTTATAAATATTTTTAATTTTATTACCTACACTTATATGAGCTAATGATATTAAAAATCCAAAAATAAATAGTACTTCAATGTTAAAGCTATTTATATTTAGACCTTGTAATGTTGCTAATATTTTCCAGATTGAAATTAGCAATATTAAGAAAAATGCGGATATAAATGAAAATATAATTGTATTTTTAGTTCTCATCTACCCTCTTTCCTAAAAGTTTAAAATAAAAAAACATAAATAATAAAAGTAATACAACAATTACTATTGAAACTGCTGAGCCCATTCCAATATCAGATATTGCAAAACCTTGTTGATAAACATTTATTGGTAAAGTTCTTGTACCAGATGCACCTCCAGTGAGTAAAAAGACATCCTCAAATTTATTAAAATTCCATATAAACCTAATCATGAACAAAATTGATATTACTGCTGTAATTTGAGGAAGAGTTATTTTAAAAAATTTTTGAAATGGACTTGCTCCATCAACGTCTGCAGCTTCATATAATTCTTTTGGAATAGCTTGTAATCTTGCAAGTATAAATAAAAAAGCTAATGGAAAATATCTCCAAATCTCAAACATAATAACTGTTGTAAGTGCTAATCTTAACTTAAAATCAAAACCCAAAATATTTAATTCGATATATTTTTGTCCAAGTAAATTAATTGGAGTTTCTATAATTTGATAATTTAACAATAAGCTATTTAACGTCCCGCTATTTGGATCTAGAAGAAGCTCCCATGTGTAAGCTAAAGCAACAACTGGAGCAACATAAGGAAAAAGTAAAACACTTCTCATAAATGTTCTTCCATAAAATTTTTGATTTACCATTTGAGCAGTTAAAATCCCAAATATAATTGAGCCAACAGTGCCAAAAAATGTATAATAAAATGTTGTTAGAAGTAGATCTAAAAATTCATTTTCGAACAAAACTTTCTTAAAGTTTTTTAAAGTAAAATTTGTATTGAGCAGTATGTTATCTGAGGTACCCTTTAATTTAGGTTTTGTTGACTTGAGGGCTTTCTTATCTATTTCAGACTCATCATTTGTTTCAAATACTACATTAAAATTTTCTCTATATTTTGCTGGCCAATTACCAAATTTACACTTTAAAGTACTATTTTTAAAGTTACATCTTGGGTCCAATTCTTCAATTTTGAAATTTTTGGGGAATTTATCTTTAAATGAAACATCTCTTATCTCTTGTAGTAAAGAGCTATTTCTTAATTTATATAAAATTTTTATTTTTGAAGGTTCTTCTAAAATAGATTTAACAATTTTTTTTGCTCTTGGTTCTGGAATTCTAATATCTTTTAATTCGACTTCCTTAAAGCTAATCCAAATATTTGCAAAAATTGGAAACAAAATAATCGCAAAAACTATGGCAACTGCAGGTAATGTTAAAATATATGCAGTTTTCTTTTCAGTATTTGCTAAAGTATCGTTCATAAAAAAAGCGGATAATTTATATTATCCGCTTTTTTAATTAATTTAAATTATTAGAATTTAGCTAATTGGTCGTTAATCATATCTACAGCTTGATCAATACCAATTTGGTCATCAACATAAAGTCTAGTGATTCTATTTATAAATTGAGCATTTATAACTTTTGATGCTCTAGATAGTTCACCTTCTTTTACGCCCCATCTATTTGCCTTATCTAAACCAGCTACAATATTATTTATAACATCTGGTGAATAAAGATCTGACAATGCAGCTTTTCTATCTACTCCAACTGGAAGTTTACTCCAAGCTTTTGTGAAAGCTTCAGGATCACTCGCATTTCCTCTTCTAACTGGGAATTTACCTTCTGGAGCTATTGATAACGTACTTGTATAACCTTCATCCATAGAATACATGACAAATTGTTTAGCTTCATCAGTATCAGCGTCAGCAGTTATTCCAAAGTATCTTATA